>NZ_CP038152.1:0-681938 GCF_004524855.1 Paraburkholderia pallida | reverse complement strand
GAGCAGGCCGCGAACGTCGTCGGCAAGCGCCTGCGCAGCCGCATCGATGACGAGCCAGCCATTCGCCGTATCGATCCAAACGCGGGTATCGCGCCGAATGGTGAACGCGCGCGGCGGCCACTACGGCCAGCGCACTCAGCGATAGCGCGTCGGGTTCCTGCAGATGGTTGCGAACGTAGCGAAGCACGCGCCCCACGGCGAGGTGCAGGCCAGGTTGACTGACGGGTCGAAGATGCGAGAGCAGCGGACAATGTCCTTGCGGGGCGAGGCTCGTCGTGTCTCTCTACACCATGACGAATCCGTACCGCATGCCGAGCATCACCGCTTCGGTGCGATTGGTCGCGCCTAGTTTCCCGAAGATCGAGGCGAGGTGGAATTTCACCGTGTTGTCCGAGATGTCGAGTTGCCGCGCGATCTCCTTGTTGCCGAGTCCGTCGGCGAGCATCGCCAGCACTTCGATCTCCCGTAAGGTCAAGGCTTCGAACAGTTCGCCGGATGCCATCTGGCGCGACGGTTTTCTTCCGGCCAGCAGCCGTGCGAGGAGGTCGGGCGACAACACGCAAAGGCCCGCGGCGACGGCTTCGATGGACACGACGATTTCGGCTGGCATCGCGTTGCGCGGCAGGATCGCCGTCGCATCGGCGGGCAGCACGTCAAGGATCCAATCGCTATCCGGGTCGTCGATCAACAGGACAAGCCCCGGTGGCCCGGGTTCGACTAGCGTCTTGAGCGCGTCGCTCGCATCCGGCTCGATGTCGGTCACGACCACATCCGGCACCGAACCGGCGAGGCAATCGGCGAGCGTTTCGGCGTCGGCTGCGCTACCCACCAACTCGAGCGCCGGGGTCGCCTCGACAAGTGTTTGCAGGCTTGCGCGCACCTGCGACGATGCCGCAATCACCGCGACCCGCACCGGCCCCATGTGTACCATCTGTCCATCCGACATTTCGCCACTTCCCGGACCTCACCTGCACGAATTCCGTTGGGGACGTTCGCCCACGGTTACCGAACACGCGTGGCGTTCGCCACCTCGGATCAACGTGATTTGCAACTGCTCTCCAATGCTAGCGGAGCCCAGCGCGGCGTGCACGCCGTCCATGTCGCGGCACGGCCTGCCGTCCAGTTCGATCAGGACATCGCCTATGAGCACGCCCGCCTGTTCTGCGGGACTGCCCGGCGCAAGCGAATTGATCAGCAATCCGCTATTGAACGGCAGGTTCAGTTTGTTCACCCACGCGTCTGGCAGGCTGACCTGCTGCGTGCCGACGCCAAGGTAGCCCCGTGAGACGCGCCCTTTGGCCAACAGTTCATCGGTGACGCGCTCCACAGTCATTCCGGGAATCACCATGCCGGCGCCGCGCATCAGTGCCGACGTGCAGATGCCCATGACCTGCCCGCGCATATCTGCGAGGGCCGCCCCGGAGAAACCCGGGCGCAGACCGCCGTCCAGTCGCACGAACGCATCGAGCTGTCCACCTCTCCACGTGCGCCAGGGCCCCCCTGTGCTGCCGACTACACCGAAATCAGCGCTGACCCCGAACTCGTCCGCACGCGCGACAGCGAGCGCCATATGACCCGGCTTCAGTGACCGGGCATCACCAGACTCGACTGGTTCCAGGTCCACGCCGTCCAGTCTCAGCACGGCGAGGTCGGTGCCCAAATCCAGGCCCGCGAGGAGTGCGGCGACCCTACTGCCGTCGGTCAATGTGACTTCGATCCCGTCCTCACGCCTGATCGTGTGTGCGGCCGTCGCGACGACGCCATGGCGCCAGATCACCCCACTTGATGGCATGCGACGCCGGCCGTGTACTGCCACAACGCTCCGTCCGACTCGCCCGACAATCTCCGTAAGCGGCTCGGCAGGGCCGGTCCCCGATTCGCGCGCGCGTGGGGCATGATGTGAGAGCGTGGAGAGGTCCGGGTAGATCCAGATAGATCGTTTCCATGATCGTGGACACGATCTATCTGGATCTACCCGGTCAAACGGCGGGCGTGGGCGGAGCGGCCGGCTTCAGTTTGTCGGCCACGTTCCAGGGAAGCAGTTCGTCGATGCGGTTGACCTTGTGGTCCGCAATATGAGTGAGCACGTATTCGAGGTAAGCACGTGGGTTGATTTCGTTGAGTTTGCACGTACCGATGAGACTGTACATCGCCGCCGCACGCTCACCGCCGCTGTCGGAGCCAACGAACAAATAGTTTTTTCTGCCCAACGCTACACAACGCAGGGCATTTTCTGCAAGCACATTGCTGATCTCGGCGCGTCCGTCCTCGCAGTAGAACGTGAGCGCCGCCCAGTGGTTCAGCGAGTAGTTGATCGCGCCCGTGAGCGTAGACTTCTTCGACAGCGTCGCAAGCTTGGCCCTGAGCGTCGATTCGAACGCGTTGAGCAGAGGCTTGCTCTTCTCCTGCCGCACACGCAACCGCTCATCGGGAGGTTTGCCGCGAATGTCGGCTTCGATGCTGTAGAGCTCGCCGATCATCTCGAGCAGTTTCTGGGTATCCGGAGTCGGCGTACGCTCGTGAACGTCGTATATGTACCTCCTCGCGTGATCCCAGCATGCCGCTTCGAAGACGTCGCCGCTTGCGTACAGCTGATCGAAGCCGGCGTAGGCATCCGCCTGCAGGATTCCCTTGAAGTTGGCGAGGTGCGTTTGCGGATGAACACCCTTGCGGTCCGACGAGTACGTGAACCAGACTGCCGCAGGCTCCGTCGAGCCCGAGCGTCGATCGTCGCGCACATAGACCCAGAATCGGCCGGTTGTCGTCTTCTGGTTGCCCGGTGTGAGGACGGGAACCGTCGTGTCGTCGCCATGAAGCTTGCCGGCAGCCAGCACGTAGCGCTGGATCGCCTCGACCAGCACCATGCAGAGCTCGACGATCTGGCCGATCCAACGGCCCATGCTGGCGCGATCGAGCGTCACCCCGTCGCGGGCCGCGATCTCCGACTGGCGATACAGAGGTTGGTGATCCGCGAACTTCGATACCGCGATATCGGCCAGCAGGCTCGGATGCGCGATGCTGCGCTCGATCGGCAGGCCCGGCATCGGCAGTTGTTCGATATGGCCGCAGCCGGGGCAAAGCAATTTGCGCCGGATCGTGCGGATCACCTTGAATGCGGCGGCTACGCGCGCGAGCTGTTCGGATACGTCCTCGCCCAGCGGCTGCATGGTCGTCGCGCACCGGGCAGAGCGGATCAGGCTCGAGTACGATCTCCTCGCGCGGCAGGTGCGGCGGGAGCGGTTCTCGCGAAGGCGATTTGCTGGCCGGCGCATTCGGTGTCCTGTCTCGCTGGTTACGCGCCTCGGCAGCACCACGGCCGCCCGTCAGGTCCTCCAGCTGCGCCTCGAGCTTGTCGATCTGCTTGGCGAGTTGTTCGGACTTGCGCCCGAAGTGCATCCGCCTGAGCTTGTCGATCTGCGCCTTCAGGCGCTCGATCTCGTCATCTCGCGCGGCGAGTTCCTCCGCCATCTTCGCAATCGATGCACGGTGCTCAAGCAGCGATGCCTGTTGCGCGAGCACCATGGCACGGAGCTCGGCGACAGTATCGGGAAGCGGCGCTTGATCGGACATGCGTCGCAGTTTACGAGCCTTCCTCGAGGTTTACAACATCGAGAGTGCGGCGGTGCGTCGTGGTTGTCGCCAGTCGATGCCCTCGAGCAACATCGACAACTGCGCGCTCGTCAGATGGATCTTGCCGCCGTCGGCCTGCGGCCAGATGAAACGCCCTCGCTCCAACCGTTTCGCGAGAAGCCAGAGCCCGTCCTCAGTAGCCCAAAGCACCTTCACAAGATCGCCGCGGCGCCCTCGGAAGATGAAGACGTTACCGCCAAGGGGGTTCTCCTCAAGCGCCGTTTGCACCTTGGCAGCCGGGCCACGGAAGCCGCAGCGCATGTCAGTGACGCCCGCGACAAGCCAGATACGCGTACCCGTTGGCAGAGAAATCACGAGCGCAGACTCCTCAACACCGTTCGAAGCGTCTCAGCGTCGACAATACCGTCGACCTTAACCACCGCCCGACCGATCCGAACCTCGATTGAACCAGTGGGCACAGCCGGCCTCACGGTCTCAGGCTCTGGCAGCGCAGGAGGTTCATTGACCGATGACGCCTCGTTCACGATTGCCACCGGAACGAGTTGCACCGCCTCGGCTTGCTGTTCCGCCAGATACCGGCGCCGCCACGTGAACACGAGGTTCGCGTTCAAGCCGTTCTCACGGGCCAATCTGGCGATTGACACCCCTGGTTCGCAAGCTGCCATCGCCAGGCGACGTCGGAATTCCGGATTATGGTTTGGGCGACCTTTACGGCTGCCGGGCCTCTGTGTTGGCTCTGACAAAATGATGTCCACCACTTCGAAAATGATGGACATCACTTTGATGCCGATCCTTGCGGGCGTCTACGACGGCCATCGCGAGCCGCTTACCAATCTCCGCCAGATTGTCCGAAAGATCCATCAAGGGATTTCCGCTCGAGGATGTGGTTTCCATTTCAAGTCTCCTGCCAATTGCGATACGACCTACGTGCCTCGCGCCGTCGATTGCTCACCTGGCCTTTTCGGGCAGCGTCGCGACAACGGGTTCACAATGACAGAAGGACAGGTGGCGCACACCACCCAAATGGGTAGCCGGATCGATGCCGTGCGGGCGTCATGATGCAGCGTGATGCAGAGATCGGCCGCCTGCGGCCATTGGCCTCTGCATCAGCAAGGACGTTCCAACGTCGGCTGACAACCGACCATGGACATTCGACTGGCTACGTACTGGGCACGCAGGGCCGCAGGGCTTCGTCCAGCGCTGGACAAGCTACTGGCTGCATTACGCGTACTAGTCTGGACTGGACCTGACAGGTAGTCGCGGAAGCGAATTAATGACGGCGATTCAGTGAGGGATCAGTTTCTCCCCGGTTCGCTCTTGCGACCGGGGTTTTTCATCGCTCCGTGGTTACGCCGTGTGACCACCCAGGCACATTGATGTAGTAGCGCATAGCTTTGCCCATTCCATGGCACCACAGTTGTCCACCTGCGACCATCTCCGAAAGATCGCGTGTCGCCGTGGCCTTTGAGACGCCGGTCATCTTCATATACTTCTCGGCGTTCAGCCCGCCCAGGAAGCCACCGTCCCCGTCGTCCAGAAGACGCTGCAGCACCCTCCGCTGCCGCTCATGCAACTTGCAGCCCTCGTGCCTCTCCCAAAACCACCGCTTCTCGATAGCCTGGTCGATGACGTGGTTCGCTTCATGACAGGCTGCCGTACATTGGCGCGCGAACCACTGCACCCACACCGTGACATCAGTGTTACTGCGTTGAGCCTGGTTGAGGGCGTCGTAGTACGCCGAACGGTAAGTCAGGAACTGCCGCGAAAGGCTGTAGAGGCGCACCGGTTGCCGCAAATGCTGCGCCATGGCCATGTCAACGATTGCCCTCCCAATGCGTCCGTTGCCATCCTCAAACGGGTGGACGCTCTCGAACCACAGGTGCGCGATGGCGGCCCGAGCGAAGCCATCGATCGGCTTGCCATCCGGCGCCAGGGCCTGCGCCAGCGAAGACTTTGCGAACCATGTGAGAAAGCGCTTCATTTGCGCCGGCACGTCCCTGGACGGCGGCGCCTCGTAATGCACTACCTCACGGCCTGGCGTAGCGCTCACGATCTGCATCGGATCGTCATGGTCGCGATATCGGCCGACGGCGATTCGGTGAATGCCGGACGTGCCACCGGGGAACAGCGCAGATTGCCAGCGGCACAAGCGGTCCTCATCGAGGGGCAAATCAAACGCTGTCGTGGCATCATTGATGACCTCGACAAGGCCATCAACCTGGCGGTCGAAAGGTCCCGACGTTGTCAGTCCGAGTCGCCGCATCACGGACGACCGAACAACATCGAGCGGCAACCGCACCCCTTCTATGGCGGCCGTGGCCAGCACCTCATCCGATAGCGCATCCAGTGCGACCTGGCTGGTACGACCAAGGCCGATGGCCATGGCCTTACCTTCGACCACACCGTGCATTCTGTAGGCCTCTGCCAGATCAGGTGCGGTCATCTGCGCGTCGTAGGTGAAGTCAGGCCATTCGGCACGACGCCAAATCCAGGCAGATTTCGTACTCATGAGCCACAATCTATCACATTCGGCTCATATCTTGAGCCGTTTTGAAAATATTGCGGCTCACACAATCCCCCACCAACTACTTATCTGCCGCCGGACCGGGTCAATCTCAGTCATCCTGCTCGGTGGCTGGCATTCGCTGAACCACCGTCCACGATACCGATGGGCGACATCGAAGGCGCGAGTACGCCGTCCGGCCAGGGTGATCGGCCAGCCCGGGCACCCAACACGAAAGGACGGCCGAATGGTAAGGCCACGAGTTGGAAGCGCGAGAGCATTCGGTCGAAAGTCCTCTCAGGGTCGACTACAGAAATTCGGCATCGGACAGGGTTCGGCCAAGCAACCACTTGAAACTATACTGGGGCACTTGGAGAATTCAATGGCTAATCACGACAGGCTGCATCCGCTACGTCCGTTCCTGAAGAATTGGGTTTGGGAGCATGGCCGAATCGGTACTCGCTATTTGGACTGCATCGATGGCGAAATCAAGTTTGACGAAGGCAAGAAGTTGCACTTCGCAGACGAAGAATACATTTACGTGCCGCTCGACAAGGATGGTGAGAAGGATGCGTCTGTGGATGGTCCTGCGATCCAGGAGGCGGGACTTGGCCGGTTTTTGCGGGCCGCGCAGTTGGGCAAGCCGGAAGAAGCCGGCTCTGTGGTGGAGGTCCAGCGCGCAGTGGCGGACTGCGTGGAGCTCGGCCTGATCAGCGCATATCAGATGGACGCCCAGGAGGCCTTCACACGCTACGCGCAGGAGCCCATGTTCGAGGATGAAATCCGCGCGGCGGTTGTCGATGATATCCGGCGCATCTATGCGCGTGTGCGGGAGCAACTGGCGCTGTACGATTTCAGTGTGCTTTACGGTTTGCCCATGCCGCTGCTCATCAGCGAGGCGCCCTTCATCGACTGGCGCGTGCGCGCTAGTCCGGCCCTTCCGTTCGTATCGCTTCCTCTTGGACCATACTGCCTGCTGGTGGGCGCGCCCTCGGGCAGGAAAAGCCGAATTGGCCCGGTGGCCTGGAAGGCTGCCACTGCTATGGGCCCGTTGAAGGACCACAACCGCCACATCGTGGAGCAAGCACGTTTGTGGCTGGTAGCGACCACTGACGACCAACTCGTCGCTGTGCAAAGCCGCTTCGCTGCGGCCAGGAGCACCACACCGGACAATGCGAAGCCCTGACCGAAGTCGGCTGGGAAACTCGAAGTCGGCGGTGCGGGCGAACATCGCGGTACGCCTCGCCCCAAGCGCAATCAGCCCGAGTACGGCCAGGAAGCGCCGTTCCTCCTGGCGCCTGGTGTGACATTCGACAGTCGGCTCCGCCCTGTTGACCGGACCTTCACGTGCCAATCGTGCCCATCGCGTTGGTAAAGGTAGAGCTCGTTTGCGAAAGCGCGCCGACCGCGATGCGATGCGCGCACGCAGTTCGCCGCAGCGACGGGCAAAATCGTACAGAACATCGGAGCGGTGGTACATTTCGGGGCAAAGCGCCAGCCGACGCGGGATGCGTTTGAACAGAAGTCAACGCCAGAGCGATGCACCGCGGTGGACGCAATTGCACAGCGCGGCCATTGGATAGGCTCCACTTGCGCGGAATAGGTACGATTCCTAAGAAACGCCCCCGGTGGGTTGGAGGCAGAGGCCGAACTCAGCTGCCCGCCTGTGCAACTGCTTGATGACGCGCTCCTTGTAGCGCTGTTCGTAGTGGTCGGCTCCGGGGTCGACGTATTGCATGCCGAAGCGCATGGCGTTGTAGAACAGCACGGCGATCTTGCGCGCCGTGGCGGTGACGGCCTTGGCCTTGCCAATACGCGCGGCCAGCCGACGATAGAACGCGCCCAGCGCCGTGCTGGTCTTGCCCACCGTGACGGCAGCCAGGCGCAGCAGGGCGGCCACCCGATTGGTTGTCTTGCGCGTATGTGACGACAGGACTTTGCCGCCGCTCACCTTGCACCCTGGCGACAGGGTCAGCCAGGAGGTAAAGTGCTTGGCAGTCGGCCATCGGCCGAGATCGGTGCCGCATTCGGCGACGAGACGCACAGCCAGGTAGGGGCCGATTCCGTGGATCTGGGTGAGATCGACGCCAGCGAGCTGGTACATGAGACTACGCACGTCGAAGCTCAGCGCGTTGGGCTGTTGGGCCCGGTTGCGCGCCTTCGCCAATGGCTCTCGCGGGAGAGGCTTGTCGGCAGTAAGCATGGCCAGCGTGCGCTCGATCTGTGCATCGCATTCGTCGACGCGGGCCTGATAGAAGTCATACAGTGCCAGGGCCTGTTGCAGCGCGAAGGTGTGTTCGGGCAGGTAGTTTCCCACCAGGGCGGCCCGGATCGTCTCGACGCTGGACTTGCAGTTGCGGTCACGCATTGCAGCCAGCACGCCGGGATCACGCTCGCCGGCCACGATGGCGCGGATGATGCGCATCCCTGTGGCTCCCGTCACGTCGGTGACGACATGGTGCAGTTGAAGGTTCATGAAGGTCAGCGCCTTCTGCATATGCTGGATGTGTGCAGCCGCGTAGTCCAGATGTCGCTCCCGAAGCCGCAGATAGGCCCGCAGGGCGGCAATGTCACCGTTGGGTCTGAAGCTTGGGCGCAACAGGCCGCAGGCATGGAGCCGCTGCAGCCACTGCGCGTCGTTGACGTCGCTCTTGCGACCTGGCACGGCGCGGGATTCGCGTGCGTTGGCCACGATTACCTCGAGACCCCGGGCCTCGAGTATTTCGTAGGCCGGAATCCAGTAGACGCCGGTCGATTCCATCGCCACGGTTTTGATCCCCAGCGACACGAGCCAATCGGCCATACGTTGAAGGTCGGCGGTGAAGGCACGGAAAGTCTGTACCGGCTCGTCGCACAGGTCTGGTGGCACTGCAACGACATGGAACCGGGATCCAATGTCGATGGCTGCGGCCCTATCGTTGACGACAGGCAGACCTGTCGGCTTGCTGTGCAGTCTGGGCATGATCGAACCTCGCGATGGTTGGGCACGCCGGACGGGGGACTCGGATGGGGTCACATTCCTAAACGGGGTCGCACTGGGCGCCACCACAAGCGGGTCCGCAGCGTCCCCCTGGGCCAGGTTTTTTGACGGGGTCATTGCCTCCAAAATCGTAGCGGCCACTGTCCAGACGCATTTCAGTATAGGCATCTGCGCGTTTCTATCCATGGGGCCGTGGAATGCCGCGATGGCTGTTTTTTAGCTAGTCGTCTGCGAACCGGCTCGCATCAATCGTGACGTTCAGCGTCGGGACCAGGTACGGGGATAGTCCACTCAGCCACCGCTTCCCCCGCTTCAGGTTCGCGCTCTCGCCGAAGTTCCAGAATGCGCCCGTGAGCGACAACGACTTTCAGGTCGAATCTCACGCCTTTTCGGAAGTGGAACAAATAAGCCGTGAAGGAGGCTGTGTCGCTGGCAAAGTAATCGTCGTTCAGAAATTGTCGGCGCGCGACACGTCCATCACTTGCCACCCAATAATCGGCCATGGCGCAATCGAGCGACTTTGTCTGCCACTCCTTTCTCGGCAGGTCTTCGGGGAACGGCTCGAAATCCTGAGAAAACGCGAATATATCGTTCATCCTCGAGCGCGGCTTTGCTGGTGTTAGCGTCGACCAAGGTTAGCACAGCCTCCTCAGGCTCCGAGCTGGAACCGCAAAACCAGTTGGCGCCGCCTCCGCGCGATAGCATGTTCGTCGCACGGCTTGGCCCCAGGCTGTCCGCATCAGGCGGCTGCCGGCCATAAGTGGGCGTTCATCAGTGCGCCCAAGCGGACGCTCCAACGTCAGGTCCAATCAGATAGCGGACCTTTGTCTCTCAACAATCCACGTCACGTTCATGCTACCAAGGAGAGGAGATCGAACCTCCTGGGCCAGGAGCGCAATCGAACATGTCCCCGAAACCCGGCCGATCGCCAGGCGCACGTCCGGTTTGCTGGCCGCTTGGTCGCGGATTTGACTACAGCACATTCAAGAAGGCGACATAACCGCCGTGCCGCTTCGGCATAGAATCCTCTGAGGAGGTTCCAGTTATGTCAGCTATCAAGCGCATCGATTCGGGCCATCCCGCCTATCAGGCCACGCCGCACAGAACAACCCGCTACCCTGCGGAGCACGTTACGTAGACGGCCGGCTCCAGAAAAAGGCTGCGCCCCTGTGTGCCTCATCTCAAGGTCGGGCGCGGGAAGGTCGGCGTCGGCGGCAAGAGGAGCGATAGGTAGGCATCTGCAACCGCAATACGGCGTCGGGCTATAGAGAGGCGGCAACGGCACGTCCTGCGCCTCATCGTGGCAGTTGTGCTAGCGTCCTGAGCCACCTGCTCGACGCGTCCGCGCAGCAGGTGCTCAATGCGACCCACTGAGCCGCCGGGCCATTGCACCGCCGAGCTCCGGCGCGCCGGCCTTCGTTCGCTCAGCGAAACCGTGTGATCTTCTTCGATGCGACGATGTTGAGGTTCTCGGCCTTGCCCGGGTCCTTGCGCCGGACCGGATACACGTCGTCGTACTCGTAGTCCTTCAGCGACTGCGCCATGTACGGACGCGTATCGCGCGTGATCGACCTGGGGTCCACCTCACTCGACTTCGCGGGCCGCAACAGGGCCTGCTGATCGGGATTGAGCGGATCGGCCGTGGTGTCGCGCTCCATCTTGCTCCAGCGTTTGTACGAGATCCGCATCGCGTCCTGCACGCGGTCGAAGCGCACGTAGAGCGAGTCGTCCTTGCCGACGTGCGAAGTCACGCGCACGCCGTAGACGGGCCCGTCGAACCCTAGTTCGCGCGCGACGCCGAGCAGCATGGCTTTCCAGTCCTGCTCGCCATTCGCGTCGTGCGTGTACTGGTGCTCCTGGTTGATGACGCCGTAAAGCGCGACGCCGGCCGTGATGTCAGCGGTGCCGTGCTGTTCAGCCCAGGCGGCGAAGGCCTGGGCTTTGGCGCCGTCCACGCCGGCGCCGCCGGCGCCCTTGTAGTCGTGGAAGCCGTAGAGGCCGCCGCTCACCTGGAAGCAAACGGCCTGGCAGCCCTTGATGCTCGGAAAGCCGAGGGATTGGGTATCAAACGCGACGTGATTATTGCCGACATAGTGCATGCGGGCCTCCCTGGCACCGACGGGTGCAATACCGCGATCACCGTGGCCGGCGGCCCGGCGAAGTGACGGAAGTGACGGAAGTGACGGAAGTGACGGAAGTGACGGACGTGACAAATGACTATAGGCGAGCGCCACGCGGGATGCCAGGTCTCGCCGTTTGTGCGGAAGTCGCCGGCAAACGTCCTGTCTTGCCATCATGTATGACTGCCTGAGCAATCGTGGGCTTGCTCTCCTTGGACGTTGGATTCCGTTTCAGTCGTCCGATGGGCTATTGAAGACCCTCTTGTGACGGCATTCTGGTCAGATACGTCTGTTACCGCATGATCATGGAAGCGGCTTGAAAGCGCCATGGAGCTTTACTTCTGTCACTGGGCTTGCCCCAAATCCGCCGCCATTCAGCTAGCGCCGACCAGTGAACCGCTTCACGTGCAAGGTCGCTTCGGAAATCTAATCACGATTCCTGCAACGCGCGCTTCAACCTTGGCTATTCTTCAAGAAGTTTCATTTTTGACATTTTCACCATTCACCGGAGAGTCGCATGAACGAGGACTTCGAGCGCCTCCTGGAACTCAGTTTTGCACAGGCAGAAAAGCTTGCGGTAGCTTTGGAGCGGAACTGGACGATTCATCTTGTTCTGGCGGCTGCCGGTCTAGCAATTGTCTTCGATGTAGGCAATCTTCCGGAGTTTCTTGTCAAGCACTTTGTGGACCAGGATACGTTTGAAAGGAAACCCGTCGCCTTAATATTGCTTCCGATTGTCTTATTCTATTTCATGAAATTTGGTCATCTATTGACATCATTTTTTGACGCACGGAGGCTCGTTGTAGAGGCAGTCGAGAAATATGGGGATACCCCGGCCGAACAAGCCTTGCTGTCGGGCCTGGAAGAGACGACAAGTTTTTTCGAGGTTTTCTTCCCTGGCAGCGACCCCTACAAGAACGAGACCCTGAGGTTCGTGGCGTTGTGTATTGTAAGCCTTGTTTTTTCCACGGAGCAGGCAACCGCAATTTATTTGTTAATTCAAACGTATAACGCGAACTATGTATCTATTGTCATGACAGTTTCAATACTAGTTTGCTTTTTCCTTCTATACGCTGCGTTTTTTAAATCACGTGCCGTCGCAGGGACTGTTGGAAAAAAAGTAGCTGCCATCTCGTGCATTCTTCTGATAGCGGGAATCTTACTTTTATTTTTCCTTGATCCAAAGTAAGTTCTGTATAGCGTGACGTTGCGCAGGATGCGCATCAAACAGACGACAGGAATACCACACCCGTCTTCTCGCCTGTCGATGCACGGCATCCGTTGCACGATGGTCGATCACGTCGAACGATGCAAGCAGACCTTGAAAGTGCTTCGCACAATGCGCGCAGCTAACAGCACGCGAAACGTCAGGTTGCGGAGTGCTGCAGCCGTTCAATTGGCAAGTTTCCCCGCTCGCTGAACGGCCTCCGGCGTCGCGAGTCGGTCGTGTGCGACGGATCATGGCGCCTGCCGCACGTTCTCCACGAAAAGGCCGAACAATGCCGCCTGCGACGAGATATCGAGTTTCCGGTACAGATTGCCGCGATGAACCTTTGCCGTTGCGGGCGAGATGCCGAGCAGCCGCGCAATGTTCTTGGTGGAATGGCCGGCGAGGATCATCAGCGAGACTTCGACCTCCCTGGCCGTCAGGCGCGTACTCGCGCGTTCGTGCAGCGCGTGCTCGAAGCGCGCGCGCCACTCGACTTCGGCGGCCACGCGATCGTTCCTGTCCGGCTGGCCGTCCGTCGGCCGCACGGCGCGCCGCATCAGCGGCAGGATCCACGTGCCGTACAGGTACAGCGTGCCTACGTCCGCGGCACTGATGTGCCGACGGCTGCCGAGCGACAGCGAAACGGTTTCCCCTCCTGGCAGGGGAGCGAGAAACTGCACCTCGTCCTCCAGCACGTTCACCGAGAAATAGCGCCGAAAGTACTCGGTCTCGCGAAACTGATCGGGCGCGACCTCGTCGAGCCGATACACGCCGGGACTGATCTGTCCGAGGCTGAACTGATAGTACGGATCGAGCAGATACACGTTGTTCAGGTAGCCCTCAAACAGGGTGTCGCACGCCGCGTCGGACGGGCTTGCCGCAATCAGGCGCGGCTTCAGCGTCGGGCTGAAGACCATCGACACCCAGTTATCGAACTGCACCGCGCCGCGTAACAGGTCGATCAGCGCATTCCAGAACTGGCGATTGTCGAGACGTTCAATCAGGCGTCCGAGCCGCTGGTGGAACGCCACGTCCGCAACGTCTAGCTTCATAAACTCTCCTAAACCCAAAGGTGTAGTTCCGCGCCGGTGTGCCTAGCCCTCCGGCCTGATGTTCGTTCAGCCCCTCGCCCCCTACCATCGCCGTACCTCGACGTTCAACCGTCGCACTCAATGACAAGGCGCCCACAGGGCGTCCGGAGGAACAGGTATGCGAATCAGAGACATCGGCGTGCGGATCGGGCGCGGAACACCCGGCCCGCTGAACAGCATCACCGACGTGGAGGGCGTGCGCGTCGGCCATCGTACCGTGGTCGAAAAGAATGACAAAGTGTCGATCCAGACCGGCGTGACCGTCATTGAGCCGCGCGCCGGCATGGCGCGGCTCGCCCCGTGCTTCGCCGGCTACCACGTGCTCAATGGTAACGGCGATGCGACCGGGCTCGAATGGATCCGCGAATCCGGACTGCTGACCACGCCCATTGCGTTCACCAACACCCACAGTGTCGGCGTGGTGCGCGACGCGCTCGTAGAGGCCGAGCGCGCCTCGGCGGGCTCGCACCAGTACTGGTGCATGCCAGTCGTGCTCGAGACTTTCGACGGCCTGCTCAACGACATCTGGGGGCAACACGTCAGCGCGGCGCACGTTCACGACGCGCTAGCCGCGGCCCAGGGCGGTCCGGTCGCCGAAGGCTGCGTGGGCGGCGGCACCGGCATGATCTGCCACGAATTCAAGGGCGGCATTGGCACGGCATCGAGGCGCCTCGCTGGCGACGGCGGCGGCTGGACGCTCGGCGCGCTCGTCCAGGCGAACTACGGCGTGCGCGAGGAGCTGCGCGTCGGAGGCTATCCGGTCGGCGAAGTCCTGCGCGACGTGCCGTCCCCGTTCCGCAAGCGCGAGGCCGGCGTGCCGGGCATGGGGTCGATCGTCGTAGCGCTCGCGACCGACGCGCCGCTGCTGCCGCATCAGTGCACGCAGATCGCGCATCGCGCCGGGGTCGGGCTCGCGCGCGTTGGGGGCGGCACCGAGTACGCGAGCGGCGATATTTTCGTCGCGTTCTCGACCGGCAACCGCGGCTTGCCGGTCGCCGACTACGGCCGCCAGAGCGCGCCGCTGTCCACCGTGCAGAGCGTCAACCCCGATTACATGACGCCGCTGTTCGTCGCCGCCGCCGAAGCGGTCGAGGAGGCGATCCTCAACGCGCTCCTCGCCGCAACTGACGCCGAAGGCCAGGGCACGCACGTCAGCGCACTCGGAGCGGAGCGGCTGCTCCACGCGCTCGAACGCGTTGGCTGGCGCCCTGACGCACGGCGAGCATAAGCGTCCGGGCGCTTCCCCGCTTGTCCGAACCGTCATCACCAATCGAGAAACTGCCATGACCCCTCACCGACTCGCCACCCCGCTGGCCGCCAGCCTCGCGGCCGCCCTGATCACGCTCGTGACAGCCGCCCCTCATGCCCGCGGCGAAGAGCTGAACGTGTACAACTGGTCCGACAATATTGCCGAGGACACCGTGTCCGGCTTCGAGAAGCAAACCGGCATCCACACGCGCTACGACGTCTACGACGGCGACGAGACACTGCAGGCGAAGCTGCTGGCCGGCTCGTCCGGCTACGACATCGTCGTGCCTTCTTCGGGCTACGCGAGCAAGCAGATCCAGGCCGGCGTGTACGCGAAGCTCGACAAGAGCAAGATTCCGAACCTGGCGAATCTCGACCCCGTGCTGATGAAGATGGTCGCGACAGTCGACCCTGGCAACCAGTACGTCGTGCCATGGTCGTGGGGCACCGACGGTCTCGGTTACAACGCAACGAAGATCCAGGAGATCCTCGGCCAGGATGCGCCGCTCGACCGATGGGATCTCCTGTTCAATCCGCAGTACGTGGCCAAGCTCAAGAGCTGCGGGGTGTCAGTGCTCGATTCGCCGGAGGATGCGTTCGGCGTTGGGCTGATCTATCTGCACAAGAATCTGAACAGTACGAATCCCGCCGACTATCAAGCTGTCTATCAGCTCTATCGGAACATCCGCCCGTACATCACGCAGTTCAATTCGTCGGGCTATATCAACGACCTCGCAAACAATGACATCTGCCTCGCGCTCGCGTGGTCGGGCGATGTCGCGATCGCGAAAGCACGCGCCGCAGAAGCGCATCGAGCTTACGAGCTCCGCTATGCGATCCCTCCGGGCGACGGCCTGCTCTGGTTCGACCTGATGGCGGTGCCGAAGGACGCACCACACGTGGGTGCGGCGATGCAGTGGATCAACTACGTCCTGCAGCCGAAGGTGAGCGCGGCAATCACGAATCAGGTGTTCTACCCGAACGCCAACGCGCTCGCACGGCCGCTGATCAAGCCGGAGATTCTCCAGAACCCGGCCATTTACCCGGGCCCGGAGCGCCTGAACGCGCTCACGCTGCAGTTGCCGCCGCCCGCGGATATCATGCGGCTCGAGAACCGGCTGTGGGCGCAACTGAAGAGCGGCCGCTGATCCGGATTCACGCGCGCCCGGCAGACGATCCGGTGTGCGGCGACTCAACTGTGCTTCACTCGGCGGGGCATTTGGAACGGATCCGGGTGGGTCGTAACGTTAGTTATGCTACCGTCTGGCGCCCTCGATAGTGTCCAGGTTCTGAAACATGGCGGAGAGCTCATTCCGACCGCACGCAGCATCCCGTGCAGTACGCGTTCTCAGATGCCGCCGGAAAGCTGCCTTGAGAGTTCTAACGGCCTCACGCCGGCAGCTTCATCGAACTGGTGCTATCGGCCATCTACGGCCGCTGACCCGCTCTTTCGTGTGGACATTCGAAGGCCGGCTTTTCCCCAGAAAACGGACCTTCACAGGCGGATCAAGTCAGTCGCCTCCAGGCCAACTCCGTCGTTCGTACGTACCTGACTGCCGCCATGACCGGTGCCGGGCGTCGCGAGCAGCCGCAATCTGCATGTGCAGACTAGTTCGACGATCAAGCCTCGACAATCGAAAAAAGCGGGTGGTTCGGGTACCAGGGTGAGCTCCCGCGATCTGTCGCGGGAGCAAGCAAACGCCGGCGCGCTTAATGCCGGCCGAGAATCTGCGCAAACACGTTGCGAAGTTGCGTAGACGGATCGCCCGATGCATCGTTCGCGCGCCATGCAACCATATGGTCCGGGCGAACCAGAAGGACACCGTCTTCTTCGACTTCGCACATGGTCCGATAGTCGTTGTAGCTGTCTTCGTACTCGCAACCGCGCCCAATGGTGTGAACACGCACCGGCACACCCAACTCTTCAGTCACACGGCCAGCCGCCTCACGCCACGCACGATCACCGCAAATGCCGGTCAGCAGCGTGAACTCCCCCCTGCCGCAAAGATCGAACGTGGAAACGCGACGCTGGTCCTTGATCAGCCAAACGTGCGGGAGATGGCGACCGGGCTGCGTGGTCGACCAGTAATAGATTTCCTCGTCGCGCGGCGCGTCCCGCTTCGGGGTGCCATCGTCGACAATCGCCGCCGACGTGTAGCTTTGGTTCAGTTCGACACCGTGCGTGTTGAAACACATCACCGTATTCTGCAGCGCAGCGTCGAAGTCACGGCGACGCTGCGCCGCTTCTTCGGTCGGCGCACCCAGATCGTCCATTACCTTGTTCATCGTATCCACATCCGGGCTTTGCGGCAGCTTGAGCGCCCCGAATAGCGGCGGCATCAAATGCATACTCTTGTTGGCTCGCTTGACGATTTGCTTACCAACCGGGACGCGCTCGTCACGGTACGTTTCGAGCAATGACGGCGAAGCATGCCCACGAAGCACCGTCGCCAGTTTCCAGCAAAGGTTGTAGCTGTCCTGAATCGACGTATTGGATCCGAGCCCATTCATTGGTGGATGGCGGTGTACCGCATCGCCCGCGCAGAAGACGCGGCCGTTCATATTGTTCGTTGCATGGATGTCGTTCGTGGTCCACAGCGACATCGACTCCACCTTCACCACGATGCTTTTGTCCCCGATGATTTGATGGGCTATACGGACGCCCTCTTCTTCCGTCAGTTCCGGCTTCGGCCCATTGACGTCGTAACCCCATACAGCCATCCATCGGGTCCACGGACGAACCATGCGCAGCACGCCAATACCAAAGCCATTCATGCCGACGCCGGGCTGAATGAACCAGTACATATCACCGGGTCGGTGGGCACAATACTGTGTCAGGTCGGCATCAAACACGATGTTAATCGAACCACCGAGGCCCGTTTGACCTTCGAGCGGCAGTTCGAGTTGCTTTGCGACCATCGAATTGCCGCCATCAGCGCCAATCAGATATTTGCTGCGAATGTCGTATTCGTGACCTGACACGCGGTCGCGCACGCGGGTCGTCACGCCGTCTGCGTCTTGTGCGAATCGAACAAACTCCGTGTTGAACCGAACCGTCGAGCCACGGCTAGCCGCCGCGTTGACCAGAATCGGCTCCATACGGTCCTGCGGCATATCGCAAACCGAGCACGGACTGGCCAAGTCATGCTCCGCCTGAAAATGCGGATGGGTATACCACGTACGCAAGCGCCCCAACTCACGACCGGCGAGGCTGGTGCCATAAACGTGTTCGCCCATCAGGCGCTGGGGCGTCGCGCTCTCAAGCAGCGACTTCTCCAGTCCGAGGTCGCGCAGAACTTCGACTGCGCGCTGATTGGTGATGTGCGCCCGTGGCGAATTGGATACCCCGCCATACTTGTTGATCATGATGTTCGAAATGCCGTACGTCGCCAGCAGCGCGGCCGCGGACGAGCCAGCGGGGCCGGCGCCGATGATCAGCACTTCGGTTTCGACAGCGTTGGATTGAGAACTCATTGCGAACATTCCTTAACTAGATCGACTAGATTCGGCATTGGACCGGGATAGGCGCCTGCACGCCTCGCGTACTGATTGGGTTATCTAGAACGTGTGGCGAATGCCCACGTTGGCACCAACGGCCGTTCCCGGGACACCGAAAAGCAGTTGTGGCATGGATACTGAAAATCCCGTATTCATCGCCCCATGATTGTTGACCACCTCGATCTGAGTGTAGAGTGTCGTTCGTTTGGATAACAGATAATTGACACCCGCCGCTCCCATCAGAGAATGGTTGTTACTGTTATTACGATCGGTCGTGTACCACACCCCACCATTCAGGTCGAGTGATGGGAGCGCAGCGTAGTCAAAGCCTCCGCCAAACACGTCGTCGTTAAACGATCCCGCTACTTTGTAGCTGGTGAAAGACGCCTTCAGCGTTAGCGGACTGAACCGGTAGGAGACACCGAGCGTGCGGCCCAGGAATTCGACACCGGTGGGAACGGGCGTCGCCTGGCCCCCCGCGTTACCGTCATAGATCGCGGCGTTGATGGTCAGTGGACCGTAGTCATACTGAATGCTCGCGGCCCACTGGCGACCGGCCTGAAAATCGCCGGCGATGCCACCCGGTGCAAACAGCGCACTCCCCTGGAATCCAGCGATCGTCGGCGAAGAGTACGAAATGGCGTTTGCATTCACGGCGCCAGTCAGGAACACGTTATTGCCATACAACACGATGCCGCTACCGAACGACGAGAAGGTTCGTGGGTCCGAAGCAAACACGGAAAGGAAAAACGGAGAAAACTGTTCACCTAGCTTGATCGTGCCGAATGATCCGGTCAGACCGACCCAAGCCTGACGACCAAAAAGATTGCCATTTGAGTTGTTGAAACCACCATTGGCAACATCGATGCCGCTCTCCAGCGCGAAAATCGCTTGCAGTCCCCCGCCGAGGTCTTCCCTTCCTTGCAGGCCAAAAACAGACGGACCTGCACCCCCATCAGTCAGAGCAAACGTGCGTCCGGCATTGGTGCCGTTGGGCCCCGCCGTTTTGCTGGTTATCTGAAAACCTGCATCGACGATGCCGTACAACGTCACCGACCCTTGCGCGTGAGCAGCGCCTGATAAGGCCATCGTCGCGGCTGCAATAGTCCATCCCACCCTTCTCGCTGACTTCATCCAAGTGTCTCCAAATATAGTTATACTAAATTTATCGATTGATGCGACTGCGTTAGATTTCGGTGCATATAGCATGCGTCTGTTCGGCCGAGGCAAGCAGACAACTCGCTGCGATCAGCTCTCCAGGAATGACAAAACGAGCCTGTTGAACTCCTCAGCGTATTCCCATTGCGCCCAATGACCGCACTTCGAGAACACATGCAGACGGGCATCCTGTAGCGTGTTGATCATGCGCAGGCCGGTATCGAGCGGGACGAACCGGTCGTCACGCCCCCAGGTAATCAGAGTCTTATGCGGAATCTGGGAAAAGCGTGCGGAGAGATCCCAACTCGTGAACGGGCTAAGCCTGGCGCTTTCCGCGAAGTTCTTCAGGTGGTTGAGATTCGACTCAATGTTTTTCCAGCGGCCGCGGCGCAGTTCCTCTGTAATTCCTGCCGGGTCGTAGACAAACACGTCGAGCATCTCCTCGAAATTCTGATACGTCGGGTGCGCGTAGAGCTTGATCATGCGCTTGATGCCTTCGCTCGGTTGCGGCTGAACGATACTTGGGCCTTGTGCGCCAGGGCCCATCAGCACCATACGATTCACGCGGTCCGGATAGTCGAGTGCAAACGCGAGCGCCGTCGCCCCCCCCATCGAATTGCCCACCAGATGTGCCTTGTCGATACTCAGCGCGTCCAGCACGCCCTTCGTCGCGCGTGCATTCAGCACATTGCGCGGCACGTCCGAGACTATCTCATCGGACTTGTTAAATCCCGGGCAATCAATCAGAAGTACACGATAGCCGGCACCGACGAATGCTTCGATATTGCGGTAATAGTTGCTCCAGCCGCTCGCGCCTGGACCACCACCGTGCAACATCACGACTACGGGACCGCTACCGGCGTCGTTATAGTGAATCCTGAAATTCTTGAGACCCGCTTCGTCGATCGTTATGAACTTGCTGGTCGATGCTTCTGTCAATACGGACATCCTTCACTCCTTGTCTATCGTGCAGGTTGGGAAAACGCGGCGAACCGGCTTTTTAATGTGCATTCGAATCATTCTTTCCCGGCGGGTGAGCGCGATGCCCCCAATCGCTTAGCTCCGCGTATTGACGAACGTCCCACGTACTGTCGTCGACCACGACACCGCCATGACCGAATTCGAGCGCGAATCCAGAAGGTGTTTGCACATAGAAGGAGAACATCTGATCGTTCGGGTGGTGACCCAGCTCCATCGCCATCGGAATACCCGCCTTCGCGCAGCGGTCGTACGCGAGACCCACATCATTGAAATCGGTCGCTTCGACAAGGATGTGGTGGACGCGCTTCTTGAATGGAAACGGGACCTTTGCAATCGCCACGGAATGATGGCGCCCCGTCCTGGCGTGCAAGAACGCGATCTCAAGGACGACCCCCGGAGCCATCTCGCCGCGTGCATGGTCGCTCACCTTCAGGCCAAGGACGTCTTTGCAGAACGCATTCGCCAGTTCGACCGATTTCGGGACCGCAACATAGTGGCCGACACCTAGACGGCCGGTGTTGAAGCGACCTCGCAACACTTTTGAACGGAACGGATCGGTACCCGCCGCTCGCGCGGCGCGTGTATAGAACTCGTGACTTACGCCGTCGGGATCGATGCAGGTGAACAGCCGCGGGACGCAGCGGCGGCTCGCGAGTTCAGGTTCTGCCTGGCTCACAGCGGCACCGGATTGTCGGACTCGCTCAACGAAGGCATCAAGCTCCTCGTCCGAGTCGAACTCCCAACCCGCGGCGAGCAGGTCATCTTCCGGGCTTTTCTCCAGCAGGATTCGCTGCGCGTAATCGTCCATACGCAAAGCCAGCGACTCGCCCGTAACGCGGCGTCCAGACTGGAGTCCAATGATATCGACCGCAAATTTTTCCCAGCCGTCCAGGTCACTGACGCCAAGAACAAGGTAACCCAGATTCGAAACTGAAGTCATCGTGTTGTCTCCTTTCTAAACTGATGACGAGACGGGTGAGGCAGCAATGCCTCGTTGCTGTTACGCTCGAAGCAGGTCAAGAGCGACATCGACGATCATGTCCTCTTGACCGCCCACCATGCGGCGTTTGCCCAGTTCGACGAGGATGTCCACCGTCTTCAGGCCATACTTTTTCGCGGCCACTTCCGAGTGGCGCAGGAAGCTCGAATACACGCCCGCGTAGCCGAGCGCGAGCGTCTCGCGGTCCACGCGCACCGGACGGTCCTGCAGCGGACGCACGATGTCGTCGGCGGCATCCATCAGCGTGTAGAGGTCGGTGCCGTGATTCCAGCCCATGCGCTCCGCCGCCGCGATGAACACTTCGAGCGGCGCGTTGCCCGCACCCGCGCCCATGCCCGCGAGCGATGCATCGATGCGGTCGCAGCCCTCTTCCACCGCGACGATCGAGTTCGCCACGCCAAGCGACAGGTTGTGGTGCGCGTGCATGCCGGTCTGCGTTTCGGGCTTCAGCACAGCCTTCACCGCGCGGAAACGATCCCGTACATCGCTCATCGTCAGCGCACCGCCCGAATCGACCACGTAGATGCACGTCGCGCCGTAGCGTTCCATCTTCTTTGCTTCGACCGCGAGATTCTCCGGCGTGCTCATGTGGCTCATCATGAGGAAGCCCACGGTGTCCATGTCGAGTTCGCGTGCGTATTCGATGTGCTGCTTCGAGATGTCCGCTTCCGTGCAGTGCGTCGCCACACGCACCACGCGTGCACCCGCGTTGTACGCAGCCTTCAGATCGTGAATCGTGCCGATGCCCGGCAGCAGCAGCGTCGCGATCTTCGCGTGCTCGATCACGTCGGCCACGGCTTCGATCCATTCGAGGTCGCTGTGCGCGCCAAAGCCGTAGTTGAAGCTCGACCCTTGCAGGCCGTCGCCGTGCGCGACTTCGATCGAGTCGACTTTCGCCTTGTCGAGCGCACGCGCGATGTCCTGCACGTTCTGGATCGAGTACTGGTGACGGATCGCGTGGCTGCCGTCGCGCAGCGTCACATCGGAGATATAGAGTTTCTTGCTCACGGTTTTTGGGCTCCCTGCACGCTCAAGAGCGTCTGCGCCATGCGTTCGGCGGTCGCGAGCGCGGCGGAAGTCATGATGTCGAGGTTGCCTGCATACGCTGGCAGATAGTGCGCGGCACCTTCCACTTCGAGAAACACCGAGGTTTTCAGGCCGCTGAATTTCCCCAGGCCCGAAATATTGAGCGGTGCGTTTGCTGGAATCTCGTCGAACTGGACCTTTTGCTTCAGTCGATAGCCCGGCACATACGCTCGCACCTTCTCAACCATCGCTTCGATCGACTGCTCGACCTTGTCGCGATCCGCGAGTTCGGAAAGCGTATAGACCGTGTCGCGCATCAGCACGGGCGGCTCCGCCGGATTCAGCACGATGATCGCCTTACCCTTCGCCGCGCCGCCGACCGCTTCGATGGCCTTCGAGGTCGTTTCAGTGAACTCGTCTATGTTCGCGCGCGTGCCCGGTCCCGCCGACTTGCTGCTGATCGACGCAACGATTTCCGCGTAGTGCACCTTCGCCACGCGCGACACGGCCGCGACGACTGGAATCGTCGCCTGGCCACCGCACGTGACCATGTTCACGCTCGGCGCATCGATATGCGCGTCGAGATTGACCACCGGCACGCAGTACGGCCCGATCGCGGCGGGTGTCAGATCGATCACGCGGATCGACGGCTTGAACCTGCGCAGCAGCGCATCGTTCTTCACGTGCGCGCCCGCCGAGGTGGCGTCGAACACGAAATCTATTTCTTCAAACATGGGCAGCCGCGTGAGGCCTTCGACACCTTCATGCGTGGTCGCCACGCCCAGACGCGCGGCGCGCGCGAGGCCATCGGAATTCGGGTCGATGCCGACCATCGCCGCCATCTCCAGATGCTTGCCGTGCCGCAGGATCTTGACCATGAGATCGGCGCCGATATTACCCGACCCAATGACTGCGCCCTTCAGCTTTTTTTCACCATTTACTGAGGATTGCGATGTAATTAACTGATTCATTTCCGTCGATATTTCATGTAGAAATCAGGGGGGGCCGAACGAGACGGTTACGTCACCGATACCTTCAAGCGACATCTGGAGCATGTCATCCGCTTGCACCGGAACCATGGCGCCAAGCGCTCCTGAAAGAATGACTTCGCCGGCCTTAAGTGGCATACCGAGTGCCCCAAGGGTGTTTGCAAGCCACGCAACCGAATTCGCTGGATGCCCAAGGGCCGCAGCCCCGACGCCAGTCACGACGGTCTCACCGTTCTTGACTAGTTTCATACTGACACTGGCCAGATCGATGTCACGCGGATCGACTGCCTTATTACCGAGCACGAAGACGCCCGAGGACGCGTTATCGGCGACCGTATCCTCAATGCGGATCTGCCAATTCCGGATACGGGAGTCCACAATTTCGAAGCACGGCAGCACGACTTCGGTCGCGGCCATGACGTCTTGCGCGCTGACGCCCGGACCAAGGAGGTCATGCTTCAGCACAAAGGCGATTTCGCCTTCGGCTTTGGGCGCGATTAAGGTGCGAATGTCGATCCTAGCGCCGTCGGCAAACGACATCGCCGACGTCAGGCAACCGAAATCCGGTTGTCGCACGTTGAGCATGTCCATGACCGCCTGGCTCGTCACTCCGATCTTCTTGCCGATGACGCGCTCGCCGTCCCGCGTCGTGCGCAATTCGAGCATGTGCAATTGGATGCGGTAAGCGTCTTCGATACTGAGCGACGGTTCCCGCTCAGTCAGAGGCTCGACCGGCACGGCACGTCGCAGCGCCTTGTAGAGTTCGAGGCCGTAATGCGCGATTTTGTCTTCGTTCATTGCGCCCCGCCTTGCGTGGGACCCGCGCTTTGAACAATGGAGTTCGCTCCGTTGGAACGATACGTCACGCGCGCGGGGTTTCCCCTCCGACGCCGAAGTGTTGAACTGATCACTGCTGTCTCCTGTGCTTCCTTGCTCACCGTTCAAACGGCGGGTGTTCGCGGAAATATAAGCAATGATCTGGGCTGAATCTAACGCTTTGTGTAAATCCCCTTCATTTACGCCATAAATACCGGTGAACCTACTTAAGTAGATTCACTGATGAACAGCTCTTGAATCCTCTCCCGCAGCCACTGGTGCCCTGCATCGACCTGATTGCGTTCGTGCCAGACAAGGGAAACACGAAAGACCGGGGAATCGAACGGCAACTGAAAGATATGTAAGCTCCCGGTTTGGGCAAGCACCCCGGCAAGCAGACTCGGCACACATACCAATACGTCCGCTGCCTCCAGCAGACCGGCGAGCCCCAAAGAATAGGCAAGGCGTAACGCCACCTTGCGGCATTCGCCGTGCTCCTCAAACAAGCGATCGACCGTATCCTCGAATGTCGACATCGCTATCCACGCCGGGTGGTACGCAACATGTTTCGCGTCGAAGAAGTCACGCAATGTAAGTTGCTCTCGAATACGGCTATGCGACTTCCGCACCAGCGCCACGTAGCGCTCTTCGAACAGTATTTGCCGGTGAAAACCTGTCTTGAGGTCACTGATATGACCAAACGCGAAATCAATTTCGCCGGCTTCCATCGCCGCCGAGGCTTCATTAGGCGCCAGCTCGACGCTTGTCAGCGTGATCCCGGGTGCGTCGTCGGCGATTGCTGCGAGCAGGCGCGGCATCAGAACCGTCTGTCCAAGCTCGTTCATGTAGATCCGGAAGCCCCGATCCGAAGTTGCGGGATCGAAACTGGCGCGCGCCGTGACGGCCGAACGGATCAAGTCGAGTCCACCGCGAACAGGCTGCGCCACTTCGAGTGCAAATGCCGTCGGCACCATTCCGCGCCCGCCCTTCACGAACAACGGGTCTTCGAAGAGGAAACGCAGGCGCTTAAGCGCGTTACTGATTGCGGATTGGGTGAGATGTAATTCTTGTGCCGCGAGCGTCGTACTCCGTGTGCGCAGCAGGGCATCAAAGACGATCAACAGGTTTAAATCAATCTTGTTGGGATTCACTTTTCACGCTCTCCATCACACTTAGAAGGTGTTATGAACTTTCGGCCAGACCTGGTACCCTGGCGGGATGAAGAAACGCAGGCCCTACCCAACGGATGTATCGGATGAAGAGTGGTACTTCGCCGCTCCGTACCTGACATTGATGAACCCGGACGCGCCTCAGCGTCGCTACGAATTGCGCGAGATGTTCAACGCCTTGCGCTGGATTGTCCGCGCGGGTGCACCGTGGCGTCTGCTGCCCAATGACTTTCCACCATGGGAGACGGTCTACCAGCAGACGCAGCGCTGGATTCAGGCAGGCTGTTTCGAGGCCATGGTAAATGACCTGCGTTCGATTATCCGGGTGGCGCAGGATCGCCGGGGTCAACCCAGTGCAGTCATCCTCGATGGCCGCACACTGCAGTCGACGTGTGAGAGCGGTCCACGCGCAGGCTATGACGGGTACAAGCGCAAGAAAGGCAGCAAGGTGCACATGGCGGTGGATACGTTGGGGCAACTGCTTGCGGTGCACGTGACACCGGCCAACGAACAGGAGCGTGCACAGGTCGGAGAGCTGGCGCGACAGGTCCAGCAGGCCACGGGGCGGACAGTGAGAATCGCGTTCGCTGACCAGGGCTACACCGGCGAAGAGCCTGCAGAGGCCGCGCGCGATGAAGGCATCGAGCTTCAGGTGGTCAGGTTGCCGGAGGCGAAAAAGGGCTTTGTATTGTTGCCGCGTCGCTGGGTGGTGGAGCGCAGCTTCGGCTGGCTCAACCGCTTCCGCCGACTGGCCAGAGACTACGAGCGATTGCCCGAAACCTTGGCTGGTCTGCATTTCGTCGTGTTCTCCGTGCTTATGCTCGTCCACTTTACAGCCCTTAACAAAAGTGCATAACACCTTCTAAGCCGCTTCAAACCACCGCTCGCGCGACCTCCGACTACCGCGATCACGGTGATTCTTCGCGGGCGACCGTACACGCTCGACGATGTCTGGAATTTCCCACTGGACGGAGCGCTGACTCGCGTCTCAACGCCACGCGAGTTCGCCATACGCCCGGCGCTTCGCGCATATCTTAACCGCGAGGCAGTTGTTCGCGCGCCTGAGGGCTTATCGCGCGCAGTTGCCCGCACCTCACTGGATACGCGGATGTCAAGCTCGCAGCCATACGGCCTGGCGCAGCGGGCTGACGCCCGGATCGGAGGAGGTCATGATGGGGCTCCTGCTGGAGAACGAGGCGGATTGCCTCAGTCACCAAAATAAGCACCGGCGCCACTCACCTCTCATTCGCCGCCAGAGGCCGGACAGAGCCCCATACCGCGCGAACGGTTTAGTCCCATCAGCCATTGCGGTCATTCGAGAATGACTGATGGTGAGGCAGATGCAGGAGCATTTGCTGTCGTTCGTGCCATATCGGCGCACGCATATTTTCTTACCCGTCGCGCGCATTGAGGCTAAACGGACCAAGCGGTTTGCGTCGTGAATTGGTGACCATCGGCCTGTCTTGCCTTCAACAACGTCGCATTCTCGGGCGCGCTTCGAGGCAGCGCGCGGCAGCATGAACGCCGATGTCCCATCTCGCTTGTACGCGTAGGGACATCAGTGGTGAAAGCAGAATGCGTTTCAGTTGATCATCGGACCCGAGATCCGTCCTTCCCAGATAGCGTTGTTGATGTCGAAATCGTTGATGGTCGCCGTGGGGGGACCACCATCGACCGTGACGACGACATTACGTGCGCCGACGATCCGCTGCATTTGTGCGCGTGTGAGCGTGGCTTCGTCGCTTTGCGCGAGCGGATCGCGCGGAATGTCCGCGATGACGAGAATGCTCTTCATGATGTTTCTCCGGGCTATACGAGTACGAAAGGTCGTGAGATCTGGATGAGCACAGCAAATGCTCGCTCGGCTTTTCGCAAGGGCCGTGCCAATGCCCGCGCACGCAGGTATGAATGCGCTGAGGCCTTGATTCATGGGCCAGTACACATGTTCGGCTCGCGCTTGCTTCCGACCTCGACGGCCTGTATGTTGGACGCCCGCGAACAGGTATGCGCCGTGCTGTTGGAGAAAGAGCGGCTCCGATGACCGGACCACTCTGCTACCCGACGTTGAACCCCTGATAGCTCGAACGGCGGCTCTGGGTCGTGAAGACTCATTCGACAACGGAGAGAGCTGCCATTTGTCGACGCCGTTTGCCTGTGGATGTATTCATAGAACTTTGCGTGCCGCTCATCACGGGAGGCGTTCAGCGCCAGCGAGACATGATTATCCTGCTCATCGTCGCAGCCCATGTCATCCAGCAGCTGACATCTCACCACTGCGCTGGTGTGTGCGTTGAAGTGCGCCCCACGGCTGTTCGTTGGATTGACTGCTTGTTCCGCTCATCGCGTAACCTCGGTCGTGCCACTTCGATGGATTGGTGCATCTTGGCCTCGAGCGTCTCACGCGGCGGCAGCACGGTCAGATACTCCGCGACATGGATGCCGCTTTTGCCCAGCTCCAGCAATTCGATCTGCTCCTGCATCTTGCCGGCGCACAGGATGATACCGATAGGCGGTTGCTCGTCCGGCTCCTGCTCATGCCTGGCCAACCAGCGCAGATAGAGCTCCATCTGGCTTTTGTACTCGGCCTTGAACGCGCCGAGCTTCAGTGCGATTGCGACGAGGCGTCTCAGCTTTCGGTTATAGAACAGCAGGTCCGGATAAAAGTCGTCATCATCGATCAGCAGGCGCTTCTGTCGGGCCACGAAGATGAAGCCCGCACCCAGTTCGAGCAGGAACTGCTCCAGTTCCCGAAGGATCGCGTACTCGAGGTCCCGTTCGAGATAGCGGTCGTTCAGCCCGAGGAAATCGAGGAGGTAGCGGTCCTTGAGCACGAGGGCGGGCGTCACCTGCTGCGCTTCCCTTAGTTGAGAAAGCTCCTGCTGGATCACTTCTGCAGGTTTGCGCGAGAGCGCGCTGCGTTCAAACAGCGTCGACTGGATTCGCTCCTAGAGCTGACGCGACGACCAGCGTTCAAGCCGGCAGAGTTCAATGTACATGTCGCGCTTGAGTGGGTCGCCGATGTACATCAGCGTCTTCAACTGCGTCCAGCCCAATTCTCTCCGCGCTGCGGAGAAAATTGCCTCTCAGGAAAAATCTCTGCCGCCCGAAGGCAATGACGCAACTGTTGGGCACTCCAGCCGCGCCCGTATTCGGCTGTCAGCCTACCGGCCAGCGTCGAAATAACCTGCTGTCCATAACCCGCCCGCTCTCCGCCCAGCACGTGCTGCAACCCTGAGACGGCAACATCCGGATGGCGGGGCGCGCCCCGTCCGCTGCGGCATGCCTGACGGGCAGCGGATAGCAGTGTCGTTCCGCACCGCGGCAAGGCCGACGCGCCGCTGATCCATCGACCGATGGTACGGCGGTCGTAGCCCGATCACCTGGGTCCGGCCAAAGCGCGCTAGGGCGTGGGTCGTTAGCCGATTGCAGGGCGATTCTGACAAAAAGTCCCGTTTTGTAGGGTATTTCGGGACATTTTGTCATGATTGGCCAGGAATTGAACCACCAGCCTGGACTTGCCGAGTGCCCCAGATCCTCCTGCCGTGGGAAAGGGTCTTTTCGTGAAATCATGGTTAACCCTAGAGCATGAAACTCCTAGACTTGGCTCATCGGTTGCAGCGAATCCACCGCATCGAAAGCCAAAACACCATGGAGGTTGTCATCATGAAGTCCCTTATCCACGCCGTCGCCGTTGCTGTTGCCATCCTTGTCCCGGTTGCCTCGTTCGCGCAGTCGAATGCGCCAGTAACCCGTGCGCAGGTTCGCGCCGAACTGGTGCAGCTTGAAAAGGCCGGCTACAGCCCCGCGCGCGGAAACGATCCGCACTACCCCGACGACATTCTTGCTGCGGAAGCCAAGGTTGCCGCACAAAACAGCGCCGTCGGCGGCGTCGCGAACGGCTCGAGTGCCTCGGGCAGCCCTGTTGCGCGCCCCGCCTACGACGGCATGAAGCCGGTCTACTTCGGCCAGTAACCCGCCGGACTAGCAAATTTCCCAAAGGGGCGCCGCAATCGTGCGTCTCCTGCTCGAGTGACTGGCCCGTTCCCGCGATCAAGCCCGGAGTGAGCCAGTTTTTGTATGAATACCTCCACGACGGGGCTCCGTCCCCGCTCGTTTCACCCAGACCTCATGGGTCTGGGTCGTTTTCACATTCTCAGGCTGCGTCTGGGGCTCTTCTTGAATTCCGACGTGATCTTGCCCCGTGTCAACAACCGTGCAATGGTCATCGCCATCCCCGTTTTCCTATTCGAACTCGATCAAGCCCGACTTCCATTGCTCATGTCGGCCGAGCTTCGTTAGTTCCGCTTGATCTGCGACTTCCAGTAATGCTTTCGCCAATGCCCTCAGACGGTCCGGATAGATGTCTTGTCCGTTTCCCATCGGAGAGTCGAGCGTGACGAGCGGCGCACCGTGCTGATCCCTGCAAAGCCTGTATTCGAGTCGCTTCATGACAGTTTTCCTATTCGTGCCCGCGCAGCTGATCGAGCGATTCATCCAGTACGTCAGCGGCGGCCGCGTGCAGCCCAGCGGTTACATCGTCCAGCTCGACGCCGGAGGGCATCTTGCGCGATTCAGCGACGTCCCGCAGCGTATTGATCGCGAGCCGAAGCGCATCAGCGACGGTCAATTCTGGCATGGCAGTTTCCCGATGCGTTCGTCCGGGGCGCACTCACCGCTCGCGATGGACGTGAAGATGCGCCCGGCGATCTGCTCGGGCAACGTCTTCAATTGGCGGCTGGCGGGACGAAGGGATTGTGTTGTCATATGGAATATTCGGACCTGCTGAAACCTGGAAGCTGACATTGCAAACAAACTTGGTGTAATCACGAAACCAGACCACAATTCGTTCAGTGGATCAAGACCATGAACGAGATATGCACTGGACCGCCACGAATCAGCATGCCAAAGCCTCAGATCCTGACCTATATCGATGCCGGAACCTCCGACGGGACCTCGCGCCTGATGAGAACGATCGGACAGCAGCTTCGCCCCGGAGCATACGAGATCCGCGCGGTCATGGCCGATGACATCAAGCATGACGCCGAGCTCTTCGATGACGCGGCGCTGTTTGTCATGCCGGGTGGTGCCGACCTGCCCTACTGCACAGCTTTGAATGGCGGTCCCAATGGGCGCATCCGAAAGTTCGTTGAAGAAGGTGGTGCCTACCTGGGCATTTGCGCGGGTGCGTACTACGCGTGCAGGGAGCTCGCATTCCACGCCGGGACCGATGGCGCGATCTGTGGCACACGCGAGCTGAGCTTCGTGGACGCGCTCGCGGTCGGCTCGTTACCCGAACTCACGGGGGGCGTCACCTACGACGGCACGCCGCGAAGCGCCGCTGCGGTGGAAATTCGGACGACAGATCGACTGACCGATGCCCCGATGTCGCTTTACACGTACTACCATGGCGGCTGTCGCTTCGATTTCGGCCATGCACCGAGCCCCAATGTGCAGATTCTGGCCGTCTACACGGGTATCGAAGGCGCCCCGCCCGCTATTGTGAGTTCAAGGGTGGGCAAGGGCCGTGCGATCCTGACGGGTGTCCACCTGGAGACCTCGGAGCGCGAGTGCAGAGACGCGTTGCGCGGCCACACCGACATGACCACGCACGTGGATGTTTGTCAAAGACTGGGGGAGACCGGTACGGTGCGATTGGCAGTCTTCCGCCAATTGCTGGTACACGCCGGACTCGCGCTGCGATAATCAGTCAGGGCGTCCAGTACCAGACGGTGGAGTTGGAGATAAAGGTCTCCCACATCGCGTGTGGCTTGCCGGGATCATCGTCTTCATAGAGGCGGGCAAGCACCCATTGGGCCTCGATCCGTTCCCTCGATGCGTCGCCGAGGCCATCCTGATCGCCCGCGGCCAGATAGCGACCGGCAAAGGTCGTCAGCGAGGCATGCTGCTCCGACTGATTCTTCCAGAGCACGGTGAACCCGATGAGCGAGCCGTCGGTCATGCCGTGCGTTTCGAACCATGCGTTGGGGTCGGGTTTTCCCACTTTGGTCTGATAGCGCCCGGTGAAATGGGCACCCGGCCCGATGGAAAGGATTTCGAGCCCGCCACCGTTTCTGCTGAGCCATCGTCCAACTCGGATTGTCATGGTGTCTCCTTTGTATTGCGTGGATCGGAAGACGGGGCGTCCCGTCAACGGCATCAAATCTGCTGCATGGGCACAGTAATAGCCAGGTGCCTGTCTGGAATAGATCCAGCATAGATCGTGCACGCCGGAGTGTGTCGTTTGCCTGCAAAAGAACGTCAGCTGCGGCTGACGTACTTCCGGGACTGAAGGGCTCGATATAGAAGTGCATGAAACCTCACGTCGCTTTCCATTGTCCTGCAAGCGCTCCGCGTCGCGCGGTACAGTGCGTCACTGGTGGCAAACCCGCCGCTCCAGCAACGATGCTGCCGAACCCGGCGGTATGCTCAGCACGTCCGCTTTGGTGTCGTTCGTCATTGAAACGACCGGACTGGCGGCCGTTCAACGGGAGCCTCTCCGGGCGCTCGGTCGCGTATGCTCTCGCTGACTATTCTCGACGCCCTGTTCCGCTGGCTCATCGAGTAGCGTTACGTACTCGCGAACCCGTTTACAGGTGTGAAGGTGTGCAACGCGACGGGCACCCGGGTGCCAAATATCGCGCACGCGTTCACCGAAGGCGAATGGGCGCTCGTGCGCACGATCGCGGATGGCCTGGAATGGTTGTATGGCTGGTCGGCTCCGGCTGCGCAGCGCCTGCGCTTCCTGCTGGACTTCGGGTGTGCGACCGGCCTGCGCGCGAGTTCATCGGCGCGACGCTCGGACACGTCGAAATCGATCCGCGCGGCGATCACTGGCTGCGCGTGACAGGCGAGGGGAAGAAGCTGGCACGCGTCGCACTGACACCGCTCGCGTAGGACGCGCTCGCACGCTATCTCGTCGAACGCGACCTGCTGTGCTGCCCGTGCGCTGGAATCCGCAAACGCCTGCAATCGGCAGCCTCGAGGCTGACTGTGACGCGGCGATCAGCAGCGTGCGCCTGTGGATGGTAATGCGGCGGTTCTTTGCGCTGGGCGCTGGCGCGATCGAGGCCAACCACGCGCCCCTCGCAGAAAAACTGCGCCGTGCCAGCCCGCACGGGATGCGCCACACACATGCGACGCACTGGGACGTGACGCGGAATTCACCGGCGTGCGCGATACCCTGGGGCACGCGTCCGTATCAACGACCTCCATCTACCTGCACAGCGACGAGGTCAAGCGCGTCCAGCAGATCGCCCAGGCTTTCACCAGGACAAAATGAACATGAGGTCGCTCATGTGCAGCCGCCCATGAGCAGGCCACGCGAAGGTGTCGGCCGCCACATGTGGCTGGCCTTTTCTCCGGCTATACTCCGAGCCTCCCCCCTTCCATTTGACCGCATGAAACGCGTTTCCGTCCGTCGATCTCCCATCCACGGCAAGGGCGTATTCGCACTTTGTCCGCTCTCCCGTGGTGAGCGCGTGTTCGAATACAGAGGCCTCGTGACCAGCTGGCAGGAAGCGTCACGTCACTACGCGCGACGCGACGAGGAGAACCATACGTTCCTGTTCGGCCTGTCCGACGGACGGGTGATTGACGGTGGCCGCGGCGGGAACGGCGCGCGGTGGCTCAACCACGCCTGCACCGCGAACTGCGAAGCGGTTGAGGAAGGCGGCCGCGTCTACATCGAAGCGATCCGCAACATTGCGCCCGGCGAGGAGCTCTTCATCGACTACGCGCTCGAGGTTCCATCGAAAACGAAATCCCTCAGCGAATACGTCTGCCGTTGCGGGACAAGGCGTTGCCGCGGAACTATGCTGGGCCGCGCCTGGCGCGATCGGGTGCGCGCGATCGATCGCTCGGCATAGCAGCGATCGGCCGCAACCTGTCGTTCAGCGAGCGGGGAAACCCGCCATTTGAACCGCATACCGTACGAACAGTGTCACAACTTCGGCGGCAAATGCGGCAACAGCCACACCCACCGCGGCGACATCAACAAGATCCGGAATGAGATCCGTAGCTTGGCGCCCGCAAACTGAAAGTGGCACTTGAGAAACCGGGCGAACTGTCACAAGGGCGATACAGCCGGGACTGAACGAATTGGCAGCACCATCGGACAGCCCTGTTCGTCCATTTCGTTTGAAACCATTGCGCTCAAGCCGGGTCGCAAATCGCTCATTCTGTACCGCCTCGATCTCGATGCACTCAAAAGGCAACTTGGGTTCGCTGATAACCATCTCCATCAGCGACGTAAAGAAGCTCTTGCCGCGATACTCCGGGCTTACTTCGATATTTGCGAGCAAAGCGCATTGCCACGTCGCAGGCGAAGGCCGGGCGTGCCACTCCTGCAGTACGCAGCGAAGACGTTCCCCCGGTACCATCGCGACAGCCCATCAGGCGTGTTCGGGATACGCACTCAAAGGCCTTAAGCCAGCGCAGGAAGCACGTTATTTCCCTGACGAACATTGGTCGGGTACCTGAATGGGCCCAAAATCCATCGCCTTCGATTGAAGTTGACTTCATAGTCTCGGAGACGATCTCACGCGTGTGTTAATTGACTATCCCGCAGCTTTCGAGACACTGCTTGCCGGCCATGCCGCTGAGACTGCATCGTCATCCGCATCGCAGCCCTTGCCGAGACCCAGTGCTGCTGCGAGCTCTACCGAGAGCTGATGACCTGCTAGCACGTCCGGCGCAGCTTCCAGAACAGCCACATCTTCGTCAGGATGGGTAGCTTTGTAGAGGTAACCAAGGGGATTGCGCACCAGGCCGCATATCGCCCGACCTTCTGCAATCTCCAGGGCCACGCAAGGCCCACGGGCACACTTCAGGAACTCTCGAGCGAGAGCGCACGGCTCGGTAGTACAACAATATCCGCAGCCGTTGCAGGCATCGCCAAACTTTGGCTTCGGGAGTTTGTTCAACTGATTCATCATCGCATGATAGCCGTTTCACCCGTCTGTGAAGCATTCCGGCAGCCAAGCTCTCGCGGCGTGCGATATCTTTACGCTTTATGAGGGCATATCGCGGCCTTTGCCGCCAACCGGATCGGGGATCTCAGGTCGCGCGAAGCTTGTCCAGCACTTCTGCATAGTTGTCATGCAGCTCGGGCCAGTCAGCGTCGGGCGCCAGCGCGGCAGGAACGAGGCGGCCAGACATTACCGCAAGGCGTACCGCCGGATGGCGACGACCAACCTTTGCCAGCCAGCCGGCACAGGCAAATTCCTCTCCCTCCCGGGACTGGTGACACGCAAACATGCTGGCACCGAAGTCAGGTCCCATGCCACGATGATCAGGACACGTGCCGGCCAGCCTTTCGGCCAGTTCAAGACTGAAGTTCGGAATATCCCCCGCCGCTGCTGCGCGGCGCCAGGGACACGATGCGCAAGGCTTACCCGGCGTCTTCAAGTTGCCAATCCTCCTTCTTCCAGCTGATAGGAAGCCTCATCCGTAGCCGGGTAGCCGACTTCCTGCGTCCAGAAATTCAGGCATGGCCAGGCGGCGACGCCGTTACGCTCGCGAATCGCACAGAACCCCGCGTGCGCGAGCCCGTGCACACCGATGTACGCGCGCATCTGCAAGGCCAGCCGGATCGCCTCACCGTCGCCACCGTATTCGTCGTCACGAATGATTTCTTCGCCGGGCAACGCAAGCTCGACGCCTGCAGCCCACGCCCACGCAGTGGCCTCCGGATCTGAACATTGAATGACAGCTCGATAGAGGGGGTCGTCCGGGTGCAGGTCGGCGTCCTCGACCATCCGCAGCATTTCGCGCTGGCCGGCGTAAAGGTTTCCGTCCATCAGTGACCGGAAGCAGCGTGGCGTAATCGCTAGGTGCCCCGCCTCATGGAGCATCGTCGAGATACGGCATGCGGGATCGACAGCGAGTGCTCCCCGATCAAGACGGCAGCCTCTGGAAAAGCCGTTCGCACCGGCTTCGTACCGGGCGCGAATTCCAATTTCACTGAAGAAACGCATCACCCTTTCCCGGGTTTGCGGGGAATCGATCTGATAGTCAGACGGCATATGCACTGGCATCATGCCTGCATCCGTTCGCGTTTCATGATCAAACGGACTGACTGGCGGATCCGCCGTGCCGCCGCCACTGGCGTATCGGAAACCGATGCCCAGTCGTTGTGCCACCACTCGATGACCGCCGCTGCCTCCCGGTCAGTGCCGGCCAACACGACCTCACGCATCTCTTGCGCGACAGCATCCCACCAGATTGACGGATCGCGGTCACTTGCCCGGGGATCGATCGCCTGCCGGTAGACCGTCTTGAGCACATCGAAAGATAGTGTCATAGCTTTTTCAGGCGGCCCCGCCTGTCGAACCTCGCGAAACCTCAATTCTCTCGAGTTCGAAATGCACTTCCGCGTACGCGGCATTGCATCGCCAGAACTCTCTCCCATCGCGATCAAAAATCGCCTGCCCCTTCACCACCGTGCATCGCGCCTGTGGATAGACGGGACCGTGTCCATTCATTGCGGCTGACAAGGGGCTTCGCTCCTTGCAGCGCGCCAGATACGTTCCGTCACGCATAGCCATTGATCTCTCCGGATTCCGTGCTTCCGTATCTTATCCTGATCGCCGCCGCGTGCGTGGCGGGTAAGCGTCGATATTCATCGAGGCCACCTCCGCTGCGCGGACGGCACCGCCAGGCAGAGCCGGAATCGGAAAGGTCGCAAGCAGGAATGCATCTTCATCTGGCCCAGAGGTGAGGCGGTAACCAATCAATTGATAACAACGTTGACCCACCAAGGCACGCAACGACGATGCGACTTTGACCATATCCCTCAGCCTGGGCGGGCGAACTTGCGGCACGGCGATGCCCAACAGCGTCGCTTCAGGTTCAACGCGGCTCGCGCCCTGAAAGTAACCGAGATTTTGAAGCGCGCAGCGGGTAATGGAATCGTGGTCTGCACTGCCCGCCTTCGAAGCGACCATTAAAGTGTCGCACGACAATACATCGAGTAGTTCGGCCCATTGAAAGCGGACGACGTGGTTCGCCGTCGCCACGGTGAAAAGAGCGCCGGCTGCAGCGGCAATCGCTTCATGCATTGTTGAGTGAGCGCAGACAAGCACGGCACCACAATCGCGATGACCGAGTGGAAGCGATGTGTCGACGAGTACCGTAATGCGGGCCGTATGGTCTGGTGGCTGACTGCCAGGCTCGTTGAGTTTTCCCGCCAATTGAAAGCAAAGATCGGCTTCACGAGCCGGTGGCTCAGTCGGTGACATTGACCAATGCACCTTGTCACCACAGGACGGCAGCATACTCAACGGCTTCGTCCAGAATCCTTCCGGATCGACGATGGTTGCTCTGAACATTTATTCTCCGGGGGGCAGGCCGGCTAGCTTGAAAGTGAAGTCTGGTATCCGATGTCATTTGGAATTTTGATCGAATTCGCCGCTGTCCCGTCATGATCCGCGCACACGCGTTAATTTACGTCGCACCGCGTGCTAGGATGCTCAAAAAAACTCTGGGAGCATGATTGCGCGAATCCACTGAACAAACGCTGTCCAGGCAATGGGCGCTACTGCGCTGCATTCCAGCGTGGCCTCGTAAGGTATCTGTGGCCGATCTCATTTCCGCAATGGGATACAGGCAGTTCACCGTTTCGCGGCGCACGATCGAACGAGATTTGCGGGCGCTTGCCCAACAATTTCCGCTGACTGCAGATGATTCGAGCAAGCCTTATGGATGGAGCTGGGCCAAAGGTGCCAGGCAGGAATTCGCGCCACGCTTGTCCACATCGCAAGGTGTCGCATTGCTGCTCGCCCACGCACACCTGAAATCATTCCTGCCTAAAGCGATACTCAACGAACTCAAACCTGTCTTCGATAGTGCCATCACGGAGGTTGCCCAGACAGGCTGGAAGCGTTGGCATAGGGAAACTGCAGTGATTCCCACGTCGCTGGCTCTTATAGCGCCTCCGATCGATGCAGGAGTATTGAATGACGTACACGAAGCGTTGGCACGAAAGCGCCGTCTAACCGGGCGATATCGCTCCAAAGGTGCCGACGTGGCGAGGGAAGTAGCGTTGAATCCGCTTGGGCTCGTCGTCCGAGGTCCAGTGCAGTATCTGATCGCGACGATGTTTGACTACACCGACGTTCGGCAGATCGCACTCCATCGACTGGCAAGCACATCGGTGCTCTCCGAGCCACGCAAATCTCCGCCAGGCTTCGACTTTCAGCAATACGTTCAAGGCGCTGGCCGATATCACTCGCAGGGACCTGTACGACTGGTCGCATGGTTTGACCCGGTAGCGGTGGAACATTTGCGGGAGACACCGCTGTCGCTCGATCAGACTATCGTGCCTGTTGGCGACGGTACGCTTTTCGAAGTCTCAGCAACAGTGGAAAACGACGAACCATTGAGATGGTGGCTGCTTGGCTTTGGCAGCCGCGTCGAAGTGCGGGAGCCACATGATCTTCGAGCAGAGTTTTCGGCGCACGCAAGGCAGCTGGCCGAGCGCTACACCGCCTAGTGGCGAATCAATTGATACTTAATCTCGTAACCGGAGGACAGCTATGGCTGCAACTTATTCAGCGGAAGTGCGGTATCACCCGTGGGTCGGTAACCAATACAAAGACCAGAAGATCCGTTGGCTCATTCTCGGTGAATCTGGGTACAGTCTACGTCATGACGAACAGCGTGAAACCGAATGGATGATTCGGGCGCATAACGGCGATCCGCAGAGGGGCTGAAAATCAATGCGGTACGACATTCGCACCGCCGCTGAAAGATTGATGACCGGTTCACCTCAGCTTGATGACGAGGCAAGGCTACGATTCTGGAACACTGTGGCGTTCTATAACTTTGTCCGTGAGAGCATGCCAAACGCGCAGGTTCGTCCAACGAGGAGGCAATTCACCGAGTCTCGTAGCGCGTTCAGTGAAGTTACCAGGACTCACAAACCGCATGCCGTGTTAGTGATGGGTCTCGTCCTTTGGGGCTATTTGCCCGGTACAAAGGACGGGTGGGAAGAGGGGTGGGAACAAGCCGGTATTTCAATGCCAAGCCCATACAGGCGCAGATTGCTCAACGTTTGGACAGGCTTTTCCGATGGCGAGGCGAAACAAGACCCGTTCGCCTGTTTCCAGGTGGCACATCATGCCAGTAGAGGCTTTGATGCAAACAATTGGGTAACATGGATGGCAGTTGGCAAAGCAGAAGTCGAGAAGCTGTTTGCCTGACAGTGGCAACTGCAACGCAAAGGCAGTCGCTTTTGCACAATACTAAACCAGCAACGCAATCCAGGCGGGTTTGTTGTGCTGGTCGCCCTCGCTTCAGCACGGATCGTCCGCCATTCGCGACGGCCTTCAAGCGAGAGGCGGCGGCGGTTCTGACGTTCTTCTGAGGTCTGGGATGAGCACATGCGCGGGTGGGACACGCTCTCGCTATATTTTCCCGCGCCCGCGCTACCCTCCATCACTTGATGGAAATCGGCCAGAAATGTGTAACCCGGTTTATTCTTTATTTCTAGCCTCGTCACACTCAACCGTGTTTTGCTTCCAGGCGTCCTATTCTTGTGGTCGCGGCATCCCACGGTCGTTCCCCGTCTCTCACGATTGCTTCTCCGTTCGTTGTGTCCACCGCGTTCTTGTCTTCACTGCCCAGCTTCCTGCATCGGAGCCACCTGAAGTGCAGGCTGCACCGTGGGTTCGTTGCCACCATTCATGGTAATCGAAATTGCGCAGAAGATCAGCCCGACGCCGCTCACGGAGGTAGTGCGCCGTCACGCCAACGACAGCGATAGCAAGCACGGTCGTGCCTGCTCCCAAACCCAGCCACGTTTGGTCCACGTCAGCCTCCCCAGTTACACCGCTGCACCTCTGCAGTTGATATGTCGCTGTAAGCTCAGCCGTGGTAGTAGCCGTCGCCAACAGAGTTTTCCAGCACGCCGTCGACATACACGCCGACGGGGTCACCATCAGCGGACGTGAGGAGCGAGCCGGCGTGCTGGCCGATGATTTTTATCCGACCACCTCGAATGTTGGCCATTTCCTGGTAATCAAGCTCTACAGATTTCGGGATATCGCGGATCGTCAACGTATTCATGATGTGTTTCCTTGAACAGGGCGGTTGCGGGAACGGTCTGGCGGCCGGCTGCTTGCGGCACACTATGCACATGTCATGCCATCGGGGCACAATCCGCGCAAAGCGCATCCCAACGTGCATCGCGATGATGCGAGTTTGGGCGTGACCATCACTTACCTGAACAATGTTGGGAAATCGCCGACAGGGCTTTGCTTACTTCCTCCTACCCCTACTCCAAGGCTGCCAGCGTCGCTGACGATCTGCTCGTATTGAGCATTGCCCATGCGCGGCGGCGCTGGGCGGCACGTTGCCGACTTCGCTTGCTAGCGCTCGATGTAAAACCCTGTCCGGGTTGACACCGCTTGCTACGCGATGAACATCGTTTCGATGCTTCGGACGTTGTGAAACATAGAAAATGGCCCGTAGTTTTGAACTGCCCCGCAAAAAGTGGACTTCGATCCAAGCTTTGGGGTGTTTCTTATGGCGAATTACGACGAGCAGTTTCGGTTTCAGGTAGTTCAGGAGTATTTGGAGGACAACATGCGCTGCGATATGCCGATTGCATTAACCGTTGCCACCCCGGTTTTCTGTGCTCGCCGATCGAAATATTTGTAGACCACCAAGACAAAAAGCGAATTAGATTCTCATTGCTTTTCCTCCGCTAGCGAAAAGGAAATTCAACTTTGCATTCTCAATGGGTCTCAATTTTGCAAACGCGCAGATTCGAACCGTCCAGAACGACTGATCAAACGCGTCAGTCTTGAGTTGGAATACCTCCTGGCAAAGTGGGCAGCTCATTTGCCCTACCCCCGACTTTTTGCACGCTCTCGAAGTTCTTGTAGTGCACGAATTTCGCACTATATTTCGAACACCGTTCGCGCAAGATGAGTTCCGATTCTTCCAAAGGAAGGTCCGAAATCGTCTATGTGTTTTTTGGGCAGACCCGATCGGCAGCCAGGGAGCGTCATGATGGCGAACTATCAATGGACGGGAAATTCGGGCACGGGTGTCTTTGCCGTGGCTGCCAATTGGAACCTCGGAAACACGGTGGCAAGCGTGCCGCCGGGGCCGAATGATTTCGCCACCATCGCGAGTGCCGCCGAGGTGATCACCGGCGGCGGGACCGTCGAGACTCTATTTTTTCAAGGCACGGATCGCGTTGCGGGGCAGTTGACTGCGACCTACGGAAGCCCTGTCAACGGGGAGATGACATTGCTTCCTGGAGCCGTCCTGACCGCACCGATGCTGCACATCGGGGTTCAGCTCCCCCAGGGCGCCCAAGCACCGTTCGTCGGTACGCTCACAGTCGGCAAAGACAGCCGTGTCGTGATCGCCGGAACGCACTCCATCGACAACTACGGAATCCTGTTGGCTGCCGTTGCGCCAACAGGCAACGCCCCCGGGTCAAATGCAACGCTCGTGGTGGACGGCGAAAATGCCGTCGTCGACGGCGGCAATCTGCCGATGTCCGTGGGGCAGGTAGACAAAGGGCAACTGATCGTGCAGAACTCAGGCACCGTCAGCGTCGGCAGCGGCGATCCGCTCATTTATCCGTGGCCGCTCGTGATCGGCAACCACCCGGGTGCCAATGGCAAGGTTCAGGTGTCAACCAATGGCTTGTTGCAGGCGCGCGGACAGGTCATTGTCGGCCGCGAAGCCAACGGGACATTGGAGGTGAGCGAAGGCGGGACCGTCGTTGCGAGGGATCTCGCGATCGGTTGGGCACCGGCCACGGGTACGCAGCCGGCAGGCGTGGGAACCGTGACGGTCACAGGCGGGAACGCGCGCCTCGTCGTCGAGAATCAGCTCGAGGTCCAGCACATGGGAACGGGCTCGCTCATGGTCGAGAACAACGGCTTCGTGTCCGCGGGCATTTCGATTCTCGTGAATGGAACGCTCACCCTGAGCGGCGGGCAGATCGAAACGAATGCCCTTGCCGTCAACCCACCAGCGACGCTGAGCGGTAGCGGCACGGTGACGGCAGCCGCGGGCTTCTATATCGCCGGAACGGTAACGGCCACCAACGCATTGAACCTCATCGGCGATATCGACAACGCCAGTACGATCACGGTCGCTGAGAATGGCCATTTGCGATGCCTCGGCACGATCGTCGACACCGGCAAGATCGCATTACAGCTCAATGGCATCGCCTCGGTCGAGGCCGTGCCGTCGAGCCAGACCATCGAGTTCCTGGGCAAAGGTGCGCGGCTCGTGCTGCTGAACCCCGGTGCGTTTCTGGGCAAGATTTCCGGCTTTGCTGCGTCCCACAAGATAGAACTCGATACCGTGGCGAAAAAACTCGTCTATACGGCGCCGCCGCTGCTCACCGTCGAGGACGCACTCGGCAACGTCGTGGCGCAGTTGACGTTCGATACCACCTACCCCGGCGGCTTCAAGTTCGATGCGGGTGCGCCCCCGGGCCGCTCGATCATCGAGCTCAAGTGAGTTCAGCGATTCCCAACACGTAGAGATGTTGAGAGAGGACTCAGTCAGGCCTGCAACTGCGCCGGCGTGCCGTCCAGGATGCGAAGCCTGTCGGTCATATCGGAAAAGTCTGATCTGCCGCGCGAAGCTCGCTCACGAGCCAATGTGCAACTACCCTGCAGTGAGCAAGCGTCTCATGCAAGCGTGGCTCTGCCTGTAGGCCGGTCACCGCCTTCTCCAACTCATCCGAAGATTCGCTCAGCAGAGCGGCCTCCGGCAGTATCGACGAGCCGCGACAGTTGAGCGATCCAGTCGTACAGATCTGCACGTCGTTCGGGCTTTCGAGATTCGTCCTGGTCGAGCGCGGCGAGACTGTGGCGGTTCGTCTGAATCTCAGCATATCCTGAAAAGCCAGGTTGTCCGCAAGACGCGCTTCATGAACGTCGTTGGCCATCGCACGAGGGAGGCAAGCCGTTCCACTGCGCCTGGCAACTTCTTTCTGACAAACGCGAGAACCCGCGATGCGTTTCCCTTTGTTGCAAGCCGCCCGGTGTCGCAGATCTCGAAGGCATTAGTTTCTCCGTAGTCCGTGGTGACATCGACACGAATGGTGACTTTCATTTCGCCCTCCGGCCAACCGTGACTGTCGACAGCCGAGGCGTCAACGAACGAAACTCATGGGAAAGCGGGGCGCCAAATAGGGCCACTATTCCATCGTCGAGCGATTTCGCCATGAAGCCCGCGTAGCGACGGACGGCCTCCATCATCAGTTCCACGACGGGCGTGATCAGCCGGCAAGCATCTTCGAGATCGAGATCCTGAATGAGTGCCATCGAAGCGGCCATGTCGGCGAACAGCGCGGTGATAGTCTTGCGTTCACCAGCGGTTCGCAAAGCGCTTCCTGGTCTGCCCGTTCGGCCACGATGCGCGTAGCAATGTCCGAACTTGTGTATTGGATAGGGGGAGCCGACACTCGCGTGGGCGCCGGCTCCGATAGCGAATGCGGCCCGCCGACAGGCGCACCGCCTTCGCCCCAAAACTTCACGATCGGACTCAACGCGTTGCCGCAACGCAAGCAGATCCGCACAAGCTCGGTTCCGCAGTGCTCGCAGAATCTCACGTCTTCGCGGCTCTCGACCCCGCAATTTGTGCAGCGCTTATCGCCTCGCGATCGATCTGACGCACTCGAGAACAATTAGAGGCTTAATCCATGCTTGCATCAAAGCTTGATTTGACGGCCGCGTTCCACGCGGCAGCGTTTGACCGGCCGGACGTCGAACTGGGTACTACACTGAGAAGCGAAGCCCTGCCAAGGAGCAGGTCATGAGCGGCGTTCCGGCGCCAGCTGCACGACCTGACGGTATGCTCATGGATGCTGATTCGAAGCTTGAGACGTCTAAAAAGTCAGTCATGTTCGCGGACGTAAGCGGCAGCACGAGACTCTACGAGACCGTCGGCGACATGGTTGCCTTCGAGACGATTGCGCGTTGTATCGCGTTGATGAAATCGTGTTCGGAAACGCTGAGTGGGCGAATCGTCAAGACCATCGGCGACGAAGTCATGGTGGTGTTTCCGTCTGCCGAACATGCGATGCAGGCCGCAATCGATATGCAGTTGGCTATCCACCAGTTGCCGTCGATAGAGGGAATTCCAATGTCGCTGCGAATCGGCTTTCACTACGGCACCGTATTGCCAGACGAATCCGGCGACGTGTTCGGCGACACCGTGAACCTGGCAGCCCGGCTCAGGGAGCTTGCTTCGCCAGGACAAATCATCACGAGCCAGGACACCATTGATTGCCTTCCTGCCGAACTTCGTCATTTGGCGCGCCATCTTTACCCAATACAGGCACGGGGAAAGAGACAGCCAACGGAGTTGTTCGAGGCGATCTGGCAACAAAGCACCGATCAGACCGTCTTGGGTAGCGACCTGCTGGGCCCGTCTGACTCGTCAATGTTGACTCTGCGTTATCGGGACGTGTTCGTGGAAATGAATGAAGCATCGACGCAAGTGACCATCGGTCGTCATGCGAGCATGAGCATCGTCGTGCACGACCGCCACGCATCGAGGACCCATGCTTCGATCGAGTGCCGCAGCGGACGGTATGTGCTGCTCGACTGTAGTTCAAACGGCACGCGCATCACGATCGACGGCGGCCACGAGGTCATCCTTCGCCGTGACGAGGTCACGCTTTGGGGGCACGGCTGGATTTCGTTCGGGCCGCCCAAAAGCGATGACGCCGAGCGCGTGGAGTTTTCCTATTCGTGCCCGCGCAGCTGATCGAGCGATTCATCCAGTACGTCGGCGGCGGCCGCATGTAGCTCGGCAGTTACATCGTCCAGCTCGACGCCAGAGGGCATCCTGCGCGATTCAGCGACGTCCCGCAGCGCATTGATCGCGAGCCGAAGCACATCGGCAACGGTCAAATCTGGCATGGCAGTTTTCCGTTGTATCAGTAGTGGTAGCGACACGAAATGATGTTGATCTGATTGCCGTCGACCTCGTAGACCAGCCGATTCGTCTTGTCGATCCGGCGCGACCAAAAACCCGCCAAGTTTTCTTTCAATGGTTCGGGTTTGCCAATGCCCTCAAACGGCGAGCGCTGCGTCTCCTTGATAAGTTGATTGATGCGTTTCAGCGTCTTTTTGTCTTGTCCTGGCGAGTAGACATAGTCGTCCCATGTGCCTCAGCCGTCCACATGACGTTCAAAGCGCCGCTCATTCGCTGTCTGCAACCAGCTTGCGGGGCTTGACCTTGCCAGACCTTGCCTGCGCAATTGAGCGCTCCAGATGAGCCAAGTTGGCCGGAGTACCGCCGGTTTCGTGTCGTGTTGCGAGGAGGCTGGGCCGTGCGAAGTGCAAGATCAACCGGCAACACGCGCCGCCTGTGCTTTCGTCGGAAAAGTCCGCATACGCACGCTGCCCTATGCCGCAGACGCAGCTCGCACAGGCTGCGACAAGGTGCCTCAAGGCCGAAAAGTCCCGTTTATCCTGCCCGCCGGCGGGTTGCGCCGGAAACCGGCGTATGCGAGGTATGGATGGCTCAGACGGTTAGTTGCGCAAATGGCGATGCGTCATCCGGTGCTCCAGCCAGACGCAGGACGCTCGATTGCGCGCTGCTGCGCGTTTTCGCAACGAGAATCGTCGGCCTCTCGCGGAGCGTCGATTGCATTGGGCGCGCAATCGACCGTTGTCCCAGCCGAAGGTGTCCATGTGCGGCGGCGAGCCGCCTACGTCACGCCGTCTGGACTCATTCGCCGGTAACCCGCCGTGCACGGTCAATTGGGTCGAGCCTCATCGCACGAACGACGTTATTGCCCCGTAGCCTGAAAATACTTCTCGACCTCGATCCGCGTCGCGGCAATATGCTCGGTCATCACACGCCCCGCCGTCTCGGCATCGCCGGCCTCGATTGCCGCCATTAGAGGCTCATGCCCACGTACCGCCTCGTCCAGCGTCGCATAAGTATTCCCGATCATCCGGAACAGAATCCGCAACTCCGTGTGAATATCATCGAATGCCTTCAGGCCGCGGCTACTACCTGTCATCTCGCAGATAGCGCGATGGAATTGCGCGTCGATTTCGAGCGTCCGCACGACGTCGCCGTTGTCCGCTGCCTCGCGCATTTCGGCCAGGATGCCGCGCAGACGGTGCAGGTCGGAATCCGTACGCGTCTCGGCCACGCGCATGATGCCCGCGCGCTCGATGCAGGTGCGGAAATAAATGATGTCTTCCGCTTCGTCGCGGCTGATCTGTCGTACAAAACGCCCACGCCGCGGATGGTTGACGAGCAGTCCGCTTCCCTCCAGGCGTCGCACCGCCTCACGGATCGGGTTACGGCTGATTCCAAGCCGCTCCGCGAGCGCCGCCTCGACGATTTTTTCTCCCGGCGCGATGACACCTTCGACGATCTGGCTGCGGAGCATATCCGTCACCTGATCCACCAGACTATCGGTGTAAAGCAACTCACCCTCATCCGGGCGATGCCCGCCTTTACTTGCCGTCGCGGGATTCTCTCGCATGTTCACTGACGCGCCTCCAGGTTGCAGTCGGCATACCGACTTAAAGTATGCACATTATAGACTGTGGACACTTTTTCACCGGCGAGCCCGCAGGCAGCGGTGCCGCCGGACCGCCGAAGCGTCCCTGCGGCACCCCTTCCTCGCGCGTTGTCAGCGCGCGGCCGCCTCGGCTTCGGCCTTGCGCTTCTCGCGTGCGTCACGCCAGTCGACACACCATTGCGAGCAGAAAAGCTGCCCGTCGCGCTGCACGCTTTGCGCCTGCTGATGCTTGTCGTCCGCGTAGATCAGCGTGCCGCAGTTTGCGCACTTGATGTAGCGCTCGATATAGAGTCCGTTTTGCGAGAATTTCATGATCAAGCCTCCTCTTTGTAGCCATACAGCTCGCGAGCTGCCTCGGCGGACACATAGCCGTCCAGCACATCGTCTTGCAGCGCTTGCGGCGCGCGTTTCGCGGGGTCGCCATAACCACCGCCGCCGGGTGAGGTCAACGTGACGCGGTCGCCACGCACGATCCGCACGTTCGAATAGCGGCTCGACGACGCCTTGCCATACGCGTCGCACATCGTCTTCCAGCCCGAGGTGCCGGCCTTCTGCACGAGCGTTGCGCCCAGCCCGCCCTCGCCGCCGCCGTTCAATCCCCACGGCGCGAACCGATGGCGATCGGTCATCTGCGAGACGGTGATGCTCTCGTTCAGGCAGAGCATCTGCTTCGAATAGCCCACCCCGCCGCGGTATTCGCCCGCGCCGCCCGAGTCCTGGTTGAACGCGAGCTTCTCGACCCGCCACGGGAAACGCGTTTCGTACACCTCGACGGGCGTGATCCGGCAGTTCCCGTTGATCGAATCGACCGCGTCGTTGCCATCCGCGAACGCGCGGCCACCCCAGCCCACGGCCTCAAGGTCGTAGCACGCGAAATACTCGCCGCTGTCGGCGTCCACGCCGCCGAACACGAAGTTGCAGTGCGTCGCGCCCTCCGCGGCCATCACGCGATTCGGCACAGCGTCGGCCATCGCGCCGAGAATCGCGCCGACGATACGCGGGTGAGTTTCCGTGTTGCCGCCGACTTCCGGTGCCGGAAAATCGACGTTGACGATGGTGCCGCCGGGCGCCACGATCCGGATCGGCCTGAAACAGCCGCTGTTACGCGGAATCGACGGATCGGTCATGTGCAGGATGGCGTTGTACGCCGCCGAGGTCGAGACGCCGAGCGTCGCGTTGATCGGCCCCGACGCCTGCGGCGACGAGCCCGTGTAGTCGACGACGATGTCCTGCCCCATCTTGTGGACCGCGACGTGGACGTCGTAGGTTCGATCGGCGTCGATGCCGTCGCTCTCGATGTGATCGACGAACGTGTAGATACCGTCTGGAATCGCCTCGAGCTCCGCGCGCATCCTGCGTTCCGAATACAACAGCAGATCGCTGACGTTCTGCCGCACGCGCTCCTTGCCGTACTTCTCGAACACGCCCCGCATTTGCTGCTCGCCGAGATCGACGGCGGCGATCAGCGCGCGCAGGTCGCCGTAGTTGGTGCGCGGTGTGCGCACGTTCGCGAGCAGCAGCTTCCAGATATCGCGATTGTCCTTGCCCTTCGTCTTCAACTTGACGGGCGGAATGCGGATGCCTTCCTGGAAAATGTCGGTCGCCTCGCCGCAGAATCCACCCGGCGCCATCCCGCCGACTTCGGCGATGTGACCGATCGCGACCGCCCAGCCGACCAGCTCGGCGTCAACAAAAATCGGCTTGAAAAACGTATGCTCCGGCGTATGCAGGCCGCCGCGATACGGATCGTTATGCAAAATGACGTCACCCGGCGCGAGATCGTCCATGTCGATCTCTTTCAGGCACGACTGCACGAGCAACGGCATCCCGCCGATCTGCGAGGGGCAATAGTCGGCAACCGCGATCATCTCGCCTTCGGCGTTCGCGAGCCCGCACGTGAAGTCGAGCGCCTCGTTGAAGATCGTCGAATAGGACGTTTTCATCAGCGTGATGCCCATTTCCCGGCAAATCGACACCATCGTCGACTCGAGAATGTTCATGGTAATAAGATCCATCGTGGCTCTCCTCAGACCGAGATGATCAGGTTGCCATACGGGTCAACCCGCATGGACTGATTAGGACGCAGAATCGTCACCGACGCGCTTTCTTCGATCACTGCCGGACCGGCGATCGTCTGGCCTTGCAGGAAGGTGTCGCGGTCATAGGTCGGCGTGTCGATCCAGCCCGATTCGAAGCGCACGCGGCGGCTACCGGTCGACGCCGGTGTGCCGCTGCCTTCGGGCAGCACGCGCAGCTTCGGCTTCTCGCCGAGCGCCACGGCCGTCACCTTGAGGTTCACCAGCTCGATCGTTTCTCCCGGAATCGCGAAGCCGAAGCGCGCCTCGTGCTGCGCGTGAAAACGCGCCCACAGATCGGCAACCGAGACTTCGTCGAAGTCGTCGCCGTTCAGCACGATTTCGAGCTCGTGATTCTGGCCAAGGTAGCGCGCCTCGACCGACCGGTAGACCTCGATGTTCTCGCGGTAGCCCTGCTCGTGCAGCTCGCCATACGCCCGCTCGACGAGCTCCTTCGCCACGCGCGCCACGCGCTCGGCCTCAAAGCGCGTCGACACCTGCTGCACCGTGCGGTGCTGGTCCACACGTGCGTCGGTCATGATGAAGCCAAACGCGGAGAACTGGCCTGGGTAGTTCGGCACGAGGCCGCGCGGAATTCCGCTGATCTCCATCATGTCGCAGATGTGAACGGGGCCCGCGCCGCCGGAGCTGACCAGCGTGAAATCGCGCGGATCGAGGCCGCGCTGCAACAGCACCGTGCGCAGCGCGCCGAGCATGTTGTTGTTCGCGATCTGGATCATCGCGTAGGCCGCGTCGTCGACTTCCATGCCGAGCTGGTCGGCGATCGTCTTGACCGCGCGACGCGCGGCCGCCGCGTCGAGCTTCATCTTGCCGCCGAGGAAGTAGTCGGGATTGATGCGGCCGAGGACGACGTTCGCGTCGGTCACCGTCGCGTGCTCGCCGCCGCGCCCGTAGGCCGCCGGCCCCGGATCCGCGCCCGCGGACTGCGGCCCCATGCGCAGCATGCCGCCCTTGTCGATCCACGCGATCGAGCCGCCGCCCGCGCCGATCGTGTGGATGTCGATCATCGGCACCTGGATCGGCAGCCCCCACTCGATTTCGAAGTCGGTCGTCAGGTGCTCCTTGCCGTCGACGACGGTCGTGCAATCGGTCGACGTCCCGCCCATGTCGAACGTGACGAGATGCTCGAGCTGGCAGAGCTGCGCGATCACGCGCGTCGCCACGGCCGCGCCGGTCGGCCCCGAGAGCGCCATCTGCACCGGCGCCTCGGCTGCCCGGCGCAACGTCGACTCGCCGCCGTTCGACTTGATCACGCCGACCTTCTCGCCCACACCCAGCTCGTCCAGATGCTTCTGCATGCGGTTGAAACTGCGCGAGACGATGGGCTTCAGATACGCGTCCGCGATCGTGGTTGACGCGCGCTCGTATTCCTTCCACTTCGGCAACACGTCATAGGAGATCGACACCGGCAGATCCGGCAGCACTTGCGCGAAGATCTCCGCGATCCGGCGCTCGTGAGTGGGATCGACATACGAGAACAGCGTGCAGATCGCGACCGCCTCGATCGACGGATCGGCCTTGATTTTCAGGGCGACCTCGAGCACGGCGGCCTCGTCGAGCTCGGTCACGACCTCGCCCTTCGCCGAGAGCCGCTCGGGAATCTCGAAGCACTCGCGGCGCCGCACCAGCGGCTTCGTCTTGATCCACGAGATGTCGTAGTGGCTGCGGCGGTCGCCGCGCTGGATGAACGGAACGTCGCGAAAACCTTCCGTGGTCACGTAGGCGATTTTCGCGCCGCGACGCTCGAGCAACGCATTGGTGGCGATGGTCGTGCCCAGACGAATTTTGGCGACGCCCGCGGGATCGGGATGCTGGGTGAGCCCCTCGAGCACGCCCTGGATCGGATCCTTCGGCGTGGTCAGGTTCTTCCAGTTCTTGATAGTCCCGCTTGCGCAATCGTAGGCAACAAAGTCGGTGAACGTCCCGCCGATGTCGATCCCGATAATATCAATGCCTTGCATGACACTCCTCCTGGTACTTGCCGCACATTGCGGCTTGATTTCGTGGCGAGCCAGCCGCGCTGACCCGCCTTGCGTTCGAATTCCCCGATTCTGCGCGTAACGTCACGGCCCGGGCGCGCGCATCGAGCGCGGCCGCAACCTCAGCACCAGTTCGCGCCCGCCGAGCAGGCCGTCGCGACGGAAAATCAGAATCAGCAGCATCGCGGCGGCGAGCACGAGCTCCTGCATGCCGCTCGGCAGCGCGATCTGCGCGTGCCCGATATTCACGCCCGACTCCAGCTGGCGAAACACTTCGGTAATCGCCTGCACGACCAGCGTGCCGACCACCGCGCCGGCCAGGCTGCGCGTGCCGCCGACGATCAGCATCGCGAGCGTGATGAAGGTCAGGTCGAGAAAGAACGAATCGGTCGAGATGCTGCCGAGAAAATGCGCCTGCAGTACGCCAGCCATTCCCATCACGGCGCCCGACACGGTGAACGCGACGAGCCGCGACACGTAGAGCGACACGCCAGCCGCGCGCGCCGCGACTTCGTCCTCGCGGCTCGCGCGCAGCATCAATCCCCAGCGCGAGCGCTGGTGCACGAACGCGATCACCAGTGCGATAACGACGCCAGCCACAGCGACCGGTGCACTCACATACTCAGGCAGACCGACGATCGACGCCGAGCCCATCGTCACGCTGTCCCAGTTCGAATAGACCGTGTTGAAGATGAACAGCACGGCCAGCGTCGAGATTGATGCAGCCAGGCCCGACAGGCGCATCAGGATCAACCCGACGACAAACGCGGCCGCGGCCGCCAGCGCAACCGAAGTCAGGCCGGAGAGCCACAGCGGCATGCTGCCCGCCAGCAAAAAATCGGGGAGCCCGGGCATGGTCATCGGCTTGAGCGCCTCGCAGCAGGTCTGCCACGCACTCGCATACGCGGCTATCGCCATAAACGCGATCTGGCCGAACGACACGATTCCCGAATTACCGACGAAGATGTAGATCCCCACCACCGTCACGATGCGGATCAGCGCGAGCGTGACGATGCTCTCGAGCGTCGCGTTACCCGCGTACTCGACGGCCGCCGCGAGCACGACCAGCGGTATCGCGAGCAGCAGCACCGGCGACCACCCGGCGAGAATCGACGCGGCCAATGAACGCGAATTACGCGTGTCGGCATAAAGGCCACGGACCTGGCTGCTGTCCTGGCTGTTTTCTTGATAGGCAGACATTTACACACGCTCCCGATTGGTGCTGTTGGCGATCAGCCCGTTCGGCTTCGCGAGCAGCATGAGAATCACCAGACCGAAGACGCCGGCGTCGCGAAACGGCCGCAGTTCCGCGGGCAACCAGGCTTGCAGAAAGACGCTGAAGCAGCCGACGATGAAACCACCGAGCACCGCCCCCGCGAGCGATCCCATCCCGCCGATCACGGTCGCAAAGAACGCGTAGATCACTGGCAGCGTGCCCATGCGGATGTCGAGCGTTCCAGTCTGCATCACGAACAGCAGCGACACCGCGCCGGACAGAATCCCGCTGATCGCGAATGCGACCGCGATCACGCGGTTGGCCGGCACGCCGACTAGCCTCGCCATCTGGAAGTTCTCCGCCGCCGCGCGCATCTGGATGCCCATGGGCGTGCGGCGCAGAAAGACCAGCAGCGCGACGAGCAGCGTGACACACACGCCGATGCTGAAGAGTTGCGTGCCCTGCACGCGAAGCGCGCCGATATTGATCGCGTCATTGAGCCCATGACTGATGTCGATCGATTTTGGCCGGCTCGTGTACACGAGCATCACCAGATGCTGAAGGAAGTAGCTGACCGCAAACGACGACACCAGCAAGGTCGAGGGGTTCGACTGCCGAAGCGGACGAAACGCGACCCGCTCGGTGAGCAGCGCGATGCCGGCGACCGCTGCGATCGTCGCGGCCATCATCAGCGGCACGGGCAGCGCACCGAACATCAGCGCCGGCGCGGCGCTCGCACCGGGCACGATCAGCAGGTACGCGCCAATCGTGATGTAGTCGCCTTGCGCGAAGTTGATGAGACGCATGATGCCGAACACGAACCCGATCGCAAGGGCCGAGAGCGCGTAGAGACTGCCGAGCGCAATCGCATCCAGAACTGTCTGAACGAAGTACATTTAAGCCGCCTTGACTGGAGTGGCCCCGGCCTTGGCCTTGTCGCCCAGATAGGCGCGGCGCACGTCGGGGTTATGCATGATTTCCGCCGGACTGCCTTCGGCGATGCTCTTGCCACCGTCCAGCACATGGATGCGCGAGCACGCGCCCGTGATCACCTCCATGTTGTGCTCGATCAGCAGCACGCCGCAGCCGAACTCGCCGGGAATCGACGCAATCATGTGCATCAGCGCGTCGCTTTCGGCGTCGTTCATGCCGGACGCGGGCTCGTCGAGCAGCACGAACTTCGGCGCCAGCGCCAACGCACGGCCAATGCCGATGCGGCGTTCGTTGCCGTACGACAGGCTGTCACAACGCCGCTCCGCCATCTCGCTGCAACCGGTCCATTCCAGAATAGCGCCCGCACGTCGCCGCGCGGCGCCCATTCCCAGCCCTGCCCCCATCGCAGCAATCGTCAGATTTTCTCCAACTGTCAGATCGCGAAACAACCGCCCGGCCTGGAAGGTCCGGCCGACGCCGATGCGCGCCGCGTAATGCGGCCCGCGCGCGCCAACCTCGACGCCGTCGAGCGTCACGCTGCCCTGCGTCGGCCGCTGAAAGCCGCTCAATACATTGACCATCGTCGTCTTGCCGGCGCCGTTCGGACCGATCAGCCCGAACACCTCGCGCTGCCGAAGCTCCATGTTCACGTCCGTCAGCGCGGCGATCCCGCCGAACGCCACCGACACGTTCGCGACCCTGATCGTCGCAAACTCCCGCTCGTTCATTGCGCACCTCGTCCACGATGGCGCGTGCTCGGCGCACGCGCCGGTTAGCGTTCAGCCGCCGATGCGAAACAGCAGCCGGTTGTCGGGCACGAACTCGTTGCGAAAGAGTTCGACCGCGTGGAACGAGCCGTTATCGACCTTCATCACGAGCCACGGACGATTGAGCTGGATATGCAGCGCCTTCGTATAGGAAGTCGGGCCGACGAGGAACGGCTGATTCTGATAGCTGTTCATCACGTCGAGCACCTTCGCCGAGTCAGTGGTGTTCGCCTTCGTCACCGCATACGCCCATTGCTCGATGAGGCTGTAGCCGAGCACTGCATAAGACGACACCGGCGGTTGCCCCCAGCGCGCGGTGAAGTCCTTGACGAAAGCCTGCATCTGCGGACGGGGATCGTCGCCGTACAGCGACATGAACGCCGGCACGTAGAAGTTCTTCAGATTCGGTACCGCGTTGAGCCAGTAGTTGTCGACCATCGCGGTGTCGCCGAGGATCGGCTGAGTGATGCCCGCCGCACGCAGTTGCCGGACCGCGGATGCGCCACCGGGCGTGTAGCTGCAGAGGAAAATCGCGTCGGGCTTCTTCGGCAGGCTGTTCAGGCGGGTGATCTGCGCGGCGATCGACGGATCGTCGTTCTTGAACACGTCGGAACCGACCAAGGCATCCTTGCCGCCGTCACGCGTCCATGCGGCACGAAAACCCGCGCACGCCGACTTCGTGTATTCGATCGACGTGTCCTCGAGGACGTAGGCTGTCTTCAGGCCGAGCTTGCGCCGTGCGTACTCGGCAATCGCGATCCCTTCCGATTGCGCAGCGCTGTTCGCGGTGAACGCGTAGTTACCGACACCCTGTGCGCCCATCTTCGGATCGGCCGCGCACAGGCTCATCGTCACAATCTTCGCCTTCTGCGCGGCCAGCGAGGCCGGCGCACCGAAGTCGTAGTCGCACGATACGACCAGCAGCTTCACGCCCGACTGGACCAGCTCGGCGCCCGCACTCGCCGAGCGCTCGCGGTCGGTTTTCGTGTCGATCACCTTGTAGTCGACGTGGTGCCCAAGCAAGCCGCCCGCCTTGTTGATCTCGTCGATCTTCAGGACCGCCGCCTTGAACGGCGCCGAATCGTAGTTCGCCACCCAGCCGGATTGCGCGATTGCGAAGCCGATCGTGATGGGCGCCGTGTCCGCCGCCGAGGCCGGCTGGCCCAGCAGCGGCGCGACGAGCGCCAGCGCGCTGCCCATGATTCTTACGAAACTATTACGCATGCTCGTCTCCATTTGATAATTCGTCTCCTCCAATTTGCCCACTGTGGTTTGAAGACTGTGGACAGTTCACATATTTACGATCACAATGATCCCTGTCAAGCGTTTCATGCCCGTCCCTGGGTCAACCCTGGTATCCGCCCTGCCACGCCGATGGCTGAGGCTTCGCTTATTCAAGGAGGTATGTGAAATGATCGAAATCGCGGACCTGTCCGCCTCTTACGGCAAGCTCCAGGCGCTCAAGGGCGTCAGCCTCGCGGTGGGTGCCGGCGAGCTCGTGTTCGTGGTTGGACCGAACGGCGCGGGCAAATCCACCCTGCTCAAGTGCATTGCCGGCGTGCTCAAGCCGCGCGCGGGCAGCATCACGTTTGCCGGCGAGAACATCGTCGGCAGCCAGCCCGAGCGGCTGTGCAGGAACGGTCTCGCACTGGTTCCCGAAGGCCGCCACATCTTCGGAACGCTGAGCGTCGAAGAGAACCTCATGCTTGCGGCCATGCATCGCAAGGACCGCGAATCGGTTCGCGAAGACATTGAAAAGGCCACCCAGCTATTCCCGATATTGCGCAAGCGCTTCAAGGGCGCAGCGGGCTACTTGTCAGGCGGAGAGCAGCAGCAACTGGCCATCGCTCGGGCCATCCTGCTCAAACCCAGGCTGATGATGATCGACGAACCCTCGCTCGGCCTCGCCCCGCTCGTTGTCGATCAGGTCTACGAAGCACTTTATGAATTGAAAAAAGCCGGCCTCACCTTGCTCGTGGTCGAGCAATCCACCGCTCGTGTGCTCGACCTCGCCGACCGGATTGCCGTTCTACGCAACGGGAAAATCGTGTTGAACCAGAGCCGGGACGAATTCGGCGACGGCATTGCACTCGAAAACGCCTACTTCGGTTACCACGGCGATCACGCGATGCTCGTCACATCCTGATCGACGTTCGTTTCACGGCAACTCCAGTAGTTTCACAACCTGACCTCGAATTCAGACCAACATGAAAAGCATTGCACCGACCGGCGCGCGCGCCTCGTTCTCAGACATCGCCCAAAGCACTCCCGAAGACTGGGAAATCATCAACCGCGAAGCTCACCCCTACGACTCGGCTGTTGGCGAGCGCGTTATCGAGCATCTGAAGCTTCTTGAAGGAGAATTTGGTGGATTTCCGGTCGACCGTCTGAATCACAGCCTGCAATCCGCCACGCTCGCCCACCGCGACGGGCGGGATACCGAATATGTCGTATGCGCGCTGTTGCACGACATCGGCGACACGCTGGGAAGCTACAACCATTCCGACATTGCGGCGGCCATCCTCCATCCGTTCGTCTCACCGGACAATCACTGGATGATCAAGCATCACGGTATTTTCCAGGGCTATTTCTATTTCCAGTATCTGGGCCTCGACCGCAACATGCGCGAGCGCTATCGCGATCAACCGGAACTCTTCCATCTCACCGAGGAATTCTGTGCCAAATATGACGGCCCGGCTTTCGTGAAAGACGCTGACGTCTTGCCGCTTTCGTTTTTCGAGCCGATGGTGCGCGAGATTTTCTCGCGCAGCCCGCATTCGATCTACACCAAGTCCGGTAACTGAGTCAGCGCCCTTGCAACGCGCCGCGCATCGCGCGGCGCGAAATTCGGGATCCAGGCAAGTCGGCCTAGCAATAAGCCGAAGTTCGTGAATGACATGAACGTCAAACAGGAGATCCGTCGTGAGTCAACGCAGGACGATCGTCGTCGTAGGCGCTTCTCGCGGACTTGGTCTTGCGCTTGCCAAGGAATATTGCGCACGAAACTGGCATGTCATAGCGACATCCCGTGGCCGGTCAGAAGGTCTCGATAAATTGCGCGAGTGTTACCCGTCGTCGCTCGAAATCGAAACGGTCGATATCGCTGATGGTTCATCGATACGCGCACTGGCCCGGCGACTTGAGACAGTCAGCCTGGACGCATTATTCGTCAACGCTGGTATATGCAAGGCAAACACGCTTACGCCGCTCGAGGTTGATGAAAAGGACTTCCTCGATATGATGTCGACCAACGCGCTTGGGCCGATGCGTGTAGTGGAAGCCCTTTATTACCGGGTCGCCGAACAGGGCGTGATTGCCATCATGTCATCCGAGCTTGGCAGCATCGTCAATTGCACCGGCTTCTGGGAGCTGTACAGTTCCAGCAAGGCCGCGTTGAATATGCTCATGAAAGCCTTCTCGGCCCGCCACGCCGGTGAATCGCGCTCACTGCTTCTGATTGCACCGGGATGGGTACGAACCGAAATGGGCGGAGAACAGGCGACATTGGAGATCGCCGAAAGTATCCCGCTTGTAGTAGACGTCGTTGAACGAAGCGCCGGTATTCCGGGACTACGCTTTGTCAACCGCCATGGGGAAATACTCCCCTGGTAGCGGTTGCCCCCGCGTGTGCCAACAGGCGTGCAGCCTGCTGCACAAAAGCGATGGCGCGTCCGTGTGCGCCCTTTCCTCCTGCGTTCCGTCACCGCCGCCCGCATTCCGCATCATGAGATTTGGCATTTCACCCGACCGTCAAGCAATGCGCCTCGGTCGGACTGGCAAGCCCGGCGCCGACAGGATACGACCCGAGGCGAACCCACAACCTGAGATCGAAGTGGTGGATGCACTGGCCAAGGGCGACACCGTCGTGACCGTCTTTCCGCTGGATGGACAGCGCGTCGCTGGTCCAGAGGTCCGATGCGTTGTCGACGAGGCCGGACGCGAAGGCATCGAAATGGTAGCCACTTATTCCGATGCGGGCCGAACGCTCGCGGACCTGCCACGGCTTGATCACGAATAGAGCGCTCATCGGGTCAGCTCTATCAACGAAGTTTAACCACCAGCCCCCATAGGAACTGACGCCGGGCACTTGCCACGGGCTTGCGCGTGTCGGCAACGTCTGAACACGCGGGTCGGCTTATTGTGCGTTCACCATAAGGCAGTGATCGGCCAGGAACGGCCGATTGCCGATACTGCTCGTCGGTCATCCAGATGGCGGTTCCACGGCGGTCAACAGCCATTCGGTGCGCGGACGCGCAGTTGCCTGCATCTGAACTTGCCGCCCTTGCGTTTTCACCCAAATATGTGCAGACTGCATATGTGCATGATGCATGTATTTGGGGTGCCCTATGACACAGCGTACGGAAAATCTACTCGGCGCACTCGCCGTGCTCGTCACGGACGAGATGTTCGCGCTGCACTCCCTTCCAGCTCTCGCTGGCCCCACTGCGCGGGCGATGCTCAATGCAATCGGCCAATATCCAGACGCATCGATCGAACTATTGCGCGATGCCGTCGCACTATCGCATCCCGCAGCTGTGCGCGCCGTAGCCGGCCTGGTCGATGCCGGCCTCGTTGAGAAGCGAACCGGTGTCGATAAACGTTCCGTTGCGCTCGCGCTGACTGCCAGCGGCCGACGGGAAGTAAAGCGCTTGCAGAGCGCGCGCGAAAATATCCTGATGCGCATCGTGGGCCATCTCGACAGCGATGAGCGCCGAGTGCTCGAAGACCTGATGATCAAGATGCTCTGGCACGAGACGCGCGACCCTGCCCAAGCGATGCAGCTATGTCGCTTTTGCGACGACGGGCCATGCCTCAAGGCCGGCTGCCCGATCGAATGCCGCGAAGAGGGGCTACCCATGCCGGCCCGGAGTGCGCCATGAAACCTTCAGCAGGGGTGCCTTGGTCAGCCATCACCGCACTGACCGCCGTGTCGATGCTCGCGCAGATCGGACAGTTCGGCATTGGCTTTATCGTGCTGCCGGTCTGGCTCGCTCATCAAGGCCTCGACGCGCAGCGCGCCGGCCTCTTCGCCGCGTCGCAATGGGCTGGCATGCTCGCGGGTCTGGCGGCGGCCCCGTTGCTGGTTGCTCGCATCGGCGCAAGGCGAACGGTATCGCTCGGCCTCGCGGCCAGTATCGTCGCGTTTTCCTCCATCGCGTGGTTGTCATGGCCGCTCTGGATCGTGCCGGGCATCCTGACTGGACTGGGCATTGGGCTGCGCTGGATCGCCAACGAGTCGTGGCTATATAGTCTCGTTCCCGAGGAGTTGAGCGGCCGGGTGGTCGGCGTGCATGAGACGCTCATTGCGACAGCTGGCGTAATCGCGCCGGCACTGGCCGCCTGGTGCGGTCCAGACGGTTCCGCGACGGTTGTCGCCGGCCTGTCATTTACATCTGCCGCAGCTATCCCACTCTGGTTGACCGCATCGGGGCATCCGCCAAATCCCGTTGCACGTGAGGCGACCCCTGACGGAGGCGTCCGCACCACGCCAGTCAGCGCACTTGTATGCCTCGGCATGATAGTGGTGGCTGTTGGTGGAATCATCGACGGCGCGCTATATGGTCTGTTCCCACTTTATGCCGGTGCGCGTGGAATGAGCGGCACACAGGCAACCCTGCTGCTGTCATGCCTCGGCCTGGGCGGGATGGCGCTGCAATTTCCAGTCGGCTGGATGGCTGACCGCGCCGGTTTGGGATTCGCGGTGATCGTGTGCGCGATGACGAGCACGCTGGCACTCGTCACCTTCGCGCTCGCCACTCCAATGACGTGGTTGTATCCGGCGAGCGGCCTCGTAGTCGGAGGCATGAATAGCGCGTTCATCACACTGGGCATGTACGCGGCTGCACGTAGCGAGAAGACTGCGCTCGTAAGGAACATGCGGCTAGTGTCGCTGGCGTTCACGGCCAGCTCGATCGTCGGGCCGCTCGTCGCTAGCGCTGCGATGAAGGTGTTCGGAAACGACGCATTGATGTGGCCGCTCGCGATCGCGAGTGGCGCGCTTGCCGTATTTACGCTCGGCATCTGCGAGGGAAAGCGAGAGTGCAGACAACCCTCTCCGGCGAACTGAGCCACCACGGTCAACCGCCCCCAATGAATGCGGGGCACCACTTGTACTGGCAGAAGTCGTACCCAAAGCGGCCGCCGAGCCACTCAAAGGCCGAACGGCCGCAACGGGTCGACTTCTGCCGGATGCAGTCGGGTCGACGACAGCATCCGTCATCGACTCATCATCGGACCGTGTTCGGCCAAAAGCCGACGCTCCCCCACGATTTTGGTCGGCCACTCAAGCGGCGGTTGTTCCCGAACAACGGACCTATCGATGCCGACCGCACTTGTCCCGTCGTCGTCCACAGCGTACGATTGGCGATGCATTTAGGACGGTCCACCTACCAACACGGGCGGTGCTGTTACGGTTACGCGCAGCAACCCCATATTTTTTGGCTCTCCACGCATTCGTGGGGAAAAGGGTTTGGTGCCACCGCTTCTCCTGTCTCGCGACGGGTGTCGTGGCAACCGCTCCCGATGAGCAGCGGTCAGTCACTCAGTTATCTTGGGAAATCCACAACCCACACCCGTTACAGGTGAGTCACAAGGTCTTTGAATATGTGCGGTAACAAACCGCGCCGCACGACGTATGGAGAACAGAATCGCGCGCAGGGCCTGCGCTCCGTGAGCGCCGCCGTTTGAGGCATTCGTGTGCTCTCGCCGGCTGGAGGTTACCCGTGAAAATCCACATCGTGACATCATACTTGTCGATGCTTGCGAGGCACTCTTGTTATGTCGCAATGTCGCTCGGCTGCCTCGCAAGCCCCCTCGCGGCGCAGGAGAAGGCAAGCCCGATGACGGCTTCTGCGCCGAGCTACAAGGTCGGTGATACGTGGACAATTATTCAACGAAGAACCGACGCTGAGCCCGGAACCCCCTATGTTCTGACGGTAGTTGCCGTAACCGGGGCGCGAACGACGTTGTCGGCTTCGTGGAACGGTGGGCCCCTAAAAGAAATCGACTTCAACAATCAGGGGAACATGACTCGAGAGGCCGGCGGAGCAACGTATGAGCCTAGCGACGAGAGTCTTAATTTCCCCATGACGGTGGGGAAGACCTGGAATTTTCATCATGTACAGCATTCTATTGGCGGAACCCTTGACGTCAGTGGCAGCGACGAGATTGTTGCTTTCGAGCGAGTACAGGTAGCTGCTGGTTCATTTGAGGCGTTCAAAATAGTAAGTCATGGGATTAACGCAAAGCAGCATGTTGAACGCTTGTCCAGTATCCCCTTCACTCGAACCTATTGGTACGCGCCCATCGTGAAAAAAGTCATCAAGTCGGATTACACGTTGTATCTCAAGCCGGCGTTCACGCAGAAGAGCGAACTAAGCGCTTTCTCGCTTGCTCCTTGATATTTTCCGACACTCAACCTGGCCGAGCCGTTCCGGTTGGCAAAGGCCATCCAGTCCCCAAAATCCGCGCAGAGCCATATTTTTGCCAGACCGCTGTTCGCGTCTGCGTGTCTGGGTGTTTGGCCGCTACACCTCAGAAGCTGCCATCGAAGCGGTGTTGGGTCGAACGGCTGCTCAGGGTCGATATGACCCATTCGCTTTCGCGCCGCGCCGAGGCGCTCCTGGCCGAGCGGTCGCTGATCACCCACACTGTAGACATGACACTCATCAACCATGTCGTTTCGCTCCTTTTGACACTACAGATCATGATTGGAGTTTGAACGGCCGCGCCGACTGTTTTCCGAAGTGTCTATTTCATGTGCCGGCGGGCTCCAGATCCGCTGGCGTCTATGCCGCTTCTCAAGCGTATGTGTGCTGTTCCGCCAATTGCTAAACGATCATGCAGCCTACAGAAAGACTCGAGACATAGTAGGAAGGCACCGCAGAGAAGGTCCGCCGGAACGTGGTCGTCGAAACCTTGACACGCTCAGCGCTACCCACCTCCTCCACAATCCGCCAACATCGAACATCCGAGAGATCGTCCCGTTGATTGGTCGACGCCAAGACCCGTGGGAAGATCGCACGGTGACGCACATCTGCGTGGCGCTGCACCTACTCGGCTGCTTTATCGGCCAAGCGGTTGGCGACTTTCGTGCCGGCGTGTCCGGTGCCGAGCGCGACGACTCCGGCTACAAGGGCGGACGGAAGATCTATGAGCGTGCGGCTGTCAATAGGAGAGATCGCAAGACTTCTCGCGGCTTTGCTCTGCAGAGAAACGCTGTCGCGAAAATTGCATTTCGAACGGGGCCCCAACGATCGCGTGGCTTCTTAAGCATTGGATTGCTAATTGCATCCCGGGGAACCACCACGCAGATTCATCAAGCGCCCCGTCATTTGGCGTCCGCGCGCAAAAACCCAGCTGCGCCATCGGAAGCAGCCGTCCGCTCTTGAGACCGCCTGCGCAGGTCCCTCTGCCCCACATTCAGCAAATAGACAAGCCGATGATCCACTTCTGAAACCTCGCAACGCGTCATGGCATCGGAACGCCAGTAAATATATAGTTCGCATGCGAATATTATCACGAGCCGTCTCCGCAAGAGGCGCGTAGAGCTTTCTGCGCGCTTGTCTTGTCAATGGGGATAGTCGGGATCCCCTGGCTACCTTGCTTGAGGAAGCCCTCGACCGAATCCGCGAATTCTTGTGAGGGTCGCCGCGCCCGTGTCGCCCATGGGTTATGTATCGCTACGTATCCGCTCGCCGGGCGGAAACATGCGCATACACAAAGGCAGTTCGCCCGACACGCGCGGGATACATCGGGGCGCTCCAATACACGGACCGGGCAAGCCGCCCGCCAGGCCTGGAGACAAGAAGCATGTCCCGCATCGAGATGGTCCCGCACGGGGCCGAAATGACCGGCAACGTGAGCCGCCAGATCGCGCGCCACTGCCTGCTCACAGGCACGCAGCAGACAGCGCGCGAGCTGACCGCCCTCTACGACGAGGCGCGGCGCCCCTCTGGGTATCGATTCCTCGCAGCTCTTGCTGCTCGTCCTCATTGCCGAGCACGACGAGCGCTTTGGTTCTTGCTGCTTGCGCGACAACTACATCCGCGTCGCAGTCCGGTGCTCACGTGCCGGATGTTTCGATCTCGGCGTATTCGCACCACCGGTCATTAATTGCCCGTCACGACCTGCCTTATCCATTGTGTGATCGATGCCCCACGCCGGTTTAGCAGTCAGGAAGTCCGGCAATGAAGCGTCCTTCTCGTGAACACTCCGGCGCATTGTGATGGGCGCGCCGGTTACTTTCTAGCGCCAGGATTTCAGCCATGTCTTCAACACCGTTTTCACACCGTCGACGTCATATCCTCGCGGCTACAGCCGCGGTAGCCGCCGCCGGCCTGATTCCCGGAGCCGTCTTCGCCGCAACCGGTGACGACAGGATCCGCCCGTTCAAGGCCAGCGTGCCGGAAGCCAGCCTCGTCGATTTGCGTCGACGGCTCGCCGCCACGCGCTGGCCTGGCAAGGAGACCGTCAACGACGAGTCCCAGGGTGTGCAGCTGGCGCGAATGCAGGCACTAGTCCAGTACTGGGGAACCGGTTACGACTGGCGCAGGGGCGAGTCAAAACTGAATGCATTGCCGATGTTCATGACCGAAATCGACGGTCTCGATATCCAGTTCATTCACGTTCAGTCTCGCCACAAGAATGCGATGCCGATGATCATGACCCATGGTTGGCCAGGTTCGATTTTCGAACTGCTGAAGGTCATTGCTCCGCTTACCGATCCCACTACGTACGGAGGAAGCGCCGACGACGCATTCCATATCGTCGTGCCATCGATACCCGGCTTTGGCTTCTCGGAGCAGCCAAAGAAAACCGGCTGGGGTTCGGATCACATCGCCCGGGCATGGGGCGAATTGATGGTCCGGTTAGGCTACAGCCGCTTCGTGTCACAAGGCGGTGATTGTGGATCGGTGATTTCTCACCGGATGGCCATGCAGAAGGTAAAGGGCTTGATCGGCATTCACGTCAACATGCCCGCAACGGTGCCACCCGACATCGCCACATTGCTTACTCTCGGAGAGCCGGCACCGGGCAACCTGTCGCCGGAAGAGAAGGCCGCATACGAGTCTCTCAGTGCGTTCTATCGCGACAATAGCGGCTATTCGGCCATGATGGTGACCCGGCCGCAGACCGTTGGCTACGCGCTCGCGGATTCACCCGTTGGGCAGGCCGCATGGATGTACGACAAGATTTCTCAATGGACCTATAGCGGCGGCGTACCGGAACGCGTGCTCACGCGTGATGAGATTCTCGACGATATTTCGCTCTACTGGCTGACGAATAGCGCGACCTCGGCAGCCCAGATCTATTGGGAAGACCATTCCAACAACTTCAACGCTGTGGACATATCCCTGCCTGCTGCAGTGTCGATTTTCCCGGGCGAAATCTATCGCGCACCGCGAAGCTGGACGGAGCGCAGCTATCACAACCTCATCTACTTCAACGAGGTCAACAACGGCGGCCACTTCGCTGCATGGGAGCAACCAGAACTCTTCAGTCACGAAATCCGGTCAGCGTTCAGATCGTTGCGCTAGTGCGGCTCCATTCAGGAAGCTGTCGTGGGTGCCCTTCATTGGGTACAACATCCGTTCTATCAGCGGAGCGTCGATGCTCCGAGTCGGAGCCGCAAGGTTCGCATTCTTCGTCGCGGGCGACACGCGCTGCGCGGCCAGAGAGGGTCTTCAATCATGGGTTCGTTGAGCATTTGGCATTGGATGATCGTTTTGCTGATCGTGGCGCTTGTCTTCGGTACGCAGAAGCTACGAAACATCGGAGGCGATCTTGGTAGCGCAGTCAAGGGGTTCAAGGATGGCATGGCCGAGAATCAAAATTCGGAGCGGCAGCGCGAATTGCCTCATGACGGTGTCGTTGAGGTGGAAACGAAGGACATGACGCATCGGGGCGAATACCGGTAGTTATCGGATCAGCCTCACGGTCCACTCTAGACAAGTACGGCCTCGGCCGTACTCCCCAGTTCCAGGAGCCTCGATCCCATGTTCGACCTCGGATTAACCAAAATGGCGATGATCGGTGTCGTCGCACTTGTAGTGCTCGGCCCAAAGCGCTTGCCTGGCGTAGCGCGAACGGCGGGCGCGCTGTTCGGCCGCGCGCAACGGTATGTCGACGACGTCAAGGCGGAAGTCGCGCGCGAGCTTGAACTGGACAGTTTGAAGAGGATGCGCGGAGAGTTTGAATCATCGGCGCGGGATGTCGAGAACAAGGTTCACAACGTACTGCGCTCGCAAGAAAGCGAACTCGACAACACGTGGAAATCGGGCACATCGATGTCGGACACTGTGACGGGCTCTGAAGGTCGAGATCTAACGTCCGTCTACGGCGATACCTCAGGTATCCCCATGAACATTAGAAACGCGTCGCAAACGAAGCACAGGAACTGGCGCGTCAAGCAGGCTGCTATCCCGAGCTGGTACAAGCACGCGATAGTGCGCAGAACGCGCCAGCTATCGCGCACGCCGCGGACTGTACGGCGTAGTCCCGAGACAATGCGTCGCCGGGTGTCTTTTTTTTCATAGCATTCCCCGCGTTCGTTTGGGCGTTGACTCACTTTTCTTCCATTGGCGATTACTGGCAGAGGCCTGGCATGAGCGACCTGCAACACATTAGAGACGAACCCGTCGAAGAGACGTTCATTTCACACCTGGGAGAACTACGTGACCGGATCATCCGCGCAGGCGCTTCGGTGATGTTCGTGTTCATGGGACTGGTTTACTGGGCGCCCGATATCTTCCGGGTGCTGGCACATCCGCTGATCCAGAACTTGCCGACGGACGGCAAGCTGATTGTCACCGACGTCACCGGCTCTTTCTTCGTCCCAGTGAAGGTCACAATGGTGGTTGCGCTCGTCATCGCACTACCGGTCGTGCTCTACCAGATCTGGGCGTTTATCGCTCCGGGGCTTTACCGGCACGAAAGGAAGCTCGTCGTGCCGCTGGTCGCCAGCAGCTACACCTTGTTTCTGTGCGGCATGGCGTTCGCCTATTTCGCCGTGTTCCCGACTATTTTCCATGTGATGGCGCACTACAACGCCCCACTCGGGGTGGAAATGACGACGGATATCGACAAGTATGTGAGCTTCGCCCTCACCATGTTTCTTGCGTTTGGCGTGACGTTTGAGGTGCCGATCATCGTGGTGATTCTGGCAGCAATGGGGATCGTGACGGTGAGGAAGTTGCGCCAGATCCGGCCGTATGTGGTCGTCGGTGCGTTCGCGATTTCCGCCGTGGTGACGCCACCGGACGTGTTCTCCCAGCTGATTCTCGCGTTCCCTCTGGTCATCCTCTACGAGATCGGACTCATTGCAGCCGGGACAATCACACGCAAAGGCGGGATCAAGGAGCGGAAAGCTGAACGACAGGGTTAGTGATGCGGCGGCCAGGAAGGCGCGTCCTCACTCACTTTCGCACGCTGCATTGAGCCGTAGAGTCGGGGCCGAGTAACTCGGCGGTTCCAACGTAGACCTTTGGATACGCCTTGTGCAGCACGTGCGACGCTCGGTCTTTGGAAGTCTTGGAGGCCTGATGGCTCTCTGTACACGTATTTTCCGACCTAGGTCGAGCTGTTCAACGCGCTCTACATCGAGATCAAGGAACAGTTGATTTCCACCGTTGACGATGGTCTATCGAACGCGGGGGACGAGCGCGAACAGTTGCTGCACGTATGGGCGCGGTGGACTCGATGGGGCGCAGCCAATGGCGAGAAGCGGCGAGTTCTCGCCCAGATAAGCGTTTCGGAGGACGTACTGGAATCGACAAAAGTGGCGGGGTTTGCTGTCGCCCATCGGTCCGTCAACCTGATCCGTCAGCTCGCTCGTCACGGCGCGTTGCGGGATCAGGATTCGGCGTTCGTCGGAGCAGTCGTAGAGTCCCTGGCGAACACGACGATGGATTTCATGAGTCGGAACCCGAAGCATGCCGAATAGATCTGCATGTCGACGTTCGAGTTCCTGTGGAAAGCATTGCGGTAAATTTTTTCCCATTTAAATGACTGTCTAGTCATCCATTTAACGAAAAGGAAATTCAACATGTCTAAAGTTTGGCTAATTACAGGAAGCGGAAGCGGTCTGGGTCGAATCATAGCCGAGGCAGCTTTGGCCGCCGGAAACCGGGTCGTCGCGACCGCCCGTAACGTCCGCCAGTTGGACGAACTGGTAGCGCAATACGGCGCGAATGTCCGGGCGGTCGAGCTCAACGTCACGGACGAGTCTCAAGGTCAGGCGGCCGTCGATGCAGCAATCGATGGCTTCGGGCGACTTGACGTGCTCGTGAACAATGCCGGGTACGGGGAGACACGTCCGTTCGAACAGGTTCCCTCGAACGAGTTTCGCCGACTGGTCGAGACGTGCTTTTTCGGTGTCGTGAATCTGACTCGCGCGGCGCTTCCGATCATGCGGCGGCAGCGTAGCGGACACATCATTCAGATTTCTTCGTTGGGTGGTCGTACGGCATACCCGGGCAACGCGGCCTATTTCGCGTCGAAGTGGGCCGTCGGTGGCTTCACCGAAGGTCTGGCGCAGGAGACTGCACCGTTTGGGGTCAAGGTTACCGCGCTCGAGCCGGGTGGAATGCGTACCAATTGGGGAAAGCGTGCGAACGCAGACCGACCGGCCTTATTGGCGGATTACGAACCCTCAGTCGGTGCAAGCGTGAAACAGCTGGAGGGCTATTGGGGCAACGAGTCCGGGGACCCCATCAAAGTAGCACAGGTTATTCTCCGGATCGCCGACGCGGAGACAGTGCCGCCGCACATTCTGCTCGGAAGCGACGCTTTCCATTTGGCGCGTCAGGCGGAGCAAGCAAGAGCAGCCGATGCAGATCGTTGGCAAGCTGTCAGCGTCTCAACTGACGTAGGTGCTTCCGGCTCCATTCCGACGTTTCCGACGTATTGAATGGCCTTAAGCATTGCAAACTATCCCGAGCGGCCGCTTTGAGGAAAGGCAACTGGCTGAATCCAGAGTCGACTTCTGCCGGATGCAGTCGAGCCGACGACAGCAACCGTCCGTCGGCTAACCGTCGGACCGGGTGCGGCCATGAGCAGCCCTTCGCAAGTTTTGTGAGTCGGACATTCAAGGGTCAGCTCCACCCCGCAAAGGGCCGTCCAGTTGTCAAGAGAAGCCGCCCCTTCATCGGCCATCAGCACGTCGCCGATGAAAGGCGCACAGTATGTCGTCTAGCTGAAATGCTTAACCGAGAATGACTTCGGAGAGGCGTGAGGGCGAGTGCGTCAGGATTTCAGGTTTTCCTTCGGCGACCACAACGGTATTGTCGATCCGGAACCCGCCGAGATTGTCGACGTACAACGCCGGCTCGACCGAATAGACTTCCCGTTCGAGCAGCGGGCGATGATTGAACGCCATGTCGGCGGGGAATTCGTGATGCAGAATGCCCATCCCATGCCCGGTGCGGTGTCTGACGTGCTGCGCCAGGCCGGCCCGCTCGAACACATCTAGCGCCGCAACATCGATACCCGACAGCGGGCGGCCAACAACTGCCTGCTCTGTTGCCGCGTTAGTCGCATTCAAAGCGGTTTCGTAGAAGCGGATCTGGTCGCTGCTCGGCCGACCGCAGAAGTAGGTCCGTTCATTCTCGATCACGCTGCCATTGAGGCTGGGAATCACGGCGTTGACAATGCCATGTCCAGACTCGAAACGCGCACCACCTTGTGCTCCATCACCGTGCGGCGCGGCACTGGCCGGGCCGCTCAGGCTGAGCAATACTTTGATCATCAGGTCCTCGCCGGGGAAGCGGCGCGCGCCCTCTTCGTAAAACAGGGCCGCCATGCTGGCGTCCAGCTCCTGCACGAGACGACCCGGCCGAATGTTCTCGATATATCGTTCCTGTACCCAATCGGCAAGCGCCGCGAGCGCTCGCATATTTGCAATTTCCTCTGGATGCTTTTGCCAGCGCAGCGAGGCAATGGCGGGGAATATCGCCTGCAGGGACGCCCCGGGCAAGTGCTGCATGGCGGCGGCCAGCAGAGGATGAGAAGCGTCGCAGCCGATACGACCAAAACGTAGCCCGGCCTCGGCTACCATGGCAGCGAAGGTGTCGCTCCATTCGGCAACTAGCGGCAGGCGCGCAGCGACGCGCGGATGTTCGGCGTAGTAGTGAACGTGCGACTCGTCGATCCAAAGTTTGTTCTGCGTGCTGAAGATCCGGATTCCACCGATCGACAGTTCGTTGAGGAGGAGTGACATTGCGCCATCGGCCGTCACGATCAGCGCGATCGGACGCTCCCAGGTCTCTACATCTACTGCGAAGTTGGTCGCGTACTGGATCATGTCCGCGCGCATGAAGATGAGTGCGTCGAGACGGTGCTGTTTCATGAGTGTCTGCATGTCCTTAAGACGCTGTGCGTGGACATCTCGGGTCAAGAGTGCCATTCGAAATACCTTTGGTAGCTAAGTGAGTGAGCCCCGCAAATCAACGCGTGCGAGGAAGGGCCATCGCGGCCATCAGACTCAGAATGGCTGCAACGATGATATAGAACGCGGGCGCGGCCTTATTTGCCGTCGTGCTGATCAGATAGGTGACAATCAGCGGCGAAAAGCCACCGAAAACTGTTGTCGGAATGTTGTATGAGATGGATAGTCCCGTTGAACGGATCTCCGGCGCAAATAGTTGCGAAACGATGGCGGGGACTAACCCACTGATAGCCCCAATAGGAATCGCGAGAGTTGCCTGCACAAGCAGCAGATTCGTAAGCGTCGGATAACGAATGAGCGACGCATAGAGCGGATAGGTCAACAAGGCAATCGCCGCTGTGGCGACTGAAAACAGGGTCACGGGGCGGAACTTCAGGTCGGCGAGCAGACCGGCCGCCGGAGCGCACACTCCCATGACGAAGCCCGCGACCGCTGTGCTAATGAATGGTGCCGAAAGCGGCAGGCCAAGCTGGCGGACAGCGAACGTGGGCATGTAGATCAGGTTCAGATAAAACGCCACGGTGCCCACGATCGCGACGCCGATCGCCATCAACGTCGTCCGCAGCTGCGCGCCGAACAGCCGCATCATGACCTCCCTGGTCGACAGCCGCTCGGTCGCCGTGAGCGAATCCGGTTCGGTCACATGCTTGCGGACGTAAAACCCCACAGGGCCAATCAGTAGACCGATAACGAATGGCACACGCCAGCCCCAGCTTTCTAGCTGGGCCTGGCTCAAGGCATGCGTGAGGCATGTTCCCACTGCGGCGCCAGCGACGATGGCGAGCATGGTGGTGGACATCTGAATGCTTACGTAGAAATTTCGGCGCTTCGCGGGGGCCTTTTCGGCCAGAAAGGCCACCGCACTTCCGTATTCGCCGGAGGCTGCGAAGCCCTGGATCAATCGAGCCAACACCAGCATCGCTGCACCGACCAACCCGGCCTGTTGATACGGCGGCGCGACGGCGATGAGGGCTGTTCCCGCCGTCATGAGCCAGATCGTCAGCGTAAGCGCATTTTTGCGGCCAACCCTGTCGCCGTAGAGTCCGAGAATCAGGCTACCCAGCGGACGGACGACGAAACCAACGCCGAATGTCGCAGTGGCGAGCAGCAGGGAGCCCAGCGGGCCCGCCAGCGGGAAAAACAGCTTTGCAATGAGCGTTGCAAAATATCCATAAGTGACGAAATCAAACCATTCGAGCGCGTTTCCAAGCGCTGCCGCCGCGATCTCGCGCGGTGTATTCACCCGGGCATCGTTCCCGCTTGTGCGCTGTGTCGCCGCAAATCCGGCTGCACCCCGTGCCGACCTGTTATCCATACCGTCCCACTCCATTGTCTTTTCGCGACGGCAGCCCAAAGGCCTCGCGTTCTGGACGCCAATCTAGGGGGGACAATATTGGGTGGATTGAAGAAAAACCGCGCCTTGAAGATTTTTGTCGCGGGTTACGGCGAAACAGCACGAGGCTGCGTCAGTCAATCAGGCCGCGAGTCAATCAAGAATCCTGCAACCACCTTAACGGACAGAACTCTCGAGGCCTGAGCCGAACGTGACAGTTCACGTTTGCGCTGTCGAATGTTTGAATGCCGCCGAAAATTCTCCGGGCGTGACGCCCGCAAACTGCCTGAATGCCCGGGTGAAATGGGCCTGGTCCGCAAACCCCAATTCGTCGGCAATCGCCGCGAAGCTCTCCATCCCGCCCTTCAGCTTTTCCTTCGCGACCTCGATCCGCAGACGAAGCCGATACTGATGAGGCGTAAGGCCCGTGGCTTTCTGGAAATTTCGCGTGAATTGCGAAACGCTCATATCCGCGTTGTTGGCAAGTGTCTGGTTATCGGTATGGGTGGCAAGGCTGCCTGCGATATCGTCAATCGCGGCCTCGATGGCTAGCTGGCGCGGGTCGCGCGATTCCAGAGAACCCAGTTCGCGCGCGTTGTAATAGCTGAGAAGGTGGAGAAGGAGCGCGTCGCTAAGCGTGCCGAGGTATTGCTCCTGCAACCGCCCCTCGGCGCGCACGGTGACGGCCAGTCGCTGCATCAAGTTCTGCAGTAACGGATCGGAAACGTAACTCGTCGCTCGCAGCAACGAAGACCCCATGTCGCTGCAATATCCCAGAACGCTGAGTCTACGCCGGAGCACCGCGTCGGGGATATAGATATGGAACATTTCCACGACGCTATCCGCGACCCACGACGGCGAGTGGCCTGCGGGAACGATGCGCAGCCGATTGGCCTGCACCCGCCCACGGTGAAATATTTCTCCGTCGACCCAGCATTGCACATTGAATGCGCGCAGGACCAGCGATACCACGTGGACGTCTTCCAGCGGCGGCGACGTGAAGGGCTTCCGGTGTTTACCCGCAGCGCAGAGCCAACGCGCGCCGGTCACCTCGTGTTCAACGGGTAGCACCGAAAGTGGAGCAATGTTCCACGCCTGCGAGACGGACTCGATTATGGGGTGCATTCGACTGCCCCTTGCGGGTATTAATCAAGATTTCGACGCATTTAACAGGGCGAGTTTAGCATTATCGCGACCCACCAATATTGGCGGGCATAAGCGCGCCGTCAGGTGAGTCGATCGAGTGTTTGACCATCAAATGCGCTTTCTGAGCCTGGCGCGCGACAAGCCAGGCGTCCGATTGATGAGCCACTGCTGCAGATGAATCCGCGGTACTTTACGATCGAGCCGTTAGAACTTGTGTCGGATACCCACAGTCACGGCTAGCTGGGCATCACCACTCGACGGAGCGTTTGAAACGAGCACTGCTCTCGCACCGGAACCCGACACGTGCAAATAATTGAACTGTGCATACAGGTCTGTACGCTTCGAAAGGAACTCGTCCACCGCAACAATCGGCTCGATCCAGTGCACGTGACCCAGTTTATAATAGTTTCCGCCTAGAAGTATTGTAAAAGCCGGCGTGACATACCAGGTTGCGCCTGCATCGTAAGCATTCAGGATTGCTGATGATCTGCCTTGCCGAAAATCGGTGCGCGTGTAGACGGCGTGCACAACGGCCGACTGGAAGGCATAGCTTGCTCCGACTCCGGCGATATTGAGCCGGTTGAGGCTGACAGACGCAGTGCCCGCCGGCAAACCGAGCAGCAAGGGAACGCCGAGACCGGCGGTCGGCGACACAGAGGTGTTGTTGATCGAAGTGTAAGCTGCGGCAAAATTGATCGCCGAGCCGCTATACCAGATTCCGCCGCTGAATGCGCTATTCGTCGCTATCGAGCCCGGGACACCACCGAATGAATACATTGCACCAGCCTGAAAGCCGTTCAGGATTGGCGTCTGATAGCTGATTGCATTGTTGAGGCGTTCGCCGCCGAGGCGGTCGTAGTCGCCAAGGTGGAACGCATAGACGCCTCCCTCGGTAATATTGGTCATTGGAAACAGGTTGACCATGAAGTCATACTGACGTCCGAACGTCAGCGTGCCACCCGGAGTCGAAAGCCCGACATATGCCTGACGTCCGAACTCGAGACCGCCCTGGCCGAGCGAGCCGTTGTTAACATTGAAACCATTTTCCAGTACGAAGATCGTCTTGTAACGCCCGCCGAGATCTCCTGTGCCGCGAAATCCGAAGCGGCTGCCCTGCATCACCCCGCTGGTCTGGGAGACCAAACTGTGGCCACCCTCGTTATTGACGTACGCAAGGCCAGCATCAACGATGCCATACAACGTCACGCTGCTCTGGGCGGACACGGCGCCACTGGAGAAGGCGCCGGCCAGCGAAATAGCTACCGTGCAAAAAGAAGAACGTTTCATTCAAACTCTCCAAGCCACCCGTTAAGATTTCTTTCATCGTGCGTTGCGCTGGTCAACTCAGTGCAATCGGCGCAAACGTCAGCACGGTAAGGTGAATGCGTTGGATCGAATTGAAGAATTAAATCGCTTTGAACAAAATCCCAGAGCGCGCTTGTCTCGCGGCGGTGGCTGGAACGGAGGATCGATGAAACTTCATCCGGATTGTCGCTGGTATAGACGACCGTCGAGGTGACGAATTCACGAAAGTCGTAACGTCCGTCTAACCGACGTCTCAGCCGTCTGGAAGCGTGCAACACGCTTCCATCTATCAACAAATCAACACAGCAAACGTGGAAATCGGGCCCTCCAGATCGTTCAATATTCGCAACAAAGCGGAGCTGACGTAGTGCTCGCGCCTACTCCATGCGCTGCATTGCACCGTCACGTATTCTTTCGACACCGTACGACCCGAGCCCGCGGCTCAGGCTGCATGAACAACGGCCGATGTGGTCCGCAACCAGCCGATGCGGAACACTGATCGCACAGGCTGCTCAGGGTCGGTTTCGGGCGACCGCGTCGGGCAGTGACGGCCAATGCGCGTCGTTCGACGCTCTGCCAGTCTGGTTCCGCCAGCATCCCTGAGCGGTCACTCACGGATCGGCGCCGACATCGGAGGTGTGTCGGCCAAATCAAAGCAGATGCCCTCCGCGATTTCCGCGGCGGATCACCGCGAGCGGATCTGGCAAATTCACTCACTCGGCACTGGGAAAACGTCGCTGACGCGACAGGCGTCGCTTATCGTGGCTATGCGACGGACCATCTGCGGATAGCGAAGGGATTGAGCGGGCGAGTGCAGCACGGCGAGTTCGCCTGCTCGCCGTCCCGACTCTGCTACAAACTTTCCTGCGCTTGCTCAGGTAACGGGCACGAACTCTCCTTCGGCGAAGAACCACGCCGACATCGTCCGTGCCAGTTCGAGCACGACCTCCGCGTCGGTCCGGCCGGAGGACGCGCGCACGTGGAACGAATGATCTGCGTCGTCCACCACATGCAGCGTGGCGCGTGGCCCCAGCGTCTCGACGACCGACCTCAGCAGGGGAAGCTCGGCCAGCTTGTCGCGCGTGCCCTGCAGGAAGAGAATCGGCACCGTGACGTCCACCAGGTGCCGTGCCCGCTCCACGCCAGGCGCGCCCGCCGGGTGCAGCGGGAACGCGACAAAAGCGAGGCCACGCACGCCGTCGAGCGGGGAGATGGCTTGAGCCTGGGAGGTCATGCGGCCGCCGAACGACCTGCCGCCCGCGAAGAGTGGCAGGGCTGGCAGCCGCCGGCGGGCCTCTGCGACGGCCGCCTGCACGGCAGCATGTGCCACGGCCGGCGAGTCCACCCGCTTGGAGCCCCGCTCCATGTACGGAAACTGGTAGCGCAATGTGGCGACATTGGCCGCCGCAAGCGCGTCGGCCAATGACGACATGCCGGCATGCTGCATGCCCGCCCCGGCGCCGTGCGCGAAGACATACAGGGCTCGCGCGTCCTCCGGCACTCGGAGGAGCGCAGAGACCTTAGTGCCGTCGGGCAGGGCCAGGGAAAGCGATTCTGGGTCGTCCATCGTATTCAGGTCGTGTCGTTGTGGCCATTGCGCCGATTCTGCATCAATGAGGCATCTGGGAGCGTTTGTAGCGGCGTCCGGCAAGGCATTGCGCACGCGGAGTTTGCCGGCCGATCCATGGAGCGCGCGCCCATCGTGAACGGCGTCGATCACCTTTTTGATGGCGGCTGGATTACTTTCGACGAAACAGGAAAGTTGATTTTCTCGCCCTTTCTGCCTCAGGAAGCTGATGTTCACGCAGAATTGACCCACCGGGGCCAGTAGTTGAGTTAAGACTCGGTGGAAATCAACAGACTGCTGGATGGCCGAAACGACTCGGGAGGCCGCCATTGTCGTTCCGCCCGCTCGAACGGCGGCTAGGGGTCGGGACCCGTCAATGACGTCTCGCCAGGTCGAATGTCCCCTCTGCGTCGAGAGTGTGAGTACGCCGATGCAAGAAGTTGACGTTCGACTGCTCGATGCCACCACCTTCAGCAAACCGCGGCATGGCTGACGTAGAACTCAGCCCGCCCCGACTTCTGCAATAGCCGATCGCCGTCCCCGAGAAGCCGGTTTGAATGTCCGGTTCGCTCTCAGTTATCTGCCGTTGAATACCTGTCAGCGCGACCGTCGGCAACGAGTCGCCAGGCGTATAAATTTGATGTCCTTTGTCTCGCCCAGGTTTCAGGCGCCTAGCGGCTTTTTGAATGGCTGTACGTCAGGTCGCCGACCAACCGAGGGGCCCGTTCGACGCTCGAGCGATTCCTTGCGCCTTACTTCAGCGTTCTTAATGAAGTCGGACAGTTCACGCTCCATAGCTGAATCTTTGACACCCGGCTTCCATGTCGCAGCCCCGTGTCGCCGGCGCGTGGTCCGAGCCAGTGCTAGCGCTGCCATCGCGACTTTCGCACATTCGTATTCAACCTGATCGCAAAGGTCGATCGCCTCACCGAATTCGCGGAATGCTTCCACATACTCCCGTGCCGCGTGCACCGTTGCCGGGTACTCGCGCAGCTCGGAGATAGCTCTGCGGCTCAGGACCTCCCACTTCAACTTGTCCGGATAGGCAAAGGCAGGAATGGACACGCCCTTGCAGGCTTCGCGGTTCGTAGTGCCAACAGGCTCTGACGCCGCCCAGACGGCCTTATGCATCATTGTCCGGCAGGTTCTGGCGTAGCTTTCTAGCGATAACGCCAGCTCCAGTGCTGTGTGGTCTCGGCACCGCCTGCGCTCCCGGGCGTCCCAAGCGGCGATCCATGCCAGCGTTACGACAGAGCCGACCGTCGCAGACACCAGCGCCAAAGTTACCGGAGTATTCCAGCTAACTTGCTGGAGATATTCAAGCCATTCCTGCCGCATACGATGCGCCTTCGGAGAAGGAGGTGCGTAGAGTATAAGCAATCGTTTGCGGGCGTATGCGGAGCAAAAGGTGGAGTACGTATTTTCGCCACAAACGTGTCCGTCGGACGGCGCCTATCTTGACAGATCGCGCGAACCGGGGCACTTGTCCGCCCAACATCTGGCGAAGAGCCGTCAAGCGTTTGAGACTACTTCGCCTTTAGCGTAGACGGCGGCGACGTTGGCCCGCATGGCGGCAAGGACCCGCAAGGTATCTTTCTAGCAACGGCTGAAATGCGTTCAAAAGCTTGACGGCTAACGCGAGTCCAGCCGAAAGGGAAGCCCTTTTTCGAGGCACGGTGAACAAGGTGTAGCGCCTCGGTCTGTGATCAAGCGGCTGCAAGTTCGGTCTGAGACTTTGCCGGTGCCTGCTCCAATCTGTCATCTTTTAGTGCGTGGCAAGTGGCAAAAACTTTGTCAATCCGCCCAACGCATTCGTTTCGCGGCGGGGGGTTCAGCAGGATTCTGGATTGAATTATGGCGTTCTACGCCCGCCTTCGACTCCCCCCGAGCTCCCCGATGCCGGTGAACCCGCCGGGCTGCGTGCGGGGTTTGCGCGCCTGGGCGACGGAAAATCTCGAACTCCGAACGGTTGTTCATGGCCGCCAAAGACCACCTTCATCAGCGGTTATTGATCCGACTTCCGGCCTTGATCGGAATGTGGCGTCGCGCGTTTGCTTTGCGTGCGGCACGCCAGTGCCATGGCGATACCGCCTAGAATCGCAGCGGACGCGAGAATGAGGCGTATCGTAATTTCCTCCGACAGCAACGGCACGGCGCCAAAAGCGGCTATCGGCGGCACTGACAGTTGCACCGTCGCGGCGCGCATCGCGGACAGCCCCTTCAGCGCCGCATACCAGATCACGTAGCCGATGCCCGATGTCACCGCGCCCGATGTGATCGCCAGCGCGATGCCGACAGGGGCAACATGAAAGCGGCTTTGTAGTAACAGGCTCAAGACGAGCGCCATGGGGGCGGCACGCAGGAAATTTCCAGCCGTGGCCGCGAGCGGATTGGCGACGCCGCGGCCACGCAGCGAATACACGCCCCACGACACGCCCGCTGCGCTCATCAGCAAGGTGCCCAGCGGAGTTGGCGCGGTGACGCCAGGCGATACGAGATAGATGAGCCCCGCGAGAGCCAATGCAAGTCCCAGCCACGCGAGCGTCGCGAACTGTTCGCCCGCTTGCAGGCCGGCACCGAACATTGTCAACTGGACGGCGCTGAACAGGATCAAAGCGCCAGTGCCCGCGCTCACTGTTAGATATGCGAACGAGAAGAACGCGACATACGTAAAGAGCATCGTCGCCGCGAGCCAATCCGCCCTCGCCTGCTGCACTCGGCCCGGACCCCAGCGCGAGAGAACTGCCAGCATGGCCGCGCCCGAGACCAGTCGGATACTGGAAAAGCTCGCCGCGTCGATGCTCGCGTGCTGCAAGGCCAGACGGCAAAGCAGCGAGTTGGAAGCGAATGCGACCATCGTGGCGCCCGTCAGCAACACGGTGCGCATAGCGGGCTGACTTTGATTCATATCCGCACCCATGGGTTTGAAAAGGCGCTCAGGCGTCGCGAGCTACAAGCGGTGCCACCCGGTTCGGCAATGCGACGCCGAATGACGCACTGAGCCTTCGCCTCAAGGAGATGATTTTCCCGGTCACCATCACGGAGGCGAGCACCCGCAGCGGGGCAAGCGTGCCGCCAGGAGTGACTCGGCGCAGAGCTGCGCCCAGCCTCGACGTCACCGACTCGCCAAGGTCAAGCTAGCGTCCATAGGGAATTAGGAGTGGGAAAAGGAAAATGCAAGCGAAGAACTGGCCGTATAGATTACACCCCCGGCTCTGTGATCATGCAATGCAGCAACAGCGTATTACCTTATATTGTATAAAAGCGCAATGCGTAAGCAAGGCCGTTACACGCGCCAGCCAAATTTGTACACGATGATTCAAACGCGATCGACACGCTATTAGACGCCGGCCTGGATTATTCATACCAATCGACACCGCTCTCGAGCCAGCACGACGCGGTGGTGGACATCGGGTGTACGGTCCCGCACCCAGCCGGACGAAAAGAGGTGTGTCCAACACAACGTTACCCAGCCTTTCATCTATGTTTTGACGAATGGCTTGGCAGGGACAATCGTGTGCACGACGGCCCCGAGTGAGTAAGCGCCGGGCGTGCAGGCACGCGGCACATCGGACTAAGACGCCCCCGCGGCGAGTGACGTTTGGTCCAGTCGCTTGCCCTTCGTTTCCCTCTCAGTTGAGCCGACTTGTCGGGCGCCTTTTTATATTCAATTGCACTCCTTAATATAATATACAACGACCACATTCATCGCGAACGATTCTTTCCCGTGATCCAAGGATCTCACGCAGAACAAAATTGGTTCATCCAGTCATGCAACGCGCCTTGCTCGCAGCGATCGCCGTTGGCGCGGATCCGAGCATACGCGGGCAGGTACGGCTCAGGTGGGCGGCACCGTCGAATCCAGTGTGCAGCGCTGCCACGGGCCGGTGACTTCCAGTGCCCTGGCTGCGACCGTTCCCGAGATCTGCACATAGTTCGGGCTTTCGCGATTCGTCCTGGTCGAGCGCGGCTAGACTGTGGCGGTTCGTCTGAATCTCAGCATATCCTGAAGAGCCCGGTTGTCCGCAAGACGCCCTTCATGAACGTCGTTGGCCATCGCACGAGGGAGGCAAGCCGCTCCACTGCGTCTGGCCACTCCTTTCTGACAAACCCGAGAATCTGCGATGCGTTTCCTTTTGTTGCAAGCCGCCCGGTGTGGCAGATCTAGAAGGCATTAGTTTCGCCGTAGTCCGTGGTGACATCGACGCGAATTGTGACTTTCATTTCGCCCTCCAGCCAACCGTGACTATCGAAAGCTTGAGCGCCCACTAACGAAACCCCAAGATTTCTAACGCCCCCAACGCGCGGTGGCACTTCGTTGGGTGTTGCCGCGTACAGGCGATATGCATACCAAAATGCTCTGGTGCACTACTGCGCTGTGGATGCCAGGTGCAGATCCAACGCCGCACATTTGACTGCCGAGATCAGGCATCAAATCGAGACTTGCTTCGCGAACCTTTCGGTTGCAGAGTCAACGTTATAAGGGCTCCGTCAATACGCGTTAACGCCTCTGCGAATCCCGAGAGGACGTTTACCGCTCTTGCCTAAGATGCCCCCCTCGCTAGTCGAAGCCGAGTACACAACTGATGCGTTAGAAAAATTAGCGAACATCGAACACTCCCTTTGTTACACGGAAACCACAACCGCCTCTTCGGCGAATTTCCTCCTCCGGGCCGACAGGCAAGGTTTTTAGGGCCTTCCACCGTTAGCGTTAGCGTTATCGGTGGTCACGGCTAGCAGAAACAGTGAACTTCGCGACCCACCAATCAAACACCGCTCACTGACATTATTGTGTCAGAGTCTTGCTCATTTCTTACTCTCGTTTACAACGGGACACTTAGCGAAACGTGGCCCACCAATGGCATCGCGGCTGCGCAAGGCGTTGCGCGGTTTACGTCGTTCGATGATGTGCGCTCGCGCAAATCCTCACAACATTGGTAGGTTGTATGAGGTCGATCTCGCTAGCATGCTATCGCCTACCACCTTCCACTTCGAACAGTTCCCCCTTCAAGCTGTTTTCCTGCCTGGGGAAAAACGATTGCATATATTTCGCTGAGTTGTATGGTGTTTCACCGCTGTTCTCATCTACCGCTGTTAAAAGGAAAATAAACATGGACCAACTCTATAAAGTCGACGGCACCGCGGGACGCGAGGGCGTTCCCGGCGCACCCATCCTGCACTTCTCGCTGCTCGTCAACCCACCGTCGGGAAGCGTTTCGGGAATCGTCAAGATCACGCAGGCGACCAACCCGCCGCTGAACGTCGAAGTTAAGGTGACGGGTACCGTACACGCATTCGGCACCCAGCCCGTCCATAACGTGGTACATCTCGCCGGCAAGTATCCCCACGATCTCCCGCCGCCGGCAATCGGCACGATCGAAGAGCCGTTCTGGGCGATGTTCCTCGTCGACCAGAAGTGGAACGGTCATGGCGACTTCAACTGGGGCACGGGAGGCGTCACCAATGTGCCCGTTGTCTCTGCACAGTAACGGCGGCCACGGCGTCCCGCTCCGGCAATAGATCGAGCAGCGTTTGAGAGCGGGACGAGCCGGCGCGGGAAGCGCCGGAAGATTCGTAACGTGCTATTGATCGGCGGGCATTGCCGACGCGAAGTGCGCCTTCCGCGCGGCTTGACGCTGCCTGCTCTCGAGGCTCGGGCTAGCCGCGTCACCACGCATCCACCTCCGTCAAAAAAAGTAAGTAATCCGTAATTTATCACTCATCGCGACGATTTTCCGCGACCTTCACCATTCGTGGGGACAAACATGGCTGTGACCAATCGAGCATCGAAGATCCGTGCGGCGCATCGCACTGCCCGGCAAAGCCGAAAGGACATGATTGCGGCCATCTATCCGGCCGCGAGAACCTTGTCCCTGACGCTGGCCGATCCGATCGGCGTAGCGGATGCCAGCGAAGCCGCGAAGGCGCAACTTCCGCGCACGATTACGCTCGTGACACCTGATCACGCGGATCCGGCGAAAGATCATCTGTTCATCGGCGCGTTGCCGGTGCTCAGCGCAAACAGCAACTGGGACCAGGGCTTTGAGGAGCTCAACTTCGAGACGCTCGACGGCGAAACCCGGATCAGTGGTCACCTGCGCCTGACCCGTGAACGGACTCAGGGATTCGGCGTGGTGGATATCGGCGGGCATTCGTTTGCCGTCCAGTACGACGTGAAGCCGCAGACCTATCGCCTGAAACTCGCCAACGGAGCAGCCTACGTCGCCGGCACGAACGTCGCGCCCGATATCCGCTGGGACACCGAGTCGGAGCGCTGGAAGACGGCCTCCTGGCCAAGGGAGCAGTGGCTCGAGCTCACTTATGGCATCACCAGGGAAGAGATCATCGAAGGACAGACGGTCTATGAGTTCGTCACCAGTTTCAAGGATCTGACGACGGGCCGGACATGGACACCGGAGGTCGGCACGTATGCGGGCTTCATCAACCGCTCGCGTTACCTGAGCTTCGTGCCGTCGGCCCCCTCGAATGTGCCGAATTCCGGTCATGTGGGCGGCAACCTCTTTCCCTACCGGCTCAAGGTACAGTTGAGCGAGTTTGCAGACAGCATTGTCGGCGGCGGCATCCTGGCGGACAAGCCCGACCTGACCGGCACAGTCTACGGCGTGGAAGGCGTCTGGATCTCGGGCAATATTGCGGGTCTGTACTGCCTGACCGGCGAGGGCTATGCGCCGAACATGCTGGTCTCCGTGCACGATGGGCAACTGCATGTCGGAAACACGGCCGTTCCCGACGCAGTGGTAGAGGGCAACGTGCTCCGCTGGCACAACCTTGCGCCGGAGTTGTGTGCAGCCTCCGGCCTGCCCGAGAGCGGACACCTTGCGTTTTCCGCAGATGGCGACGAGGTCGTCGATTCCTCGATGGAGATCGCCGGTGCGCGCGTCCACCCGGACATCGTGTCCGCGATGGTGCATTCGCTGAAGACTCCGGACGCTTTGCGTGCGGCGCTTGGCGTGGGCGCCGCCGCCAAAGCGGCCGAGTACACCCTGCAGGATCTCATTCGCATGAGTCAATTCGTGCAGGACTCGAACGGACAGTACTATGACCTGTTTCAGCAGCAGTCGATGGAGGACTTCTATTCGATACTCCAGTATTACATGGACGATAAGGACTGCAGGCAGTTCTTCAATCCGAATCCCAAGCCGCTTCCACCCTCGCTGATCGGTATTTCGCAAACGCCGGGCAAGCGCGGCGGCAACCCGGAAGCGTTCTACCGCCAACTGAGCGTGGCCTACACGTGTGGGACCCTCGCTCAGTGGAGTCCGGATCCAGCGGCCAAGCTCATCAACGGCAGGCGCTCGAACGCCTGGCTGACCAACGAGAACACGGTCAGCGACGTCATGCAGGCCCAAGCGCCGTTGCTCTACGCGCGGCGCTACCAGGAGAAGTGGACCAGTCTCGACTGGTTCGTTCAGGACCAGATCGATAACGCCGCGACCTATGCGCCGAAGATCGATGCGAAGGTCGCCGAATGGGTGGCGGAAGCGAGAGCGAACTTCGCCGGCACCACGGAAGAGCTCGACAAGCTCATCGCGCAGATACGCGAGATCGGCGACAAGGCAAAGGCAACCAAATCGTATTGGGCGTTCCTGCTGTATGTATACACCTCGCGCCCGGCCTATCTGAACATGCTGCAGGCGGTCGTGTTCGGCGGATCGGAAGTCGACGGCTCGGAGTTTACCCAGCGTGTGCAAAGAACCGTTGCGCTCCTGAACGTCCTCGATACTTCGAGCTACTTTGCGTCGCAATACTCGTACATGCTGCAGCTTTTCCAGGTCGCGACGCTGCTACCCCAACTGATCGCCTTCGACGGGGACATCAAGGACTTCAATTTCGCTCTGAAGCAGATCGTCGACAAGTTCGTCGCCGACTACATCAACAGCCCCGACCCGAAGATGCGGGAGGCGGCCGAGCAAGTACGCAAGCATGGCGCCCAGGAAACCGTCGATTCGCTGCTTCACGTGATGCGCGTCGCCGCCGCGACGTCGTCCGGCCTCTTCCAATGGGCAACCTTTGCCACGCGATTCGAATCGCTGGTCGGGCGGGTGTTGTCGAATATCCCGATGCTCGTCGCGCGCATTGCGCTCATCGGTGCAGCCGGGCTGCTGATCAACTTGTTCCTGCAGGGCACCGTCAACTGGTCGGATCTCACGGTGACGCAGCAAGCGCAGATCATCACCGCAAGCGCAGGGTTTGCAGCGCAGATCGTGCTGATGCTGGTCGTGCGCGGCGTTGCACTGAGCCAGGTGTTCGCGGTCGAGCAGGGTCTGTGGACGAAGCTTAAAGCCGTCTTCTCCCCAAGCCTGCTCATGCGCAGCAGCCTGGAATCGGCAACCGGGTTCAAGGCCTGGCTCTTCAGCAATGGCGCGCTCGACTCGGAACTCGAAGGCCTCGCCATGCGGGCGCTCTTCGCGGAGTCTGCGGCCGAGGCCGCTGCGCTCTACAGCCGCGCGGGCCGGATCAATATGCTTCAGAAGATATTCGGGAAGAACCTCAACGAGTTTATCGCAACGCGCCTGGGCGCCGTGCTGGCGACGGTCGGTATCGTCATGTCGGCTATCGCGCTCGCCGAAGGCGGGGAACCGCTCGAAGTCGCGGCGAACGCGTTGTTCCTGGCGGCGTCGGTTCTGGAGTTCATCGCGACAGCTGGCGCATGGGCCTGCGGCGCTTTCGGCATTGCGACGATCGGTGGTGTCGCCGTCGGCACGATCTTCGCCGTGGTTTCGATCATCGGCGTTGTCGCTTTCGCCGCCGGAATCGTGCTGATCGCGATCCAGATGTCCCGGCCGAAACCGTCGCCCGTCGAAGAGTTCGCGAAGAAGAAGTCAGGGGTGTACTACATGCCCTTCAAGACGGACATCGACTACTTTCAGGTCTACCAGCCCATTGGCGAGATGCAACGCTCCGGTGTTGCCTTCAAGGCGAATGGCGACGCAAGCAAGTCGCTGTATGTCGCCGGTGACGGAAAGCTGTCACAGAAGCCGTTCGACGGCACCGGGAATACCGCGTTCTATCTGCGCGTCGATCAGGACGGCCGTGCGCAGTTTGGCGCTCCCGTGCTCGGCGCCGACGGCAAGAGAACCTTCATGGTGGTCGGCATCGGCAAGGATGACCACCTCGCCGCTGTGGCGGCGCCCAACAACGCCACTACGGACAAGCGTCTTCAATGGCGCGCCGAGATCCTTGGTGAAGGGCAATACGACACCGTTAAGGACGTCAAGTATCTGAGGTCGGCGTCGTTCAGGCTTTACAGCGAGTCGATGGCAAGCGAAGCAAAGGGCAAGTGGTATTTGAGCGCGGACAACAGTGGCGGATGGACATTGACCCGTGACACGGGCACGAGCCTCGTGATCGAAATGGTGTCGATCAAGCCACAGCTTCTGAACATGGCGGACATCAGCTGGTTCACCTACCAGCACGACCAGCGGCAGAAGCCGTCGCTCGGCGTGATCGGCAGCGCGCCGCTTGCCTGGAGCCTGTCGCCGGCGCTTCCGCCCAAGCTGCAATTCGACACCAGCACCGGGGCTATATCGATGCTGACCGGTCAGGACGTACCGGTCTTCGCGAAGAAGACCTTCGAGTTGACCGCCAGCAACAAGATTGGCACCGTCACGACCAGATTTTCGATCGAGATCCTTCCGCAAGTTGCCAGCAAGCTAGTCGCGGCACTTTTCGAGCAGGAGTTCGACCCAGGAGTGAGCTTGCCGCTAGCCGCCAGCTAATTCGCCGCCATTCTCACCAACCGCAAGCCCGGGGGCAGCCGCCAGTTGGACGGCCTGCCTTTGGCCTGCACGACTGCTGTCCCGGGAGGGAGTTCGTCTATGCCGACGCTTCAGGTCAATTGGGGTGAAGTCAACAAGCTTGCGGCGGCGCTGCCTGCGGAGGGCGCCAATCCGATCGGCGGACGCGCGCGCGCCATCTACGTCAACCGTATCAAGGGCGCGACGCCAGGAAACCATTCGCAGCTTATCGGGACCGGACCTTCCTACCGGTCGATTTTCTTTGCCAACTATGTTGACGACGCCGAAGCGGGAAACCTCCAGCGCTTCGTCAATCTCGCGGACGACTTCTGGCGGCGGCTTTCAGTGGCCGCGCTGTGTCAGCAGATGCACGCAGTAACGAGTTCGCTGCGTCCCCAACTGCTGATCGACAACATCAATCGCGACATCGACGCATTCAATGCGGACCTGCGCGCGCGTGGCGCGCGTTGGTATGCCCATATCGCAGCGGTGACCGATGGCGTGATCAAAGACGCGCTCGCTGCGCTCTCGCGTACGCCCGCCGACCTTGCGAGCGCGAAGGCCGACTACATCCGCGGGCTCACCTCCGACGCATGGATCAACATGAAGCGCGCACAAGACGCCTCAGGCAATTGGTCCGACCGCGACTGGGAGCTCTTCCATCACTGGATCAAGCTGGCGGCTCTCGGCGCAAGCGATACCGAAATCGACGCGACGATTTCCACTACGGTTGGCAAGGGACTGCCGGTTCCAGAATCGCTAAAGGCGGGAAACTGGCTGCGGTGGAGCAACTGGATGCCGCAAAGGATTGGCGGCGGCGATTTGAGCGACGCCACCGGCGCAATGCTCAAGGAAATCTGCCGCGTTTATCCAGGTGCGCGCTGGCCCTCCTGCCTGCGGGAGGCGAACAGCTTTGAGTTCACCGCCAACGGGCAGCCGGGAACAGGCTACCGGCGTGCTCCCGGAGGCAGCTGCTTTGCGCCCGGGGCGATGGTCGTACTGACAGACGGCACATTGAAGCCGATCGAATCCGTGCAAGTGGGCGACGAGGTCCGCACGCCTCGCGGCACGCGACGCGTCATGCTGTGCGCCGCACCGATGCGTTCCGGGCGCCCGCTATTCCGCTTTGCCGGCGTCGACTTTGCGTTCACCGCGAGCCAGCCGTTCCTGATCCATTCCACGAACGCCGGCACTGCCGGCGAGTATGCGGCCGTCAATCCCGAGCGGCTTGCGGCGAGCGTACCGAGCTTCAATCAGTTCGGTATCCGCGGCCTGGAGCGCGAGAGCACGCCGGACCTGGTCTGTCACGAGGGCGAAGGCATCCATCGCCCGGATCAGCCACGCGCCATCGAGCCCGCGCCGCTCGAAGGCGTCGATACGCTCTACGACCTCGTTCTGGAACCGGACGAAGAAGGCAGATCCGAATACTTCGTCGGCGATCGCAATAGCCAGTTCCTCGTCTCTTCCGAGCTGCCGCGTTTCCTGAGCGCCCCCGCAACAACGGCTGCCACGCTGCACGTACTGAAGGAATGCGCCAGCGAAGTGCTCGCCCTGCTTGCCCTCGTTCCCGATCCCGCGGTCCACGATTTGCTGGCGCTCGCGCTGGAAAGCCTTGCTCACGATCTGCTTCCTGCCGCTGCCGCGTCGTCGCCTTCGCCGCGTGCCGCCAACAGCACCGGCGTACTGCAGCTCGCGCGAGGAACGAGTGCCGACCTGACCACCGCCGTGTGCGCTTTCACTACGCGTTTCGCGGCAGCGAATACGCTCGGCTACGATCAGAGAATGGCCGCATTTCTGGACCTTTTCCTCTCGACGTTCGCGCAGCAATTTCATGCTGCGATCCGCCAGGGCTGGCGCCGCTTCGAGCTGGCGCCCGAAGACGAGGACGCCGTGCTCGCCGTGAGCATTCATGGACTGGAGTTGTTCGGATCAGTTCATGCGCCTGCGCTATCCGATGCAGTTCTGAGCCTGACACTCGAATGCGGCGCGCGCACGATTGGACAAACCCTGCCCGTGGATGTCGCAGCTTCCACGACCGGCTTTCTCTATGCCGGCGACGGAGCAGCGTATTTCCGCGGTTGGCGGCAAGCCGTAGACGCCACCCCACCCGCCCGGTTGCGCGTCACGCTTCAGCGTCGATCCGACGGGCAGAAAGCCGATTGTTCCAGTGACGTTCATTCGCCGTTTCCGGGTTCCTCTGGATTCGTGTCGCTTTGCGCTCCGGTCCTGGCAGGAGATGGACGCCCCGTCGGCAGGGTGTGCCTGGATGTTCGTTGCGTTGCCGAACCAGTACGTGCGCAAGAGGAAGCCGCACGAGCAGCATGGACCCAGGCGGACGAGGCGGCTTTCGCCGAACGTCTTGCGCATGGGGCCGCCGCCCATGTCGTCGAAAGGTTCAAGATTGCAGTGCTGAATTTTCAGGGTATGGCAGCGACTGCCGCCGCCCAGAATGTTCGGCTGGAGGCGGTCAGCCTTGAAGGCCGCTAGGGCCGGCGTGTTCTTCAGAAGGGCCGGTGCGTAAGGCAGCGCGCCGTTTTCTGCGCGCTGCGGTTTGCCAGATTCCTGGTCTGAAGCAGTCTGAGACCGGGGGAGTAGGCGCGACGGGCACGCTTGATCACGGAGTCCAGCGATAGACAACGATGCTGGTGCCGTTGTAATCGTCCTTGGTCACAACATACTCACCGTTCGAACGCAGCACCGATCTCAGCCCGTACATCGAATCCACGTCGTTGCCAACGTACACGTTGTTGGGGTTGCTGTTGATGAACGTGTTGTCCAGGCTGCCCGTCGTCAGGTTGAAGGCATCGATGTTCGGCACGGTGTGGACGTAGCCAACAAAGAGGTAGTTGCCGGCTGCGGTCATCGACTTCGGGTTCGCGCTCGTGAGATTGATCACTAGAGGGTTGGTCTGATTGCCCGCCTTCCAGCCGTGGTAGACCTCCACGCGAGTACCGATCGACGTCCAGTCGGGGCCTACGATGTTAGCCAGGATGAGAGTGTCCGATTCCATCTCTCGCCACCATGATGCAAGCGATGAAGCAGCTTGCTGCCGACGCGTCTCGCGCTGGCTGGTGCGGGCGCCGGACTTCTCGCCGGCGCACAGGGACTGCTCGTATATTCGCTCTATTGCTCCGAGATGGCGGTACCGTTCTGGGGCATCTGGTATGTGCTCACGATCATCGTCACAACTGCTGCCGGCTCTGCCATCGCGCCGCATTACTTGCGCTGGTGAGACACGCATGACACTGGCTCGGCGTCCTTGGACGCCCGCTTCACTCGTTCACGCGCTTGAACTCGCCCTCAGCCGTCGTATTTTAGCGTTCTGATCAAACTCGGCCTGACGGACAATGTAAGACCTCTCGCACAAAATCGAGACGGCGTGTGCAGGCATCAAGATGGCCTTTACCAGCTCAGTCGAGGCCGGAGCAATGGGCAACAGTGTCTCGGCACTGACAGGATGGTCGAGCGCGATCATCGCCTTGATCGCGGGTATCGGCGGAATTGAGCGATATAACAGGTGCCATGTTTTGCGGTCGAGAATATCCTCGTAGTTTCAACACGGCTTCAGCCTAACGGATGGTGAATAAAGATCACAAATAAATGAGGCCTCCGCGTGAAAAAATATGATGGCTTCCGCATCGGCCGTCATCGATCAATACTTGAACGTCCCCGCCCCTTCGGATGCGGCACTGCGCGGCTGGAGGCTAAATGCGGTTTTTGATCGCATTTATGCGATCGGCCACGCGCCGAGGATAGTCTCTTGCACCGCCGCTATAGCGCATGAGCGCGTGACGGACGCCCCCATCGGCCGCATCGATATAGTCGTGCAGGTTCGACGACCCGATACTGACATTGGTGCCCGCGTCGGTCAGGTCGGAGGTACAAAGGACAAGGTCTTCGTGCTGCGAGGGCAGGACCCGCATGAGCCCACTGGCACCTACGACGCTCACGGCAAAGCGGTCGAATCTGGATTCGACCGCGAATACTGCGAGCAGCAGAATCGGCGAGATTGCATCGCGTCTCGCAGCATGCGATACCGCCTGACCGATCTTCAGTGCTTCTTGCACGCCGATATGAAACCGGACGTTTAACATTGTCGCGATGTCTTCGGCTGTCGGCGTGCCTTCCGAGACTGCGTCGCACGCAGGGTCCGGCGGCTCAACGACCGATGCGTCGGCGCCATAGCTCATTCCGTTGAGCGGGCCAGCAACCAGGATTGCCGCGAGAACGATAGCGCGCAGACTGTGCGAACGAGCGCCTGACCGATCGCCGAAGTTCTTGTTCATGTTCACTAGTGGTTTGCCTGTGAAACTGCTTGAAAGGCTACGCCGCGCGAACGAACAATTTCAGAAAAGGTGACCCTTACACGACAAAATGGCATAAAAGCCCCGGGGGCCGCAAGGCAAATGGATTGCGTCAGTGCGTCCGTTACAACCGGACGACTGTAATAGGCCAGATAGCGCGCAACGATATGCTGCAGTTCCCCAGAGCGCCTAAAGAAGCTGGAGTGTCGGTGACGGTTCGACTATGCTACAAGATGGCCGCACGGCCAGCGCAGGCCAGTGGCATCCTCTACAACCCGTCTTCGCAGGAACATTCAGAACATGGCAACAGGTACCGTCAAGTGGTTTAACGATTCGAAGGGTTTTGGGTTCATCACGCCGGACGACGGCGGCGAGGACCTGTTCGCGCACTTCTCCGAGGTTCAGGGGGCTGGCTTCAAATCCCTTCAGGAAGGCCAGAAAGTGAGTTTTGAAGTAAAGCAGGGCCCCAAGGGGAAACAGGCAGCGAACATCCAGCCCTTGTAAGTTTTCCGGGCTGCGAACGCGTCCTGCCAGGGAAGCGATCAGGCCAATGCAGGATCGCTGCCAGTCTGGAACTGGGCATCGACGGGGGGCGTGCCTCCCGCCACTGCTCAACGCTCGAGGAGCGGCCTCATCTTGAGCGCGCGAGAAACTTGCCCGGAAGTGAACCCGCTGTTGCGTGCGAATGGCGCACGGTCAAGCGGCGCGGCCAGGGATTCGCCGACAGCAAAGAGACCGACAAAGCGAAACGAGTCCGTCTCCATCTTGATGAACACGGGGATCGCATCGCGCTGCGCCGACAGGGTCCTGCCCGCTGCTCTTGCAGAAGCGCTGCCATCGCTTTTGTTCATTTCAAACATGACAAACTCCGTTTGCTTATTGCTGTTTATATGTACTATTTATCGTCTTATATAAGATCAATTCCGCAAGCTCGTACATGGCTACCCGCAACGACGCCCGCCTGATCGCAGCGAGGTGATCACGAGGCGTCTTTTGCGGGCTATCGGCGCAACACGTCGGTCTCTACAGCGGACGCTCTCAGGCTGCGCAAAACTACCTCGCCGTCCCACGTAATCGAAAATCTGGCTTTAGCGGTATCCTGGCCAATAACTTCCGCGAGTCCAGCGTCGCGAAGCGCAGTCATGTCGGGAGTCTCGCTCTCGACCTCTATCGGCGCATAGCTGAGCAACATGAGGGCTGCCATTTCGTGCGCGCTCAGGCTCGGCACATTCGCATGTTGCGGATCTCCACTCTTCATCTTCATAGGCAATCCTTTTATCATTTTGCACGTCCAGATGTGGCCTGCATTCGCCGCGTTGGTTGGCGCTGGCAGCGCGTTTATTGCGTGCTGCCAGCGTCTACACACACGGACGCGCCACGTAATGCAGATCAAATGTGAGCGAGTATTGCGATGGAAACAGCACTACGCGGACGACTGCCGTTGCTGTATCCCTGTAGCGTGAAAGGGTGCACGGAAGAACACTACGACGCGCACCGCCCGCCTTGCGGCAGGGCGGCGGCTCAAAGACGCAAGGCACAGACGCCCTGCCTTTCAGGCAGCGAGACAACTCGGGGGACGTGGGCTTCGGATGGTCATTGCAAGCGAGATTCAGTCTGACTACCGCAATCTTCTACTGAACGGCAATCCGGTGGCAAGTAAAAAGATCGTAAAGAACCGTCTCAGGCTTTCGATGCGAATCCACTCTGCAGCTCCACGTGCAGCGCGACGAGCCAGCGCCGCGCGCAGCCACGTCGGATTCGTACCGTGCGGCCGTTCTGAATCACGCAAGGACTGACGAATCCCGATTCACACGCATCCCGCCACGCGTGCTTCGAATCCTGCCGTATCCAGACGATCAGGATGACAAATAATGTCAGGTTGAAAAGCAGCGTTAGTCCGGGCGCGATCTCAGGATGGTTTTCGTGCGCGAGCAACGCAAACGCACTCGTGAGGATCTGGTTGATGAGCGCCAGCAGCACGGCGATCTTTAGAACGCCCGCTTTAGGGGAGAGCTTTTGCGCACGTGCGCGGCGCGTGCCGCCGCGTGCGGCACAGGCCTTCGATGTGACACTTTCATTGGTCAATCCGTCGCGCAGGGCCAGCCATGTCGAGATGCCAGTTCAGGGCCGCGGGAAAGTGGCGCCTCCATGCCATCATCTTGACCGACACGCGCCCTCCACTTCCCCTACATATCTCAAAGGATCAAAAAATAGCCAGCCGTATCTAAGCGCGACGGCGGGCGTTTATCAACCAACAAGTCCCTTTTGACCGTCGACCACCATTTCCGGCGTATAGGAGCATCACCAAAACGAGTGCAGTACTCCACCTGACGCTGAGTGGTCGCATCCAGCGAGTAAGGGTCCTGCCATCCCAGGCTGTTCCAGTGCGTCACATGAAACGCAAGCGGGGGCGCCTCCGTATGGTCACATGAAAGTTCCGACAGGTAGGCATCCGCTGGTGGGCGTGAGGAGCACCCTTCCGAAGTAAACAGTTCAACAATTAAAGGTCTGGCTGACGCCACGACGGGCGCGACAAGTACAAAGAACGTGGCAGCGACGACGCGTACCAACATGATCATTCTCTAGAGCAACGCGACTACCTGTTAATTCATCACAGCGCTCAGTGGCTACATCGTTGCACGCCGATCGGTATAAATTCGTTCGATTTTGCATTCCGGTTACACATCGAGCGCTCACGCGAAAAAAATTGAATTCGTGTAACCGGCGTTCAGTATCGCGCGAATTTGCTCGTGTATCCGCAACGGGTACCTTCCATCTCAACCACTGGAGAAAGTCTATGTCTGCAAAGACCACTGTACGTTCCGCCCTGCTCGCAGGTGCCGTTGCAAGCCTGCTAGCTTCGGTCGCTCATGCCGCGCCGCTCACGAAGGAAGAGATGAGCGCCGCCCTCGCCGCTCACAAGGAAAAGTGCTTCGGCGTCGCGCTGAAGGGGCAAAACGACTGCGCCGCCGGTCCGGGCACGACCTGCCAGGGTACGTCGACGGTCGACTTCCAGGGCAACTCGTGGAAGTTCGTCCAGGGCGGCACCTGCGCGAGCATCGTCGTGCCGGGCGGCGCCCACGGCTCGCTCACGCCGATCAAGTCCTGATCGCGCGACGACGAACGAAAGGGGACGGTCATGACCGCTTTCATCCGATCGGCGGCGACCCGTGCATCGGGCTGTCCCCTTCGCGCGGTGCCCGGCGCGGCCGGGCTCGCGGGCACGAGCTTCAAGCACGAACATCTCGCGGCGATTCTCGAAGACGGCCTGCAAGACGGCTTCTTCGAGGTGCATGCCGAAAACTATATGGGCGCCGGCGGCCCACCGCACCGCGCGTTGAGCGCGATCCGCGAGCGCTATCCGATTTCGCTGCACGGTGTGTGCATGTCGATCGGCGGACCGGATGAGCTCGACGCCGGCCACCTCGCGCGCTTTTGCGAACTGGTTGAGCGCTACAAACCTGCGCTCGTTTCCGAACATCTCGCGTGGTCATCGCACGGCGGCACGTACTTCAACGATCTGTTGCCGCTGCCCTACACGAAGGCGACGCTCCACAGAGTCTGCGAACACATCGATCGGATGCAGGAAGCCATCGGGCGTCCGATACTGCTTGAAAATCCGTCGACGTATGTGGCGTTCGCGTCGTCGACGATGAGCGAGACGGAATTCATCCGTGCAGTCGCGCGGCGCACGGGCTGCGGGTTGCTGCTCGACGTCAACAACGTTTTTGTTTCGGCGACCAATCACGGTTATCCGGCACGCGGCTATATCGAGGATTTTCCGCTCGAATATGTCGGCGAGATTCACCTGGCCGGCCACAGCGAGCAGCACGATGACGAACACGCGCCGCTGCTCATCGACAGCCACGACGGCGCCGTTGCCGATCCGGTGTGGGCGCTCTACCGAGACGTGATCGCACGCACCGGGCCGATGCCGACGCTGATCGAATGGGACAGCCAGTTACCGGCGTGGACCGAGCTGCGCTCGCAGGCGCTAATGGCCCGGCGGATTGTACGGGAGTGTGCAGTCGAAAGAGAATCGGAATATGACATATTCAAGCCGGGGCGCGCCCGCCATGATGCCTGAACAACACACGAGCGACTACGCGGCGCGCTTCGCGCCGGGACTGATGAACCCCGAGCTCGCCACGCCGGATGGCGTCGTGGCCATGCACGGCATGGGCGTTGTCAAGCGCTACAACGTCTATCGCAACAACGTCACGGTCAGCCTCATCGATGCGCTCGCCGCGATCTATCCCGCCGTGCAGCGGATCACGGGCATTGAGTTCTTCCGCGCGATGGCACGCTTTCACGTGCGTGCTACGTCGCCGGCTTCGCCGCTCCTTTTCGAGTACGGGCGCGATTTTCCCTCATTTATCGAATCCTACGAGTACGCGCGCGACATGCCCTGGCTTGCCGATACGGCGCGCATCGAGCGCGCCTGGCTCGATGCGTATCACGCCGCGGATGCCGCGCCGCTCGCGGCCGAGGCATTCGCGAGCATCGATCCAGGTTCGCTCGCGCAGGCGCGCTTTGTCCCACATCCGGCTGCGCGTATCGTGCGCTCGCGCTATCCGGCCGTCGCGATCTTTGCGATGAACCGCGCAGACGGCCCCGTTACCCCGCTGCATTCGAGCGACGCAGAAGACGCGCTCGTCACGCGGCCTGAATACGACGTGATTGTCTCGCGCCTGCCCGCGGGCGGGGCCGCGTTTCTCGTCGCGCTCATCAAGGGCATGCCGCTCGGCGCCGCCGCGCAAGCAGCCTTCGAGGAGAGCGACACCTTCGACCTGTCGGCCAGCCTGGCCGCGATGATTTCGGCTGGCGTGTTCGCCGCCGTTCAACCGGGAGCGTAATCACCATGCAGACTCGACAAGACTCCAGACCGTCCTTTGCGGGAAACGTCGCGCACGCGATCGGATGCGCGCGGCGCTTCATCGAGCGGCTCGCACAACCGTCGTTCGTGCAGCTCGTGCTGCGTCTCGCGCTGGCCGTGCCGTTCTGGAAATCGGGCATCCTCAAGTGGCACGGCTTTCTGCAGCTCAACGACACGGCCATCGATCTCTTCACGGATGAATTCAAGTTGCATTTGCCCGGCGGCCCCTACCCGTTCCCCGCGCCGGCCGTTTTCGCGTTTCTCTCCGCGTGCGGCGAGGTCGGTTTCCCGGTACTGCTCGTGCTCGGATTCGGCACGCGCTTCGCCGCTGCCGGCTTGCTGCTGATGACCTGCATTATCGAGCTGACGGTGCCGGACGGCTGGCCGATCCACATCACGTGGGCCGCCATGGCGCTCGGCATCGCAGCGTGGGGCCCGGGCGTGATTTCGATCGACTACCTGCTCGGGGACCGTGCGTACCGGTCATGAAGACGCGAGATCTCGTCGCCCGGCTCGCAACCGGCGTGTCGCCCGTCGAGCGCAACGCCGTTCCCAAGGTGCTCAATTGTGCGCTCATGCACGGCCTCGCCGGCAGCACGGTCCTGCTGGTCGCTCTGTATGGTGTGCGAAGTGATATGCCCGAGCTGATCCTCACGACGATGTTCTGGGTGCGCCTCGCGTTCCCCCTCGCAATCATCGCCGCGGCCATGAAGCTCGCGGGGCGGCTGGGCCGACCCGGCGCGCGGCTCAGGCTCGCATGGTTCGCAGCAGCGCTGCCCATCGCCACGATGCTGCTCGCCGCGGGCAGCATCCTGCTGGCTACGCCGCCGGGCTACCGGCTGCAATTGATGCTCGGGACGACGTGGCGCACCACGACGGCGAGCGTCGTGCTGCTCTCGCTGCCTTCGCTCGCCGCGATGCTGCGCGCAATGAAGCAGCTCGCGCCAACTCGTCTCGCGCTGGCCGGCGCGGGCGCGGGACTCCTCGCCGGCGCCCAGGGATTGCTCGTGTACTCGCTGTATTGCTCGGAGATGGCGGCGCCGTTCTGGGGTGTCTGGTACGTGCTGGCAATCGTCATAACGACTGCCGCCGGTGCGGCCATCGCGCCGCATTGTCTGCGCTGGTGAGATTCGCGGCGACGCCAGGCATCGCGCTTTCGCTAGCGATGTCAGACACCGACGTTCGCCAAGTTGGTCCTTTCAGAATGGTGCCGTATGCTCCGGAACGCGCTCGAACACATGGTCCGCTTGGCCGCGCCAGTACGCTCGCTTTGCATGCCGTGGCTTCTTCTTGCAACGCGTGTCTGGTTCGGACAAGTGGTGCTCGTGCATCAGATCATGGCGATGGCAGAAACCCACGATGTCGGGCTACCCGGCACCGGATTGCATGCTCCATCCAGCCTAGAGGCTGCGCTACACGGTATCGTGCCATTCCTGCTCACCGCAGGCCTCCTCACCCGGCCTATCGCGCTTGTGTTGCTTGTTGGTGGATACGGGTCGATCGGCCTGGGTCCGGGCGGAGCAACCCTGGTATTGCTCGCGTGGCTAGTCGTGCAAGGTCCGGGAGCATTGTCCCTTGACGCGTTGCTGGAGCGAGGCCTGGCGTGGGCCCCTCTCGGCCCGGGCCGCCTGATCACGAGATTCTACGCGCTGATCGAACGCTATCTTTCGCCAGTACTCCTGCTCGCCTCGCGAGCAGGCATAGCGGCGTCGCTCAGTCTCGCTTCCGCTTTGACGCTTTCCCTGGGCAGGCATGTCGATCATCACGGTCTGGCGACACTGTTCGCCTACCCCTCTTGGACTGCAGCAATCCTCGCATTCTGTATCGCCATCGGCTGCATTACGCGGCCGGCGATGCTGATCTATGCCGCTATGGTTCCGCTCGCGGGCATAGCCATGTCCACGGACGACAGACTCGCCATTCTCCTTCTGCTGCTCATGTTTATCGCTACCGGGCCCGGGATCATCTCGGTGGACCAATTGATTGCGCGCTGGTTACTCAATAGCTCGGGAAGCGAAGAAAGCACTTTAGATCGGTATCCTCATGTTGTAGTAGTAGGCGGCGGCTTTGGCGGAGTCTCGACCGTTCGCGGGCTACGCAGATCACGCTGCCGGATCACGCTAATCGATCAGCGCAATCATCATCTGCTTCAGCCGCTGCTATACCAGATTGCGACAGCAGCGCTGTCGCCCGGGGAAATCGCACCCCCGATCCGAAGTCTCTTTCGCGGACAGCGCAACGTCCAGGTCCGTCTGGGAAGAGTCACGGGCGTTGACACCACCATCCGCGAAGTCCTTATAGGCGCAGACAAGGTGAAATACGACTATCTCGTCCTGGCAACTGGCGCACGTCATAGTTATTTCGGCAACGATCATTGGGCGCCGTACGCACCGGGGCTAAAGAGCATAGAAGACGCAACGTCAATAAGGAGCCGTCTGCTGCGGGCCTTTGAAGAGGCGGAAACGGCCACCGACGAAGCAGCCCGTGCCGCGTGGCTCACCTTCGTCATCGTCGGGGGCGGACCAACGGGTATCGAACTAGCGGGAGCCATTGCGGAATTGGCGCACCACGGAATGGACCAGGAATATCGCACGATCGATCCATCGACATCGCGTGTCATTCTGGTTCATGCTGGACCACGCGTTCTGCCTGCATTTCCCCCTTCCCTGTCTGCTGCTGCCGAACATGCCCTTCGCAAGCTGGGCGTCACCGTGTATCTCGATACCAGGGTGCTAGGCGTCGATCAAGATGGCGCCGATCTCGGCAAAGATCGCATTGCTTCTCGCACAATCCTGTGGGCCGCCGGGGTGGAGGCGTCACCGGTTGCGAAATGGCTCAATCAGCCAGAAGACGGATCAGGACGAATCAAGGTGAACGACGACCTCTCTGTTCCAGCCGTTGAAGGCGTCTATGCAATTGGCGATACGGCTTCGAGCCTGGGCTGGAAAGGCGCAGCCGTTCCGGGATTAGCGCCTGCCGCCAAACAGCAAGGAAAATATGTCGCGCAGGTGATCGCCGCGCAGCTTGCGGGACGCCGTCCGCTCCCGCCGTTTCGATACAAGCATTTCGGAAGCCTGGCAACGATCGGGCGTCAGGCCGCCGTGGCGGAACTCGGCCCGATCCGCATGTGGGGCGCGCCAGCGTGGTGGTTCTGGGGCGCCGCTCATATCGCGTTCCTCACCGGAGGACCCAACAGAGCAAAGGTCATGCTGGATTGGCTCTGGGCGTATGTCACCTACCGGCGCAGCACGAGACTCATTACCGATCCAGCTTCGGGCAGGCAGTCGGATTGAATGTCCGCTGTGCTCAAAGCCGTTGCGGATTGCCTGCGCCGGGCCAACGGGCCACCCGCTCATCTGCATCGGCGTAGAACAAAACAAAGATGTCAATTCGAAATCCCTGAGGCGTAGGGATTCCGCTCGCCGAATTGACGACTTTGTTTGCAGTCTCAACGAAATAAAGTCGTCAATTCGCATGAGTTCGCATTAAAATTGTCAACTCGCGTTCTAGACTTCGAATCCCGATCGTAAGATCTTGATCTTATGAAATATTCTGGTCTCGTGGCGCAGCCAGTCGCCCTTGCGCGACCGCGCGGTGCGCACCGGTTGGAAGTCTTTTGCCTGAAAGCGAAACGGCCGCTCACGTTCGGCCGGCGCTGTTCTGTCGATGGATGAATCGTGCTCGAGTCCGAGCCCGCAGTGTGTGCCTTCTGCGAACGTCCTGGCTTTATCCAGAGCGGTGGCCAGCGATTTCTCGCTGTTTTTCAGGTCCGCCACACTGACCGTCATGAATTTGTACTCCTACCCAATCCGATCGTCGCGAAAAATATCCGCGCTCATATCCGCGGTCACGCGGACCTTGATGCCGCCGCCACATGACAGTTCGTCTGAACGATTTCCGCTTTTGTTGACGCCCGCGCGACGCGAGGCTGTTGACATCTTTAATTCGCGATCTGTAAGCACATGAATTCACAGGACTTTATGCCTCTTCCGGCCTTCTGGAGCCGCGGATTGACAGCTTTAATAGCGAAGTTGTGACGACTTTATTGCCATCTACGAAAATCTCAAGTATCTGCGCCTCGGATCTCACTAATGGTGTCGCGTAGGAGCGTAAGTTGTTGATTTCGTCATTCGGTAGTATCAAGTTTGCTGTCGGCTCACGGTCCCGCCCAGCCCGTCGAGCTGCTGCACATTCCGTCCGACCTGTCCGGCGCCACTGGCACCAACCGCACGCGCACTGCGCTCCGTCACATCAGCGCCGACGACGACCTGGCTGCGATCACGGCATGGCTCGCGCGCTACGCCGATGTACCCGGGACCGTCACTGCCTATCGCAAGGAGGCCGAGCGGCTGCTGCTGTGGACGGTAATCCAGCACGGCAAGGCCCTGTCGTCGCTGACCCACGAGGACCTGCTCGTCTACCAGCGCTTCCTGGCCGACCCACAGCCCGCCTGGCGCTGGGTCATGACGACCCGCAAGAAGCCTGGTCGCGCCTCACCGGACTGGCGGCCGTTTGCTGGCGCGCTGTCGCCGGCGAGCGTGCGCCATGCACTGACAATCCTCAACGCGATGTTTGCGTGGCTCGTTGATGCCGGCTACCTCGCCGGCAACCCGCTGTCGCTCGCGCGTCGCCGCGGCGTCGCCAGGAAGCCGGCCGTGACGCGCTATCTGACCCATACGTGGTGGGAAGTGGTTAAAACGACGATCGAGTCGCTGCCCGCGGACACGGCGCGCGAGCAGTTGCATGCAGCGCGGTGCCGGTGGTTGTTCACCGTGCTGTATCTGACCGGCCTGCGCGCGACGGAGATCGCCAGCACGCCGATGGGCGCCGTCTTCTGGCGTCGCGATACCGCAGGTGTCGAGCGCTGGTGGATCGAGGTGCATGGCAAGGGCAACAGGACACGACTGGTGCCGGCCACAGACGAGCTGATCGCCGAACTCGCCCGTTACCGGCGTGCACACGGCCTCGCGCCATCCCCATACCAAGGCGAACGTCGCCCGCTGCTGCTGCCACTCATCGGCCACGAGAAGCCCCTCTCACGTGGCTCGATCCACCAGATCGTCAAGGAGGTCTTCGCTCTCGCGGCAGACCGGCTGCGTGTGCGCGGCGCCGAGTGGCACGCCCAGGCCGATCAGCTCGCCAGCGCATCGGCGCACTGGCTCCGCCATACAGCCGGATCGCACATGACCGATCAGCAGATCGACCTGCGTTTCGTACGCGACAACCTCGGACACGCGTCGCTTGCAACTACCAGCGTCTACCTGCATGCCGAGGACGATGCGCGGCACGAAGCGACGCAGACGCGTCACCGGCTTGGCTGGAACTGACTGCCTCGCGACACTGGATCGGCCTGCAGCTCTTCTTCCCCGCCCATGTGCAAAGTTGTGGTCGCGATACGCCACTACCCCGGAAAGCGGTCGAAATGCAGTCGCGTAATCGCCTTGCGATGCGCGAAGTTCATCGGTTGATGCAGGTTTGGTGACCATCCACGGCCTCCATAGAAGGCATGGCACCAGACGCAGCGATACGGCGTCTCCAGCAGCAGGACGCCTGCGAGGTACGGCGCTTCGTAACCGCAACCGTCGCAGGTCGTCTGCAGTACCACGCGATGCGCGGGACAAATGCTCACACCGAGCATCTGATGCAGGACGCTGTGGTAGCCACGCGCCATGCAACGCCGGCAGTAGCGGAACGCGCTGCTATGACGTTTGCGCTGGGTCGACAGCAACAGCGACGCGCGCAGCGTTTTCAGCGGCACGGCCAGCGTGTTGCGCAGGCGCCGGAGATCGACGTTTCCCGCTTGCGGCACGACGCCCTCATAAGGGTCGATGTCCGCCCCTATCAGACGCGCGACCACGTGTCCCGGCAACGCATTTGCCCTCTCGAATTTCCACAGGATCGAGACAAGCGACCAAGTGGATCGAGCCAGTTGCAGTTGAATACATATCCGAGAGCCGGCGTCAGCCTGCGTTCGTCGAGCGTGAGGATCGGGAAACCCGGCGACCGCAGCGACGCGCCGCTACGCTGCGGCAACGAGCACGCGGCCGGTTGCATGACGGGATTGCACATAGCCGCACTGCAAAACCGCAAACGACCACAACGCTGGCTCCGGGCAAAACCCGGGAGCGTCCTTGAGCTCGCCATCCTTCAGCACAATTTCGACAGCACGGGCGAACGACTCCATCGGAATGGCCAGTCGTCCTGGCAGGTTGGCCTTGTGATGTGCGTTTTCGAACGCATTCCAGAGCGTGTCGGCGTCGCTGACGAGCCGGTACCCGGCGTCGAAGGCGCGAGGAAGATAGAAGCGCTGTCTCTTTGAAAACTTCGGTGTCTCGCTCATTCCTCTGCTCGCTCAGTTTCGCTCTGGCCGGGCTTCAGCATTCTCGCCGCCGGCAGAGGATCGATCTTAAGATCGTCGGTTCCAGTTTGTCGCTACTGTCTGCCGCCTTCAGTGGCAACGATCACGGATCCGATGGCTTTCCTATGCTGCAGGTGGTTTGCCGCCTCGAATGCGAATCCTTGTCATGGTCACTCCCTCTCTCCGTGCTTTCCTTGCTCAAAGCCGGATTACGTTGGCCGGCACTTCGATTCCTTGGTGACGTCGAATGGCCTCGCGAAACTCCTGCCACTCAACCGCACCCGCAGCCTCGTGCGTGCAATGCAGGCGTTGATCCGCGCCGGCCATTTGCTCGGTCACGGTCCGATGTACATCGATTCCGAAACGCTTGCTGAATCGACCTACGCATGAGCCGTCGTCACCCGTCACCCAGACGGCATCGCCGAGCGCCGAGACATCGATACTGTCGAGATCCATCGCTTTCCCCCTTTCCGGGGCCTATTTGCTTGCTGAATTTTTGCAAGATGGTCACCCATGGCGCAAATGAGGCCGAGCGAAATCGGCGAGAGCGTCCATGGCAGATGCGATTCGTTTATTCAACTCGTTGTCTGCGGAGCTTCTGCTGGCAAATACCTCTGAGCGCACTTTCTTCGCAAAGTCTCGGTCAGCGCGGAAAATGTCCCCCTCGCTGGCGACATCGTCCAGGTAGCTTTCGATCGCAGCGTACAACGTCGAGACGCATTCAGAAAGCGGTTGCGTTACTGCGCGCGCGTCAACTCCCCAGATCGCTTCCGCTTCCAGGGACCTCGCGTCGTATTCCTTCAGCGTAGCTACAACGCCGCCCCATCGGCTTTTGAATACGTGGTTCCATGCTTCCATTTCCTCTTTCGTCGATGGCCTACTTCCTTGGTTCTTGTATCCGGGCGGGAACTCGGCTGCGACCACCAGAGGAGCACGGCAATTGCAGATTGCGTCACGGAGGCCGTAAGCCGATCGCATGAGAGCTAACGCAGCTTCGAATTTTGTCCGCCCTGATAGCTCCCGAAGCCAGCTGTTTAATCCGCGTATCGCTATACATGCGGTCACGACGGCGGCGCCAGCAAGAATCGCGTCCTTTACCATCCCAACTACGATCGCCAATTGTGCTAGCTGCATACAAGCATCCGTTGTTTTGCTCGTTCAGGTGCGCATCCCGTTTTCCGTTGTCACATCAAAGCGTCGATGCGTGAACAGAGGCGGTCGATTTCGGCTTGCACTCGGTCGCGTTCATCGCAAGCCAGAGAATCGTGGGCTTCATAGTTTCAAATCCAGTGTTGCCGTAACTATCCTCTTCCTTCCGTAGTGAACCGGATCGTGCTCAAGACTTTTTACCTCGGATGCGATACCGTCCAACCCTGGATAAATGAAGGATGCAGAGACGCTCAACGTACGCAGTCGCTCGCGCAGCCGAGGTTTCAGAGTACCGGGCACAATGAATTCGTCGAGATCACCTTCCAGGCTGGAAACGAGATCTTCATAGGGCCTCGCCGGGCACGAAAACACGGATGCCTGATTGTGGTAGCGACGATCCTTATACCTCGGTCGTACAAAAATAACTGTTCTTTGTTTCGGCTGGATAGCAAATACACTTTTAGCGAGGGTATCGGCTGTACGAAAGTCGAAAAGATCTGGTTGATCGCTTACGACTTGTCGCGTCATATACACCTTTCCGTCACATTCGTCTCGGCTCTCGACTGCAAAATACAACCCCACCAGTGGATTCGTAGACCAATCTAGAAGCCGTGTTGGCAACCCGTGGTGCTGCGCGAGAAACAGCCACTCGAAGTCGCTTTCCGGAACGAACTCTAGCTCTCTCAAGGACAGGCGCTTGAATTCATCAATTAATCCACGTTCCAACGAGCTGATATCACCACCGGTATGTTCTTGTGGATGCCGAGCGATTGACGGAAGCAGCGTATATTTCTTGTCGGACTGGCCTCGATAAAGTAGCCTTGGCTGCCCCGACGCGAGCGTCTTTTGCATGAATTCTTGCCAGAATACGTCGATGTCCGATAGCTCGGTCATCCTTTTTGCCTCCATTTCCATTCCGTTTCCGTTCCGTCACTCTACGTTGGTCGAGCCCCATGTTTCGCCAGCCAGCGTGGTGACTACCAAGGCATGCCGCTCTCGGGGTCCAGCCGGACAGGTGGCCCATATAACGATTCGAGATCGGCCTCGTAAGCCCGGCACACACGATTCTCGGCGTTTGCAAACACGTCGCTGATCGGATGCCGCGACCACTCCTCAAGTAAGTTCTCTATAAATTCGCTTGCCCACTTCGCTTCTCCGAAGAACCATTCCGATGTGCCTTCATCGTGGAAAGCGATGCGTTCAGCGAATTGGCCGTGAAGCGCCGCTTCAATCGTTGACAGCTTTCCATATTTGGCCGGAACGAACCAAGCCACTTCAAGGGCAAGCTTTGGATCACCGGTGCGAAGCGTCTTGGCGCGATCCATCGGATTCCCCGTTGTGCGCCCCAGCTTAAATCTGTTGCAGTCGGCCGACGTCATCATTATGTAGATCCAGCCGCCCGCCGGTTCGAATTCATCAGTCGCCATTGCCTAGATGCCCAATTTTTCCAGTGTGCTCTTACTTGCGGTTGCGCGCGCGCGATGGCGTCCGCTGCGATCCTCTCGTGGACGCGAACACGATGCGCGCGAAACTCTAAGTCTGGCCAACGACGCACGCACTCATCGAGTGCACGCTCCGCGTCGGCCAGTGACATCGCCTTGTCGTAACCCGGCCACGGCTCGTATACGTCCTCGCCTTCAGCTTTCTCATCTGGTGTCAGCGTTGTCAGCCACTTATGTCGGACCTTCCGCATCCGCGCATCCTCCAACAGCGATCCGATGATCGCTAAAGAACCATGAGAGCCCTTGCGCGACCAGATAGGCGCAGGAAGCCAGTAACGCGAAGCCAATCCATATCCGATACTTCGCGAGAAAATCCGTGAGACCTGTCGAACCAACAAAATGTGACGGGGCGTGCAAAAGTGCCCCGCTGGCGATCGCGATGGCGAGTAAAGGCTTCACAGCGATCTGTCCAGCTGCTTTGCCCTCAGCGATGTCCGCGATCATTCCCATGTCAGCGTTTTTCCTATTTCAGCGTGACAGATACGCCAAGCCGGTTCAACTGCCGCGCGAGTTCGTCCGCTTGCTCGACAGTCGTTTCGGGCTGCAACTCGATTACCAAACGGTGTGTTCCAAAACTCGGATCGCTCTCCAAATCCTCCAGATGGATTGCAAAACCGTACGCCGTGGCCGTGGCCCGATTGGGAGGCTCCTTGACCGTAGCCGTGAACTTCCGTTGTTTCGACATAGCTGCTCTGCCCAGTAGTGCCAGCAACCGGCTGGCCCGGCCTTTCCTATCGCGTAGCCTTGAAGCCATCCCCGAAATTGAAGTTGGTGCGAGTTCCTCCACTTTCGGTTTCTGCGCCTGCTGATGAGGATGACTCGAAATGACGGATATCGTTCTTCGTCATCGCTTCCATACGCTCGAAATCGGCCTTGGTGTTGGCCTCTTTAACCTGCTTATAGCTCCAAACGCCGACCGCTGCGAGGGCGGCAGCACCTGCCGCAGCGGCGGCCCCCAGAAACAACTTCTCGGTCGCTTCCGCGCTCAGAAGATCGCGTACCGCCTCTGCGATGGGCAGAACTTTGAAATCGTCCACGTTCATTTTCCTATGCTCTGCCAAGCTGTACCTGAAACACGACACGAGGGATGTCGTTAACCGTCACCTGCGCTGCCTGACGACGAAACGTCCAATGAGATGTCCCGTCTGGATCGATGCGCAGCTCGTCAAGCTGTGTCACGTAGATCAACGGAACATCGACCTGATAGCGGTTGGCGAGGTATTCCTGAATCTCCGGGTACTGCCCAACCATACTGCCATTCCCGCCTCTGGGGAGATCGATTGACGTTCCAGACGCTATATCGATTGCGACCCATGAATGGAGATTAGGACCTGCCGGCCGCTGCTCAACATTGAATTCAAATTTCTTCGGCATTGCTGCTTTCCTTGCTCAAAACCGGATTACGTCGGCCGGAACTTCGATTCCGTAGTGCCGTCGGATGGCCTCGCGAAACTCCTGCCACTCAACTGCCCCTGCGGCCTCGTGCGTGCAATGCAGACATTGAGCGGCGCCGGCCATCTGCTCGGTCACTGTCCGATGTACGTCGATTCCGAAACGCTTGCTGAAGCGACCTACGCATGAGCCGTCGTCACCCGTCACCCAGACGGTGTCACCGAGCGCCGAGACATCGATACTGTAAAGATCCATCGCTTTTCCCCGATTTCCTACGCGTTAAGTTGCAGCGCTCGGCCCGCCTCTCGAATCCGCCTAGCCGTCGAGCGGTGTGTCGGATACCTCTGTCCAGTCGTTATGCCACCATTCGATCACCGCCGCCGCATCACTCAACGAGCGTGCGGATATTACGTCACGAACTTCGTCTGCAACCTCATCCCACCATGCCGCACCTTCGCCGTCACTTGCACGCGAGTCAATCGCCTTGCGATAGATCGCCTTGGCACTGTCGAGCGTGATTCGCATTGCGTTTTCCGTTGGCACTGAGCCTTCGGTCGGGCCTTGCCCGTCCGCGCCATCCGTAGGAGCCTCGTTCGCGCGATCGACTCGACGCTGCTGCCACCGATGGTCGCCGTTTCTGTACCTCCAGCGTCCGTGATAACCGTGACAGCACCATCGACCTCGTGAACCTCTGCGGCATATGCTCGGCCATCGACTGTGACTTTAACTTCCATATTGTTTTCCTAGTCATTTACATCGGTCGCGCCGCGTTCCGATAGAACATTTTCCGCGTCGGCCTGCCTTAACGGTGGCAGTTGGATCGCTTCGAACAAGACCTTCGGGAAGTTTGATATCTCGTTCCAGTTGTCTTGAATGATCGTAGAGTTTGCGCGTGCCTCTGTGTATGCATGGTGCGAGTGAGCGGCCGAGTACGCCCGTACGAATGCGTCTCTGACGACCGGCTCCAAGTAAAGGCAGTTCTGCTCCCACCACGTTTGGCAACGGAGTACGACCGGACCGATCTTCTCGCTATGGGTATTCGACAACAGTTCGCGCCATAGCGAGAACGCTTGTTGATGCGCGGCGAGGCGTTGGTCAAGCGCAGCTACACGCAATGCGTGACGTTGTTTCGAATTTTCGAGCAGTTCATTGAATCGATGCTCGACTGCCTTTTGCAAATTCGTGATTTCAGCGACGTCCTCTTTCGTTGCTAGGTTTTCGCCCTTTTTCCTGAAATACCCGGGCAGGAACTCTCGCACGACAACACCGATCAGGAAAGCAAGGAGTGCAATAAGGACATCAACTAATGTCATACCCATTTTCCTAATCGTCAAGAGGCGCGAGGATCCAAACACCATGTCGCTCTAGGTAGATCTGCAACCCGTCGCACGCCAGTTCCGCCTCGAGCCAGGTAGGAACCCTATCGCTCAACTGAGCAGTCACCGCGTCCCGGTCGTCGAGCAAATCCAGCAATGAAACTTCCAGCGCGCCGCGCTCGTCGGAGGAGGTCTGCATCGCGCGGCATCGACTTCCTATGCGTTAAGTCGCAGCGCTCGGCCGGCCTCTCGTATCCGCCTAGCCGCATCGCGCGGTGTGTCGGATGCCGCTGTTCAGTCGTGATGCCACCATTCGATCACCGCCGCCGCATCACTCAACGAGCTTGCGACGATTACGTCGCGAACTTCGTCCGCAACCTCATCCCACCATGCCGCACCTTCGCCGTCACTTGCGCGCGAGTCAATCGCCTTGCGATAGATCGCCTTGGCACTGTCGAGCGTGATTCGCATTGCGTTTTCCGTTGTGTTGTTCATCGCATCTCCCCCGCGATCTGCATTTGATCGTCTGGGTAACAATGCGTCGCAGCCACCGCACGGGCCACACCGTCAAGGTCCGGGAAAAGCGTCGCCAGCGTGATACCTTCGACTTGCAGTTGCCCGCGTACGAGTCCGAATGAGGTCGATGGCACTTTAATATAGCCGAGCATCTCACAATATCCGGGATCCACGTCGAGCGGCATAAGCCGGGAATTGGAGCCGCTAGGTTCTCTCGCACGCACAGTGAAGAATCCGTCCTGAGCGCAGATCCGACGTGAGATATGAGCAGGCTCGAAGAGTTTCGTGCCTCTGATTTGGAGAGGAGCTCCGCGTTCGTCATCGCGTATCCAGTCGTCGGTGCGGCACAAGAGCATCCATACAGCGGCGCACCGGAGGCCCGGTGTTTCAACGAGTTCAACAGGCTTGTGGATCGCGAACCACAACGCGCACAACGCATTAGCAGTCCAGTCGAGCAAGCGGGTCGGCATTCCGTGATGCTGGGCGATAGACAGCCAATCCAGATCCGATAGTGAATGCGATGACTCGACGTAAGGAACTGCACGCCGCTTGAACTCTTCAAGCATCCGATTCTCTGTGCTCGCGGAAACACGTCGATGACGTTCTATGCCAGGTGCGAGCGGCCATGCTTCGTCAGCTTGACCGCGAAATAGGTAGGCGTTTGTGCCAAAAGGCGCGCCGTGTGACTCTACCTGCCGGTTCACGAGCGACAGATACTCCTCTAGATTCGATGCCGTTCCGATGCTCGACGCAATACGCATTTTGATCGTTTTCCTTGTCGCGATATTCCTACGCTTGCTCCAGCAGCTCTCGTATCTCCGCGCTCATTTGAAGAGTGCCAGTGTCTGCTTCGAGCATCCACTGTTCGCGTTGCCTCATGGCGTCATTCTGAACCACGGGATTTCGTTCGTCCTTAATGGCATCCGCAACTCGACGGGCAGTGCTCATTTCCAAAATATGCACTTCTTAGCTCCTGTTTTCCTACGTGAATTGCCGTGGGGCGATGTGACCTTTCTCACCGACAGCTAAGCCGATCGACCAAAGCACATCTACAACGATCTTCTCGAAGACGGCTACAGCCACATCGAAAGCATTTTCGGCAGCGGCTGCGTCACATGTCTGACCTTTGTGAATGATGTCATTCCGCAAATCTTGCACGCGCCGGCTCTCATCAATGAGTGTGACCGAAACACCATCACGACTTACCTTTGCGATGTCCAGATTCGCCAGCTCTTGAAAGAGACGCGACAAAAGATTTCGGTAGCGATCAAAACCTGTCTGCCCAAGGGCGTGCTTTACGATGATGTCAGCCAGACCATCGTTATGGACAAGGCCATAGACGATGGGCTGCAAAAGCGTGGCCTTCAAGAGCAACTCGATTGTCGTGGCGCAAAACACGACGGCGGCTGAGTGATGTCCGTTAGCCTTGAGGCGCTTCGCCTCTTGGAGAGCATCGACGGCGGGTCGCATAACCATTGGATTGGCTAGATAGTACGAGCCTAGGCGGTCCGCCGTGAACTCGGTAATCGCCTGGACGCGGTGCTCTGGATACAGCTCTTCGCCGATACGCTCGTACATTTCATCCATCGCCGCGTCGCGCTCGTCGTAGCTCATCGCTCTTCCTGTCGCTTTCCGATTTTTAGCTTGAGCGCCCCTTACCGCAGCGGCCGCATTCGTGAAAATGAATGCCGCTATCGTTAAGTATGTAGTGGTAGTGTGTTCCCAGCGCCCATTGATGCCGCCCGATAAGGCATGCAAGCCGTCCAATCCACCTCTGCAACATGAGCCCTCCTGCTTTCCCTGATCAGTGAACCCTTCGCCATGCGTCATCAATCGCACCGAAGACAATTGGAACAAAATCATGGCCTTCGAACGACACCGGTCGATCGTCCTTCGGGTAGTCAAGCGCGGCAGGCGCACGAAGCATGTCGAGAATGCGTGTGCTGTGCTTGCCGGTTGCTGCCACCTGCGTGAGCACTTCCGCCTCAATCCTGTGCAGGAGCGCCCACATGAGCACACCCGCGGCGCGGTGACGCTGCACCACCCCCGTCACGGCTTCCTGTACCGCCGCATTGGCGGAAAACAGCACATCCATTTTCTGGTCCTCGCAATCCCTGATATCGGCCTGAGCCGCGATTACTTGACCAACTGCATTCCTGCGACTTTCGATGCAGTCACATCGAAGGTTGCCGTGTATTCACAGTCGGCCACGTGCCCAGACCGCTCGATCAGGCAATCCGCAAAATCTGCCTTGTCGGACGCCGCAAAAACTCGCAGGGCCTTGCGCACCGTATCCGCCGCTTCGACGAGCAGTTCCTTCGTCCCGACCATGGATTCGAGGATGTCCTTCAACTGTCCGCGCTCGACGCCGTAGCAACGCGCGAGCACCCACACGAGTTCGACCAGCGCGACTTGCGAGACGTAACCGGGGCGCTCGGCCGACAGGGACTCCATGAGCGCCGTCGCCCGCTTCGACTGCACGGCGTCGTCCTGAGCGAAGTAGCGGACCAGGACGTTCGTATCCAGTCCGATCATCGTGCGGACGCTCCCTGCTCGGCGATGGCGCGGTTCATGTCCTCGATCGATACTGGCTTGGCGGGCTTCTTCACAATGCCCTTGAGCGACGCGAGTGCGCGCGTGGCCGGATAAACCTCGTACCGGCCCGACTCCTCGTTGAAGCTGAATTCGATCCGGTCGCCGGATTCCAGGCCAAGCTGGTTGCGCACGTCCACCGGAATCGTGACCTGGCCCTTCGATGTAATGGTTGCTGACGGCATGATTGGCCCTCCGATACGCCTTACTTTATGGTAAGGAGATGACAAAAGCAAGGAAAATCCTCCCGTCGGGTGCGGCTGGGCGCCACGCAGCCGGGCAGAAATGTGGGGCGGGCAAGAACGTCTAGCTCCTGGTGTGGTCTCAACAGCGGCGGGCCGTTCGCCGCTGCAGGGCTCTGGAAATGCGATGAGACGCCTCAGGGGCTCCTGAACGGCGTCACGATGGCTGACCGACGCCGAGGGTCACTCCGTCATGGGACGCGTGCACCGCTCCAGACACGAAAAGCGCTCCATGGTCATCCTACGCCTGACGACTACGACGAGTGGCTCCGTACGACGGACATGGAGGCCGCCCGCGCGATGCCGCAGCTGCTGCCGGCGGACGAGATGATGGCCGAACGGCTGCAGATGTGATACGCCGACAGGTTCAGATCACATCCTCGCAAGCCCGGCGCATGATCGCCGGACTCGGCTCGATATAGCGGAGCGTATCATCAATCGACTGGTGCCCCAGCAGTAGACTCACCGTTTCCACATCCGCGCCACGATAGATAAGGCGGGATGCAAAGGACCGTCGGCCGGAATGTGATGAAGCGCCCTTCAGTCCGGCGTCCCTGTAGAGCTTCGTCACGTAGGCCTGAAGCGAATCGGCTGCCCAGTAGTCGATCTTCTCTCCAGCAGCCGACGTACGCACCTTACGATTCAGTGAATAGGGATACCCCTTGCGACTCAAAATCAAGGGTAATTTCGGCTGCATGCCGCGATAACGTGCGGGGGCAAGCGTGGTGCCCAGATCGTGCTCAACGCGAAACGCTAGATAGCGCTCAAGTGCGGCGATGAGCTTCGGGCTTGTGAAATAGACGGTACGTTGTCGGCATCCTTTTGTGATCGCCTCGCGAGCGCTGACCTCTTTACGAATGCGCCCATCGGGGAACATCACGTCGGCGGCCGTGATCTGGGCCGTCTCAGAAATGCGCAAACCAACACCGAATCCAAGCAGGATGATCAAGGCATCGCGCTCTGGAAAGCGGCTGGTCGCGTCAGTTGCACGAAGTAGGTGAGAAATCTGTCCGGGCCGAAGAACTGCCGCCCGCTTGATCGTGGTAGCCATGCTGTTGCCTCCCTGAATAATGCGCAAACACGTACAAGTCAGAGAGAAAAATGCGCGGCTTCTTTTTCAAGCGTAACACACGGTCAAAAGTGCCAACCTCGGAAAATTCGCAGTTGGGATCCAAGCGGCGACCGGATTTACGGTTATGCCACGACAACATCGTCCCAATGTGACGAACCGTGCTGACGGGGCGTATTGGTTCAAGTTCTGACACTGCGAAAAGCGGTGCAGATTCGAGTCTCGCCCTGGGCACCATAAAGCTGTTTAAGGTAGTACAACGCAGTCCAGCAAGATCCCACAAAGCCTTGTCGTAGCAGGGGTTTTTACTTTTTGCGGTCCATCGTCATCCAGCTGAAGCGCGTGTCAAAGTAGTACACTGGGCAGTAAATCGAAAGTTCGAGCTGACTGGATGTACTACCATGCTTCTGACTGCCGACAGGTCCAGTTGGCCAGGTCTGCCAGCCGTGACTACACGCTCAAGGACGGCTGCAGCCTGTTTCTCTTTTTGCCCACCGACGGCCCCAAAGCTGGCATTTCCGATACAGCTTCGCCGGGAAGCAGCGGCGCATCTCCTTCGGCACCTATCCGGCGCTTTCCCTTCAGGATGCTCGTGAGCTCACCTCTACGGCACGGACCCAACTGGCTCATGGCACGGATCCGGGTCATCACCGACGTACAGCCAGAAAGCTCTCGAAGGAAACCGGGGAGAAGCTCTTCCGTTCGGCCACCGAGCGATGGTACAGGCGGAAGGAAGTCGCCGGCCGTGCCAGCTCAACGCTCGGTAAGATGCGCACCTACCTTGACAAGGATATCCTGTCCGAGATCGGTTCGATGATGCTCCAGAAAATCACCCGCGCAGTCTGCGCCCGCGTCCAGGAACGCTTTGAGAAACGGGATGCCCTGAGTATATCGAAGGAAGCCCGGGGCTGGCTGCGTGAGATTTTCAGGCAGGCCATCGCGGAAGGGCGATGTGAATTCAACCCTGCATCCGAACTCAAGACCATCGCCAGGGCGGCCCCCAAATCCAGACCGTATGGCTACGTGGACGCGAGGGGCATGGGCGTGCGCAACAAGATCGTCCCGTTGGTGAGGGCCGCAGCCGGCATCGAACTGTTAACGGGCGAGCAGATTTGACCCACCGGGTCAAATTTAGACGCTCGCCAACACACGCGGGCCAGCCGTCCGTCATCAGCGTACCCGCATAGTCACCAAGGAAGGTTTTCGGATGCTCCTGGCCGCGCCCGGTCTGATAGTCGAACAGCACTACCGGTTGTTCGCTATCCTCAGCACTTCTGTACACCCACATGTACGACGTGTCCTGCGCCTTCCGGCCTTCCTCCTTCAGAACCTGGACTGTCGTCTCGTCACCGTGGATTCGGTCCTGTCCCCGCAGGATCTGCCTGAGCGCTTCATACAGCCGGCTGTAATGCAACTCGGCGGGGCGGATGATCCAGTTCGCCAACGTACCACGGCTGACCGCGATGTTTGAGCGCGCGAGCACATCCTCCATCCAGTACAACGGCGTGCCATCGACATACTTGCCAAGCGTGACAGCGGCGATCATCGACGGGCTCGCGTGGCTGCCCGGCAAGGGTTGTGCCGGCATGGGCGCGATCACGATCGGCGTGCGCATGCCATGACGCTCGCAGTGCCGGCATGCATACTTGAAGCGCGCATGTTGCAGCACCGATACCTTGACTTCCATGTGCAACTGCTCGCTGGTCTCCTCGCCCATGCGGTGCATTGCCTCGCCGCAGCACGGGCAGCTCTTGCGCTCTTCGGGCAGGTCGTACTCGATGCGCTCGCGCGGCAGATCCGCAGACAGCGGCTGGCGTCCGGGCTTGCGTGTTTCGGCAGGCTTGACCTCGGGCAACCCGGTGTCCGGCAACACGGGCACTTCGCCGGCGTCCTCTTCTTCAGGTTCATCCTGGACGGTCTGTTCCGCCTCGTTGAACACGCGGTCCTTGCGCTTCTCACTCTTCGGTGCGTACTGCCGGGCCAGCGCAAGACGATATTGCTCCTCAAGCGCGTCCAGGCGCCGGGTCAATTCGTCAATCCTGGCGTCGCGCTCGGCAATGAGCTGCGCATCAGCCGCCACGCGCTCTTCCAGCTTGTGGATATAGGCCTTGGCGGTGCGCGGGAGTCGGGGGAGATCTGGAGGGGACATGCGCTCCACGATAGCGAATCGAAGAGCCAAACAGGTTTACGCGAATGTGTAACAACTGGGGCCACCGTTGTTTACCTGCAACGGCGGCGATACCGGGCTTCAGCTCGCGTGGCAGTATTGCCGTGCTGGGTGGCGGCGCAGCGCGTCGAGATCGACGCCGTCGAGCAGCAGGTGAAGCTGTTCTGTCGTGAGTTCGACCACGGTCTGCTGGCGACGGGGCCAGGCAAACCGGTCTGCCTCGAGTCGTTTCATCATGAGCCAGAACCCCGCGCGATCATAGAGAAGAAGTTTCACGCGGTCGCGCTTGCGGTTGTGGAACCCGAAGACGGCTCGCGTGAGCGGGTCAAGCTGCATCGACTGCTCGACCAGCGTCACCAGCGTGTTCAGTCCGGCGCGGAAGTCGATCGGCTCGCGATGCAGGTACACCAGCAGGTCATGATCGAAGCGGAACATCAGGGCGCTCCCAGTGCGGCGATCATCGCGCTCACGAGTGAAGCATCGCGGCCGGAACACTCGAGCTCGACGACGACCCCGTTGGGCAACGTCGCTGACAGGCGCGCGGTCGGTGCCGGGCGTGAAGGCTGAAACAGTTCGCGCTGTGGCGTTGATTGCTGCTCCCGCGGCACTGCGACCCTCGGGGCCAATATCGAGGACGCCTCGTCGACCGTGACGACCGCTGCAAATGCCGACGACGGTTGCCCAACGTCAGCAGTCGCGTCAGCAGCGCGTTCTCGCCGCTCCTCCAGACGCACCCACTTGTGCAGTTGGTTTGCGTTCACGCAGGCCTTCAGCGCCAGACCAGCCAGCGATGCACCAGGCCGCCGGCAAGCCTCGATAAGCTTGCGTTTGCCCTCGGGATCGTATCGATGCTTGCCATCGGCACATGTCTTGATCACCCGCAGGGGAAGAAAGTCAAAGTCAGTGTCGGTCATTATCTGCGTCCGCAATTCAAGTCTGCGGACGCAGCTTGCCTCTTTCCGACTGCTGAGGCTAGGTGTGCATTATTTCGCGCTTACGGTAAGGCTATATACGGTCATGATTGGAAACATTTACGGTTGAGTGCGACAAGGCGATGACGACGGTCAGACAGGAGATGAGGGTTATCGGCATGAGTTCGAGCGAACTTGACCGACTCGCAGCGGGGAGTCCAACAGTGCGGATCGTATCGCGCGACGCAACTAAGTTATTCAGCTACGGATATTGCTCGCAGCGCTTGCGCGCACTAATCTATATAAGTGCATGCAGAACACCAACGCTACCGCGTCTTTGCTTCTTTTCGGCAAGTTGGCTAGCGCATCTTGTTGAGTTGTTGTTGCTTGTCGCGCGCGAATGAACCCATTGCCCAAGGAGATATCACGAGTGAAGTTCTCTCAACTTGTCCGATGCGCCGCTATTGGCCTGACGCTCGTTTCGAACGTGATCTACGCACACGAACTCGCTGCCAGTCTCGATTGTCATTCCGGTTCGCATGAGTTTATCGGGCAACTGGTCGACGCGGGGGAGATCGCCTCGAAGCCGATGAAAGTGTCTGATAACTCAGTCAACGCGTTTCAGCCGAGTCCAACGAGCGATCTCACAGCACTAGGATTCAAGGTCCGGGCCGTATTCGGTTTCTCCCCGAACGACGACATGTTCGCCCAGCGCAGTCACACCACCAATGAGATCTACGGGGTTGTCGTGGTGGCTGGGAAAGACGAGGTGAGCGAACGCGTTCGGGAAATGGGAAGTCCCGCGACAGTGAACGAAGTCATACCGCTCGTCCTGACTGCCGTTGTTTGTCAGAAGTAGGCAGTCCAACTCTCTGAACGTGTCTCACCGGTACCGTCGTGCTCGGTAATCTCGCGATTTGTCATATCAAGTTCGGCCAGTTTCCACCTCGCGCATCGCGCACATCCGTCACTCAAACGGCCGGTTCGCTCTGATACGTGCTCTTTCAACTCAAGCGTCTCAACCGGCGGTAACGGGTCGATATGACCCATTCGCTCTCCGTGGAAGCACATCGTCTTTGCCACCTGTACGTTGGGCACCGGCGCACTCACCTGGAAGCCTCCGATTCCGCCGAGGCCCAAGAGTGTTCGTTTTTCGAATTTGTTCCCGTCTGACTTAGATCACCATCATCGCGGCGCTCTCGGCGTGAATTTTCCCGATCGCGACACAGCGTCCCCGGCACGGCGACACCCGGTCATCTCCGCTTGTGACAGATTGTCGTTCGGCTTCAACTGTACCAGGCAGCGCGACTGCGTGTCCCGTGCGTCCACCAATTGATCTGTCTACCATTCTTGCGTGTGCGCAATCGCGTTCTGAATCGCGGGGCCGCTCGTGTGACTCTATTCGAACCTCGAGGGTGCGGTCACGCACGAACTAGCCATACGGCCTCACGCGCGCAGGACTGTGCGCCTCCTTGCTGTCAACCGTGGTAGTAGCCGTCGGTGACGGAGTTTTGCAGCATGCCATCGACATACACGCCAACGGGGTCTCCATCAGGGGACGTGAGGAGCGAGCCGGCGGGCTGGCCGATGATTTTCATCCGGCCACCTAGAATGTTGCTCATCTCCTGGTGATCAAGTTCTCCAGATTCCTCGAGGTCGTTGATAGTTAGCGTGTTCATGGTGTGTCTCCTTGAACAAGAGGGTTGCAGGAACGGACAAGCGGCCAGCTGCCTGCAGCACACTACGCAGATGTCATGCCATCCGGGTGTGTTCCTCGCAAAGCGCATCGCATCGCAGATCGCGATGATGCGAGTTCGTGCGCGGCCATCACTTACCTGAACGAAGTTGGAAAACTGATGACAGGGCATGTTTATCCCCCGCTCTTACTTCAGGTCCGTCTGCTTTGCTGTTCACCTGCCACTTAACTTCACTGCCCCCTATGTACGGTTCGCCGCTGGCGGTGATCTACCGGATAGTCGCTCCCCGTCGACTCGCGCTCACCTCCACCGCTTCGGCGTACGCGCGCGTAAAAGTACCGCTCTAACGTGGCACCGCGTGCTTCAGTTCGAGACTCACCATCGGAGTAGCCACGAAGACGACGGACGGCAAGTAACCGCCTTATCTCCAAATCGAGATTGACGGCGCTTCTCGGTTGTGCCAATAGCATGGCTTGTTCCGAAGCTCCCAGGCGCGCGGGGTTTCCATCGGCTCGAGCGTGCGGCCTCGCTACACACGAACGCATCGTTCATAGACCAGTGCCGCTGCCGCGAGGTCTTCGAGTGCCGTGCCCACCGCCTTGAACACCGTGCGTTCCGTGTCGTTGGCGCGACCCAACGCCTGCCCCCTGCACAACATTTCCAGCGTCGGCCAACGCTCTGGATCGGCGACGACTTTGCGCTGCAGTGGCCCAAGCAGATCGCCGGACTTCTGGAACGCTTCCGGTGTATCGACGAACAGCGTTGCCTCCGTGAAGCACGCATCGTCGGCTTCGCGCATCGCGGGCGTAAAGCTGCCGATGAGGTCGAGATGCGAGCCCGGAGCGAGCCATTCGCCACACACGACTGGCTCGGTGGCGAGCGTCGCACAGGTCACGACATCGGCGTGCGCCACGCTTTCCGGCAGATTGTCGGCGACGCGCGCATGGAATCCGAGTTCGTTCAGACGCGCGACAAGACGTTTCGAGGCTGCCGGAATCGCATCCCACACATCGACTTCCCGAATCGGCAGCACGGCGCGATACGCTTGCGGCACGAGACTCCCCACGCGCCCCGCGCCGAGCAGTGTCATGCGCGAGGCATTCTTTCGCGCGAGATAGCTCGCCGCAAGTGCCGACGCGGCAGCCGTGCGGCGCGACGTGATCTCGTTGCCGTCGAGCTGGGCGAGCGGCGCGCCGGTGCGGGCATCGTAGAGCACATAGGTCGAGTGCAGGCCCGGCAAGCCGAGCGCCGCATTGCCGGGAAATACGTTGACCGTCTTGATGCCGAGATACCGCCCGTCCTGCCATGCGGGCATGATGAGTACGGTGCCTTCGTCGCTTTCGTCGCTGCCGGTCGCGATCTTGTGGTTGTGACGCAGCGGCACGTGACAGCCTTCGACGAACATCTCGCGCAATGCATCGATCAGTTCGGGAAACGGGAGTGCGTCACGCGTGATGGTCGAATCCAGAATCTTCATTTGCAGACTTTCCTTGTGATGTGCTTCAGGGCATGACAGGCGCGTGGTAGGTCAGTGTCGGCGCGAGCGCCCACAGCATGAACACAACGAGCGGGATATGCACGATAAGCTGCGTGAACGTAAAGCCGACCACGTCCTTTGCGCGCAGCCCAAGCACACCGAGCAGCGGCAGCATCCAGAACGGGTTGATGAGGTTGGGCAGCGCCTCGGCCGCGTTGTAGACCTGCACGGCCCAGCCGAGATGCACTTGCAGGGACTTCGCCGCTTCGATCACGTAGGGCGCTTCGATGATCCACTTGCCGCCGCCCGACGGCACGAAGAAGCCGAGAATTGCGGAGTACGCGCCCATCACTGCAGGAAACGAAGCTTGCGACGAGATCGCGACAAAAAAATGCGCGAGATGCTCCGACAAAGGCAGGCCGGCGGGCGCCGCAGCTTTGGTGAGGATGAATGCGATGCCGCCGTAGAGCGGAAACTGGATCAGCACGCCCGCCGTCGACGGCACGGATTTCGCGACCGCGTTCAGGAAGCGGCGCGGACGCCAGTTGAGTAGCATGCCGAGCAGAATGAAGACGAAGTTGTACGTGTTGAGGTTTGAGATTGCGAGCAAAGGGTTCTTCGCCGTGAACTCATGACTGATCCACACAACGCCGAGCAGCACGATCAGGATCGTCACGAGCGGGCTGTATTCGAGCCATTCGCCGGGGCGTGCGGGCTTCGCCACGTTCATGTCGATGTCGTCGAGCGACACGCCAAGATCGTGCGCCGTGCGCGCGCGGTCGCCGACCGGGGCGGACAGGCCCGCGATCGCGAGTGACGCGATGGTCAGCGCCGCGACGATCAACATCGACTGCGGCAGGAAGATCGTTTCAGAGAACGGGATCACGCCGGTGATCGCCAGCAGCGCTTTCGGCAGGCTGTCGGCGTTCGCCTGCAACTGCGCGGCCGCCGAACTGAGGCCGAGCGCCCACGTCGCGCCCATGCCGAGATAGGCCGCTGCACCCGCTGCCCGATAGTCCATGCGCAGGTCCGCGCGGCGTGCGAGCGCGCGCACCAGCAGGCCGCTGAACACGAGGCTGATCGCCCAGTTGAAGAGCGACATGGCGATGCTCACGAATGCGACGAACATCACTGCGCCGCGCCCGCTCTTTGGCAGGTGCGCGAGCCACGCGATCATCTTCGACGCGGGCGGCGACACCGCGACCACGTAGCCCGAGATCGCGACGACGGCCATCTGCATCGTGAAGGGGATGAGGCTCCAGAAGCCGTCGCCGAACGCGATGCCCACGCGCTGCATCGGAGCGCCGATCGCCAGTGCGCCCAGCGCGACGACGATCACGGCGATCGCCGCGAAGATATAGGCATCGGGAAACCATCGTTCAGCCCAGCGAGTGACGCGCGCGGCCGTGCGTTCCATCGTGTTGCCCGCGCCCGAACCGGACGGTAGCGGCTTTGCCTGTGTGACCTGTTCCATGATGACGTTCCCTTCAAGCCTATTTGCTGGTGTGTTGGTATAGATGAATCGTCATGCCTCGATGACAAGATCCGATAGCGGAATCGCCTGGCATGCGAAGCACATGTCGGGTTCCTCGGGGGCGTTGCCCGAAAGGTGGTCGGTTGCGCCCTGGGCGATACGCACCGCGCAGCTTTCGCACTGGCCGACGCGGCAACCACTCGGCAAGGACACGCCGATGCTTTCAGCGAACGCGAGCAGGCTGCCTTGCACCGGCGTCCATCGCGCGGTTTTCCCAGAGCGCGCGAAGGTGACCGAGAAGGCTTGCGAGGCGTCGGCGCGGGGCTGCGACGGTGAGCGGAACGCTTCCTTGAAGATGTCGAAAGCGGGCACGCCGCGCGCGACGAGCCCGTCGATGATGGACGTCATCATCGGCTCGGGGCCGCACAGGTAGAAGCGCGCGCGGCGTCGGATCAGATCGTCGTCGATCACGCAGGCGTCGAGATAGCCCGCGCGGTCGTAGTCGATGCTGGCCATATCGAGCGCCGGACGCGGATGCGCATAGCAGTCGAACACGTGCAATGCAGGCCATTCTTCACACAAAGCCTCAATGCGCTGTTTGAACGCATGCGCCGCGCCGTCACGGTTCGCATAGAAAAGCCACGCTTCCGCGCGCTGCTTCGTCGCGGTATCGCGCGCAAGCGATTCCAGATACGAAATGAACGGCGTGATACCGATGCCGCCCGCGAACATCACCACGGGTTGGCGCGAACGCATCGGCAGGACGAAGGTGCCCCCCGGCGCGCGCAGCTTCACGTCGTCGCCGACGGCGAGTTCGCGATGGACGTGGCTCGACATCGCGCCGTCCAGCTGATGGCGCACGGAGATCGTGTAGGTGCGGCGGCCGCGTTCCTTCGCATGGCCGACGAGCGAATAGGCCCGCGTGGTGCCGCGTTCCCCGAGTGTTGCGACATGCACGCTCACGTGCTGTCCCGGCAGATAGTCGGGCAGCTGGCCACCGTCTTTCGCGGTGAACGTGACCGTGCGCACACCTTCGGCTTCGTTGGCGAGCTTCGTTACGACGAAAGCGCGCCAGCCCTTCCACGCGCGTCGCTTGCGTTCGAACGACGGATCGGGCTGCAAATCGCAGGCAAGCGCACGCATCGGCATCGAGCCGGACAGCGGATCGTATCGCCCGCCCGACACCAGATTGCTGAAGTTGCTGTTGAGCTTGCCGCGCGCATTGAATCCTTGCATGCCGAGTTCGTCGCATGCCTGCCACCAGCCATACTCGGCAACGAGCACGTCATCGGCGAGCGCATCCTCGATACGCGCGACGAAACGCGCCGAGCCGCTTGCGGTGCTCAGGATCACCCAGTCGTCGTTCTCGATGGCTTTCTTTGCCGCGAGCACCGCGCTCATTTCGACCAATGGATACGGCGCGCGCTTGCGCAGCCGCGTGACGCCGCGATGCTGGCTGTGACAGTAATAGCCGTTTTTCGTCGACGTGAGCACATAGGGATAGGCCGGGTCGCGCGCGTTTTTTGCGAGGCCGGCTGGCGGTACATACGCCGGCACCGGCGGATAGCCATGCCGCAACAGCTTTTCCGAATACAGCTCCACGCGCAGCGTGTCCGTGCGAAAGCCGCGCGGGCCGTCGTGCAATGGCAACGCGTATTGCTTCTCGCGCTGTTCGAGGGGGCGCGAAATGCCTTCGGGATGCGCGCGTAACGTCGCCACATCGAGGCCGAGCGGCGCAAGCATGTGATTCCATCCTGCCTCGATGCTGCCACCGAAGAACGCGTCGTGCATGCCCAGACGCGTCGCGAGCGCGAACACGATGTCGTAGTCGGCGCGGCTTTCGCCACGCGGGGGCACCATGCGTTGCCGCAGTTGCACGAGTTCCACCGCGCGCTCGTCGATCTCGAAGCCGATGCGCAAGCCCTCGCGTTCCCAAGGCGTGTTGATCGGCAGAAAGATGTCCGCGTAACGCGACGACGGCGTGTCGTAAAGATCGCAATGCACGTGAAATTCAAGCTGACTCAGCGCGGCGTGCGCAGATTCGGCATCGGGCTGCGAGACAAGTGGATTGGTGCCGAACGCGAACAGGGCACGCACTTTGTACGGTTCGCCTTCGAGCATCGCGCGATACATGTCGCGCGCCGTGATCCAGCCTTGCGCAGGCGGTCCTAATGGACGCTCGTCGAGGCCGAGCGCCTTGGCGCGCTGCTGCGGGGCACAAAGCGCGTACGTGCTCACGGCATTGGCCGGCTGCTTGACGAACTCGCGATTCGAGCCGCGCGTGTCGAAGGCCCCCGTCAGCGCGTAGAGCGTCGCGATGGCGCGCTCGGTCTGCGTCGCATTGGTATGCTGGCCGACGCCCGACCATGCGTGATACGCGATACGCCTACCCGGCGCGAGCAGCGCGGCTGCGCGTTCGAGCGCATCGGGAGCGACGCCGGTGATGGCTTCGACGCGCTCGGGCGTGAAATCATCGAGGGCGCGTCGATAGCACGCGAACGCAGGTTCGCATTCAACGTCGGCGACTGTGTACAGGCCGCCGAGCGCCAGGTCGTCGGGCGTCGTATGCGCTTGCTCCCCGAGCACTTGCGCTCGGCCGAGCGTCGTGTTCCATACGACATAGCGATTCGCCGGTGCCCGGGGATCGATATCCCGCTCGCGCAGAAAATGGCCGTCGTCGCGCCGCACCAGCAGAGGCGCATTGGTCCATGCGCGCACGAACGCGTCGTCATAGCTGTGGGTGTCGATGATGCGACGCGCGATGCCCATCGCCAACGCGGCGTCGGTACCGGGACGCACGCGCAGCCAGACGTCGGCTTCGCGCGCGAGGGCTGTCGGACGCGGATCGGCGACGATCAGCTTTGCGCCATTCCGGCGTCCTGCCGCAATGGCATCGGCCTGCGCGAGCCACGTGTTGGCGGGGTTCGTGCCCCACAGGAGAATGACTTCGGCGTGGCGGTAATCGGCAACAGGAATGCCGCAGCCGAACGTGAACGCATGCGCGACGTCCTTATGCCAGTTGCAGATTTCCGTCGCGTAGCAGATGTTGGGGCTGCCGTAGGACCAGATGAAGCGTTCGACCCAGTCGATGCTGTCGCTCATCGGCGTGCCGCTGGGTGTCGTCACGCCGAATGCAACCGATTCCGCGCCGTATTCGCGGCGAAACTTGTCGAGTTTCGCCGCGATTTCGTCGAGCGCCTCGTCCCAGCCGATGCGCACCCAGCGGGGATCGTCAGCGCCTTTGGGCGCGGTGCGGCGCATCGGATGAAGCACGCGGTGGGGGCTATGCACGAGCTCCGGCGCAGACTTGCCTTTCAGGCACATCGCGTGGCCTGTCGGGTGTTCGCGGTCGGGGCGCACTTCCGTCAACTGATCGCCCCGCACGATGTTGATCGTGCCGCAGCGCGAGCGGCAAAGTGTGCAGTAGCCCTTTTTTTCCTGTGCTTCCATCTCGTCTCCGGGTTCCATAGGGCTATGCTACGAAACCAGAACCGATGCCAAATTCATATTTTTGATCCGGCAATATAGAGTTTTTCAATACCTCACATTCAGGCCGCATTCGGAGCCATTGCACATGTCGCGCCAGATCACCCTGCGCCAGATCGAGTACTTTTTATCCGTCGCCGACACCGGGCAGATTTCGCATTCGTCGAATCTGTGCAACGTTTCGCAGTCGTCGATGACCATCGCACTGCAAAACCTGGAAGACGCGGTCGGCGTGCCGCTGCTGGCACGCCATGCCAAAGGCGTGCGCCTCACTGATGCGGGCGTGCGCTTTATGCGGCACGTACAGCAGGCGCGACAATCGGTGCAGGAGGCGGTGGTCGCGGCGCAGGAAGTGCCAGAGCAGATCTCGGGGCTGGCGCGTATCGGCATGACGGAGACGATTTCCGCGTATCTGCTGCCATCGTTGATGTCGTCCGTTACGCGCCGCTTCCGTAATCTGCAGGTGGAGATCATCGAGCGCGAGCGCGAAATCATCGAACGCCAGTTGCTCGACGGCGAACTGGACATGGCGCTACTGCTCGTCTCCAATACCGCGCTGCACGACGAGCTGAAGTGCGAAACCATGATTCGCTCGCCGCGCCGCTTGTGGACGCCGCCCGATCATCCGTTGCTCGAAGCGCAGCGTGTGACGCTGGAAGACATCGCGCAGGAGAACTATCTTTTGCTCGACATGGACGAGCACGTGCAGACGGTCGCGCGCTACTGGGGAAAGCACGGCGTCTCGCCACGCGTGCGCATGCAGAGCACGTCAATCGAGGCGGTGCGCAGTCTCGTCGCGCTGGGCGAGGGCGTGACCATTCTTTCGGATCTCGTTTACCGGCCGTGGTCGCTGGAAGGCAATCGCATCAGCCGCAGGGATTTGAGCGTCGCGGTGCCGACCATGGACGTGGGCGCAGTATGGCGTCGTGATGTGACCTTGAGCCGTCAGGTCAGGGCGCTACTGGATCTGTTCAGGTCGTGGAAGCACAGTTCGTCGTGATCGGCCGCCCCTATCTGCATAGTCTTGAAAAACTCGACAATTTCTTTGGCTGGCGTGAGCGATCGATAGGGGTATCAGCTATGTTGAGGCAAACGAGATGATGAGAGCCGCTCTTTTATTCGTTCAACCTCGAAGAGCACGTGTGCAATCACGCGTTTCTGATCCCAGGTGAGCCAGACAGCGTCACAGCCACAATCATGCATGCCTTGAATAACTATCGTCGCGACAACGGCCGCTATCCGACACAGGCGCAAGGCCTGCATGCGCTGATTGAAAAGTCCAACACCGATCCGATCCCGAGTGTCTGGAAGGAAGGCGGCTATCTTGCGCGCTTGCCAGACGACCCGTGGGGCAATGCTTATCTGTATCTCAATCCGGGTGTGCATGGTGAGGTCGAGTTTTCAGCTATGGCCAGGACGCCAGGCAAGGCGGCGAAGGAAACGACGCCGACGTAGGCTCATGGGAATAGTTGCATCGTCTGCGTCGCAAGGACCGGCCTCAAGAGGTCCTCGGCTTACGTCACCTCTCTGAGATTCGGAAGGCGGCTCGACTCCGAAGAACAACCCTGAACGTCTACGGAAGCTCGACGTTGACTTGCGTCAGAGTGTCCGACGACCAGCTTCGATTTCCGGTTCAGCCAGGAAGCGACGTTCGCTGCTTCCGCACGGATTGTCGACAACCGTGAGGAACTCGCTTGCAAGTTTGTTCACCGGTACGCCCGCGCTCCAGTGGCTTAAGGCTATCTGTGGCCCTCAATCAGTTACCTCGTGGGTAGCGCCGTGCAGCATGTACCGTGTAACGCTGGCCAGGCAGTCTCAAATTGGGATCAGATCGAACCGAGGGTTAACCCCTAAATTGGAAACTCATTTTTGCGAACAGGATGCTTAATTAGGAGCGGTCGCTTTCCTAGACTTGGTAACACCTGCTACGGACAACCGTTCGTAGCGAAACCAAGACTGGAGGTTCACCATGAAATCGCTCATTCAAGCCATTGCCGTTGCCGCGGTACTCAGCGTCCCGGCCGTTTCGTTTGCTCAGTCGAACGCTAGCGCCGCCGTGAACAACGCCGCTGTGTCTAGCTACGGTGGTGTGGCCGATGGGACGTCGGCGTCGGGTTCACATCATCCGTTTCAAGCACTGGATCATTCGGCCCACTCGCTGGAGCATGCGATCCGTGCATCGATTCGCCCCGACGCCAACGACGGCATGAAACCGATCTACTTTGGTGAGTAATTCACAATGTTTATCAGTCGGCAAAGGCCCGCCGGCAGGCGTGAGCGCCACCCTCAAGATCGAGACTTGATGTCCATGCTTCGAGCCCAGTATTAAAATCGTGAGCGCGCAGGTCACGCTGAAAAGCGTCCCCAAAACCATCCCTGAAGCGCAGGCGAAAGCGATACCGTGCTACTTGTCTCGCGCGTGCTGCTCATGGTTCTCTTCGGTTCGCAAAGACTGACGGGATTCGACGGAACTGTGGGCTACATGGCCAGCGTCGGCAGTCCTGCACCTGGCCTCGCAGCATGGTGGCAGTGGTCATGGAATTCGCTGTCGGTGTGCTGATTGCAATCGGCTTCTACACACACCCGCTCGCATTGCTGCTCGGCCTGTACACGATCGGAACCGCATTCATTGGCCACCGCTATTGGACGATGACCGGAATGGAGCAGTACGCGTACACGATTAACCTCTACACGAACATCGTATCGTCGTCGGCCGTCTGCTGCTCACGGTATCGGGTCCGGGCCGGTTCTCTCTCGACTGGAGACAATCGGACGACATCTTAGCGCTGGCAAGCGTTTCACATGCTTATACGTGAGACGCCTATTCTCACTTCTGCGTGCCTTCCGGCGGTGCTCATGCGCTCACGCTCGACAGCCGGTACATGAGCGCTACCCTTCGTACATCAAAACGCTTATTGCTACAGTGCGGACGCTTCTTTCAAGGATTCGATAGCTGAAGCCGGAATCATCTCACCCGAATTGGACGGATGAATCTTGCTACGACAAAACGGCCGGAATACCTTGTCGCCTTTTCTGATTGGCATCTTCGTGAGCGCACACTGGCCACTGCCGCGCGAGCGGCCTGCCCGCCAGTTCTGGTCGAGATAGCGGCCGCCGGTCGCGTCACTCCATGACACCAGAATGGCTTCCTCATCAACCTTCTCGATAGATACGACAGGATAGCCGCGGTTGCAGAAGGATTTAGCGGGCACGCGAAACGGGACGTTCGCGGATGGCAGGGCGGCCGCACCAGCGACAGTCACGTGGCCAGAATAACCACTTAAGGAGGCGATGATGGCGCTCCATTGCGTTGTATGCTTCATGAGCGGTTCAACTCCCCAGTGCATTTAATATGCGTCTAAGCTGCCCGTTCCCGGCCCGCAGAGCAGTCTTGAGACCGCGCCCTGCCCTCGTAGCATGATAGACATATCTGGCGACTGCGCGGTAACTGTGTCCTCGCCTGCCAAAATCCGGGTCAGGATTTCGGTTGATGCAGTTGCCGGATTGGTCCAGCCCCAAGGCACTGTGCGGGCGCACCGAATTGTAGTCCGCGAGCCACGCTTCGATTCGCTTGCGCACATCGTAAATCACTCTTCGCGGAGCCGGCCGTTGAGGCTCTCGATGTGCGCGTTTTCCATCGGCTTGCACGGAAGGACGAACTGCAGTTTGACGGCATGTTCGTGCGCCCATGCATCGAGCGCCTTGCTGACGAACTCCGGCCCGTTATCAACCTGAGTCAGACTCGGGCGCCGTCCCCGCTGACATAGCTGCTCAAGTACGCGCGCCACGCGAACACCCGTCAGCGAGAAGTCGACCTCGATGTGCGGATACCCACGATTCCATGCGTCAATAATGGTCAGCATCCTGACGCGTCGGCCATTCGACAACGCATCCGCGACGAAGTCCATCGCCCGTAACCCGCTTTCGTTTGATGTCGTTGCCCGAATGGGGCGTAGTTTGGATTTATGTTCTCCAAAATATCTCATTGAAAGACAATTGGAACTTCGCGACAAAGGCCTCTTCGTGAGATTTGTAAGGTGTGGGCCGTACAACAGGGACATGTGCTTGCAAATATAGATTCGTCTGCTGCGACAGACAGACGCATCCCATAGTCCAGTAATAGTGATTTGTGAAATCAGACATTTCATCGCAGAGGTATTACTTACTAATATCTACTTGAATTCTTGATTCGGCGCAACAAAGGCGAGGCGAGCGTGATCGTATGAGGAGAATGCCACAATGAATGATAGATTAGCCCCAGGTATCTGGACTTGCGCTGGACTTGCTGGAACCACATTGCTCTCGGGGTGCAAGTTGGCATTACTCGACCCCAAGGGAAGCGTGGGCGTGGCGGAAAAGCAGCTGATCGCTACCTCCACATGGGCCATGCTGATTGTTGTGATCCCCGTGATCATCCTGACGCTCTGGTTCGCGTACCGCTATCGCGCATCGAACCGTAGCGCCACCTACGCGCCGAAGTGGTCGCACTCGACGGCGATCGAAATCGTCGTCTGGACCATCCCGACGCTGATCATTCTGTTCCTCGGCGTGCTCACGTGGAACACCGCGCACGAGCTCGACCCCTACAAGCCGCTCGAATCCAACGTCAAGCCGATCAACGTCGAAGTTGTGGCGCTCGACTGGAAGTGGCTGTTCATCTACCCGGATCTTGGTATCGCGACGGTGAACCAGCTGGCCGTGCCCGTTGGCACGCCGGTGAACTTCAGCATCACGTCGGACTCGGTGATGAACTCGTTCTTCATCCCGCAGCTTGGCACCCAGGTTTATGCGATGGCTGGCATGCAGACGCGTCTGCACCTGATCGCCGATCACGCTGGCGACTACGCCGGCCTCTCGGCGAACTTCAGCGGCAAGGGCTTCTCGGACATGAAGTTCCGCACGCTCGCCACCAGCCAGCAAGACTTCGACGCGTGGGTCCAGAAGGTGAAGGCGTCGCAGACGCAGCTTTCCATGGATCAATACGCAACGGTCGCACAGCCGAGCGAGAAGGCTCCGGTTGAGTACTTCTCGACGGTCGACCCGAAGCTCTTCAACAACATCATCGCGAAGTACAACAACGGCCACGTCACGAATTTCAGTGACCCGTCGTGCGTGACCAAGGGGTAAACCAGGCATGTTCGGAAAACTTACACTGGATGCCATTCCGTATCACGAGCCGATTATCGTCGGCACGATGATCGGCATGGCGCTCATCGGCGCATTGGTGCTCGGTGGCATCACTTACCTCGGTAAGTGGAAATATCTGTGGACGGAGTGGCTGACGAGCGTCGACCACAAGCGTCTGGGCGTGATGTACATCGTCCTCGCCCTCATTATGCTGCTGCGCGGCTTCGCCGACGCGATCATGATGCGTACCCAGCTCGCGCTCGCGTACAACGCGCCGGGCTATCTGCCGCCGCACCACTACGACCAGATCTTCACTCAACCCCCATAAACTGAAAATCCACCTCAAATGCGTGCCAAGCAAGCCACTCCGGGGGCATGGTAGAGAAATTCGCCAACCAAACCATGTTGCAGGCAGAAAATCGAGTTCCTGCAAGGCGCGCTGCAAATCGCTGCTACGCTCGCTATTCGGACCGGGTGGCTCCTCCAGGAATTTCCCGTAATGGTCGGAGACGATCGCTGCGACAACTCTCGTGGCGAATTCCAACCGATACCCTTCAGACCAATCTATGAAGGGAAAGCAATGAAGGCAGAATCGAAAAATAGCCCCGAGCAGGAAGAACAAGCCGACGATCAGCGCCCAGGGATACAGTCGGTCGAAATCGGGGCGGAGATTATGACGGCGCTTGTGACTTTTGGACGAGCCGTTCCTCTTCGGCAATTAGCGGCGAAATGTGGCATGCCAGTCGGGAAAGTGCACCGCTATCTGGTGAGCCTCACCAGGGCTGGGCTGGTTGAACAGGACTCGGCCGGTGGTCACTACGGGCGTTGGCAGGGCCTCAATCGCGATAGGACTCTCAGGGTTGTGGGCGTGCTCGCCGATGAAGGAGGCCGCACGGGCGATTGCACAACTGAGGTGTTAACGGGCGAGCAGATTTGACCAGTGGGTCAAATTTAGACGCTCGCCAACACTCGGCTACCGCCACACCTCCATCGGCAACAACCCCGCAGCGTCTGTCGCTTTTGAAATGGCTCACTCAACTGTCGACCAGACTTGTTCGCGAGATTGAAAGAGGTCCCAAAATCGCTCTGCAACGACTGTTGGCTCAATGGTCGCATAGCCTTGATCACGAAGCGTGCCTCTGACTGCGCCAAAGATCACCACCTCGCCAACATAGACGCCCTCGTCCTTGAGTCTGCTGTGCAGTAAGCCGGTAAGCTTGTGCTGGGCGGCCTTGGTGACCGCGACGCCCATTGAACGAATCGCGACGACGGCATTGTCAATTTTGGGATCGTACAACGCAGCACCGCCACCGGTGATAAGAACGGCGCCTTGACCGTTAGCGTTACGCAGGTCGGGCAACGCAAGTTGAACTGCCTCCACGAGATTAGTCACACCTAGCGTCAGCAACGTGCTCAGTTCGGCGACGTCCACGCTGGCGAGGTCGCCAGCGATCGGACTGTAGGCGTTCCAGTGCAGCACGGTGATTGGCCCCATTCGTTCGCGAACTTGACCGATCATTCTGGTGATTGCGGACCTATCCGAGAGATCGCAGGGAAAGGCCTGCGCAAGTACGCCAGCTCTGGCGAATTCATCTGCGGCCTTTGATAGCCTAGCGCCATCGCGGGCTACCAAAGCAAGCTGGAAGCCTTCGGCCCCGAACCTGCCGGCAACAGCGCGAGAAACGGCGACGCCGTAACCGCAAATGATGATCGTCTTGTTCGTGGTGGAAGGGTTAGAAGCCATGTCTCTGAGCCTTTCTAATTTCTTCAGTTTCCCGGCTTTGGTCAATGGCATGTTCGTCGTGACGTACCAAGCCGGTCGGAAGACGTTCGCGCCGTGATACCGCCGCACGCTACGACTGACGGACGTCCAGGACAATCCGGCGGAGTTCCATGACTGCCAGTTTCCATTCGCCGTCGATCAGCTTCCATGTGTCATGATAGAACCCATAGCCGTGGACGGTGTTCGTGGGATTTCTGCCTTCCGCCGGGAAGATTTGCAGATCTTCCATCGACCAAATAGCGTGCGCTTCCGTATCGGACTTCAATTCAATTTCAGAGTTGTGAAGTTGATGGATGGTTTGTGCGCTTGCGAAGCCGTTACGAGTCACCGAGGAGAGTTCCGCTATCGAAGAGAAGTGATACTGCGGAGAGCCATCGACATTGTAAAAGGTGACGCTAGCATCCGGGATGAATAGGTTTTCCCATTCATCGAATTTCTTCGTATCTAGGTATCGGCAATACTGAGCCTTTCGTTGCCGGATTTCTTCAATTTCTTCAACTGGTAGTGACATTTCAATAACCTCGACTTTGGGTGTTGTGGATCTGATGAGCTCTAGGTGCTGAATCGTTTGGTTGGTAGGGAGTATATTGATCGAATACAGCTGGACAAGTGGTGGCAACTTGGACAGACTGTTCATTCGCGTCGTACAGTCGCTTCTGCGAGAATTCATTGTTTGGAGAGTCGCCATGGACCGCTTTGATGCGATGCTCGCCTTTGTTCGGGTGGTGCAATTTTCGAGCTTCAGTCAAGCAGCAATTTCACTGAACATGGCGAAGACAACTGTTTCTTCCCAAGTCAGTGCGCTTGAGCGGCATCTCGGTGTGCAGCTTCTCAATAGGACGACCCGTCATGTAGTTCCGACTGAAGAGGGGGCTGCCTATTACGACCGCGCGGTTTCGCTCCTGTCAGAATTAGAGGAAACCGAAGCCGCTACAACAGCTTCGAAAGCTCAACCAAAAGGCCGACTCCGAGTTGATATGTCGCCAGCTGTGGGGCATCACATCGTAATTCCCGCACTGGGATCTTTTGTAGACAGTTACCCCGAAATCACGCTCGAAATCGGATGCAACGATCGACCAGTTGATCTTGTGTCGGAGGGGATCGATTGCGTGATCAGAGGCAATCTAATTCATGACGAGTCACTGGTTGCGCGAAAGCTCGGGACATTCGATCTGGCGATATGTGCATCACCGAAATATTTGGAGCGATTTGGAACGCCCAAGACGCCTCATGAGCTTGAGGAGCATCAGATCTGCCGCTTCTTTTCATCAAGGAGCGGTCGATTTTTTGACTACAACTTTACAAAAGACGGGATTCGATCAAGCGTCCGAGGCCGTCATCGCGTAGCTTTTAACAGCATCGAATCGTGTCTGCACGGGGCAATTTCTGGCCTTGGTATTGTCTTGTCGCCACTTTATTTGCTCGAGGAACATCTCCAGAGCGGCCGGCTCGAGCGCATCCTTGTCGATCACCAAATTGACGGCATCCCCGTCAATCTCCTCTATCCGCAGCACCGAATGCTAACCTCCAAGTTGAAGGCCTTCAGGTCTTGGGCCGAACAGTTATTTGCTGCTACGAAGCATGTGACACCACCGAATTAGAGTGGCTAACACCACCGATCCACGAAGCGTGCGCAGATGATCGCTGCCGCCAATTTCAGCAGCGCTTCATGGATATCCAGCCGTCGTTTAAAGCGGATTCGTAGCTTGCCAAAGCCTGCAAACCATCCGTGCGTCCGCTCCACTACCCAGCGGTGCTTGCCCAGTCGCTCGCTGCTTTCAATCCCCCGCCTGCCAATCCGGCTGACAACGCCTCTCAGCCTCAGGTGCTGGCGGCAACGCTGGTAGTCATACCCCGCCACATAGTTATACAACCGCATTTCACGGCGCAGCTTTTCAACGTGGTCGGGCCAGCTTGCCACCTTGTACACCGCATCAGGCATCACATCACATTCGATACGTCCCTCGGCGATCAGACTCCTGACGGTGTTAAGTCCCAGCATCATTTCGGCAAAGTACGCTTGAGCGTTGGCCTCGCCGTATCGCACGACGAGCTCGGCGAAAGGAACCCGTCCTCCAGAAATTCTCGCGAAACTTTCGTTTCTGCCGCTGCATCCCCAAGCTACCTGATTTGCTTCGAGCACTATAGCGAGAATGCCATGTTCCTTCGCGAGAAAGTACGCGCAAGCCGTTTGATTGCACTCAGGAACCGCAATCCAAACTTGATATTCAAAATTCCGCTCTCGAGATTCGGACGACTTTGCTGCGCTGGTGTATGCGGGCCATCGCCTATAACTAGATTTCATCCAGCACTGAAAGTACGGCCCGTACGCCGGCAGACACTCTGTCTGGATGCCACACCGCTGCAATCTTAAGCTCGAGATGTTCGCTTTGGTCCGAGATGGTTTTGAAGACCACCTTCGGATGCGGACAGCTACGAACCTGTTCCGGCAGCAATGCAACCCCCATCCCGGCCGCGACAAGGCTAACCATACTCGCTGTTTGCCACGCCTCCATTGCAATCCGTGGACTGAAACCCGCTGTCTCGCAGGCGAGCATGACTTTCGTGTGCAATGCGGGAATGCGATCCGGTGGAAACGTCATAAAAGGCTCATCGGACAGATCTTTCAGTCGTATCGTTCGTGCCTTGGCGCGCGGGTGGTCGATCGGAAGCGCCACGACGAATCGCTCTGAGCAAATCTCACGTAGGGCAAAGTCTGCGGCGTTGTTGATGGGTAGCCGGACAACGCCGACATCAATGCGCTCAGCCGCAAGGCTCGCGATCTGTTCGGTTGACGCAAGCTCGCGCAGCTCTATGTGAATTGCTGGGAAGCGTCGGCGTAGTTCCCGAAGGATGCGGGGCAGGATCTCGAAGCTCGCCGAACCGACGAAGCCGATTGTGACGCGCCCACTCGGCCCGTCCTCTGCGTGCCGTGCGGCGTCGATGGCGCGTTGGCCTGCCAGCAGAAGCTCACGGGCTTCGTCCAGAAACACGCTGCCAGCCGGTGTCAGTGCCACGTAATGGCGGGAACGTTTAAATAAGGATACGCCAACAATTTCCTCGAGATGCTTGATCGCTTGGCTCAATGGCGGTTGCGCCATGTGTAGTCGGGCCGCGGCGCGGCCAAAATGCAGTTCCTCGGCAACTGCGATGAACTGTCGGAGCAGGCGTGCTTGTATCATGGTGATACAAAGAATATATCAAAACTGGGAAAAGTCATATTGGACGTTCATCGCTTAAGCGGCGAGCATATAAGTAAAAAATTGACGTAACACCTCGCCGTCCGCCGTCACTGATGGGGTGGACATCTATCTGGAAGCGTCCGGTCATGAACGGGCGTGAGCCGATCAGGACGACGATGCGTGGTCTGGACCAATTCAAGTTCATAAGGACAGTCACTGACGCACGGTTCAGGCCAGGAAGCTGAGCGGTATGGCGATGAACATGTCGCAAGTAGGCAGCGACATAGAACGATAACAGATGTCAGTCGTCGCCGAGTCCGTTGTGACCAAGGGTGCCGGACATGTGCCACAAGCAGCTCGGGAACGGGAATTGAGGTTTTTTATTTTAGGCGAGGAGGGCTCAACTAGGACATTGAGTTTCAAGAAATATTGGAAGGCACGGCCGATATTGTTGAGTTTTTGATGTAAATATAGTTCGACATGCTATGTAAAAACAAATAATGCAAAGGAGTATTTCAGAAACACCTTTATCAAAAAATTATGAAATCGTTTGGAAATCGCACAATGAAAAAGTCTCTTCTTGCGTTCGCCGTGCTCGTCGCGTTCACGGGCGGTGCCCATGCACAGAGCAGCGTAACGCTATATGGCATCATTGATGAAGGTTTCAATCTCAACACCAATTCGGGTGGCAAGCATCTGTACAACTTGTCGAATGGCGTGATGCAGGCCAGCCGCTTCGGTTTGCGCGGTGCCGAAGACCTTGGTGGCGGCCTGAAGGCAGTGTTTGTTCTTGAGAACGGCTTCGACGTGAACTCCGGCAAGCTCGGTCAAGGTGGTCTGATGTTCGGCCGCCAAGCATACGCAGGCCTGAGCAGCAGGCGGTTCGGTACTGTCACGCTGGGCCGCCAGTATGACGCTGTTGTCGATAATTTGGGGCCGCTGATTGCCGGTGACCAGTGGGGCGGCAGCATCGCCGCACACCCGGGTGATCTCGACAATTTCAACAACGCGTATCGCTCCAACAACACCGTTAAATTCAGAAGCGCAGATTACGGTGGTCTGAACTTCACAGGCACATATAGTTTCGGAGGTGTCGCTGGTAATTCCTCGGAAAACCAGATATGGTCGCTGGCTGCTGGTTACAACAATGGCCCGCTGACACTTGGTGTCGGATACCTGAACGCGCGAACGCCGTCTAACGCCGGTGGCCTTTTCGAAAATAGCACATCGACTTCAACTGCCGCTACGGTCACGACACCGGTCTATTCAGGCTACGTGAGCGCGAACACGTACCAAGTAATCGGAGCCGGTGGTGCCTACACTCTGGGCGCAGCGACTTTCGGCATGACGTACTCGAACGTCAGTTTCCGCAACTTGGGGGCGAACGGTGCGACGATCTACCAACACGGGACGAATGCAACGTTCAACAACGTTGAAGCAAGTTTCAAGTACCAATTTACACCGGCGCTACTGGCAGGTTTCGCATTCGACTATACGGACGGCAGCGGTGTCACGCTGACAAACGGCTCGAACACGGATGGTGCGAAGTATTTCCAATACAGCCTGGGCGTAGACTATTTCCTTTCGAAGCGCACTGATGTCTACGTCATCGGCGTGTACCAGCATGCTTCAGGCTCTGATTCGACCGGAAAGAGCGCTGTGGCCGCGATCAATACCCTGGCGGCGTCGGGCAACAGCAATCAACTCAACGCGCGCATTGGTATTCGGCACAAGTTTTAACTTGCGTGCGTTCCTGCCGCTCGCTGGTGGGCGACGTTGCACCGGCGAGTTTCTGTTTGAACAACCGCGGTGCGCCCAGGAGGTAGCGTCTGGCGAACGAAAAGCTGGAGTGCCGCGGAAGAATGGTTTGGAGCGCACCTTGTAGGCCAATTGAGCACGGTCCGATCTCTATGTGTCGCGATAGTGAGGTCTTTCTTACGATTTGTGAATGGGGTGGAAAGCGGACAGCCGAAATTGTCTATTAATTAGTTAATCTAGCTATGATCTTTCGGGGAAAGGCACGGTTAATTGTAGGAGTTGTGTATGTTGGATCGACAGCAATTGGAAACGTTTGCCACTGTTTTGGAGTGCCAGCACTTCAGGAAAGCTGCAGCGCTACTGAACATCTCGCCAGGAGCGGTGTCGCAGCGGATCAAAAGCCTTGAAGCCGCGGTCGGGGCAGTGCTCTTGATGCGCGACCCGACTGTCATCCCCACTCGTGCAGGCGAAGCGATTCTTCGCTACATCATGGCGATGCGCCTGCTTGAGGACGAAACGCTTGAACTCATCAAGCCGGGAAAATTCCCTCCCGTGAATATTGCGATCGCCGTCAACGCCGATTCATTTGCGACATCGTTTGAACCTGTTTCATGGAAGCTCGGCATGCAACACATCGGGCTCGATATTATCGTCGACGATCAAGACCACACGGTGACTGCATTGGCACGCGGTGACGTCAAGGGATGCATTTCGACACAACGGGAGCCGCCTATCGGATTCCAGGCTGACTTTGCTGGAGGGATGCGTTACCGATGCGTTGCGACGCCAGGGTTCATCGTAACGCATCTTCCCACGGGTATGACGCTGCCAGCCATACTGGACGTTCCGGCGATACTGTTTGATCGCAACGATGCGATTCACGACAAATTTCTTTCGACCGAGCATCAGACTTAGTTGGTCGACCCTGCAATAAGCCCGCACTCCACATGAACACTGGGTTTGCGCCGGTGTTGAGCGGCATCGAAGCCCCGAGAACCGTCACGGTATCTGCTCCTTTCGCAGCGATTGCCTATCTGCCAAGAATCCCGCGCTGGCGCGAAATGATCCAAGAAATCTGATCTCCAGACTTAGTGATTGTCAGATGTTGCCCCTGTCGACGCTCGATCAACGGCTTCCACGGCACCAAGCTGAAGCCCTTGCCGTCATCCGGCATGGCGTAGCGCCCGCTGGTCAGTATGACGCTACGGCGGTAAATGCCCGTCACGCGCTGACCATCGGCCACGGGACGGTGCTCCAGGCCGGTTTCGCCCGCAATGTCCTTAGCGGCCTGCTTTACATCATGCTCGCGAAGCGTTGCCAGCAAGTTGCGCGCCAGAATCACGCGCTGCCTGCGCCGCTCGGCAAGTCCTTGCTCTGTCAGGAAATCCGCACGCTGCTGTAACGCCCGCTTGGCTTCACTGCCAAAGCCCAAGTCCCCCAACCCCTTGCCGCCGCAGATCAATTGCTGATCCAGCCACGTGGCGCCGATCACGCGGGCCTGCCGCTCAATAGGCAGGTGGGATTTCAGTTCCATTGCCCACGCCCCGCTTGGCGCCGATGCACACGGCCCTCATATCACAAGTCCACCCGCATTGTTAAGGACCACAACGCCAGCGGGAAGACATGCACGAAATGGCGCGAGCGCCTGAACAAGGGCACGCCGATGATCTGCTCGAGGTGCTTGATGACCTGACTACCTAGTGGCTGAGTGCCATGTACAGCCACGCCGAAGCGCGGCTGAAACGCGATTCCTCGACCACGGGGCCGAATTGCCAGAGCAAGCATGCCTGGATCATGGTGAGACAAAAACGATATCACGGGCCAAAAAAGTCATATTGGACATCCACCTTCCTAGCGACGACGATAGGAATCGCCGCTGACGAGTCGTCGCTGGAAGTTCGTTGCTATTCCGGCACAAACGCAGCATCACAGCAAACGTCGGTCTACTTTCAGAGTAACGCTCCATGGATCAGAAACACAGCCGCGATCTGCGCGATCGGCAATTGCCCGCTCTCGCTTCATTGATTGACAGTCTTGGTATCGATACTGGTTCACTCGGCCAGGTTAGCCTTGATGGCGATGAACTACTCATCCGATCGCCGCATCGCCTTGTGGATGCGGTGGGAACCGCCCAGCTGCTTATTGGAGCCGCGGCCGCGAATATCTGGCACGCGCGAACAGGAAAAACTACCGATGTCACCGTCGATACGATAGACGCCCTGCATTCGCTTCATCCTTCGCATTATCTCTGGCAAGGCGGCGAGTGGTTTGAGGTCGGTGCTGAGCATATGCCGGTTAACGGCTACCATCCGACCAGCGACGGGTGTCAGGTAGTCCTGTGGGCTGGACCGCCATACCAGAAGCTGTTGAACGGCTATCTGAACTTCTTCGATTGCGGGAACAATCGCAAGTCGATCGACGCGGCAACCGCCCGTTACACTGCTGCGGACCTCGAATCAGCGCTTTCGGAATTGGGACTCCCCGCCTGCCGCGCGTTCTCTCCGGAAGAATGGCGCGCGCATCCTCAGGGTACAGCCCTGGGCGCCACACCAGTCATCGAGATCGAGAAGATCTCAGACAGCGATCCCGTGCCGTTTCAGTCGTCGCCGTCGGGTGTGCTTGACGGCATACGCGTACTTGACTTTGCACACGTGCTAGCTGGGCCACATAGCACGCAGACTCTAGCTGAGTTCGGCGCGGAGGTGTTGCACATTACCAGCCCAGCCCGCGCAGATACCCTTGCGCAGCATCTTAGCGTCGATATGGGCAAGTACTGTGCCTACCTCAATCTTGCCCACGCACCGCAACTTCAACGCATGCACGACCTCGCGGCGCAAGCGGATGTGTTTGTCTGCAGCTACCGGCCGGGCGTCACGCGCCGATTCGGCCTAACTCCTGAGGAGCTCGCCGGGCGCTCGAAGAAGGGTATCGTCGTAGCGTCGGTTAATGCATACGGCCACAGTGGCCCATGGGCAGGACGAGCGGGCTTCGACCCACATGGCCAGGCCGCGTCGGGCTTTTCGAGTACCGAAGGCGGAGGAACGGTAACCCCAAAATTCTCGCCGGTGTTTTATCTGAACGACCTGTTGACCGGTTATTTTGCCGCGGCTGGCATGCTCGTCGCGCTCAAGCGGCGCGCCACCGAAGGGGGTTCCTATCACGTGAAAGTCTCCCTCACCCGAAGTGCAATGTGGGTGCAGGATCTCGGCCTTCTCGACGACGCTACTATTTCCGGATTGCCGTCGACGGATATATACCCATGCCACACAACTACTTCTGTAACGGCGTTCGGTGAGGTGAAAACGTTGACGAACCCGTTGCGCTTCTCGTCTTTGCCATTGCCCCACCACGAGCGCCTCGTTCCCTATGGCGCCGACCAGCCACAATGGCAGTCCGAATGAACGCACTCACCGATGCTTCCTCGGTACTCGATAAAGTTTAGTAAATTGAAACGGTGCCAAAGATCAGAGGCGTAGTGATTAGGGGAAAGTCTGCGATCTGGTTCCCCGTGTAGGAGATCATCAACGAGTTGGATCGCAGCCTTTCCACGATACGAACCAGTGGTAGCTTCATTTATGCCGTAATCGTGTTGTTAAGCTCCGCATCTGACAGAATCTATAAAACCTCGGTCTAACCGGGTTCCATGCGGCACAGGAGACACATAATGCAACTTAGCGAGACTCAAGATTCTTTCCCGGATTCCGGGATCGAGCGGCGAATTTTAGTCAAAATTAGTGCTCGTCTGATGCCAGCACTTATGCTTGGCATATTTGTTTCATACATCGACCGCGCAAATTTGGGCGTTTTATTCGGACCATTATCGAAAGATCTCGGCCTGACAGCATCCAGCTTCGGACTGGCAGCAGGGCTCTTTTATGTCGGATATCTGCTTTTCGAGATTCCGTCGAACATGGGCATGGTCAGATTTGGCGCGCGTGTCTGGATTGCTCGCATTATGATTACCTGGGGTGCGGTTACAGTCACACTAGCCGCAACACAAGGTACGACGTCGCTTTATATATTGCGAATTCTCCTTGGCGTGGCTGAGGCTGGTTACTATCCAGGTGTGGTCTTCTTCCTGACCCTCTGGTTTCCGCCGCGCATGCTTACCAGAGCGTATGCAACGCTCACGATCTGTGTCCCCATCTCTCTCGCTGTTGGTTCCATTCTGACTTCCCTGATGCTTGGGATGCACGGTATCGCCGGACTTGCTGGCTGGCGTTGGGTTTTCATTCTGCAGGGTTTGCCCGCGATACTGCTTGGATTCTTCACCTTCCTGGCACTACCGGACCGCCCCGGCAACGCAAAGTGGCTCTCGAATGAAGAGAAGAACTATCTCACTACGCAGTTGCCCGTCGCCCGCGAAGCTGAATCCGTAAATCTTCGCCATCTTCCTTCAATCCTTCGGAGCAGATCCGCATGGGTACTCTCTTTTCTGTATTTCTCGACGCTCATCGGTGTTTGGGCAGTAACTTTTTTCCTGCCAAAGATCGTACAGGAACGGCTTCACGTTGGTTCCGTCGACGCGGGACTCATCTCTTCGATCCCGTGGATTTGCGCAGCAATTCTAACTTTCATCGTTGGACGCACATCTGAACGACCGGCCACTCGCCGCTGGCATATGCTGATCTTGCTTGGACTCGCGGCAATCGGGTTGTTTACGAGCGCAACTGTCGATTCACCTTATACGGCAATCGCTGGCCTATGCTTTGGGGCCGCGGGTATGCAGGCGGCTGTTCCGCTATTCTGGACCATTCCGACTTCGATGTTTCGAGGTGCGAGCGCAGCGATCGCGATCGCGCTAATTAATTCCCTTGGCAACACTAGCGGGCTGGCCGGGCCGTGGCTCTTTGGCATATTTCGCGATCTTACGGGCAGCAGTAGCGTTGGGCTTTATGCCATCTCGGCTTTCACTCTCGTCGCGGCCGTCCTTTCTTTTGCTATGAGCACCGTCGCAGACGCAGCTCAAAAGATCGGGGGCGCGGAATAAGAGCGAGCATATGAATCGATTTTTCCCGATGCAATCACATTGCGGCACTGAGCTCATACCACCAGAGGGTTAGTTGAGGTCAATGTCCTTTCGCTCTCTCGATGCCGACACCCTTGCGGGAATTCAATGAGAACCTGCAAGTTAGTACCTGATTCAAGAGGAGTACACCCCATGCAACACTTTGAGCTATATATCAATGGTGAATCACGGCCGTCTTCTTCGGGAGAATGGTTCGAAACAGATAATCCATTTACCGGTGCGCCTTGGGCAAAAATCGCCAAAGGTAATGCAGCAGACGTCGATAGCGCAGTGCAGGCCGCTCATGCGGCATTCAGCACGGGCCCGTGGTCACAACTGACGCCAAGCCAGCGGGGCCGACTGCTTCACCGGGTTGGTGATCTAATCGCCCGAGACGCACGCAAGCTCGCGGAAATCGAGACGCGTGACAACGGCAAGCTCCTAGCGGAGATGTATGGCCAGTGTCAGTATTTGCCGCAGTGGTACTACTACTTCGGTGGCCTCGCGGACAAGATTCAGGGAACGGTCATCCCTCTTGACAAGAAAGGATACTTTAACTTTACACGCAATGAACCGCTCGGCGTTGTCGCGGCGATTACGCCGTGGAACTCACCACTGATGCTGGCGACCTGGAAGATCGCCCCTGCGCTCGCGGCTGGCTGCACTGTCGTTCTTAAGCCCTCAGAATTCACATCAGCCTCAGCCATCGAATTCGCAAAGCTCTTCACCGAAGCGGGTTTTCCGCCCGGAGTCATTAACGTCGTTACGGGCTTCGGAAAAGATGTCGGATCACCCCTCGTCGATCACCCTCTTGTCAAGAAAATTACCTTCACCGGGGCCGATTCGACCGGGCGAGCCATCAACGAAGCGGCGGCTCGCCAGTTCAAGCACGTCAGTCTCGAACTCGGCGGAAAATCTCCAAATATCGTATTTGAAGACGCCGATCTCGATGACGCTGTGAATGGAGCTGTTTCGGGAATTTTCGCTGCGACCGGACAGACCTGCATTGCTGGCTCGCGTCTCTTGGTACAGGACAGCACATATGAGCTGTTCGTCGAGAGACTGCTCTCACTCGCGAGCACAGCGCGGATGGGGGACCCGTCAAGTCCTGACACCCAGGTTGGCCCGGTTACAACGCGCCCTCAGTACGAAAAGGTCTTGCACTACATCGATGTCGCAAAGCAGGACGGCGCAACGCTGCTACTCGGAGGCAAACGAGGTACAGCGCCCGAATGCGGCAATGGCTGGTTCGTAGAGCCGACGATTTTTGGCGATGTCAAGAATAGCATGCGCATTGCCCAGGAAGAGGTCTTCGGGCCGGTGCTGTCAATCATTCGCTTCAAGGATGAATCGGAAGCGGTCGAAATCGCAAACGACGTGCGCTTCGGCCTGGGGGCCGGTGTCTGGACGAAGGATATTGGCCGGTCGATCCGTGTGGCCGAACAAATTCAGGCTGGCACAGTCTGGGTCAACAGTTACCGGGCTGTCAGCTATATGTCACCATTTGGCGGTTATAAGGACTCCGGGCTCGGCCGAGAAAACGGCATCAGCGCGATCCAGGAATATCTTCAGACGAAGAGTGTCTGGATCAACACTGGAATAGCGAGCGCGAACCCATTTCTCATGCGCTAACGGCGCGCGCGTATATCTCGTGGTCTACCGGATATATGCGCGATCACTCCACGTCTGCCAACCCGCCCTGCAATATTCGAGCTCGCGACCGAGGTTCCGTAGCCTAGCGGCGCGTTCCCAGTAGTCCTGTGCGTCGGAGAGTATGCTTGTCATTCACGTTGAGGTGAATGGGGAATCGCTGCCGTTGTCTCGACCGAATTTTCTCGTCGTGGTTACGAATCGTGTGGTCGATGCGCATAAGAAGATGTTGATGAACAGAACTGAGGAACATAGATGAAGTTGCTATATAGTCCCGCGTCACCATTTGCACGCAAGGTTCGTATCGTCATCCGCGAAAAAGGATTAGAAGGTGTTATGCACTTTTGCTAAGGGCTGCAAAGTGGACGAGCATAAGCACGGAGAACACGACGAAATGCAGACCAGCCAACGTTTCGGGCAATCGCTCGTAGTCTCTGGCCAGTCGGCGGAAGCGGTTGAGCCAGCCGAAGCTGCGCTCCACCACCCAGCGACGCGGCAACAGTACAAAGCCCTTTTTCGCCTCCGGCAACCTGACCACCTGAAGCTCGATGCCTTCATCGCGCGCGGCCTCTGCAGGCTCTTCGCCGGTGTAGCCCTGGTCAGCGAACGCGATTCTCACTGTCTGCCCCGTCGCCTGCTGGACCTGTCGCGCGAGCTCTCCGACCTGTGCACGCTCCTGTTCGTTGGCCGGCGTCACATGAACCGCAAGCAGTTGCCCCAACGTATCCACCGCCATGTGCACCTTGCTGCCTTTCTTGCGCTTGTACCCGTCATAGCCTGCGCGTGGGCCGCTCTCGCACGTCGACTGCAGCGTGCGGCCGTCGAGGATGACTGCACTGGGTTGACCCCGGCGATCCTGCGCCACCCGGATAAGCGAACGCAGGTCATTTACCATGGCCTCGAAACAGCCTGCCTGAATCCAGCGCTGCGTTTGCTGGTAGACCGTCTCCCACGGCGGAAAGTCATTGGGCAGCAGACGCCACGGTGCACCCGCGCGGACAATCCAGCGCAAGGCGTTGAACATCTCGCGCAATTCGTAGCGACGCTGAGGCGCGTCCTGGTTCATCAATGTCAGGTACGGAGCGGCGAAGTACCACTCTTCATCCGATACATCCGTTGGGTAGGGCCTGCGTTTCTTCATCCCGCCAGGGTACCAGGTCTGGCCGAAAGTTCATAACACCTTCTAGTGTCACGTATTGATGAAGTGGTGACCTACCCACTCAACAGCGGAAACGAATTGCTGTCGCTGAATCCGCTCGCCAAAGTACCGGCACTTGAAACAGAGGATGGTTCGCTGTTCGATAGTCCCATCCTCTGCGAATACATCGACAGCCTGGCAGTCGAGCCGCCTCTGATTCCAGCTGACTTTCGCCAACGAATTCACACCATGCGATTGCAGTCTCTGGCCGACGGCGTGATGGATGCTGCAGTGGCGTCTGTCCTCGAACTCCAGCGGACCGACGCAAGCCCATCAGCCTTCTGGCTCAACCGCAGGGAGGTCGCGATTCGACGGGCTGTACGTGCATTCACCGAATCGCGGCTGCCCAATGAGATCCAGCTTGACGGCATCGCAGTGGCGTGCGCACTCGCGTATCTCGACTTCCGCATGCCGGATTTCTCGTGGCGTGAAGAGCACGCAGCGCTGTCGTCTTGGTTTTCGGCATATTCAGATCGGCAAAGCTTCGCGGACACTGCTCCGCCTACCACGAGGTAGCAATGGCACACGCTCGTCGCCAACGAGTTCCGCGCAAGATCGTATTCGCGATGCTTTCAAGTTAGGTTCATCCCTGCCGGGCATCCGATTTCTACGAGACCGCCGCTCCCGCGGGGCGCTTTTCGTTTTGCGACTTTGAACATCTTGCAGATATGGCAACTGGAGATAGCCCCGGCAGTAGGCTACTCGGCCGATCACTGTAGAGCGAGCGCTATCATGTATACGCCAGATATGGACTTGCTCATTCTCACGGTCGTACTCCTCAGAACACAACTGCGTTCCCTGTCCGTCTTTCGCTGAGACTGCTGACAAATAAGTTTCTCGGTCCATCAGCTAAGAAGTTGCACAGTGAATCGACTCAGATAGGTAGCGTGAAGATTAAGCTGTTCATCTCGCCATTGCTCGCGCCTATGGCGGCCAGATTCAACTCATATTTCACTGGCACTGTCCAGCTCGGTAGATTGTGTCAAATGATGACGCAAGATCACACGCCTCCTGTCTACCACTCGCATACCAAATCAGTCCGCAAAGAATAAGCCGCGATCGCGCGGCTCTGTCATCGGGCCGTGCTGCACTGCCGCAGGCTGAAGAAAGCTCCGCAAAGGTAGAAGAAAATAAAGCCGTCAACTTGGAATTCCCGTAGCACGGGGCTTGTGACGCTTGGATTGACGACTTTATTTGCAGTCTCAACGAAATAAAGTCGTCAATTCGCATAAGTCCGCATTAAATTCGTCAATTCACGTTCTAGACTTCGAATCCCGCTCCTAAGGTCTTGATCTTATGGAGGTTCCCGTGCACCTGACGCAGCCGGTCTTGCTCCCGCGAATGCGCGGCGCGCACCGCTTCGAAGTCTTCAGCCCGAAACTCAAACGCCGGCTGACGCTCGACCGACGCTGCGCCGTCGATCAATGGTTCGTGCTCGAATCCGATCCGACCGTGCGCGCCTTTTGCGAACGTCCCGGCTTTGTCCAGATCGATGGCCGGCGATATCTCGTCGATTTCCACGTCCGCTACGCTGACCGTCATGAACTGTTGCTGCTACCCGATCCGGTCATCGTGGAAGACGACAGTCCTCGTGCGGTCGTTGATGCCAGCGCGATGACTGTGCGCCACGTCGAGCCCGCGGAACTAGCGGCCTCGCGGATCTGGGTCGACAACTGGCAACGCATGCTGCCGTGTCTGATCGCCACACGCGGTCTTGTGCCGGCTTCGCTATTCAACTCGATTGAGCGCTTCGTCGCAACGTCTCAATCATTGCTCGACATCGAGCGAGAGTTCTCAACCGGTGACCCCATTGTCGTGCGCGCGGCCTTGTTCGGCCTGTTGCATACAGGCCGCGTAACGGCACCCGAGTTGCGCACCGAGCCACTTTCGTGGCTCACGCGCTTTGCTGCTGCCGAGGCCCGCTCATGAGTCGCCGCAAACCCGAATTGCAAGAACTCGACCTGATGACCTGGCCAACTGTGGCGTGGACTGAGTTTGATGCTCCCGCTCGCAAGCGCATCCAGCTTCGGATGCAGGCAATCGAGCGTTACGCGCGCGGCGAGCCTGTCAAGGACATCGAACACGCGACCGGTGTGAATCGTCGGCAGCTCTACCGCTTGCTCGAGCGGGCGCTCGAACTGCATCACGACGGGCGCATCTATGGGTTTCGCGCGCTGATTGCGCGTGTCCGCGTAACGGAGTACGTCCGTGTGCGCCCCGTCACCGTACAAGGCGAGCGGGGCAGCCGTGGCGCCGTAGGCGCCCTCTCACAACTGTTTGAGCGTTACCCTACCCTCGCCGGCTGGCTCCGGCTGCAGCTCAAGCAGCGCCGCGTCAAGCTTGATCAGCGCCATACCGACGGCGCTCTGCGTACACGCCTGCGCGGCCTGCAAGCATTGCACACGGAATTCTTGCAGCAGTGCCGGCAAATGGGCCTGACTGCGGCGGACTATCCGTTCAATACGGCAGGCCAGGCGATTCGCTCCGTATCGGCATGCGTGAAGGCGGAGCTGCTACGCAACTTCGGTACTGCTGCGCGCGCGGCCGGCGCCTCGCACCTCAAAGGCTTGCCTCGCCCTGATGATGAGGCAGGCGCGCCAGCGGCAAGCCGCCCCTATCAGGTCGTCGAATTCGATGGTCACAAGCTCGACATCCGGCTCAAGGTAGTCGTGTCCGACCCACTGGGCTTCGCGCACGAGTTTGAAATCGAGCGTGTCTGGCTGCTTGTCATCATCGACGTCTGCACGCGCGCCGTGCTCGGCTACCACCTTGTGCTCGCGCGCGAGTACAGCCGCTACGACGTCATCAAGACCATCGAGAAAGCGCTTGAGCCCCACCCCGCGCGCGTCTTCAGCATTCCCGGTCTCGCGTACGGATCACACGACGGGTTTCCCTCCCGGCGTCTGCCCGAGCTGGCCTACGTGGCATGGGAATGGATGAAGCTCGACAACGCGAAGGCGAATCTCGCGAGCGACACGCTGGCCGCGCTGTGCGAATTCGTCGGTTGCAGCGTTGACGCCGGTCCCCACTATAGCCCGGACGAGCGCCCTTATATCGAGCGCTTCTTTGGCACGGTCGCGTCTCGCTTGTCTTCGCGATTGCCCGACTACACCGGTTCGCACCCGCGCGATCTGCGCCGGGCGCTGGCCGATCCCAAGGGCAATATGCGCCTCTACGTGTCACTCGACGAACTGGAGGAATTGATCGAATATACGATTGCCAGCTATCACGGCACTCCGCATGCAGGCCTCAATAACGTCACGCCACTCGAAGCGATGACGTATTTCGTGCGCGGCAAACAGCAGTTGCTCACCTGGCTTCCCGAGCGGCACCGCCGAACGCTGTGCCTGATGCAAACGGCCAGGCGCTGTCGCGTGCGGGCTTATCTCGAGCAGGGGGTGCGCCCGCACATCAACCTGTATCGGGTTCGCTACACCAACCCCATACTCGCCTGCAGCACGCACCTGATCGGGCAGCCGCTGCTCGTCTATATGAATGCGGACGATCTGCGCTGTGTGCGCGCCTTTCTCGCCGACGGCACCGAGCTCGGGGTACTCGAGGCGCAAGGAACGTGGCGCGTCGTGCCGCACAATCTCAAGCTGCGCCAGGAAATTCTGAAGCTACACGGCGACAAGCGCGCCCGTCCGCTCGACTCCAATCCCGTCGAAGCATACATACAAGCCAAGCTTGCCGAGGCCAGGAAGACGCGCAAGGCCGCCTCCGACCTCGCTCAGGCGATGCGCATGCTCACCGCAGCACCCATGGTACGCGTGCCGCCAGGCCCCGTGAGATCGTCCGAGAGCGCCGCTCCGGCCGTTTCGCTGGCCGCCGCGCCGGATGCCGAAGCGACTCCGCCGGTGAGCGTGCGCCCGCGCAAGCTCACCATCGGCACCGGACAGGTTTTCTAACGCTGTCGTTTGCAAGGGAGGCACCATGTCGCCGCAAATCCCACGTCCGATCGACCCGTCGCTGCACCCGCTCGTCACCGGCAATTACCGCATCGCCACCCCTGCGATCGAGGCGTTCCATGAGCTCGTCATGCGCTGCCTGCGCTACCGGATCATGGGGGCGCTCATTTACGGCCCCTCGCGAATTGGCAAAACCCGCGCAATTGAGTACGTGAGGCTCATGCTCGCGCGTCAACACCCGAAGATGACGACCTTCCACGCGCAGTGCGAGCACAAGCCGCGGCACGCCGAAGGTCCATTTTTCGTGAACTTGCTGGAGGCTGTGGGCGATCACACGCCAAACTCCGGCACAAATCCGGCCAAACGCATGCGCCTGACGCTGCGTATTCGCGAGGCCGCCGCCCGCGCCGGCAGCAGCACCGTGCTGCTCTTTTGTGATGAAGCGCAACGCTACAACGAGAACGAATACGAATGGCTGCGTGATGTGCACGACGCCCTCGATCGTCAGCACATCAAACTCTTTACCTTTCTCGTCGGCCAGGAGGATCTGCTCGCTCAGAAGACGGCGCTGCAGGTCGCCGGCAAGACACAGATTGTCGCGCGTCTCATGGTCGAGGAGTTCGCCTTCTGCGGCATCCGCAACGCCGAAGATGTCGCCACGTGCCTGGACGGCTACGATCAAACAGCGTACCCGGAGGGCAGCCAGTGGAGCTTCACCCGCTTCTACGTGCCGCAGGCGTTTGACGCCGGTTACCGCCTGATCAACGACGCCGGTGTGCTGTGGCAGGCGTTCGAGGCAGCACACCACAAGGCGAGCTTGCCGGGCCGCCTCGAGATCCCGATGGAGTCGTTCGCACGCGCCGTCGAAATCGTCCTCAAGGATAGCGAACTAAAAGATGAACCCGCTTACTGTCCCACGGCAGCCTTGTGGGCATACGCCGTGCAGCGATGCGGCTATGTCCAATCCCGCCATGCCACCGGACGCGTGCTTGTCCCCGCGTGATACCACAGTGCTTAAGCCGCCACGCTTTCCGATTCTCACCTTTGACGAGCGGCAACTCTCGCTCGCATTGGGCAGCGTGTTCAACCACAGGTGGCTGATGCCCGGGGAATCTCTCGTCTCGATCCTATGGAAGTTCGCATGTGCCAATTCGCTGCCCAGTCACGTGCTGGTTCAGTTGTTGAGCCCCGAGGTTGACGGGTCTGAAGGCGTGGCACCGGTGCGCGACGAAATCGACCTCATGCGCCTGTGCCGCGTCCTCCGCCTGCCCAAGTACGTCTTGCGCGTCTCGTTGCTCGATGCGGCACGCCCTGGTCGGTATCACGCGACATTCCGGTATTGCCGACAGTGCGTGGCGCACGGTTACCACAGCGTGCTGCATCAGATCGAGGATGAAGATCACTGCCCGGCGCATCATCAATCGCTCGAAACGCGCTGTCCGGACTGCCGAAGCGAGACGCCTTATCTCATTAACACCAGCGTGATCGAGGCGCCGTTTCGATGCGTCCGGTGCCATTCGCACTTCAGTTATGGGCGTCTTTCTCTTCTGTCAACTACGCCTGCAATGCGCAGGCAGGACCGCATCGCCCTGACTCGCCGATTGCATCTGCACTTGGGCAACGGCATCGACGCCGCAGTCGCTCACGGCCGATCCGGCCCTTTGTTGCGCGACGCCAGTCGGTGACAACTTTAATTCGTTTCCCGTAAACATTTGAATTTGCGGTAAATTTTTTGCAGGCTTCGCGATGGAGTCGCGAATTGACATCTTTATTAGCGAAGTTGTGACAACTTTAATTTGGTCTACGGCTGGAGAGCGGGCAATTTACCGTTACACCAGCGAGGAACACGGGATGCAGCTACGTCGATACTGGAGCAGTGCATGTTCCCAGTGCAAAATAAAGTCGCAGTGCACGCCCAGCGGCGAACGACGGATAAGTCGATGGGCGCATGAGTCTGTGCTGGACGCGGTTCAACGTCGGCTGGACAAGACACCTGATGCGATGACAGTGCGCAGGCGAACCGTCGAACATGTCTTCGGAACATTCAAGCATTCGATGGGCTATACGCACTTCCTGATGCGCAGGTTACCCAACGTAGGTACCGAGATGAGTTTAAACGTACTCGCCTACAATCTCACTCGAGTGCTGAAAATCCTGGGCTTCAGTAAGACGATGAAGGCAATGCGGCGGGCGGGTGCATGAGCACCCCCTAAGTCCTGAAACACCGCCCTTAAACTCGTCCGAACGCATCGGAGAGGCTCACCCTCTCGCGGTCGTCGTAATGGCCGAAAAGGTAGCCAAACGCGCCGCGGAGGTCAGCGGTCATGCGTCGCATTGTAATGCCATCGGGTTTCCACACACCCTTATATGGACACCGCCCGGTTTGCCAAGTTGATCTTCATGTGATGACGTAACAAGGTATCGGCTGCGGTCTTATATCCGGCTTTACGCGAGCCGAAGCCGCAAGCCCTGATGGAATGCGCCAGGAACGTCCTCATCTCGACCGCGTGCTTCAGGCACAAGGGTGTGTTCAGGTTTGCGTTCCCGCGGTCCGACCTGTTTTGCCATCACTGGGAATCAACCATAGCAACCTACCAGTTCCTCAAGTTTCAAAGTCTCATACTGCTAAGCTGGTCTCACATTGACGTGATTAGTTTCGTAACTGCTCTCGTGGGCGAGGATGGCCCACGCAGTTCGCGCCATCTTGTTCGCGAGGGCTACGGCGACCACGTTGGCAGGTCGGCGCTCCTGCATTCCTTTCTGCCACGCTGTGGGCACTTTCGCGTGGCACAGGACGGAGCGTGCTCCGTGGATCAGCAGCGTGCGCAGGTATGGATCGCCTCGCTTTGAGATGGCGCCCAATCGAACCTTGCCGCCCGTGCCGCTTTGCCGCGGAACAAGACCGAGGAACGCCGCGAATTCACGTCCCGACTTGAAAGTCCTCGCGTCTCCGATTGTGGCTACCAGAGCAGTTGCAGTCAGGCGACCGATGCCCGGCACGTCGGAGATCGCTCGACATGCAGCTTCGTGTTTCTGCCAAGCACCAATCCGCTTCTCGAGTTGATTGATGTCTTCCTCAAAAAGATTGATGCGGCGCAACTGTTCAAGAAGGTTAAGAACGATTGATCGCGGCAGTGCGTCTTCGAGTTCTGCCATGCGCGCTCTGATCTCGTCTATCCCTGCTACGCGTCCTGCGCGAAACGTAACGCCGAATTCATATAGCAACCCACGTAGCTGATTTCTCTGCATCGTTCGAAACTTCACGAGCAACGAGCGCATACGATGAAGGCTTAGCATCACTTGCTGATCTTCTGTCTTGTCGGCAACTGTGCGCATGCCGGGTTGCTGCACTGCAGTCCAGATTGCCCGGGCGTCCGCCGCGTCGGTCTTGTTCGTTTGCACGAAAGGTCGAATGAATTGGGCGTGCAATAGCACCACCTCGTGTCCGAGCGCGCGGATCTTACGCGCCCACCAGTGCGCACTTCCGCATGCCTCGAGGGCAACTCGACCGGCGGGGCGCTGAGCTAGAAACGCAATTAAATCGTCACGTCCGAACTTTCGATTCGCGATCTCGCCTGTATGGGCGTCGACCCAGTACAGCTGGAACACCCGTTTTGCAACGTCGACTCCATATGTCGTAGCATTCATCAGGGGCCTCCGTTCCTCAAGTGGTTGTGTCGCAACTCCACTTTGGCACATTGATGCCGTTCGGTCCTGGAGGCCCTCAATCGTGGCCACTTCCCCGGAGGGAGGGCGGTGTCCATTCCATCTGGGTCGATATGGCCCATTCAGTTTTGGGCCAGAGCAACGCTGCCCTGTGCAACCGACTGCGCCTGCCACCGCAATCCGCGTTCTAGTCGCGCACTGACATTCGCATAGCGAATCTTGACATAACAGCGGAACCGTCAAGAATGCCGGTCCCTCCGGACGCCCGGCCGGTGCATCGAACGGCTGGCATTCAGGTGCGCGCGCAAAGTCCAACCGATGATTCCATCCGTCAGCCATGCCGTCGCCGGCCGGACTGGCTAACCCGGCGCCAACAGGATTGAGCCCCGGCTGCGAACCCGCAACCAGCGACTGCCTGGGTCTGTCAGACGCGCGGCAACCCCGGCGCGGCCGGCACGAGCCGCTTACCCTGGTAATGCCTTGACGCCACAACAGCAGCCGACTTGAGGAAAATGAAATGACTACGTCAACCGGCCCACCTGCGTACGCGCGTCGAACGTCTGCAAGCGCCGAAAAAAGCGAACCCCGATCTTGACTCTCGGAGAAAGTCCTTGCAAACGCTATCCTCCGGAAACAACCGCTGGATGCGAGAGACGCCAAAGGTCCGAGGAGGGTCGACGTGAGCCGACGGGACCTACCAGCCAGGGAGCGTGGTGATGCCAAGTCGCTTTCGAGTCTCAAGACCCATGGCGTTTTGCCGATATCTACAGACGTGTGGCGGCGTCAACGCCGCCACACCTTGATTTAATTGGGGTCGAATTGAGGTATCGCAAGGTGAGGCTATGTCCGGCTTGGCTAACAAATCACGGGAGTATGTGGATGGCACAACAATCAGTGTCGCCATAATCGGGCGCGACGCTCGCGGCGAGGTTGTGGTCAGCGCGTGCAATGATCAATTCCTCCAGATGATCAGCGGAGCACGCTCAGATTTGCACACCTTTCCCATCCCCTTAGACGCGCTGCTTCCGGATCATCCGTCCTCCGAATTGCGAGAAAGGCTCCATGGGTGCTTCGCGTCCGGCGCAGCGCTGGAATTGGAACAGGCTTACGAGTTCATCGAAGGAGTTCACCGGTGGCACCTCTCGCTTAAGCCCTTGAGATATGCGAACGGCGCGACTGCGCAAGAAATTCTTGTGACGGGTTTTGACAACGCTCCGAAGATGCATCTGACGCGCGAACTGGAAGTCAGCGACTCGCGTTTTCGCGCCGTGGTGGACTCAGCCTACGACGCGATTGTGACGATCGACGAACAGCACAACATCACGCTATTCAATCGCGCGGCAGAAAACCTGTTTGGCTATAAATCGTCGGAGGTGCTCGGACAGCGGATCGAAATCCTGCTGCCAGAAAGATTCCGCGCGAACCATTCGAGGAACGTGAAGCAGTTTGCGGACTCGGTGCAGATGAGCTTGCGGTCGATCACCCCGCCGCGCATGGACGAAAGCAACAGCGTGTATGGGCGACATCGGGACGGCACAATCATCCCTGTCGAAATTGCGATTTCCAAGATCAAGGTGGACGGGGTGATCGAGTTCACAGCCGTCATTCGCGACATCACCGAGCGCGCCCAACTCATGGATCTGCTGAAGAAGCAAGCCGCCACCGACGCCCTGACCGGCCTGCCGAATCGCCGCGAGTTTCTGGACTTTGTCGAAAAAGTGCTCTCTACTGACGAGATTCTTTCCGTATTCATCCTCGACATCGATTACTTCAAGAAGATCAACGATAGCTACGGCCACGATATTGGCGACGAAGTGCTGCGCGTGCTGGCAAAGGTCGTTACGTCATCTCCGCACGGGTCCATGCGGTTCGCGCGCTGGGGAGGCGAGGAATTCGTCGCGGCGCTGCCGGGCACGGATAGCCGAAGCGCGCATGCGATTGCGGATACGCTGCGCCAGCGGTTCGAGCAATTAGATTTCGACCATGCATGGCGCGTGAAACCGATTCCTTTTACGGTCAGCATTGGCGTGGTCACGCGCGATGCTGGCGAACGCGATGTCGACGCGCTTATGCGGCGCGCTGACCGTGCGCTCTATCAGGCGAAGGAGTCGGGCCGCAACCGGGTCGAGGTCGGACAGCCCTGAACGCGCCTAGTCGAAGCAAGCATCGGCTGCCGATCGATCTCTATGGATCAAGCTCCATCGTCCAAGGTCGCGTGCGGACTGCCGACATTGACGGGGCCATATCAACCGTGTATGGTGCGTTCGAAAGCTGAATTGAAAGTTTGGACGCCAGAAGTTAGCAGCATTCGATTCGCCAATATTCGGGTGAGCGAAGGTCCGCTCCGGGTCCAGAGCGTGTGGAAGCGCTTTTTTCCGCCGCGCGAGCAATGGATAGCCAGACCGGCCAATTTTTGCAGTGGGTTTGAACTGATCTAAAGTCACGAGAAATATCGCCTCTCGGGGCTTTAGCCCCCGGCCAACTTCACGGCGGAAAAATCTGCGCGGCCGGGTACGGCCAACCGCGTCGGGCGGCCACAAGCGGCCTATTGCGGCTGGTCCCGGAGTGTCCGCTTCTGATCTGCAATTTGACGTCAGGATGACCGGTGGTATCTACCGGTTGCAATAGGCGAGAATAATCTCATTCGCGAATCGAGGCGGACCATGATGATCTCTCAAATTAAGCGCATTGTTGCGACGATTGATCTTCGACACCCGCAAGGGTCGGATTCATATAAGTTTGAACTTCGCCGAGCACGGCCCCTATGTCGTTTTGCGAACTATCTGGCGACAATTTCCCACGCCGGTGTCGTGCGCGTACCAAGGTCGAGGGAAAGAGCTGCGTTCGGTTGGACACATAAACAAGGACGCTAGTTGCGTACCCTGTTGGAAACTAATTACCAACTACGCTCATCTTTCAATGGGAATACTGCAATGGTCAAGCATTCGTATTTGAAAGCTTCCTTGGCACTTTCATCAATCCTTCTCCTTCTGGCGTCTCAAGCGGCTCATGCTGGCGATCCCAACAGCTTTCTGGGACTTAAATTGGGAGCACCACTTGAAGCCCGAACATGTGACCAGCCTCACGCCGAGGGAACTTTTTGCCTGAAAGACCCAGACGGCCCAGCCGCCCTGAAAAATCCTGGCCACTCAAACGTAGAGCTTTCCGGTGGCCCCGACCTGGATCTATCGTATTACAGAACTTCGGTCGATCTAATCGATGGAAAAATCGAATCCATTATGTTGTCTTCGGATTTTGATACAGCAGAGAAGCTAAAGAATGCATTAACGATAAAATTCGGTCCACCGACGAGCACCGATAACCTCGGCTTTCCAGTGTGGGATAGCAAAAATATTCACGTTAGCATGGGCGTCGGTAGGTTAGAGACTGTAGTTATCGTGGACTATAAGCCGTTGAAAATGCGCGCAGCCTCAAAAACCGCAAACGGGATGTAACGTGAGGCTGGCAACGGTAATCAGCGTTAGATTGTTGTTCGCGTTCGCTCCAAGCTGCGCAGGGGGAGGCACGTAATTTAACGTCTTCGTGCCCGGGTAAAGCGCAACAATCGACCGCGCGCGGTCGAGCGATCTGCACACTAGCCAGTTGATATATGCATTACGATTAAACAGCCTCTATCACCTACTTACGAAAGCTAACAGGAACGCTGACTCGCGGCTCAAAGCCACCGACGTAAATCTTCTTGCGCGTAAGCCTTGATGTCGTCGTAGATGAGAAGCCGTCATTGGCTTCCTTTCGTCAAGAGACCACAATGGGTCGCCTTCTGACCGCCGGTTCCTCCAGTAGACGAGGCTAGCAGTGTCGCCAGATCGCGGCCCCTTCAACGTAGTCTGACTACATTTGACATATCCTCCCGACTGTCGCCGGCGGGGCCGGCCTGGCGAACCCCGCACCGAAGGAATCCGGCCCGCGGCGAATCCGCAACCCGGGTGCCTGCCCCCGGTCTCGGTCTGCCACGTGCGCGGCCACCCCGACGCGGCCGGCATGCGCGCCGGCAGCCAGCGCTTTTCGTGAGAGATCGCGACGGCGCACGCCCTGCACGCCCTGCACGCCCTGCACGCCCTGCACGCCCTGCACGCCGGCATTATGGTCGGGTCGTCGCATCAGGTGTTGACCGCGCTCGGGTCCAGCATGAGGAACTTCGTCCGCGCACGGTCGGCGAAGGGTGCCGCGCCGGCGCGCGGTATCGGTAGGTACCGAAATGGCGGTCGTTGCACTCATGCTAGGATTTCCCCGACAAGGGAGGAAAAGCGATGGCAGTGCACGCGATAACGGCGGTTCGGATGGACGGGAAGTCGCAAAGGGTCACACACGTGCTTTGGGGGCAGGTGTCCGTGAGCGGGGAGCAATTTGAGGTCGCGCCGCACGCATCGCCTGTCATCGAAGTGGTAGAGGCGCTGGCCAAGGGCGACACCGTTGTAACAGTCTTTCCGCTGGATGGACAGCGCGTCGCTGGTCCAGAGGTCCGACGCGTCGTCGACGAGGCCGGAAGCGAAGGCATCGAAATGGTGGTCGCTGACTCCGATGCGGGCCAAACGCTCGCGGACCTGCCACGGCTTGATCACGAATAGAGCGCTCATCGGATCGGCTCTATCGGGCGGAGTTTGACCACCCGCACAGACGAACTGACGCCGAGAAGTTTCCACGGGCTCGCGCGCGTCGGCATCGTCTGAACACGCGGGGGCTTGTCGTGCGTTCCCCCATGAGGCTGTGAGCGCCTGGGCGGCGACGGTCCTCCTCGAACTGTTGCGCCGGCGCGGAACCGCACTGGCGCGGGGCGATGATCCTCGACAGCCTACGGAGTTCAGGCTGCTGCTGCCTGATGCGTCGCGTCGTGCTGATCGCCGCCCAGGATATCGACAAGATTGGTCAACATCCGCCCCAATTCACCCGTCATCAGCGTGACATCCGACTCGAAGCGTTCGTCGTCGTTTTGCGCGGTGGGATCCACCGCCTCCTTGATCACGTCGAGCGGTGTGACACGCTTGATTGTCAGCGACGGCGTCAGTACGAAGGAGACCCGGTCGTCCCAGGTCATCGCGAGGCGCATGCATTGTTTGCCGGCTTCGATATGCCGGCGCATGTCGTTCGCGTCGAGCGCGTGGCCGACGTATCGCACCGTGGCGCCGCCTTCGCCGCTCGAGCGCAACTCGGCGTCCTGGTCCACGGTGAATCCACCCGGCGCCTCGCCGGACATCAGCCAATCCGTCATCGCGGCGACCGGCGAAAGCGCCACGCGAACGCCGGCGAGCGGCAACTGATCGATCGATTTCACAAGCAGGCCGCGAACGTCGTCGGCAAGAGCCTGCGCAGCCGCATCGATGACGAGCCAGCCATTCGCCGTATCGATCCAAACGCGGGTATCGCGCCGAATGGTGAACGCGCGCGGCAGCAGTTCATCGGTAACCTGCTCCTTGAGTTCGCGCAGCTGTTTTCGCCCCAGCTTGAAGCCCTGCTGCTCCTCGACTTCAAGCGCCCGGGCCTTGGTCACCTGATTGACGACCGACGCCGGGAGCAGCCTCTTTTCGGCACGAAACACGAGAAGCATCTGCCGGTTGGTCGAATACACGAGCGAGCCGTCGTCGCGCGGCGATGCCCATCCGAAGCTCTGCATCTCGACGCTGTTGCCCGGCTGAAACGCGTGGGGCGTCAGCCATTTTTCCATCTGATCGGGAGTAACGGCCCAAGGTGCCGGAAGACGATGAAGCTGAAGATTTTTGAACCACATGGGAGTACGGGCAAAGCGCACCATTCTAGATGACGGTGACGCTTCCTGGCCAGACAGGGACACTTGGCGGGATTGCAGGCATCATCGACAATCGATGCTCACATCGTCGACGATTTCATACCTATGTTGAGAAGAAGAGTAGGCATTGCGTTTCTGCTTGCCGCCCTGTTCGCTGATTGTGCTGCAGCTTCGGACCCGCCACAGAAACCGCCCGGACCGGTAATGATGGTCCACTTCGATTACTACCCCAAGGACCTGCCGCAAATTCGTTCGCTGGAACATCGGCTGGAAGGCGCGATAAAGCGTGCCGGCGTGGGTGAGCTTGGCGAAACCGAATATCACCTCGACGGCAATGACGGGTACTTGTATATGTACGGGCCCGATCCCGATCGCCTGTATGGTGTCGTACGGCCCATTCTGAAGTCGTCCAGACTGATGAGCGACGCCGAAGTCACGAAACACTATGGCTCCCGCTCGGAAACGTTCTTGCTGCGGCGGGATGGTGTGCGATGACGGTTCGGCTTCGGCTTCGATACGTCGGGTAAGTCTTTGACGGAATTTTGCAATTCATGAGCTTTCGGGAATTCGACACCTCCAGCGAACGCATACGGCGGTAGCGAATGACCGCTGACAAGCGGTGCGGATGTCTCTTCCGGGTCGGTAGACGGCGACCGCGTCGGGCGGTCATCGGTAGAGTCGAGATGTGGCGCGGTAGCGTTAGGTTTGGTTTGTCTGTTGCCGCCCCTTTCGTCTGGCGGTGCCCGAGTAACGTCACCCTAACCCCGTTTCCACATCCCGCTCATCGAACCGGACAGGCAGATTTCCCGCATCCGGCTCTCGGACAAGACCTCACGCCTTCGTACACGGCAAGTTACACCCAAGGGCCAGTCAGACGAACGAGACCGAAGTGCCCGTAGAGGTGCTGGAGTGGATAGCTCCCGCCCCTGCGACGCCTGACCTTGTGCTTGTTGCGTAACCACCGGCGCAACCGCGCAGCGGTGTAGCTATCGAGCGCCCGATACGCGCGCCGGAACGTGCCTACCTTGAAGTAGTTCGCCCAGCCGCGCAGCATGCGATTCAACTTGCTCACCAGCTCCGTGGTATCGAGCCATGTCATCGAAAGAGCGGTCAGCGTATGAATCTTCTCGACCATACGCCGGATACTCTTCTTTGACGGGCGCATGCCCATACGAGCCTGGCCAGTCTTCGCCGAGTACATCCGCCCAAACGTGTAACCCAAGAAGTCGAATTCGCCTTCCGGAACCGAACAGATTTGTGTCTTCTCCTCGTTGACCGTCAGCTTCAGCTTGCTCATGATCTCGCGTAGTCGCGACAACGCTTCTTCAGCTTTGCCCCGCTTGCACAGGATCACCAGATCGTCCGCGTAGGTCACGATTCGACTGCCAAGCCTTCGCTCGAGCCCGAGCTTCTTCCATGCCAGCACAAACCGGCGCATGTACACATTCGCCAGTAGGGGTGAGATGGGTGAACCCTGGGGAATGCCGCGTCTGCTGTCCTTGGCCTCGGTCGTACGTGTCTTCCGGCCTCGGTTGTCGGTTTCTTCAACGGCGCATTCCAGCCACATCCTGATCAGATGCAGCACGCGCCGATCCACGATGCGTCGCGCGAGCGACAACATCAATTCGGCGTGGGGAATACTTCCGAAGTAGTCCGCCAGGTCGGCGTCAACGACGGCCGTCTGCCCTCGGTGCAACCGCTCCTCCACCTCGACGACCGCTTGCTGGGCATTGCGGCCCGGCCGGTAGGCGTACCGCTCGGGTGGAAGGTCGGCTTCGAAGATCGGTTCGAGCACCAGCATCGCTGCTGTCATGCACACCCGGTCTCGCAGGGTCGAGATGCCCAAGGGCCTGAGCTTGCCGTTGGCCTTCGGGATAAACACTCTTCTGATAGGGTCCGGCCGGTAGTTCTCCTGCCTGAGCGCAAGCGCCAGTTCGTCGAGCCACTTCTGCACCCCATACGCTTCGACCTCCGCGAAGTCTTGCCGATCGACACCCGGCGCGCCCTTGTTAGAGCGGCACTGGGCGTACGCATGCGCCAGCACTGTTGGCGAGCGTCTAAATTTGACCCACTGTTTTCATCTAAATTTGACCCACCCCGAGACAGCGTAGTACATCTACGCCGATGTGGATAACTCTGCGTTGTCAGCCTCCTTTGTCGTTCTCTTCCTGGTTGTCCGAACCTTGGCTGAGCTCTCCTTGAAGCGCCACGATTCATTGCCGGTCTCGACGATGTGGCAATGATGCGTGAGGCGGTCGAGCAGTGCCGTGGTCATCTTCGCGTCGCCAAACACACTGGCCCATTCCCCGAAGCTCAGGTTGGTGGTGATCACCACGCTGGTGCGCTCGTACAGTTTCGAGAGCAGATGGAACAGCAGCGCTCCAGCGCTCTGGCTGAACGGCAGGTAGCCCAGTTCGTCGGGATCACCAGATCCGCATGCGTGAGCCGGTGGGCAATCTGCCCCTGCTTGCCCGCCGTTTTCTCCAGTTCCAGCGCGTTGGCGAGCTCGATTGTGGAGAAGTAGCGTACACGCTTGCCGTGGCGCTGCACCGCCTCGATGCCGATGGCGGTGGCCAGATGCGTCTTGCCCGTGCCCGGTCCGCCGATGAGCACGACGTTGTGCGCACTCTCGAGGAATTTCAGCTGGTACAGATCCCGGATCAACTCCTCATCGACACGAGCTTGCGTGAAGTCGAAGCCTTTGAGGTCGCGGTGTGCCGGGAAGCGTGCTGCCCCCATCTGGTAGGCAATCGAGCGGACCTCGCGCTCGGCGCCTTCGGCCAGCAGCAACTGCTGCATGAAGCGTTCGGGATCGAACTCGGTATGGCGGGACTGCGCGTACAGCTCGGACCAGCTGCTGGCCATGCCGTGCAGCTTGAGCGCCTTGAGGCGGGCGATGATGTCGTTAGACATGGCGATTCTCCGGTTCAGTGACGCGCAGGCGCTCGTAGCGACCAACGTCTGCGGCGGGCTCCTCGGTCAGATTCAGCTGGGTGGTAGCTGTGGCGCGGCTTGCAGCCGGGGCCTTCAGGCGGCTCAGCACGTTGAGCACGTGATCGCCGCTGGGCCGGCCCGAGTCGAGTGCGGCCTGGACGGCCTGCAATACTGCATCGAGCCCGTGCTCCCGTACGGCGCCCAGAACCTGCGTCATGACGCGATCTCCGCCGGGATGCCTCAGCAGGTGTCGCTGCAGTTCCTGAAGGGGCTGGGGCATCGTCGCAAACGGCGCGCCGTTGCGCAGCGCGCCGGGCTTGCGCTCGACCAGCGTGATGTAGTGCTGCCAGTCGTAGAACGTCAGGTGCCGCTCGAAGCTGCGCGTGTGACGGGTGATTTCCCGGTCATCGACGACGACGCTCAGCAGCGCCGGATAGCAGCGCACGCTCACGAGCTGGTTCACGAACTCGGTCGGCACGCTGTAGCGGTTACGCTGGAAGTGGATCAGGCCCGTCGATGACACGCGCAGGATCTGCTCGACGTAGCCGTCGAACGGGCGGGGGGTTGGGCATCAGCCGTGTGCGTTCATCCTCAAGCACATCCTCGACGCTCAGCTCCGGCCACTGCGGGTGCGGCATCTTCCACGCCTGGCGGCACCGGTCTGCGACCCATGCGTTCAGCGCCTCGAGCGAGTCCCAGCGATGCTGCACGGCATCGTGCCAGATCTGCCGGCGCTGGTCCTGCACGTTCTTCTCGACGATGCCTTTCTCCCAGCCGGCGGCACGGTTGCAGAACTCCGGCTCGAACAGGTAATGGCTGCACATCGCCTCGAAACGGGCGTTGACCGTGCGCGCCTTGCCGCGCCCGACCTTGTCTACGGCAGTCTTCATGTTGTCGTAGATGCCACGGCGCGGCACGCCACCGAAGGCGGCAAACGCCCTGGCATGCGCATCGAACAACATCTCGTGACTCTGGGTCGGGTAGGCCACCAGCCAGAACGCGCGGCTGGCGTTCAGCTTCACATGGGCGACCTCAAGGCGCCGGCGCAGCCCGCCCACGAAGGCGTATTCGCAGCTCCAGTCGAACTGGAAGGCCTCGCCCATCTCGAACGCCAGGGGAACATAAGCCTGGCGGCGCGGAGCCTGCGCCTGCCGCTCGCGCCAGCGCCGCACGAATATGCTCACACGCGTGTAGCTGCCGCCGTAGCCCTGTGCGCGAATCGCCTCGAACATGAAGCGCGCCGTGCGGCGCTCGCGTTTAGGCCGGTGGCTGTCAGCCTTCAGCCATTCCTCAAGCTGTCCAGCCCATGCGTCTACCACGCTCGGACTGACCCGTTTCGGGTACTTCGGCTCCGCTGCTTCTGGTTGGCGTAGCCACGTGCGGATCGTGTTGCGCGACAACCCCGTTCGTCGCGCAATCTCCCGCAGCGGCACCTTTTCGCGGAAATACATCCGCCTGATCTTGGCCAGCATACCCACCGTGATCACCTCTGTATCCCCTGCTCAAATAATGAGCAGGACATTCAATCACGTGGGTCAAATTTCGATGCAAATCACACCGCTAGGTGGGTCAAATCTGCTCGCCCGTTAACACCAGCACATCCTCGCGATAGATCTTGTCGTACAGCGCGTAGAAGCGGTACCCGGCTTCTGCCTTCGCTTTTGCGTGTAACGCCATCTGCAGCTTCTGAACACGAATCGGAGTTGATAGGTTGCCCAATCTCCACGTCCTCACTACGTATTGCGTCTGTCTTGAACTGAGGCCCCTTCCCTCCACCAGCATTACACCGGCTTCAACGGTAATACGGGCCTCTCCGTCACCCCAAGGCGCCCGGCCTGTCCCTCGCGGGCGTCCGGTTGGTCATCCCTGACCACGCCAAGGGGCTTCCCGTGTTGCGTGCGCTTCCCTTGTGTGCATGCTGTCGCCACTACCCCGGCGCAGCGACTGGGCGTCCTGCCTGCTCGTTCACCCAGCCATATCAGCCTTCCCCGTAATGGCAGTCGGGTCGGCCTGCGCATCGACCTTTTCGAGGCTTGCTCAGCGTTCACTCGCGTTACGGCCTGCACACTCGCGCTGTCACCGTATTTCGTGACACGCTATACCGAAGGCTTCAGCCATTTCGTTACCTCCATAGCTGCTCCGGTTGCTTCCGGCTGGAGCGGTTGCCGGGTGGGGCTTACACCCACTGGGAAAGCGCCGCCTTTTCACGGCGCACGCCATCTACGGCCGTTGGCCCGCACTCTCATGCGGCCATTCGAACGTCGGTGCCGCCCGGACAAGGGACATTCCCGCGTGGCCCGGACCTGCTTGTGCGGCGAGGGCGTACGCAGCACGGGCTAGGCGGACCGATCGCTACGACTCGATCTGTGCCTTCAGGAACAGCGAGAAAAGCTCGGACTGCGATTTGATATCGAGCTTCCCATAGACGTTCCGGCGGTGGACTTTCACCGTCTCGGCGGAGATCGCGAGCTTGTACGCGATCTCCTTGTTCGAGCGGCCACTCAGCATCAGTCTGACGACATCCAGCTCGCGCGCCGTGAGCGGCGTGCCGCGCTGCTTCATCGCCTCTTCGAGGCTGCCTTGCCACTGAGGCGTCTGCGGCGCGGCGCTTTTCTCCGCAAGTACTCCTTCGAAGAACATCCGTTGCCGCATCAATGCGGCCACCCAGGGCCGCATCAGGTCGAGCAGGGCGATCTCCTCCGGACTGAAGCGCTTCTTGCGGCCGAGCGAAAGACAGAGCGTGCGCGAGTCGTCGAGCTGGACGTTGTATTGCACCTCGTCCGAGACGACGTTGTGCGTGAAATAGAGCTTGTAGTAATCGGTCTGGTCGAAACACTCCGGTGCGACATCGGACAGACGGAAGAGCCCGCTCTTGAGCACCTCGCGATTGGCAATATAGAACGGATCCAGCAGATACAGGCCCTTCACGTAGTCGTTAAAGAGCGGATCCGAGCCGTCGCCTTCATACTGCGATTCGGCGAACACGTGCGGGCGGCCGTTGCTGAATAGCAGCGCGACCCAGCTGTCAACGTTCACGTACTCGTCGAAGTGTCGTGTCAGCGCAAGCCAGAAGCCCGGACGATCGACACACTCGATGAGCTGGCCGACCGACCGGTGCCACGCCACGTCCTGCAAGGTGAGATTCATGCGCGTACCCCCGTCGGGTTAACCAATCGACGTGATTATTAAAAGCGGCGGCAAAAGTCATACTTGAATTCGCCCCTGGGCGAAGGCTCAAGAGTATGCGGGAAAAGATCCGCTCATCAAAAAAGGTCCAACCATGAAGATTGAAATCGTACAACTGGCCGGTCGCGACGGCGACACGGTCTACAACTTGAACCGTACGTTACGGGCAATCGCCACCTGCGCCGCAGACACCGATATCGTCCTGTTCCCTGAAGCCCAGATGACCGGCTTTCTCGAAGTCGAAGAGCTAGCTGCGCTGGCCGAGCCGCTCGACGGCCCGAGCATTCGCGCAATCAAGGACGCCGCGCGCGAGCACGACGTCGCCGTGGTGACGGGGCTGATCGAGCACGATCGCGGTCAGTTCTACAACACGACGGTGTTCGTCACGCCTGAGGGCGTCGCGCTCAGCTATCGCAAGACGCACCTGTGGGTCTCCGAGCATGGCGTTGTGCTGCCCGGCGATCGATACGCGACGGTCGAATGGCGCGGCGTGCGCCTCGGCCTGCTGATCTGTTACGACATCGAATTTGCCGAGAGCGCACGCGCGCTCATCGAACTTGGCGCGGAGCTGTTACTCGTGACGAATGGCAACATGGAGCCGTTCGGCCACGTCCACCGCACGGCGATCATGGCGCGCGCCCAGGAGAACCAGGTCTTCGCCGTAATGGCGAACCGGGTCGGCGAAGGCAGCGGTGACATCACGTTTGCGGGCGGCAGCGCAGCCGTGGATCCGTTCGGGCGCATGCTGTTCGAAGCCGGACGCGAGGAGAGCCGCCACGCCGTCGAACTGGATTTCGCGCAGATCGCGGCAGCGCGAGCGCTCTACAACTACCGCGACGACCAGCGCCTGCCGTTCCCGGGCGAGCGCGTCGAACATCCTGATGGGCGTCGCGAGCTGCTGATTCCCTGAGCGATCTTCGGATCGGTCAACTTCTGCCCGGCCGCACGGCCGGGCGAAGAGAAAGGACGAGTGGCAGGATCAATCGGCTTTGAGCTTCGCCCAAAGACGGTTCTCGAGACGCATCAGCTGCGCTGTCATCGGCTTGCTGATGACCAGCTTGCGGTATACCTCAGGCGGGGGGAATACGGCCGCGTCGGCGAGCACCTCGGGACGCACCAGATGCCGCGACGATGGCACCGCGGACGGATACGACGTGTCGTTGGTCAGGGCCGCGCTCTCCTTCTCCGATAACACGAAGTCGATGAACTTTTGCGCGGCATCGGGATGCGGCGCGTCCTTCGGGATCGCCATCATGTCGAACCAGATTGGCGTGCCTTCGCTCGGAATCAGATACTTGATGTGATACGACTTGTGGGCGTCGGCGGCGGAGATGCGCGCGGAGTTGACATCACCCGACCAGCCGAGCGCAATACAGATGTCATTGCCCGCGAGGTCGCTGATGTAGCCGCTCGAGTTGAACTGCGAGATGTACGGGCGGATCGCCTTGACCGCCTCATAGGCGGCCTGGATGTCGGCCGGATTGTCCGAGTTGGGGTCTTTCTTCAGGTAGATGAGGGCGGCGGTGAAGGTGTCAGAGGGCGAATCGAGGATCGAGATGCCGCAGCTCTTGAGCTTCTGCGCGTACTTCGGGTCGAACAGCAGCGACCAGCTATCGAGCGGAGCGTCGTCGCCGAGCAGGGCCTTCACTTTCTCGACGTTGATGCCGAGGCCGTCGGTGCCCCACGACCACGGAATGCCATACTGGTTGCCCGGATCGTCCTTCGCGAGGGTCTGAGCTTGCCCGCAAAAAATGGATCCCTTGCTGAGTGTGTAAGACTCACGCAAGGAGGAAGGAAAGATGGGTAATCCGAGAGCACGGTACACGCAGGAATTCATGATAGAAGCCGTGCGCATGGTCCGGGGCGGCCAGAGCATGGCGGCGGTGGCAAAGATATTGGGTATCAGCCCTAAGACGCTGCACAACTGGGTCAAGGCCGATACTGCTGGCAAGCTGAACGGCGCGGGCAAACAGGTTTCTGCTGAGCAAATGGAGATTGCGCGGCTGCGCGCGGAGTTGGCGCGCGTGAAGATGGAGCGCGACATATTGGAAAAAGCAGCGGCGTACTTCGCGAAGGGGTCGGCATGAAGTACGCCTGGATTGAGCGTCACAGCCGACAATGGCCGGTTTCGTTGCTCTGTCAGGCGCTGGGCGTCAGCCCCAGTGGTTACCACGCGCGCAAGGCCCGGGATATCGATACGGAGCGCCCGCGCCGGCGCATCAGCCACGACTCCCTGCTGGTCCACATCAAGGCCGTGCACGCGCAATCCAAAGGCGAGTACGGCTGGCCTCGTGTGTGGAAGAAGCTGCTTGCCCAGGGCATTCGTGTTAGCAAGGATCGTGTCCAGCAGCTCATGAAGCTGCACGGCATCAGGGCGAAGACCAAACGCCGCTTTAAGGCCACCACTGACAGCAACCACAGCCTGCCGGTCGCGCCGAACCTGCTGCAACGCGACTTCTCGCCCGGCCGCCCTGATCAGGCCTGGGAGTACGGACATCACCTACCTCTGGACTGAGGAGGGCTGGCTGTACCTGACAGTCATCCTCGACCTGTTCAGCCGTCAGGTAGTAGGCTGGTCGATGCAGCCGCACATGCGCACGGAACTGGTGTCTGAAGCGCTGCGTATGGCGTGGTTTCGCCGCCGGCCGCAAGCGGGCCTGATCGTTCACAGTGACAGGGGTAGCCAGTATTGCAGCCGGGAGTTCCAGGACCTGCTCAAAGGCTACGGTATGCGCAGCTCGATGAGCCGTCGAGGAAACTGCTGGGACAACGCGCCGACCGAGAGCCTGTGGGGATCGCTCAAGCGTGCACGCATCCTCGGTCAGCGCTTTGCAACGCGTCGCGAAGCGATGGACGAGGTAATTGACTGGTTGAGCTTCTACAATCATTCGCGCTTGCACTCGACGTTGGACTACGTCAGCCCGATGCAATTCGAGCAGGACTGGCACGCCGCCCAGAATCAACGGGTGGCATAATCTGCACCCAGTTAAGGGATCCGAAATTCGCGGGCAACGTCAGTCTTCATGATCTCGGGGTCGAGTAGCGCGTAGTTCGATATGTGCGACCGGTCAATCTTCTGATAGATGCTGGCCTGCAACTGACGCGCCCAGTAGTAGTCGGACGGCACCACGACGTCATAACCGGAGGTGCCCGCGAGCAGCTTCGCCTGAAGCGTGTCGTTCGAATCGAACTCCTGGTAGACGACCTTGATGCCGGTGGCCTTCTCGAAGTTCGCGACCGTACTCTTGCCGATCGAATTGCCCCAGTTGTAGATGTTGACTACCTGGCCCTCGGCGTGTGCGCCCGGCATGCCGTGCCATACGAGCCCGCTCAGTACGAGCGCAGCGCAGGCCGTTTTCAGTCCTTTCCTTTTGTCCCCTACCATTCCACTTTCCTCCGTCGATGTTGTCAGCGAATGAGGACAAGTATGCGGTTCGCCGTTGATTTCAATAATCACGTCGATCGGTTAACCCGGGAGGGGTACATCCCTGAATTAAACCTTACAAAACGGGGCTGTGCGGCCGCTCCGAACCGCTACGCCAAACAGGCGAACCTGACCTTGTGGGGCAGATATTCGCCTTTCTGAACACGTGGCATTTGCCATGCGTCACGGTTAGATTTTGAATAGGTAAAGCCGTTTGTTTGTTCGATTCTTCTGCGGCAAGGCGCTCGTCCTGATATTCCCCAATGTCCGATGCGCCTCCGTGAACGGACCATCGTCGAACATAACGTCGAAGGTCTCTTGTGGGTCGGGAAGCGACGGCTGAATCGGATATCGCGTATGGCACGAGCCCTCTTTCGCCGCCGGCGCTCGAGGAGAACCCGCGCGCTCCCGTAATTGCGTTACCCATGCGGCAGCAAAGCCCAGTTCAATGAGACGCAGCCTGCAGCACAAATGCCATGGCAACTGCGAGGGAGTCGTTTCCTCCCACGCTCCATCGCCGCCATTTCCGACGAGTACGGATTGTGAACGCCTTTCTGAACATCTTGACGTCGACATCGCCTCGCTATATGCAGGTCAAGCGTAAGCCACAGCATGTCGTGAGGGTTTTCATCGGACACGGCCGCGCAAGGGGTTCGGTTTGTCGCCTCTCAACGGCGCCTCGTACGGCTCACGTGCCTGGGCTCTGCCATCGACCGGCAGCACGGTCGAAATGGCATGCTTGAAGACAAGTTGCACAGCTGGGCCAGCCTCCAGCAGAACGGCAAACTGGTCGAAGGCGGTCAGTTGACCGCTCAGTCTGATGCCGTTCACGAGGAACACGTTGACGGTAGTCTTGTCCCTTATGAGCGTCTGCAGAAAGTTGTCTTGTACGCTGGGCGTGCGGTCATGTTCTGAGGTCAACTCGACAGGTCCTTCGATTGTATGGACGATAGCAGAAGCCCGACATGGCAGTCTCAAGACCGCCGCACTGCGCACGGCATGAGGACGAGGACGCTTTTAATCCGAATTAGGTATCCTGATCAACAGGATGTCAGGACGTTGACCCCGGCTGTGGCCAGGGCCACCCCCTCTTCTCATCGGGCGCATCCCACTCCACAGACGGCTCAATCCTGACCGACGCCTCGACCGGACTCGTCTCCCCTGCAGCATCGCGCGCCGGTTCGTCCAAAGCGCCGCGTTTCATCTCGGGGAGCCCGGCTCCAAACCATTTCACCTTCTTCCGCATATGGGCGACATAGGCTTTCCAGCCGGAAGGATTCCGATCAAACAGGTCGTGTCGAACAGTCGACGCAAGCACCCTGTGGTCGAGGTCTGTCTCAAGCAGTTCCCTGGGCCACAGGAAAAACGCGCTGGCGACACGTGCGCCGAACTCGGCCGCAGTCATCCCCGGTGCGACCATTCGAAGGAACTCGAAGCCCTGCAGCGATTCCTGTTCGGCAAGTTGTGCGACCGGCATGTCCGGTTGAGCTGTTCTGGATAAACAGTTCGAGGCTTCGAGCATCGCCCCGAGGTGAAGCAGCAGTTCCCGTCTGTCAAATCGGTCGTCCATTGCAGTATCTCCGTGCATGACGCAGGATAGACCAATCGACCATCGGAGAGAAGCGATCGATACGCTCGCCGTATCGGTTGTTCCAGATGCCCCGCGCATCGCGCGCATCGGTCAAACTCATTTGCGTAGGGTTCCGCCTGTAGTCGACAGGGAGTCCTCCGCATGAGCCGCCATTCTCTTTTCGTTCGGATCAGAGCCCCTTCGCGCATGACAGCGGCACAGCATGCCCTGGCACTGCGATTACCGGTGTTGCACTTTCCGGGTGCTCATATAAATGTCGAAGAGTCCACCATGCAGACGGCACAGCTGTTCGCGCAGGCCGACAAGTTCGTGCTGGTCGCCCTCGCGCTCGCGTCGCAGAATCTCGCTCAGCAGGGCCGTCGCGCGGGAAGGCTTGTGCTCACGCCGCACCCGTGCCTCGGCCAGCCGCCCCGCGAGCACCGGTTTGACCAGGACCAACCAGGCTGGAAAAAAGCGGAAGTCCTCGCTGTCGCCCTTCCCCGGAAACTCGGCATCAAAGCGGCGGCGCAACGCGTCAAGCGATGCGTCACCCAGCACCGGCAATAACGCCACGAACCGTGCAGGTGCCAGCCACGCCAGTTCCGCGAGCAGCGGCCACGCGGCATCAAGGCCATCCGCCCGGTAGCACGCCTCGGTCATCCACGCGAGCGGGGCGGCGAGGTGCCACCACGACTCGATGCCCTTGACGCATTCACGGGCGGCTTCCCAGTCGCCGGCCCTGAGCCACAGGGGCGCCGCGTGGCAGTCGTCGGCGGCGGCAGAAAATGGCAGCGCCGCAGCCCGCAATGCCAGCGAGCGCCAGAGCGACGCCACCAACGGCTGCGCGGCGTGTCTGGGCAGCACACGAACCGCGGCTGGCACCACCTCGTTTGCGAGGGCGCGACGCGCTACCGCCAGGGCCTCGTGGTCGGCAAAGCGGACGACGGCCTTGGCTTCGAGTGCGTCCACCAGCACTGTCAACGCCGGCAGATCAACGTCGTCCGGGTATTCGCCAGCCAGTGCCTCCAGTGCGGAACGCGCGGATGCTGTATCGCGCTGCTGCAGGCACTCCGACACGTCATTGCGTAACATGACGTCTCGGCTGTCGGCGAAGATATCGAGCTGTTGCATGGTCCATGCGCCCCGAATGTGAACATCACGTCTGGCCAGACTAGCGGATTTGACCACGCTACGGAAGCTGCAATCCGCATGACGCCCCGTACACGTTTCATGGAAGAGCAGACTGGCATCCGCTGCCCGCTGCTCAGAACAGTTCCTGCTGCCGCACGTCGCGCGGTGGCGCCAGCGAGACCTTCGCGCGGCGAGCGGTGCGGCGGCGCTTGACCCGCCGCACGTGCGCCACAAGCTCCGCGTTACCGTCAGCCCCGTTCATCACGAGCGAAAACAGCCCCACCCCATCCGGCCGGCTTCCGCGCAATGCGCGAAGCGAGACCCGCAAGGCGAGGCGGCGCGCACGATCGAGCATCTGGGCGCGGCTCATCCCGGGCCAACATGTCGCGATGAACTGCGCAACCGGAAGCGGAAGTGACTCGGGAGCGTGTCCGGCGGGAAGCGCAAGAGCAACGAGTTCGAAGCGAGCAGGCATGCGAGGGAATGCGGGAGTTTGCGGTCCACCGCGTGCACGCGCGGCGCCGCGTCTATCCTGGCGGAAATCGTGATTCCGCGCAACGCAGACACGCGATGCACCGGGAGATTAAAGCTGTCGCCGGCATTGCCCGTTGCGTTGCCTGAATCGCGACAGGCATCGAAGGGTGCACGTCGTGAATCGCGCCGCCAGATCGTGTGTGCGTACGGGCAAAAACGCCGGCAGAGCGAACGCCTGCCGGCTGCTGCAGCCGATAGACCGGACGCAGCGGGCCGGCGTCGCCGGAGCGGGCGTCGTCAGCCACGACTGGATTGAGCGTTACTGTGCTGCCACTTCAGGCGTAGCAGCGACCTCGACCGCTGCCGGTGCCTTTTTCGTGGCGACCTTGCGCGGTGCACGCGTCTTTTTCGCGGGCGCTGCGGCTTTACGTGCCCGCACACCGTCGGCCGATGATGCTGCGCCGCGCGCGCGGGCCGTCTTCGTGGCGGGTTTTTTCGCAACAGCCGTTTTCACGACAGCCTTTTTCGTGACGGATTTTTTCGCGGCAGCACGCTTCACCGGTGCGCTTTCCGCAGGAGCCGATTTCACATCGGCAGCCTTCGTGTTCGTGCCTGCGCCGATGAGGAATTTCGATCGGTCCTTCGCGCCGCTGATCCAGGCCGGTGCCCGCCCGCGACCGCTCCACGTCGCGCCCGTCTTCGGATCGGCGTATTTCGGTTCAACGTGATGCACGCCTGTTCGGGGAGTCTTCGCTGCACCTGTCGCGGCCAGCGCGGATGGCTTGCGGCCACGCTTTTTCCCGACAAAGCTCTCGATGTCAGCGACGCTCAGTCCGTACTTGTTCATCAGATCACGGATTTTGGTCAGTCCGGCCGACGACTGTTTTTGAGCGACCGTTGCCGCCTGCTTCTGAAGTTTTGCTATCTTCAGGTTGATCGCATCCAAAGTCACCATTGTCTTCGCTCCTTTTAGGGTTTTCGGTTTATGCGATCCTGAAACTTCCCTGGTACAGCGAAGTTCATTCTGGCCCGTCACGATTGACGCCATCGTCGCGACGCAGATTATGGCTTTAAAGATCCGCACGCGCAAACCGTAAGCTGACCCTGGCACTCGAGGGCAGCCTCGAAATAAGTTGAACTTGCGGAGAAATTACTTTTGCCGGAGACACTTTCGTCTTCCGCACTTATATCTCATGTCGAGCAAACCCACGTATTGGGCCTGAACGCCAGCACACGCGATACATCGTTAATACGCCTGGATAGTCAGACCCGTCTCGTTCGGGCCTCTTCTTCGGCTGGCACATGATCCCCTGGAAGTATCATGGCAATCCTGGAACGGAAGTCCTCGCATATCGCCTGGAACGATTGCGTCTCAGACAGTTCTCCGGTGCCAGGAAAGAGCCCCTATTGTCCATGCATGAAAACGTGATTTCCGACGCCTGCCATGGCGGCACGGTTTCGGTGAAGTATTGAGCTAAACAGCCTGAAAATCAGGGTCCACCGCGATATGCCGGCCACCGGATGGCCCGATAAAATCGCGACATTAGCGGTCAGTTGTGCCGAGGCGCCTCGGACTCCCGTGAGTGCGTTGCAGCACGGTGGTCGCTCCATCAAGGTCGCCAGCACAGAGTCAAGCCAGATACGGAAAGGAAGCGTGGACGAACGCAAACGGGAAAGCATGGTGGCCTATCTGCGTCGGAGGATGGCGGAATTCGGCATCAAACCCGACGATCTCGCTGAATCCATCGCACGTGATCAGCGGCGGCACAGCAAAACACGTTACCGCAACGCCGCGGGGGAAACCTGGGACGGCAAGGGTGAAATCCCGCAGTGGCTTCAACAGGCGATGAGCGCCGGTCAGTCGCGCGAGCATTTTGCAATCAATGGGACTGCCCGTGAAGTGCCAGGAAAGCACTGCGGCATCGACTGGCGCAATGATCCATTTGCCGGCACCCGCCTCGCCAGAAACGTGCGATCGTTGGCATCTGCGGGCTGACTAACCCGTGATATGCCGCTCCAGATATTCTGCGCAGAAGGCGTGCAGCCGTTGCACGATCTCGGTCCGGTAATCCAGGAACCAGCCTGACTGCAGATTGGAAAGCCGCAGAAGACTCGTCTCATCTTTCGGAAAAGGCCAGTGACGCACCTGCGGAGCCAGTTCCCGGGCGGCGGCGACCAGCCGGGCGCGGGTAAGCCAGTCGCATCGCGCACTGTTCGAACTCAGCCAGATCCAGGATGACTCGATCATGTGGTCCGTTCTCAGCCAGTCGCCATTGCGTGCCAGTGCCACAAGCTGCCCCACCACCAGGAAAGCGAGCAGCTCCGCTTTCGTCTCTTCGTCCATCAGCGTCCTCGTTTCGCCCCGCCCGCCATCACTGAACGATTGGCTATCGTCGTTGAAAGCGGCAACGCGTCTCCCATAACCGGTACCCTTATCCGCAACCGCGCGCGCCTGAAGACCACGGCCGCAGACATGCCAAGTCCGAGCAGGCGTTCCTCCGGCATGGCTCAACCCACGCTACACTCCGCACAGTCCCTGTTCGCAGGCGGGTACCCATGCCGTGTACAACGCCGCCAACCCGCTACCCAAACGAAACTAACATGGAAGTACGCGTCAGTTACGAGCACAGTCTCGTTTCCGCACCGGACGAATTCATCGTTCACGTCCCGTCACAGGTCGTGGCCGACGTGCCTGCGAACATCCCGCGCGCACTGCTGGCTGAATATGTCGCCAGACTGATCATTGAACGGTCGCCCTCGATTGGCCAGATCCGCAACCTCAGGCTTCTCTAGACGGCCCCCGCCGGATGACGGCCCTTCACGAACGCTGCGCCCCGGGGACCAGCCTCAGGTCCGGCAAGCTCCCCCATTGCTGTGCGCTGGTGTGGCCGCCGTCGGGCGTTGCCTAAATATAGTGTGAACGACTGTTAGTTGCAACACCTTCCACTGCCGCGTAGTCTCGACAGGCCAGGTTGATGGTGCGGGGCAGCCCGCGGGATCACTGTCGGACATCGAATTGCCGCCCAGGAGAGGCGAAGCTGTCAGTGGCCAACGGCAAAGCAACGCAATCCAGCCATCATCACATTGGGAGGAAGCCGTCCTCTGGCAATGCGCGCAGATTGCAGCGTCAAAAGTAGCGGCGATTGAGGTGGTCGCGGCACCACAAGGTGTGTCGGCACCGCAGAATCCCTCAAGATTCTGGCCATAACGCACCCCGCATGTACCGGATGCTTAATTGAATAGGAATCCGATGTTAATATAAATGAAAATTATGGCTACCTATACGCCACATTGTCCGTCTGGCGCGTATATGCTCGGCAAAACGAAGAGAAATCCGCATACGATCTTGGAGCCGAAATCACCGTAGCATTTCGCTGACCCGTGTGGCCCGGCTTCTTGTTGTTCTTTCCGCCGTCGCAGGCACACCCGTAGCCGTTGCGCAGTCCAGCCGGGACATCATCGGCGCCGCGCGTCTCGGTTCGGGCTATTCACAAATTCTGAACTTGATCGCGACGCCGGACATCAGCTCCGCACACCTCGACATCTCGGGTGTGCAATCGCTCACCGTTACCCGGATCCCCTATGAGGGCAGTTTGGCAGCGCTTTCGGATCGGAACAGTATTGGCTGGCGAGTTTCCGCCGGTTACTTTCGTGAAAAGGGCACGTTCGCAATCGGCGGGCCGAACGACGCGGCAGGTAGCATCGCGAGCAAGTGGTTCGCATTCAGCGCGACGGGCGGCCTGTTCCTGAAAAGCAAACTGGGTTATGGGTTCACATTTGAGCCTGGCCTGGACCTTAGCGTGGCCAGGCTGCTCAATGACGCTTCGTATGCGGGCGCAGCGCCTACCCTAAAGCCACTCACTGACGGGCCGTTGTTCAACTGGCACGAAAACGCATGGCTGATTACTCCGAACACCGCACTCGAATGGACGACGAGCATAGCGCCAGCGCAGACGCTAACTATTCGTGGTCATATTGCGTGGTCCTGGGTCTCCAGCTTTGATGAGTCGGATCCTCTACTGCGATTCAGGGAAGCGGCCGGCTCATGGTCGATCCAGTTGGCTTACGCGGGACCGACGGGCGCCCAGCTGTTTGCGCGCCCCTTGAATTACGTCGTCAATACGGGATATGGCGGATTCTTCGGCCCCAATCATGGCGCTCTTGGGTTTTCAACGATCGCGAACATCGGGGGCGGATTCGAACTTCCGCTTTCGCGAGACAACGCACAGTCGAAGCGCCTACGGGTAGGAGCAGCCTATCTATTTGGTCCCCACGTCGAAGGGTGGACAGTCCGTCTGGGCCTGGCGTATTGATCGGTTCAGTCAGATTCGCAAGGTAGGAGCGTCTATTGCTTCCTGGACTTTAGACACTCGAACGCCGTCGCCGACCGTTGCTAAGTGGCAGTGGCGAGGCAGCGAACGAGACCGAGATCGCGATGAAGCAAACATGCAGAGCCGCAGAAGCGGCATCGACTGGTAAATCAAGGGGCGCGACGCGCTTCGGGCCTCTGGAATTTTCGGGACTTCCCATGCACGGGAGTGTGATAGGCAAGTCCGGTAAATTCGCGACGCAGCCATTGGGCGACGAGGCCAGCGATGACAAGCTGACCGATTCTCCACGGCGCAATCTTGCGCATCGGGAAGTCGTCGGCAATCGCCAGGCTGAGCAACTGCGTGAGTGTCCAGGCGCACGAACGAATCTGCATCCGGAGTTCGAGTGCGGTGCGCGTCCGCTACCAGAGTTTGTTGAATACCCACCAGCGCTTGAGATTGTGAAACAGCGGTTCTATGCCCCAGCGGCGCGCGTAAAGCTGAACGATGGCTTGTGCCTCCAGATCCACTTCGGAAGCCAGGATCAGATGTCGCTTTGTCCATTCCTGCCGCTTGTCGTTGTAGAACTGGCACCAGACGGCGCGCACCGTCGTGCCCTTGAGGAAGCGAGCCACGGCGACTATCGAACGCAGGCGTACGAGCTGTTCCTTGCCGTAGAGCCTTATCGTCAATTCAGTTGCGGGCAGCGCTTCGATGACCTCAGCGCAAAGACGTTTGCCATAGATACGCGGCCGTCCACGCCGGGACCCACCGGATCGTACGGGCTGCAGAAACAGCGCAGTATCGATACGCGCCTGGCCGATGACGTGCATGTTCCGACGCAGCAATGGCAGGACCAGACGCGCGCGCATGAACCAGGAGTCGAACAGCACACGTATGGAGCGCTCCGTCACACCCGAGACCGCACGCACAAGCGCCAGCGCAATCTCGAGCTTGGTGGTGTTGCCCGTTTCCGGAACCAGTCGCGAGATGATCGGCAGCACCACGCCGACGCCCCGCTCACACCCAGAGTCACGATGCATTGCGCCCAGACGTGTTTGGGCCGGTTGGTCTTGCCGCTGTGCTCGTGTCGCCAAGCCACGCCCGGTGCCTTCTTCGAGCACCGCATGATCAGCGTATCGTCCAGGACAATGGTGAGCGTGCCGCTGGGCAAGTCTGCAGCACCAGTCTCAGCAGCGCTCGCGCGATTGGCACCGTACGCCAGGTGCCGCGCTCCAGAAGCTTGAAATACGCCGTCCAGTGACCGCACCGACTCACGGCGTTGCTGTTACCTTGCACATCCATGTCGACGAGCAGTGTCTCGTGTTCTCGTGAACCAGAGACACCGGCGAGGCTGCCGGACGGTGTTGTTCTCTCCGGCCCACCTTTCTGATCGCCCACAGCCCGAAGCGGCAAGCGCTATGCATTGTGAAATACAGCGCCGCTACCCGAAGTGCATGACATGTGCAAAAATCAAATCACCGCGACCTGATCCAAAGCGAATCCTCGCCGTCTATGGAAACAGCCGATCTTGAACCTCAGGTGCTCGCCAGTCGTCTCGGCGTGGAGTTTGGACTCGTACGCCAGAACAGCACGATCGGATGCGTGATTACGATCGCGACGCTGGAAGCGTATTTCTGGCTCGAGCCACACGCGAGCGACGCCCGCATCCTCAAAACCTTTCGCGATGGCTACGGCCGCATCCGCGCGATAGCCGAACGGAAGTTGCTCGCCCGTCCCGCGACACACATCGAGCTGACGCCGGCGGATTTCGCGCGCCACTGAGGCACCTGCACGTTAGACGGCTACCCAATTGCTCCTTTCAGAGATTTGGAATTGTACGTTTCGTAACTCCACGTAAGCGCCCCCGCCTCTGCGCAGGTCGAGATCCCATAGCCCATCGAATGGGTGCGCCCCCAAGACGACCGCTATTCCCTCACCGAATCGGCCCGGGCAACCGTGAAGCCACCCGTTATCGGCGCGCTGGTCGACTATCTGCATGCACTGCCCGACTCCGCGGCGTTGCTCGCGAGACTCGCGGAACCGGGCGAGCCATAGCGTCAACTTGAGAATCGCCGACTACGGCTACAACTTCGACAAAGCACCGGACGATTTCTTCGACTCGAGGATCCGAACATCGCCCATGATATCGCGTGCGAGCCGCCGTGCACCCGCCTTCGGACTCATCGTCGAAGCGCTGCACCACCGCCGCGATGCGGGTGTTTTCGCCTGCACTACGATGCCCTGCGATATCCTGATTACCTGGTTGGCACACTAATTGAAGGGCCTCAAACCGTAGGCCGCGTCGAAAGTGTCACAGTTGCGACATTAGATGGGTCACCACGCGATCAGACTACCGCGCCGAATGCCGAAGAGCATGGCTGTCTGGTATCGACGAGGCGTGGTCGAGCGGGCCGCGTACCAGGAATGGGATCATGCAATTCGTGGTCTCGACAGTCACGCTACTGCCAGTCCGGAGCGGTCTGTCAAACGCCGCGAGCAGACTATTGCCGCAGACATCTTCAAGGTCCGGGGCAACACGAACGGAGTACCACCCCCCCGCCCAGGGCGACGCAGGTGTATAGCGCCATCGTCTTTCGCCACGATCGACCGAGATACGCCCCGGTATCAGTGATTCGCAGTCCGAATCAACCACAATCGCATGTCGGAGCAACGCCCAATCCAGCGGTCTGGGAAACAGGATCGTCAGAGGCTCCCGGCTCTTCCCGACAGGCGACAGGACCTTCCAGTGCGCGACCTCGATAGGCTCGCGGACTGCCTCCCCGGCAACGAACGGCTTGTAGAAGTTCTGGCGTAATAAACGACCTGACAAGTCGACCATGCCTGAACCGATGGCCAGTACGTACCGTTGCCCAGCCCGCAGCGGTGGGCCCAGTTCGCGATTCGGTCCTACCCAGCGCTTCAGCCTGCCGGGATCCAGCAGGACCGTCAGGCACCGCATGCCCCTGTCCCAGAGCTCGAGCGGCGGCCGATAGAGGACATCGGGCACAGGCCGTCGGTCCGGGCCCAGAAGCCTGATCTGTTCTTCCACCCGGCCGCGCTGCATCGGCCCGGAAAAGCACACGTAGAAACGAAGCAGGTTTTCCGGCAGTACGTCGGCGGACGGGAAAATACCACTCACGGAGGTCGGCTCGGTACTAACCGGGCTCGGAAGCGAGAAGTCGAGCGTCAGCACGTTCTGGCAGCCCGCGCGGCAGAGCGGCCGTGGATCGAATCTCGCGCGATAGCGCAGGCCCGATTCGAACGGAAAACGCGGAATGAATCGGACCGCAGCCTCCAGGAATTGATAGCGGCCAGGCACATTCGGGAGATCATCACAGCAAGGCGCATCTGGTTCGGCGACGTTCACGCAAAGCACGGACTGCAGCAAGCGGTCCGAACGCCGGTGTTCATCAAGAAGCCTGACCAGGTCAGAATCGAGGTTGTGAACGCCAACGCAGGCCACCCCGCTCTCTCCCGCATCGTCATCCACCCGCAATGTCGGCTGGAGCATCACCTGAATCCTCATTCAATCTCTTTTCGCAATGTCCGCACCTGGCTGCCGGACCGGCGCCCTGGCATGGTCGATCTCGTTACGATGCTCCCGATAGTGGAAAGGATCGGGACCATTTGGCCAGTTCATTTCCGCCATGCCCAACCTGCGGTCGAAGAAGTACGGGACCATCAACGTGCCGACGTCCAGCCGATACGACGTCTTCGGGTGCCGCCAGACGACGACCGCCCTTTTCGGATCGAGGATCGCGAGATGTTCCGCACGGATCGGCAGATCGCGCTGCGTGCGGCCGAGGCCGCCCGGTCCAAAATCGATCGGGCCACCGGTCGGCTCCGGTTTCGCCGATACCAACTCCGCAGCCTCGATGCGTGAAGCGCTGCGTACGTCGATAGTGACCAGCAGATAGTCCTTGTGATCGAATGGATCGGTATAGATCAGCATGTCCAGCGGGTTGGCCCCATAGCCCAGCTCGCCGATCGTGTCCCCACGCACGTGAGCGCCGTCCTTCAAGTCGTTCAGATCAAAACGAACGAGCGGCGTGCAACCGTACACGGCAAACAGATAGGGCTTCCCCTGCATCTCGCGGATCAGTTGCCGGATGATCGGGGCACGCGTTTCGAACTCGCCGTGCGTGGGATGCCAGATCTCGACGGTGCAGGTCGCCTGGCGCGAGTTGAATGGGTACGGGATTCGATACAGTGTCGACGCGAATCGCTGATTCGAAATGCCGGTCACGAAAACCTCGCCGTTGTAGTACTTGACGTCCGTGATGGCATACACCCGCTGCGGCTCGAATTCGAGCATCGCCTTGCGGTCCGGCTCGTTCGGAATCGCGGCTTGCGTGTGCGGGATGCCGTCGAGTTCGAGCACCTCCAGTTTGCCGTGGTCGATCTTCACGATGGCAGGTATGGCGTCCGGTCCGCGCCCGCGCTCGACCGAGATGAAGATCTGCCTGGAGGGCTGATGAATCGCCATGTCGTTGACGACGATATGACTGACGGTGGTGCCGAAAAGCGCAGCGAGTTTCTGATCGAGCCCGAGGACCAGATCGCGGCCCTCGAAATTCTGGAAATTCCCCACTTCCACGTCGGCTTGCGAGGTCAGATCAGCATTCCTGAGCGCGAACGCATGGACGGCTGCACCCGTGATATCGCCAACGAAGAGAACATTGCCGGGCCCGAACTCGAGCGCGCCTGCCGACCGGAGGGGACCGCCAGAGTGCAGCGACGCGGATCGCTCCACATTGGCTGCAGTCTTCTCGTACCCGGCCAGCGCCGGTCCGGACAGGGCAAGCATGAGCGCTGAGGTCGAGCCTGCCCGCAGGAACGCCCGCCTCGAGCGATCATTCGTTGCCGGCACAGCTTTTGTCGACTTGTCCATGGCGATCCCTCGCTGTGGCGTTGACGTTCGGTTCTAGATCTTTTCGAATCCACCGCCGGCGGCCACCAACCCGCCGCTAATCTCGAGCGAGTCGATCGCGCCGTGCAGTTCCAGTGGATTCACGCTCTCGCCATGAGTGATGAGGCCACCGGCAATCGCGATCTTTCGCGCCGAACCTCCGGGCTTGATGCTGAGTGCCGTCGCAGCCAGCCGGATAACGACGCCTTTGACCAGCGAATCTCCCGTGCCGCCCCAGGTCTCAATACCTCGACGTACCGTGATCTCACCGACGGGCTGGCTGATCTGCATGCCGACTGCGCCGTCGGCATGCGTGACAACACGTTCGAATTCTGCCGAACGCACGGTTCCTGTATAGACGTTGAAGCCACGCGATCCCTGGCCGAATGTTTCGATCAACGCATTGAGCTCCAGCCGATCCACGGTGCCGAAGTTGACGAAGCCGATCGCACTCGGCCCGTAGGACGTGACCTTGCCATCGGCGATCCAGCGGTCGACGGTCCCCCAGTTGTCGAGCACCATGTCGTTCGGGCCATATGTCGTGACCGGGCCTTGATTGCGCACGCTCGCGACGAAAGCGCCCGACACGACAAACACGCCGCCGGTGATGCGATTCGGCGTGCCCGGTGCAATTCCGCCATCGCTGTGGACGGCGCCTGTCTCCAGACGATGGGCCACCAACCGCCCGCCCGTCTCCCCGCCACCGCTGACGAAAATGCCGCTCCCGCGAACAGGCGCACCCGCGCGGCCCGCCGACAATCCGGTGAGGTCCGCCGTGATGGTCACGGCGCGATCGTCGTGCTGGTTCCAGAGGGTGAATGCGCCGGGGATGACTTCCACGCCGTACCCCTTCGGCCGCTCCTCGTAGCCGCGTGCGTCCGCAGTCCGAATGTCGATATCGTGCGCCTCGACGTGGCCGCTAAGCACCCGGTCACGGGCCAGCAATCGCACCACGCCTTCGACAGTCAGGTCGTGCAGCACGAGCCGACCCAGTCCGTCGACCGTTGTATCGTTGAAAACCACACGCCGATCGGGATCGGCGAATAGCTCCAGGCCGTGAACCTGGTTATCAGACGAAAGCTCCAGCCCGTCGCTGCCGGACGCAAAGCGCAGTGCGACTTGTGCGTCGATACCCGTCAACGTCTGACCGGGCGACAGGCGCAGACCCGGAACGTCGGCAATCGGCGCGGAAACGACGATTTGCTGAACATGGTCGTCGGCGGCTGCCGTTCGCAATTCGGCAACCGTGGAAACCTGGCGCGTTTCGATGTTCACGATGAATGCTCCCTGTCATCTGGCGCGACGTACGCACCCTGCTCAGACGAGCGACTCGGCCTCTTCGACAGAGACCAGCTTGCCGAGCTTGCCGAACTCATGCAGGTCACCGCCGACCTCGATCCGCAGAGACTGGTCGATGCCGCCCACCCTTATGGGGGCGAATCCGCTCGCGGAGATGAGTCTTGCGACGATGTTTCCGGCCTCCGGGTCGTCGGCCGCATAGAACAGGACCGCCCGCTCCGGCGACCGGTTCGCGGCGGCCTCGAGCGATCCGGCACCCAGCGTGCCGAACGCCTTGACGAGCCGCGCGCGATCCGGGAGAAGCCCAGAAATTAGCTGTCCAGATGATTGCTTGTCCGGAATCGTCTTCCTGAAGCCGCCTTTTCCATCCGGGGCGATGGGGTTCGACGGATCGACGATGATCTTTCCAGCCAGCGCGTCGCGATGCGCGGTCAAAAATTGCTTGATCGCATCGAAGTAGATGGCAAGGATTATGACGTCCGCCTTCTCGATCGCCTCTTCAACCGTCATGGCTTCGGCACGGCTTCCCAACTGGTGAGCGACTTTCTCCGCCGCTTCCAGCGTCTTCGCCGCAACGATGATCCTCTCGCCGCCGGCAGTCAGGTTCCTCGCCAGCCGGGCGCCGATATTTCCGAGGCCGATAATCGCAGTCTTCATGACAGTGGATCTCCTTTCCGCCTCCTGCCGGGACGGCAGGAACGAACCGGGAGGCGTGCGCGACGCCGCGTCAGGCGAAAGAGGCGCGGCCCTCACCGGCGCGTCGCGCCCAGGTCGATTTCGTGAATGACCGTGCGGTATTCCACGAAGTCGTCGACGGCGGACACGCCATTCAACCTGCCCAGGCCGCTCTGCTTGTAGCCGCCTTCTTCCGTCTCGTCGTAGACGACCGCCCAGTTGTTGATCCAGACGGTGCCAGCCTGCAACTGTCGCGCGATGCGCTGCGGGCGGTCCACGTTCGCGGACCACACCGATGCGGCAAGCCCATACTCAGACTGGTTCGCCAGCGCAACCGCCTCCTCTTCGCTGTCGAAGGCCTGCATGACGAGGACCGGGCCGAACACCTCCTCCTGTGCGATCGGCATCGCCTGGTCGTTGATCTCGAGAAGTGCCGGCCGGTAGAAGGCGCCCCGCGCAAGCGGCCCGTCCCTGAACGGGCCACCGCGCACGATGACGGCGGCACCCGCTGCAATCGCAGCCTCGACCATACCGTCGACACGGCGGACATTGGCCATATTGATCATCGGTCCCATGTCGCTCGATGGATCCGCAGCCGGGCCAACCTTGACCGCTTCCAGCCGCGCCGCGAGGCGCTCGCGCACGGTATCCAGAATGGAACGGTGGACCAGAAGCCGGCTACCGGTCATGCAGAACTGTCCGGCAAACACGGTCAGCGCCTTCTCGATCCTCGGCAATGCCGCGTCGAGATCGGCGTCGTCGAACAGCAGCATGGGCGTCTTGCCGCCAAGCTCGCCACCGAAGCGTTTCATGCTCGCCGCGCAGGCCGCCATGATCGCCCGTCCGGTCTTCGAGCTGCCAGTCAGACTGATGACCGGCACATCGGGAGATCCGACCAGCACCCGCGCGCCGGCGCTATGGACTTCGGTAAAGACATTGACGACACCCGCGGGCAAGCTGGCGACTTCGCTGAAAACTTCGCACATCCGCGTGTTCGTCTGCGCGGTAAATCCGGGAAGCTTGCCGACAGCCGTGCAGCCTGCGGCAAGCGCCGGCGCCAGCGAACGGATGAAGAGCACGACCGGCGAATTCCACGGCGCGATGATGCCGGCCACGCCGGCCGGCTCGCGCAGCGTCGTCGTATAGCGTCCCGGCGCGGTTTCCATGGCGCGCCCGTAATCGGTGAGGGCCACGGCGGCGTAGAAGCGCAGTTTGGACGGCACCATCGTCACTTCGAATTCGGCTTCAGCTCTTACCTTGCCGTTTTCGAGCATCAGGATCTCGACCAGATCGCGGGTCCGTGCCTCGAAGCGGTCCGCCATTTCGTTGAGCGCCTTTGCCCGCAGGCGACGATTCTCGCGCCAGTCGGTGTTGTTGAAGGCCTCGCGCGCGACGGAAATCGCCCGGGTTGCCATTGCGCCGGACGCTTCGGTGTACGTGCCGATCGTCTCTCCACTTGCCGGATCGATGCTCTCGGCGAGATCCGGTGCATCCACCCATTCGCCGCCGATCCAGTGCCGAGCTCGCAACTGAGAAGCCATATCACACTCCCGAGCGGTTGGCCGCCGTCGCCGGAGGAACCGCCGACACGCCCGCGTGTCACGCGTTGTTCTGCATGGTAGGTAACCGCTCGTCTGACCGTTAATGGGCAATCCGGAAATCGGATTTCCATATCTGGAAAGCTCGCAGGAGGAGTGGCCTTTGTATGCTTAAGCGTGTGCCTGGAATCAGGCGCCCGTCCGGGAGTCACCGCCATGCTCGCTCCGACCGAAGTGCTGTCCTCGATAGTGGAGAAGCCCACCGATATCGACCATGTCCGATCACTTGTTACGCCCGACGTGATCTATGTTTCGCTGAATTACGAAAATCTCGACCTGAAGCGCATCATGCCCTGGGCCGGCACGTCTCGCGGCCCCGAGAGCATCGTCAAGACCTTCGTGGACGTCGGCAGATATTGGGAGATTCAATCCTTCGAACCCGAAGCGCTGTTCGGCACCAGCGAATACGCGGCCATGTTCGGCCGATTCACGTATCGATCGACCGTTTTGTCCAAACTCGTCACGACGCCCTTCGCGGTGTTCGCAAAGGTCGAGCAAGGCCGCTGCACCTATCTCCAGTTCATGGAGGACACGTTCGCGACGGGCGCATCATTCCGGAGCGGGGGAAGCTGGACATTCCAGAGCAATCCGGACGGCGAGCAGGTCGTGATCTGAACGGCGAGGCCGTGAGCGGCACGCTCTGCGGACCGCCGCCTTGCTCCCGTCTCATTGCGGCAGTAACCTGTATGCCGTCGCGCGGTGAGGTTCGGATAGAGCGAAGCGGTGATGAAGGATCTGAATTCCCTGCTGATTTTCTCAATGGTCGTTGAGGCGAGCAGCTTTTCGGAGGCGGCCAGGCGTCTCAAGATGCCGGTTTCCTCCGTGAGCCGCCGTATCGCTGAACTCGAGGATCAGCTGGGTGTTCGCCTGCTCGAGCGAACGACACACCACCTGAGGCTCACGGACTTTGGCGCCGAAGTTTTCGAACTCGCGAGGCATGCCAGCGAGGTCAGCGAAGCGGTTGACAACGTCATCTCGAACCGGCTCCCGGAGGTGTTCGGCACCTTGCGGCTCTGTGCGCCGCCGAGCATCTCCGACTCGCTGATCGTTCCTGTGGTCGGTGCCTTTCAGCAGGCTTACCCCAACGTCCGGGTCAAGGCGTTCATTACCGAACGCATCGTCGATCAAATCGCCGAGGACGTCGACATCGCGTTCAAGGTCGGAACCTACACCGATGCAACGCTCGCTGCGCGCACTCTGCTGACATACCGTCATCAGGTGGTCGCGAGTCCGAAATACCTCGCGCAGTGCCGCGCTCCCGAAACGCCGAGAGAGCTTCTCGGACACCGGCTTTTCGCGTTCTCTTTCTGGAAGCCGGACTATAGCTGGAGCTTCGTTCACGTCAACGGCCGGGATACGGAGACGGTTTCCTTCCAGCCCGTGGTCGCGATGAACGATTACACGGGCCTGATCGTGGCGCTGCTCGAAGGCTGCGGCATTGGCGAGCTGCCGCCCATCGTTCAGCCGGAACTCATGCGCGACCGGCTGCTCGTCGAGGTCATGCCGGACTGGCATCTGCCGGTATTCGACCTCACGATCGCCAACCTGCGCGACCGGTATCTGCCCCGGCAGGTCCGCATCTTCAGGGACTTCGCCTCGCAGATGGTGCCCGGCCTCTTTGCGTCGTTGCCGGTCTGAACCACGATAGCGAGACCCGCTATCGGGAATCGACACGGTCACTAACGAATCGAACAGGGGGGCCAATGCGACATGCCGATGCAGCGCCTCGATACCTGGGTGTGCTCCTGGCGCTCAACGTGACCTTCCTGCTCGTGTCGGACTTCACTGGCTCGAGGATCATTGCCATGTTCGGCCTGGGCGTCTCCGTCACGGTCTTCTACTTTCCGTTTTCCTACCTGATCGGTGACGTGCTGACCGAGGTCTACGGCTACGCGCAAGCCCGGCGCGTCATCTGGATTTCCATGTTCTGCTCGATCACCGGCTCCGGAATCGCCAAGGCCCAACTGCTGGTGCCGGCGGCGAGCTTCTTTGCCTACGACCCGGCGTTCCAGCAACTCTTTTCACCGGGCGTGAAGGTTTCGGTCGCCGGTCTGGCCGCCTTCTTCGCCGGCGACATCGCCAACTCGTACGTGCTGGCGAAAATGAAGATCTGGGATCAGGGCAGGCGGCTGTGGGCACGCTTTGCTTGCTCGACCCTGGTCGGCGAAGGCGTCAACACCGCGCTTTTCTACGGCATCGCATTACGCGGTTTGCTACCCGGCAGCCTTCTGATTCGCGGCATGACCGTCGGGTGGGCAATCAAGGTACTCGTGGAAATCGCCATGCTGCCCGTCTCGTACCGGGTCGTTCGTTTGCTGAAGCAGGCGGAAAACCTCGATCACTACGACTACGGCACCAATTTCAACCCATTCATCATACGTTAGCTTGCCGAAACATCTTACTCCGGTAGATCCGGAAACAATACCGGCGCCATTTGAATGGCAAATTCCTTGAAAAGCCTGCACGGCTTCGAGATATGCCGGTTGCCCAGGTACAGGAGCGAAAGATCGTATGTCTGGAGATGCCAGTGCGGCATCACTTCAACGAGTCTGCCCTCGCGGACCAGATCAGGCCGAACTACAGGGGGCAGTTCGCCAATGCCAGCGCTGGACAACAGCATCGGCGCAAGGCCCGCAAAATCGTTCATGGCAAAGAACGGCTGAAACGTGAGCGTCTGTTTTTCGCGGCCCGTCTCGTGCACGAAGCACCATGTGCTATCCGGCTTCCAGTGTGAGAACGCAAGAAGCCGGTGCTCGAGCAGATCCCGCGGCTTGCGGGGCGACCCGCATTGCTTGAGGTAGGCCGGAGTCGCCACCAGTCGATGCCGATAAGCCAGAAGACGCCTCGCGACCAGCGACGAGTCGCGCAATGTGCCGAAACGGAACACGAGGTCGACGCCGTCCGCGATATGTTCGACGTAGCGCTCGGTGACGAGCACCTGGAAGCGCACGTTCGGATAGCTCTTCTGGAATTCGAGGACGAGCGGCATCAGAAAGGTATCCGAAATGCTCGGCGGCGCCGAAAGACGCAGGACCCCGGACATGTCCGAGAAATGATTGGAGACGACGCATTCGATGGCCTTACCCAGTTCGACACTCCGCACGGCGTGCTCGTACACCTCCTTCCCGAGTTCGGTGAGGGCGAGATGGCGCGTGGAGCGCTCGAGGAGGCGAACGCCCAGTGTCCGCTCGAACTCCGCAATATGCCGGCTGACCGTGGAGACCGGCATGCCGAGCCGCCGTGCTGCCCCGGAAAGGCTGCCCGACTCGACCACCCTTGCAAAAATCACCAGCGAATTGAGGTTCGCCATCGCTTTTCCACCACTGGAAAGACAATTGTGCGCCGCCTCCCGGAAATGTCGCAACCAGGCACACCAACTGGCAGCCCGGCAGCAAATGCGCCGGGCAATAGCCTTCCGATCTTCCTGGATATGGAAAACGCTTTCCCGCTTTGCCGGCTACCGGAAAATCGCCGCTGCTATAACGTTCCCAACATGCGGTGAGCGAGCCCCGGCCAAGCCGCGTTTCAAAGGAGCGAGTCATGAAGGGAAAGATCGTTCTCGAGGAACACCTGAGCACGCCGCTGAATAACGGCCTTTGGGACGCAGCTTCGGAAGCCGCCCGAAACGGTCAGGCCTATATGGACGACGTCGAGTCACGATTGCTCGACGTCGACCGGCGTATCGAGGACATGGACCGCAACGGGATCGACATTGCGATCCTTTCGCTCACGTCCCCCGGCGCGCAATCGATTATCGACCCACGCGAAGCTGTCGGGTTTGCGCGCAAGACCAATGATGAAATCACCGGAAAATTCACGTCACGCTGCCCGAAACGCCTTCGCGCATTTGCCACCGTCGCGTTGCAATCGCCGAGGGAAGCGGCCGACGAGCTCGAACGGGCGGTAAAGGAACTCGGCATGCTCGGCGCGTTGATCAACGGCTATACGAATGTCGGCGGCGCGGATTCTGCTCAATACCTAGACGAGGCGCCGGTTTGGGAATTCTGGGAGCGCGTCGCGCAACTCGATGTTCCGGTCTATCTGCACCCGCGCGAACCGCTGCCGAGCCAGCAGCGCATCTACGAAGGCTATGAATCGCTCGTCGGATCCGCGTGGGGTTTTGCACACGAAACGGCGACCCACGCGATACGGCTGATGCTGAGCGGACTGTTCGACCGCTACCCCAATCTCTCGATCATACTCGGGCATCTCGGCGAAGGATTGCCGCTGATGCTGCCACGCCTCGAGCACAGGCTGAGAATGCAGCACGAAGGCATCGGGCTCGGCGCAGCAAAACGCCCGGTGGGGGAATACCTGAGCCACAATTTTTACATCACGACCAGCGGCCATTTCCATACCGCCGGACTGCACGCAGCGATCGCTGAAATTGGCACGGACCGTGTCATGTTCTCTGTCGACTACCCGTACGAGAACATGGCCGTGGCGAGCGAGTGGTTCGACAACGCGGTAATCGCCGGAAATGACCGCGAAAAGATCGGCCGCGGGAATGCCATGCAGCTGTTCAGGCTATGAGCCTGCGGCGGCGCTATCCGCAACAGTCATGGATCGTTTCGACAAGGAGGTCTGGGTCATGAAACAACGTGATCTCATTGTCTGCAAGGCGGCACTCATGCTTGCCACGTGGCTGGCGCTGGCTGCGCCGATGGCCGTCTGCGCGGAAGACGCGATTCCGTACTCGTCGGATCCGGCCGTGAGCGCAGAACAGCGCGAGGTCTACGACGTCGTGCATCGCTATGAAAACGCCCTCAACACCAGGGACACGGCCGCGATCATCGGGCTGTTCGCCGAGGACAGCGTCGCCGAATGGAACAACAAGCGCACCTATGCGACACGTGAGCAGAAGATTGCGGGGTATAATAAACTCTTCAGGATTGCCAATTTCTCGACCGTTTTTGCCTACGATGTGATCAACGTTTATGGCGATACCGCAGTCGTTCGCACGCACCATCATGTGGGGGCCACCGTCATTGAAAACGGGAAGAAGGTGACCGACTATAACCGGGAGGTCTTCGTGCTTCGGAAGATCGATGGGACGTGGAAGATCGTTCTCTACACGTTCAATACGGACCCCAGGCAGAGAGAAGGTTGAAGTCTAACTGGTCTGCGCGTGTACGTATGCGCGCGAGCCGCAAGAGGGCGTCCATGACGACCATGAATGCAGCCGTGATCCACGAGCCGGGCGGGCCTGAAGTGCTCAGGCTCGAGCAACGTCCGATACCGTCGCCGCAGCGAGGCGAGGTTCTGATCCGCGTGAAGTCGTTCGGACTCAATCGTTCCGAGATGTTTACGCGTCAGGGACTCTCTCCAAACGTGAAGTTTCCGCGCGTGCTCGGGATCGAGGCTGTCGGCATTGTGGAAGACGCACCCGGAATGGAGTTCGCGAAAGGCGATACAGTGGCTACCGCGATGGGTGGCATGGGACGGGACTTCGACGGCAGCTATGCGGAGTACACCTGCGTTCCCGCCCGGCAGGTGCAGAAACTGGTTACCAGCCTGCCCTGGGAAACGCTCGGCGCGATGCCGGAAATGCTTCAGACCGCCTGGGGCTCGCTGTTCAAGGCGCTTGCGCTTCAGAAGCGGGATCGCCTGCTGATTCGAGGTGGAACGACCTCCGTTGGTCTCGCCGCCGCCGCGATCGCCAAAGCGCACGGTGCGTTCGTGATATCGACAACGCGCAACCCGCAGAAAGGCGACGCGTTGCGCATGAACGGTGCCGACCGCGTCGTCATTGACTCGGGCACGGTCGCGCCGGAAATCGGCGAAGTCTCCCCCGGCGGCGTCGACAATGTGCTTGAACTCATCGGAACCACGACCTTGAAGGACTCGTTGCGCTGCGCGAAGCCGGGCGGCGTCGTGTGCATGACCGGCATCGTCGGCAATCAGTGGGCGTTCGAGAATTTCAGCCCGATGGACGTGATCCCGAGCACCGTGAGACTGACGATCTACGACGGCGGCGTCGATGAATTCATGGCGACGCCGTACGATGAACTGCTGGATCAGGTAAAGACAGGTACGCTCCGTATCCCGGTCGGGAAAGTGTTCAGGCTCGCGGACATTGTGGAAGCCCATCGATGCATGGAAGAAAACAAGGCCAGTGGCAAGATCGTTGTGCTGCCGTGAAGGAGAGCTTGATAAATCTGCCGCTGAGCGACGCAGGCCACGATGCATGTTGCGGTCCTGCGAACAGCGGAAGGAATGGCTCTGCTGCGACCAGCACTCGCCCCGGGCAATGTCGACAAGGTCGTGAGTGCCCCAGTCACCGCCATCAGCGCGCAGGACCTCGACTTCTACGAGAATCCGCCACTGTTGTTTCCCCATGATGCCCCCCGCTTGCCGACACATTGTTCGAGCCGAGCTGAACGGCCGGAAAGGACCGGTAACCCTCCTCTGCTTCGCAAGTGCATGAACATCCGGCTACGAGCATTCCTCACGCAGCGCCGTCTCCGGTCCGCAAAAAATCCTCTGGATTAGCGAGACGGCCGCGTTTTTTGACGTAACTCGCCTGGCGCAAATCGGCCCACCTGCAGCGCAGTTCAGCTCTATCGTGCGATCCCCTCACGTCAAGGCAAGGCAACGGGCAACCTCACTGTCTGGCGATGCGAAGTGACGAATTTAATCCGGTCTCAGGCGAAGTGATAATTGTTGCGGTCTACGTCTGGGCGGCGACAACTCTATCAACGAAAAATTCGTTGCCTGACCCGGATCTGAGTGGCACGTGCACGGGGCGCCTGCGTCCATCGTCAGCAACCGCAAATGGGCTCCGCTGGTCGACAGCAACTGCGGGTCGCCGCCGTGCCCGATTGCGAGTGCGCCAGCTCCGGTTCACCGGCACCCGCGTCATCCAGCAGCTTCAGATAGCCGGGACGCACGAATGCTCGTGTGGCTGACAACTGTTTCCCTCTCGACCTGACGAAGACAGCAGGCCCGGCATTTGAGGATGACCGTCATATGAATATCGAGGCTTCGTCACGAACCGTTGCAACTTGTTGCAACAGCATGAATTGCGCTCCCTATAATCGGGCATACCGACAACAGGAGGATAAAACCATGAGATCAAGCATTGCATTCGCCGCTGCTGCCGGAGCACTGATCACGGCGCAGCTTTCCGGCTGCGTCGCGTACCCGGCGGGACCCTCCGCCTATGCACCAGCACCCGCATACGCACCTGCCGTCAACGCACAGATCACGATCGGCTGGCACGGCGACCGCTACTGGGATGGTCACCGCTACTGGCAGCATGACGAATGGGTCGCGCGCCACCCCGAGGATCGCGATCATCATGACCACCCCGACGATCACGATCATCACGACTGGCAGTAAAACGCGCGATCAACCGTTGTACCTATTCCGAGCCGTATCTTTCAAGACTGACCACAAAAGGATCCGCCATGAAGAACGCATTGTTCTCCACCCTGCTGGCCGCCGTTGCCCTGACGATTTTCGTCCCACTTGCGCAGGCTCACGAGCACAAGGTGTGCAACTGGGACCACCACCACCATCGCGTCTGCCACTGGGTGCATTAAGCGCACACGCCGCGCAAAGTGCGGCGCTCTACCCTGGAAAAATCGCTTGATCGACAACGGTCGGCGGCCGGTCAGCCAGACCGCCACCTGCCTGCCAGAGGGCCGACTTTGCCGGCGAAGATGGAGAAAATCATCTCCGTCATCGAAAGCATCCCGGGCCGGACCGGCACCTTCGTGCCCAATGCCTCGGTCGACGTACCTGCCAGTCGAGGCGAACGACTTTGCCGAAGGCCTGCTTGCCGAGCGTGTGCGTTTGCCCCGGGAGATCCAGCATAGACCTCGCGGCCACGTTATCTTCGAAGCCGAAGCCCCACCACCGATGTCGCCTGCGGGGGCTTCCTTCTTCACTTGCCGCGCGGAGTTCTTCCTGGTGTCATTCGACGCTGGACGGGACGCACAGCTGAAACGGCGCCCGATAAGTAGACGTGTGTCGAGGTAGGCGTAGGACGTAATGAATCTGTCACCGGCCCTCGCCAGTAACCGCGGGCCACAACGCGCGCGAGTTGACACTTTTATTTCCCTTCGAATCGGCATAAAAGTGTCAACTCGCATATGTCCGTATTAAATTCGTCAACTCACCTCCTACACTTCGAATCCCGTCGGCAGGAGACTGATCTCATGGCGGATACCTTTCACATAACCAAGCCGGTCGCGCTTGGCCGTCCTCGCGGCGCACACCGATTCGAAGCCTTCAGCCCCAAGCTCGCGCGCCGCGTCATGTTCTACCGTCGTGCATTGCTTGAACAATGGTTACTGCTGGAAGCGAACCCGAAGGTAATCACCTTCTGCGAACGACCGGGTTATGTGCTGATCAACGACGACCGTCACCTTGCCGATTTCTGGGCACACTACGTTGATCGCGATGAATTCGTTGTGCTAAGCGAACTACTTGGGGGATCCAATGGAGACGCGTCACACGCCGGGCGCCGCACCGAGCTTGACGCCGGCACCGCAGATGTGCGGTTTGTCGCATCGGCTGAGCTCGCCGCGGCGCGTGCGTGGACGGACAACTGGCAGCGCATCCTCCCCTACCTTGTTGCAAACCGTGGCCTCGTGCCGGCAACGTTACCACGGGCCATCCTGCAATTCGTGGACGAGCCACGACGACTGCTCGATATCGAGCGCGAGTTCCTGACCAGCGAGCCGGTGATCGTTCGCGCCGCCTTGTTCGGCCTGCTCCACACCGGTCGCGTCAACGCTTCTGCACTTCAGACGCAACCATCGTCGCTGCTCACCTCCTTCACCGCGCTGGATCCAACATCATGAGTCGCCGCAAGCCGGAGCTACAGACGATCGATGTCAACGCATGGCCCACTGTCGCCCATACCGAACTCGACGAACCAGTCCGCCGTAAGTTCGAGGCGCGGCGGCAGGCTATATTGCGCTATATCGCTGGTGACCCGATCAGGGCCATCGAAGAATCGACACACTTCAATCGCCGGCAGTTGTACCGCTGGCTTGAGCGCGCCCAGACAACTCACCCTGACGGGCGCCCCTTCGGCTTCCGTGCACTCATCCACTACGTGCGCATCGCAGAATATGCGCGAGTGCGTGATGTGCAAGTACGCGGCGAGCGCGGCAGCCGCGGTGCCGCCGGTGCTCTCGCGCAGCTGCTTGACCGCTACCCGACGTTGACAGGGTGGCTGCTACTTCAGGTGAAGCAACGCAATGTATGGCTTGAGCAGGTCCATACTGACGGGCACCTGCGTACGCGTCTGCGCGGCCTGCAGTCTCTACACGACAATTTCCTGCGCCAACGCCGGTCAGTCGGGTTGACCGCGGCCGACTACCCGCTCAACACGGCAGACCATGCGATCCGCTCGCTTTCCCGACGTGTGAAGGCGGAGATGCTGCGTAGCTTCGGCTCTGCTGCGCGCTCCGCGGGCGCCGCGCATCTCAAAGGCCTGCCGCGTGTTGACGACTCCGGTCCACCCGCAGCGGTCCGGCCGTATCAGGTCGTCGAGTTTGACGGTCACCGGCTTGACGTCCGTCTCAAGGTGGTGGTGCGCGATCCGCTAGGTTTCGCGCATGAATTCGAGATGGAGAGAGTATGGCTGCTGGTGATCATCGACGTTTGCACGCGTGCCGTGATCGGATATCACATCGCCTTGGGGGAGTACAGCCGCTACGACGTCATCAAGACTATCGAGAATGCGCTGACACCCCACCGCGCGCGAACGTTCACAATACCAGGCCTCGCGTACGGGCCGCATGATGGCTTCCCGTCAGGCCATATGCCCGAACTGGCCTATGTGACGTGGGAGTGGATCAGACTCGACAACGCGAAGGCCAACCTCGCAGACGAGACTTTGACGGCGTTGTGCGAATTCGTCGGCTGCCTCGCTGATGCCGGACCGAAACACAGCCCGGACGAGCGGCCCTATATCGAACGCTTCTTCGGCACGATTGCCAGTCGGCTGTCTTCACGTTTGCCTGGATACACCGGTTCTCACGTACGCGACCTTCGCCGGGCGCTATCGGATCCCAAGGGCGATCTGCGTCTCTACGTCTCCCTTGATGAACTGGCGGAACTCGTTGAGTACGCCATATCTGGCTACAACGGCACGCCGCACCGCGGACTCAACAACGCGACTCCGCTCGAAGCGATGGAGTACTTCGTGCGCGGCAGGGAGACGATGCTCGTCTGGCTGGCAGAACATCAGCGCCGGACGCTTTGCCTGATGCAGTCGGCACGACAGTGTCGCGTGCGGGCCTACCTTCAACAGGGCGTACGTCCGCACATCAACCTGTATGGCGTGCGCTACACAAACCGTGTCCTTGCAACGAGCGCGCACCTCATCGGTCAGCATCTGCTGATCTACATGAACGCCGACGACCTGCGCTCCGTGCGCGCTTTCCTGCCTGACGGCATGGAGCTGGGCGTACTCGAGGCGCAGGGCGCGTGGCGTGTTGCGCCACACAACCTCAAACTGCGCCAGCAGATTCTCAGGCAACCCGGCAGGCGGCGACGCAACGCCAGCCTCGGCCTCAACCCCATTGAAGCCTACGTCGACGAGAAGATGAAACAGGCGAAGAAGACCCGCAAGGCGGCGACGGAACTTGCTCATGCGACGCAACTGCTCGGATCGGCTCCGACTGTACGTACTCCCGTCGGTCCGCCCCGCCCGCCCACATATACCGTCATGCCGGACCCAGCGTCAGGGATGGATGCGCAAGCGACTACGGTCAACGAGCTTGAGGCACGCACCCTGGTTCGCCCCCGAAAGCTTTTGATCGGGACCGGTCAGGTGTTTTAACTCCGCTGTTCAAGCGTATGCGGTCCACGAAGGACGCCCCTCAGAGCGAGGTGGCAGAGCGCGTGATGTGTGGTAGCGGTGTGGGTCAGCGGAAGTGGGCAGGCATTTTCCAGGGAAGCAGCGCGTCGTAGTCGTCGACAGTCTTCGCCAGAGGTAACCGCTGGAACAGCCAGGTGAGATATCGGTATGGGTCGATGCGATTCGCCTTGCACGACTCGACGAGGGAGTACAGGTTGGCGCTAGCGTTCGCACCGTCGACGGTGTCCGAGAACAGCCATCCGCGGCGCCCGACGCAGAAGGGGCGGATTGAGTTTTCGCACGGGTTGTTCGAGATAGGCCAGTCGCCATTCTCGATGTAGCGGACCAGCTTCGGCCACTGTTCGCGCAGGTAGGTTAGCGCTTTGCCGAGTAAGCTTTGCGGCACGACGCCAGGCGACTGCTCGAGCATCAGCTTTTCGATGACATCGAGCACGCGTGTACTGTACCGTCGTCGCAATCGCTGTCGACGTTCGGCCACCCACTCCGCGCTACGCGCCTCGGCAACGAACAACTTTCCGATCAGCTTGATGAAGCGCGTCGCGAGCAGATCGGGCGAGCGCGCTGCCTTGGGCACATTGTCTTCTGCCTTGACGAAGTAGCGTCGGCAACTGAACCCAGCATCCGAGGTGCACGAGCTGGTATCGCTCGGCGATACCGTTATAGGGCTCATAGCCATCGGTCATCAGGACCGCGCCCTACGGATCCCCGTGAACAGTTTGTCAGCTAGCTTTGCACCTCTTCCGGGCGTGTAGGTGAAGCAGCAGATCGGCGTGCCCGAACCGGTCATCTGCGACCAGAGATAGCTCTTTGTTTGTGGCTTGCGCCCCTTCTCCTTCAGGACCTGGAATGTCGTCTCGTCGCAGTAGATCAGATCGGCATCGAGCAACGCATCGCGCATCAGGTTGATCACGGGTTGCGTCGCGAGCCCGACACGGACGATGCTCGCGGCGATGGTGTTCGACGAGATATCGCCGCCGAAGCGTCGCAGCAGGCCGGCCTGACGGTAGAGTGGCATCCCGAACTGATACTTGCCGGCAGCGATCCACGCAAGCGCCGATTCGCTCAGGAGTCCACGCGGGATGATGCGCGGCGGCGCTGGCGTGACCTTGATGCCAAGATCGCAGCACGGGCAGGCATACTTGACGCGCTGGTGCTGGATGACCCGGAGCTGCTCCGGGATCACGTCGAGCTGTTCGCTGGTTTCGACTCCGATCTCCACAAGCGCGTGTCCGTCGTTGGCGCAGAAGCGATCGGCTTCGGGCAGTTCGTGCCGTACGACATCGCGCGGCAGACTGGGATCGAGCGGCTTGCGGTGACCACGCTTCTTGCGCGTGTGTGCGCCAACCTTCGTTTCCGGTGTGTCTTCCTGCGCGGGCGTGGAGTTTGCACCAAGCGCTTCAGCTTCGTTGAACAAGCCGTATTGATCAGAATCCCGCGCTTCGCTCTTTGCACCGAACAGCTCGCGGCGGTAAGCGCGTAAGCGCTCTTCGGCGAGGTCACGCTCTGCTGTCACGAGTCGCAGCGTGCTGCGCAGCTCGTCACGTTCCCGCTGAAGCGCAGCGTGCTCCTCGCGCATCGCCAGGAGTGCCTTGAGCTCGTCGGCAGAGAGGGTGACGTTGATCGGCATGTCGGTTAGACCGGCACGCCAATGTCGTGTTCAACTCACACGAGCATAATGTCGTTTTGGATGGTGCCGAAGCGCGGCAATGTCAGCACCCTTGAGCAGCCACTGCAACCGTTCGACGTCCAGCGCGACGACTCCGGTACTACTGTCGGGCCAGACGAAGCGGTCCTTCGCTTCGAGTCTCTTGAGCAATAGCCAGAACCCGTTGTTGTCCCAGCCCAGGATCTTGATACGATCACATCGCCGGTTCGTGAACACGTAGAGCGACGAATCCATCGGGTTCAGGCCCATCGCCTGTTCCACGAGAATCGACAGGCTGTTCATTCCGTAGCGGAAATCAACCGGATCGCGGTGCAGATAGACGTTCAGACCTTCGTCGAACCGGAACACGCCAGCCTCCCGAGCACATGGATGATCGTCGTGATCTCTTCGACGCCCGCCTCGCCGAAGTCGAGTTCGACGCCGTTGGGCAACCGAACATGTAGCGCGAGCGCCATCGACCGAACCGGCGTAGACGGTGTCGACGGCGACACAGGCGCAGGGATGACGGGAACAAACGCCGGGAAGGCATTTGCGTTGCCGGCGCTTCTGACCGTCGGCGCAGAAATGTCGATCGAGACGCCATCGATAACCATTGAGTCTGGCTCTCGCGGATCGTGCAGGATCTGCGGCTGATAGCGCGCGATCCACCGACGTAACTGGTTCGGGTTGACGTCGTGATCCATGGCCGCGCGCGCGATCGACACGCCCGGCTTCAGGCACAGTGCGACCAGTTCCCGTACAGCGTCCTCATTGAATTCGCGCCGGCCATCCCGTTTCTGGCCAACGACCAGCCTGCTGCGAAGGTCTCGATTCTCGTTCATTGCGGTCTGAGTGCATGTGTCCACGCGGACACTTAGGTTCAGACCTTCAGCCACTCATTGGAAGGACGTTGTTCCTCGACCGCATACGTTCAAGCTGCGAGGTGTGTCATGTCGCTTCAGATTCCGCGTCCAGTCGATCCATCACTGCATCCACTCGTCACCGGCAACTATCGTCTGGCGACGCCAGCGATCGAGGTGTTCTACGAACTCGTCACGCGCTGCCTGCGCTACCGCATCATGGGCGCGCTCATCTATGGGCCATCGCGGGTTGGTAAAACGCGGGCCATCGAATATGTTCGACTCCTGCTCGCGCGTGAGTACCCGAAGATAACCACCTATCATGCGCAGTGCGAACATAGGCCGCGGCATGCTGAAGGGCCCTTCTTCGCGAATCTGCTGGAGGCGGTAGATGATCACGCACCGAACGCCGGTACCAGTTCGGCCAAACGCTCCCGCCTGTCATTGCGTATTCGCGAGGCAGCCGCGCGCTCAGGAAGCAATGCCGTGCTCCTGTTCCTCGACGAAGCCCAGAGGTTCAATGAAAATGAATACGAGTGGCTGCGAGACGTGCATGACGTGCTTGATCGCCAGCAGATCAAGCTCTTCACGTTTCTCGTCGGCCAGGAAGAACTGCTCGCACAGAAGACCGCCTTGCAACTTGCAGGCAAGACGCAGATCGTTGCGCGTCTCATGGTCGACGAACTCGCGTTCTACGGTATCCGCAATGCCCGGGATGTCGCCACGTGCCTGAACGGTTACGATCAGACTGCCTACCCGGAGGGCACGCCCTGGAGCTTCACACGCTTTTACGTACCCGAGGCGTTTGACGCCGGTTATCGCCTGGTGAGCGACGCCGGTCAGTTATGGCAGACGTTCGAAGCTGCACATCGCAAGGCAAGCTTGCCCGGCAACCTCGATTTACCAATGGAGTCGTTCGTACGCGCCGTCGAGATTGTCCTGAAGGAAAGCGAGATCAAGGATGCGCCCGGTTACTGCCCCGAGCAGGCTTTGTGGTCCCACGCCGTACAGCACTGCGGCTATATCCAGTCTCGCCATGCAACCGGACGCGTGCTCGCAACAGCGTAGCTGTGAAGCGCTCAAGGCACCGCGCTTTCCTATTCTGACCTGGGACGAATGGCAGCCCGGAAGGTCGCCGCGCCGCGTGTTCAAGATCGATTGGCTCATCCCCGGCGAGTCCCTCGTCTCGATTCTGTGGAAATTCGCCTGCGCCAATGCCCTCCCAGGAGAGGTGCTGATGCGTCTGATGTGCCCCGACGTTGATCCACTCGCAGGGGTGATCCCGTTGCGAAGCACGCTCAATCTCACTGAACTTCGCCGGCTGCTGCGCCTGTCCGAGAACGTGTTGCGCACATCGTTGCTCGACAATTTACCGCGCGATCGGTACCACGCGGCTTTCAGGTATTGCCGGCAGTGCGCGGCCCACGGCTACCATAGTGTGCTGCATCAGCTTGCGGAGGAAGATCGCTGTGCGGCCCATCGGCAAGAACTCCGGACGCGATGTCCGCAGTGCCACCGGCAGAGTCCGTTCGTTATCAACAGCAGCGTGATCGAAGCACCATTCCGCTGCGTCTGGTGTCGTGCACATTTCTGCTATGGGCGCCTCGTGGTCCGCTCGACGACGCAGGCGATGCGACGGCAAGACCGCCATGCGATCCGGGATCGAGTGCTTCTACGACTAGGCACTGATGCCTCGGGTGTGTCGAACGGGTAATGCCGTCTGCGGGAGTAGCAGACTGCCCTCCCCTTTACCGAACGGTTTATGGCGAAGCAGTGGCAGCGGCGGTGGCGAATGACGGTTAGTTGCATGCCCACAGCTCCGACGCGAGTTGACACATTTAATTACGCAGTAGAGACAGATTTAATACGTTCTACGGCATTCATCGCAAAGCAACCGGACGGTGACAACTAACCCGGAGTAACAGCATCCCGTGAGGCAACGCGCCGGCCAGGCTGATTGTCCCCGTCCAGGGATGCGCGTTCCAACGAAAACATGAGGGAGCATGGAAGGCGGAACTTCGAGCCAGGCGCGGCTTCACTTCTTTGAGACTGCCGAGTGAACGGCTGACTGCGGTCGCTGCGATCATTCGGCAGCTTTGTCCGCAGACGAATAACCAGATTACGCATTACGTAGTGTTTGTTACGAATATTACTCAGGCGATGCACATGAGGGAGATCGGCAGGTGTCTCGACGATTTTCGCCGCTGCGCATGTATTTTTTCGTGAAACATTGACCCTAAATTCTTCCGAATGTCCCGCTGCATAAGGAATTGAGCCGAATCGATTGTCTTTCGTTGATGTTTCACGCGTACGCCTCGTGCAAAACGGAGCTCATTCCCAGTAGCGAGCAGAACCTCCTCAAATACCTTAGGGCGTAAACCTTCGTCGTTCCCCAGCCGCCCACGGACGATCATCACGCGCGGATACCGTCGATGCTGGCGCTAGCGTTGGGACGCAGTTGATCGCTTAAAGCGCAAAAAATTAGGGTCTTATCATGCGAATGTTATGAAGGCGGCAGGGATGCCCGGCGGGCCGCTGTCACCGGTGTATTCTGCCCGGTGGGACAAGGCACGGTGCCAGAGCAGTCCGGTTATGGTGCATCGTCGCTATTCAAGGCCTACATCGAACAGGACGGACCAAACTGGTTTGTGCCCGTGCAACTCATCGGCGCCTCTGAGGCGGGCGCCATCGAGAAGAAGTGGCCGAAGATGAATGCTGCGACACTGGGGACCCGATCAAGGTCAAACCGGGAACGCCGCGCGTAGACTTGATGCTCGTCGGCCTCGGTCCGCAAGATATCTGAGTGCCATCAGGACACAGGTGCGGCATCGTGAAACCTGAACGGGCGCGAGCGGCCCAACTGCACGGGGCTTCTGTCTCATTGCCGTTTGGCATGACCTTGATACGATCCGGGCCTACCTGCGCCGCTATCGCGACCTCGAGCAGACCGAAAGCCGCTATCAGAGGGAACTGGAACGTTTCCTCCTACGGTGCGTATGTATCGAGCGCAAGGCCATGTCTGGCGTGAGCGCCGACGAGTACGAGCGCTACAAAGACTTCCTCGCCACCCCGTCACTTGACTGGGTGGGCAAATCCAAAGCACGTCGCCTCTCGTCAGGCTAGCTCCCGTTTGCCGGCCCGCTCCCGGCTGACACCCAACGATATCCCGTGCTCGTGCTGCGTGGCTGTTCGAGTGACTGACTGCCGTTCGCATCTCGGCGGCGATCCTTGGCTGACGGTAGCGTTGCCCGTCGTCGCGCTAAAGGAGCCATCAAGAAGGCACTGTCCGGTCATCTCAGGGCGACGCCGTCCAAGGACGAGAAATCCTCGAGCGGGTACGCGCGCGCTACACCGCCGCGCCTCTGGGTCGGCCGCTTTTGCCCCGGAGCCCTCGGGTGTCGGTGGCCAATATGGGCCGCGAACGGCCATACTGCCGACAGGGTGCACCAGACGGAAGCGGCAGGCACCACACACGACAAGCTCAGACCGGTCATTGAGTGCCGCGGCTGGAAGCTGCAGCTGTGGTTGCTGGCTGTCCTGGGCAAGGGGAACAAGTGGCGCGCGATAGTCTTTCCGGAGCGAGTGATTGGCGCCTTGCACGCTCACCGGGCCGACCGTGGCCACGACTTCGACGCGTTGTTGTGCGATGGCGCTGGTCTCGGCCGTCATCGGACCTGCGACGACCACCGCGAAGGACAAGCATCTGAGCAAAGGCGGCAACCACAGGGGGCGATGTCTTCGCGCCGGCGGCCCTGTACCCGCCTTTGACGTCCACGCTGCTCCGTCCCGCCGATGACGAGAGCCTGCAACTCGAGCAGGTTGAGCGCGCGCTGCTGCGCGAGGTGGCTCCGCACGCCCTTCGCAACGCGTGGGCCACGGATGCAGTCGCGCGCAAGATACCGCTCGACGTCGTCCGGCTCCTGCTGGGTCACGCGCTTCTCAGCACCTCCGTCATCTACACGCACGCCGAGCGCATACGCAGCATCGAGGAAGTCGCCAAGCTCTTCGGCGACGCCTCCTGATTTTACCTTTGGGCGCCCCCGAAACCATAGCTATACGGTCTTGCAATCATGCAAGCCGGTCTTCTCACCGGGGTCTTACCTGGCAAGGAAAAATCGTGGCCAAAACAAATAAAAAGCGGCCGGTGTTCGCTCAAACAACGGCGCAGGAAAATCCCACGGTGACATCAAGAAACAAGTGATGGAGCCGGCTGAAAGGCTCATCGTCTTAGGCTACTCAACTGTTCTATTCGTCGTGATTGGGCTCAGTGCTTTCGAGCGGACGCAGCCCGGCGCGCAAAAGATCACCCGCGGAGCCGTCTCGGCCTGACCGGACCTGCGTATCGACCAAGTCTGCGGGACGCTCGCCGAGGGAAACGGACGTGTTACGCCCGCCGCATCTCGACTGGCTCGACCGCTAGCTGCGAGCAACCGCCCCGGCCCAAATCAGGTTGCTAACGTCGTGAAGCCTGGCCGGAGAAGGCGATGTGCGCCATTTACCGTACGTCGTGCGAGGGCAGCCGTCCGTCGAAAGCAGGCAAGCTGCCGCCGCGTTGCATGGGCGGATCACGGACACGCCACGCCCGATGTCCATCGGCCCGCATGGCGCCGCGGAAACGCGAGCCGGCGAAGCCAGCGGCGGTGCACACTATTGCAGCCAGTGACAGGCGGCACTGCACTAGGCGGGCTGGGTCGCCAGAGCGTCGGTACTACTGACACTCTTGGGAACGTTGACGAGGCCGACGATATCAGGATGTTCGGCATGTCAGTAATACTGACACTCGACGTCTCCACGAGGGACGTGCGATGCGGGTTGGACCGCAACGAAGGTCCGGAGTGTCGGTACTACTGACACCGCTCGCCGTCGCCTGGGGCGTGGCGCCAACTAGAGGTTCGGCGTGTCAAAGCTTTGCTGGCACGCGAAACGCTCTCTCAGAACGCTGTCTCTGATTGTCCGTATTACTGACACTCCAGTGTTGATTTGCGCGCAGCCCGCTTTTGGCAATGGACGAAAAAAAACCCACAGTTCAGTCTGTGGGCTTCTCACAGGTCAGTTCGATTACTGCTGCGCGCTTGGTTCCTCCCTGTACAGCTCACTGATAAGTTGCCGGATTCGAGTCTCTTGAGCTTCGCTAAGCGACCCGGTCTTGATTTTGACAGTGAACGAGTTCACGTCCTTGGTAATGCTCCCGGCCTGTTCCTTGCCCGAAAAGAACTTCGCGATGCTCCGCTCACGGGCCTCCGCTCGTGAACCCTGACGGGTGGCCTGCGCTACGATTGCCGCAGCATATCGGCCCTGGAGAATTTCTCCTTTGACAACGTCCGACCACAAGTCCTTCGCCGCAGCCAAACCGGCAGCACCATGCTTTTTGATAGCCGACACAATTTCTTCTGCAGCGTTGCACCCAAGCAATGCGGGCTGCAAGTCCAATTGCTCCTTGATGAAATCAGGCAGCTTGTCGAACGCCAAAAATTGATACAGTCCAGTGCGAGACATACCGAGGGACTCAGCAAGCCGCTTTCGATTCGGAAACTCTGCTTCCCCACGACGAAGCGAAATCGCGATTTCATAGTCGGTTAGGTTGGACCGCCCGATGTTCTCTACCAACGCGAGAACAACCATATCCTCATCGGAGCACTCGACGATGACGGCCTTGATTTGCTCCATGCCCAAGATTTTGTGCGCGCGCAATCGCCGCTCACCAGCGACCAGCTGGTAGCCGGACTCAACGCGCCGCACCGCCACCGGCTGAACCAATCCTTTTTCGCGAATAGACTCGGCAAGGTCCGTGAGCTCGGCCTCGACAAAAATCCGTCGCGGTTGCCACGGATTCGGCACAACCTCCGCAACCGGAATCGTTGCCTGGCCGCCACTCGCTTCCAACTCTTGAATTTTGAGTTGTGCGGCTGCTAAGGCACCTGCCATCCCAGGCCCTGTCTTCGGCTTCTCGACCACGGGCTTGGTCGCGTCCATCTCCTCATCAGAGATTGAGGACGTCTTCCGGAGGTTGGCGGTTTGTAGAGCCATACGGTCACGAATGCTGCTCATTGTGCGAGACTCCATTCGTCGACGTACATGTTGTCAATCCACCTGCAGTATTCAACCAGAGGTTGCCGTACGCGCTGCACCGTTTTTGAGACCCCGTCGGATTTGCTGAGGTCGAACACTGTCGAGAGCGCGAGTGCGCCGTTGCTCATCACCGAACTCGCCGGAATCTCGGTCGTGGTCAGCCAGTCTTCGTAGGCGCGTTGCGTCCACGAGCGAACGATGGGTGCTGACGACGTCGGGCTTGTATCCACCTTCGACAGAATCACGGAGATGAAATCGTAGACCTTGTCTGACTCCTTCTCCATGAAGTTCGCGGCAATATCCGAAAACAGCCCCCAGAACGATACCGAGCTGATGAAGTCCAAGCTCTCCGGCACCAAGGGCATCACCATCGAATCAGCCGCCATCAACGCGTTCAATGTGAGGTAGGAGAGGGAGGGCGCTGTGTCCAGAATGATGTAGTCGTACTTCTTGCGCAGCGGCTCCAGGCCTTTCCGCAGGATTGCCCAAAACTGATAGCTCGGGCGAGTCTTCAGCATCGAGGGGATGAAGAACTCAGCACTGAACAGTGATGGATGCGCGGGAATCACATCCAGGCCGTCCCAATACGTTTCCTTGATGGCAGATTCCAGTCCACCTTCCATCTCCTCGTTATAGATAAAGGGGAGAACGGTCGAATCCTCGTCGACCTCGTTCTCGGCATAGAGTCCGCAGAGTTCAGACAGGGAGGCCTGCGGGTCCAGGTCAACCACGAGCACTTTCCGTCCGCGCAACGACAACCCTTGCGAGATGCACATCGTCGTCGTAGTCTTCGTCGACCCACCCTTGAAGTTGGCAACTAGAATAATCTTGCCGTCGGCTTCGCGACCAGTGACGAGCGGCGACTGATAGATCTCCGACAACTGTTGTACGTAGGTGCGTGCCTCGGCCAAGGTGAACAGGCGGCTACGGCCCGTGCCATGCGCAACGCCCGACGGCAACGTGCTTCCTTCCCGCGTCGCTTGGTAGTGAAGCTTGGTTCGGTCCAGCCCGCACAGGTCTGCTACTTCGGCAGTCGTAAAGTTTGGCGGCGCCTTTCGCGGCCTAGGCGTGAGAATCTGCTCGCGCAGTTCGGCTGTCAGCCCGTCCAGTTTTTTCGCAAATTTAGCGATTTTCGCGAGAGGAACCTTGCGTGTGATAGCGGGAAATTCGGCTTTAGACATGATTTTTACACTTTCACCGGAAATCAGGACGAAGCGTAGAATACTAGAAAACTTTAGAAAAATCGCCCTCGCATAAGCTAGTTTCTTAAATTCCCCGCCTAACCTGCTGGAAAACAACGTAAAAAGATCAAACGGCACAACGAAAGGACCAGAACTGACGGCGCTTGTGAAAGCTTTCCGAAATTTCATGGTGAGAGATATTGTTGAAATGTGCAAAAGCGGCGCCCTGAACGTGGGTGAGAAGAATTGTTGAAATGCGCCAGCTGACGTGCCATGTCTGGTTTTTCAACAATTCCTCTCACCATCCCATCGTCGAGACATCGCCTTGGCGCGCAAGGCGGGGCACTTTTTGCACCAGTTAGTTCTCGGCAGCCTGGTCGGAAGTCTTCCGGCAGCCCATAACGTAAGCGTTACACCAGCTCTGATTGTTGGGACGACTGCACTTGCCTACAAAAATGCTCACCATGATCAACCGGTAATCGCCTTATCCACAGATACCCTAGCCGCAAACCGCCGTCCTGCGGGCCTGGATGCTGTTCATGCCGATAAATCGAGCACCCCAGCTACGCCCGTGCCACAAAAGCACTCACCATCCTTCAACAAAACGACTCACCCATTTCGGGCTATTTTCGTCGGAGCGCCCCGCCAGTTAAGGCTCTCCGCGATGGGGAGCAACATTCAACAAAAATGCTCACCGTCACTCCGCGCCCACAGAATCACTCACCTGACGCTGGTAAACTTCTCACGCTAGCCAAGGATTTCTACTCACCTTCGGCCCACAAAACTCCTCACCTCAAGCACAAAACTGCTCACCTATAAGGGGGTAACTCATTGTTTTTACGACGGTTTGTTTTCTCTGTTGTTGGTTCGTTGGTTTTCGTTTTTAAAAGATTTTGAAAGACATACAACCATCCGTCAGGACGCCCAGCGACCCCAAAGCAGGAAGGTGAGCAGATTTGTTGAAACGCCCCCTGTCATGGTGAGTCTTTTTGTTTTGACATCTCACCTACACGTGCTAGAGTCTGCGCGACCGGCAACTAGGGACAGGGACCTCGATGGCAAACAACATCACGACACGCGCAACCTCGCGCCAGTTGTCGTTTGAGCTGTTCGAGGAGATGCTCGCCACCGATACGCCAATCACCGAATCGACGAAGGAGATTGGTTATCAGCGTAACAACGTTTTTATTGACATCACCGATGTGGGCATTACGGCCAGGCGACTCCTGGACGCAGCGCACTTCATCGTGGCGCAGGAGCCGACCACCCCGAAGGTCTATGACGTCGAGCTGAGCTACTTCCGATGGCTCATGCGTTACGACAGCTACAATTACAAGCACCTACGAACAGTTGTGTCCGAGGCTCAAAAAGCCTTGATTCAGGTTTCCGCCTCGCCCCCTGGCAGCACGTCTGTCGATGACGAAAAGTGGGTTTCCGTACAGCTCATCGGTATCGTCGGTATCGACAAAGGGCGCATCACTTTTGCGGTTCCTGAACCGCTCATTCCGCACATCAAGGACCCGGTGAAGTCGCACTGGCTGAGCCTGCGAATCACCTCTGCCTTCACGCTTACCTATGCTCGAGCCATTTACGACCACGTCGTCGGTTACGTGGCTGAAGGGATAACCGAGTGGTTCGAAGTCGATGTGGTCCGTGGCTGGCCTGGGAAGGCCGCGTCGACTGCAACCGAATTCAAGTATTTCAAACGCGACAACCTCGACAAGGCGGTTAAGCAGATTAACGCAGTCTCCGACATCGACCTGAGCTACGAGACTCGCACCGTGAGCCCGAAGTCGAAAAAGATTGACCGGATTCGCTTCAGGCTGACGCGCAAGGAAACCGCTGGCGCCATTCGAGCGAGCCTGCTTGGGGCGCAAGAGATATACACGACGCTGAAGAACGAATTCGGCTTCACCGAAAAGCAGTTCAACACCATCTCGCAAAACCGAGCTGTGTGGTCGGATGAGCGTATTCTCCAGGCAATCGAATACACCCGCGCCAAGGTCGACTCCGGCCAAGTCAAGAAGAGTCCGGGCGCCTACCTGTTAAAAGCTATCACCGATGGCTACAAGCTATCGGACGCCGACCGCAAAATGCTAACGGTACAGCAACAGCAGCAGGAGCAGGAGAGGGCGGAGTCCAGCGCGAAGCAACTGGCGACAGCGGCAGTCGCCGCAAGCACGGCAGCGGCAGAGGAGCGCAGCAAAACACAGACCGTCGAGAATGCCGACCTCGGTCGTGAGGTGTATCACATGGCCGACAGCAAGGCGCAAAAGGACTTCATGCGTGCCTTTATCGCCTCCGCGGCCGGTAAGCTGGCCATCAAGCGGGTGAAGCTCAACCCGGCGACGATTCATGAGTCGGAAGTGCTGGCGCATAAGGACCTATCCTTTGCGCTCTATTCGTTCGTGTTTCTGCGCACCAAAGCGAAAGCCGCCGCCAAGGCTTAAACGGTACGCGATCACTCGGCTCCGCACCCTGTAGACCTGCTCAAGCATCTCCCCCTAGCTCGCATTCACGGTCGTTGCGTTAATCCAGACCGTTTCATCACCATGCGTCTCGTGCAGCCGCAGAAGGTGGCCGAATTGCGGGTGCACCTCCGCGTTTTGCCTTTTGATTTGGAGGCCGACCGGCTGATCGGTAGCGAGCATATCGATCTGCCATTCGATGTCGCTTCATGACTGGCATTCACATTGCACAACAATTCGTCCGTAACGCCGAGTTATGGGTCGGGTGCGGGGGAGGCCTGATTGATTAGCATTACAGGGGCGGCAAGCCTGCCCGGCACGAGCGGCACCCAGCTGTTCCTAGTCGGCAACGTCCCGCGCACGGTCTCAAGAGAGCGATCGGTGTCATCAGGCGCGGCCCCCGCGCGCAGGGCCTTTCGCGGAGTTCAGTCAATTGAGCTGGCGCGCGTTCATCGATCGCCGATTCGGTGGCCACCATCCTCGCAGTTCATGCACAATCGTGCCTTGCAGGACTTCATCGGCTAGTGCGTCCCAGATAACCATGCGCGCGCAAGTCAAGGCAACCACAAATTTGCCAGGATAGCAGGCATTGGCAAATTTCCAATGGAGAGGGTAGCCGCGTATGTATCGTTTTGAAGACTACGACCTTATCATTGACGCGCGGTGTGAGCGCGAATTTGCCGAAGATCACATACCCGGCGCAATCAACCTGCCAGTGGTCAACAACGACGAGTATGCGGAAGTCGGAACTTTGCATCGAACCGACAAGATGCGCGCGTACCTGATCGGCGTGTCCTATTCGCTGAAGAACATTTCGCGTCACTTGGACACCGTGATCGCTTCCCGTTCCCGCCGAGACAAAATCTTGGTGTACTGCTTTCGAGGAGGCAAACGTAGCCGTTTATGGTTTGATGCGCTGGACACAGTCGGCTACAAGGTCGACCGGCTGCCGGGAGGCTGGAAAGGATACCGACGTTGGGTCAATGAACAATTGGAAAGCCGCCCGCGCCAGTTCTCGTACGTGGTTCTTTCGGGGCCGACCGGCTGCGGGAAGACGCGGTTGCTCGAGCAACTCGCGATCGAAGGCGCGCAAGTGCTCGATCTCGAAGCGATAGCATCTCATCGTGGTTCTATCATCGGAGCGATTCCAGGAGTGCCGCAGCCGACCCAGAAGTATTTTGACAGCTTGCTTCTCCAGCGGCTCTCGGCCTTTTCTCCGTCGCGTCCGGTGTGGGTTGAGGCTGAAAGCAAAAAGATTGGCAATGTCCAGCTTCCACCGGCACTGCTTGAAACGATGCATTCGTCGGGGACTGTCTTGCGGGTCGATGCACCGATGGCCGAGCGCGTTCGACTTTGGCGGGAAGATTATGCGCACTTCGAAACTGATCCTGATTCGCTGGTTGAGCGGCTTACTCATCTGCGAAGCCTGGTGGGCGGGAAGGAGATCGATCAATGGCGTGAGCTGGCTGCATCTCGAAAGATTCCTGAGTTGTTCGAACGCCTTATGGTCGCGCACTACGATCCTAGTTATGCGCGATCTACGAAGCGAGGCTATCAGTCTCTCTCCGATGCTCCATTCATCGCACTCAAAGCCCTGCAGCCTGAAAGCCTGAACCAGGTAGCACGGAACTTGATCAATCGCTTTGACTGATATGCGGAGAAGATAAACTCCGCATCAGTCATCCCGTCACGATCCGCACATCTTGCGAAGCTGTGCGGACTTCATGTCCTCAATCAAGTGCAATTTTGCCGAACCTACGCGGACGGCATCGGATTATGTCTCCGGATGTAACAGCGCTAGCAAGCTCTGAAGCAGAAGGAGTAACGCCTTACGAAATATTTTGTTCCGCACAAATCGGATTCTCGGATCGGGATTGTTGTGTCATGTCCACAACGATAACCGACCGATCCATGCAAATATGCACGCTCTAACACTGTCCCCTGTTGCGCTCCGCGCTGCCGGTTCATACCGCTGCGATCAGTAACGCTGAATCAATGCGCGTGGAATTTGATCAATCGTCTTGATTGATTTGCAGAATAAATTGTCAAGCTGTTTGATGGAACTTTAATCGCGTATTTATTTCCGGTGATTATTTACTGTGCATATATCGGTAATTTTTATTGGCCGAAATCTACTGCATGGAAGCGCTGTGCTGTGGAGAATATTTCGGAATGTAACAGCGTTGGCATGTCGAATTGCCAACGCTGTATTTTCATACAATATGTTCAGCACTTGCCACTCCAGATAGGCATGCTGTCTTAGCAGGGATTCGACTTCTTTCAATCATGGCGGGATAGGGAGAGCAGGGCACGTTGACGGGGCCCTGAAAGGCGGCGCAGAGGGTTAGGGGACGCAGAATTCAGTTCAGGAGCTAGCGAGACGACGCCGTCCGCCGTGAGGAGTCGCTGCAGATAAATACCAGGCCAGGTGTGACGCGAATGCCGTTGCTGTTGCATCGGTGCCAAAGTGTTGCGTAGGGAACTATGAGCGAGTCAACCAGCATAATTTGCCCGGAATGCGGCACCGTCTTCGGCGATGACCCGTGGGAATTCTTGCCAGAGGGCGAGGTTCATCAAATGACGTGCCAGACATGCCGGGCCGTCTTTTTCACGAGCCTGTTCGAATGTGAAGCCTGCGTGGCGGACAATGTGATTACCTCCATGTCGTCGGAGGAGTGCGTCGATCGCACGTGCAAAAAATGCGGCCATCACCCAGATGACATTGGTGAGGACTATGAAGAATCTCTTGTTTGAACGCCACATCGGTGCGTCGGCCGAACAAGTCGGCGTTAGGCTGTACCGCGTTGCGACCGGATTCATCGCCGAGAGGTTTGTCGTCCAGGGCAATCAGATGGTTGCCGTGCAGGTACTTCCGATGTTTGCTCTCGCTGATTTTGAGGGCTTCGCATTGTCCGATCCGCATTATCTGTTGATGCGGGCCATTTATGGCGAAGTTCGGCAACTGGTGTGGGGAAGTCAAGGCTAGCGAAACGCATTGAGCAGGGCGGCAGTCATGGAATTGAGTGTTGATGATCTCCTGAACGCTGCGGACGAGATGGAATTGATTCCACTCGTCAAACGCGCGGTTCAGGCTCATGGTGCTGACTGGTTTGTATTCGTCACTTTGCACCCTTCCGATTATTCCGATAGTCGATCAACCTACCGGTTCCTGATCGGCTGTCGCCCCGAGTGGTGCCAGTTGTATAACGCACACCGCTGGTATCTGACCGACCCGTGCCTGGAATATGCGCGCTCGAACACGGCACCCTTGTTAGGTTCCGCTTTGCCGGTCCGAACCGCAGGACAGCAGCGCATGCTCGCCGTTGCAGCGAAATATGGGTTCCGCAGCGGCTATGTCGTTCCTGTTCACACGAGTGAAAGAGGGCGCATCGGCATTCTTTATCTCGGTTCCGACCGTCCACCAGAACAGATGGAGCCAAGATTCCACGAAGCCCGCCCCTTTTTTCGCGCATTGGCAATGGAACTCCTCGAGTGGTCGTCCGGAGCCGTGAGAGAGGAAGCTCTGCAGACGACCGGCCTGACGCACGAAGAGCTCCGGCTCCTGGGGCTCGTAAAGACCGGTTTCACCGCCACAGATATCGCCAACGAACTGCAGGTATCGTCGATGACGGTCTATCGTCAATTTCAGCGCATCAACGAAAAGCTCCACGTTTCACGCATCACAGCAGCGGTGAAATTCGCGGAGGAGCATGACCTCCTGGCGTGAGAAACCTGTGTGGTACTGGCTGTCGTCGGCGATGCCTGCTTCAGCTATCGTTGCGTTTCAATGTGGTCACCCGTGGGCGTACCTCGGTTCCCTGATAGTTGCAATTCTTGTCTTCGATACGATACTCGGGAAGCACGTCGACATAGACAACCAACAAATCGATGCGGCATCGACGGGCTGCGCTGTTCCTGTCGGCTTTATCTGCTTGTGGTTGCTTGCGGTGCTCGATTCGACTGCCCGAATCGAGCACGTCACCGTGCTGGAATTCGAGGGCCTTACGGTGGTATGCGGCGTTCTAGGTGCGTTTGCGATGGCGCACATTCATGAAGTGATGCATCACGACAGCCGCTGGGGAAGAAGGGCAGCGGATATCGCGATGACGCTCGCAGGCTACCCACACTATCGCCTGGTACACGAACTGCATCACGCACACGTAGGGGATCCCCAGTTTGGTTCAACGGCCCACGTCGGCCTGTCGCTTTGGATGCATGTCGGCCGTTCCTTCCGAAATTCACTTCTCGCGGTTCTCGTCGCCGATCGCTGCCGAATAGTCCAGGGACGAAGTCGCCGACTTCTGTTTCCCGCCTTGGCGTGGTTTGGAATGGTGATGGCATTCACGGCTCTTTGCGGTGGCCGCGGCTTGCTGTTCTATCTGGGGCAAAGTGCGATCTGCGTTTTTGTTGTCGAAACGATCGGCTACATACAGCACTACGGCCTTGTTGAGGGCAGTGATCCTGTCGCGTGGAACGTTTGTTCCTGGTTCTCCAACCGCCTTTTCGTGAATAACGGTCTTCATACCCGCCACCATCTCGAACAAACGCTCTCCTACGAGCGCCTCACGTGCGCTGGTGCAATGCTGCCAGCAGGCTACGTGCACATGTTCTTCCTTGCGCTTGTTCCGCCGCTCTGGTTTTCGGTCATGGACCGCCATCCGGCTATGCCGGCGCGTGTCCGTAGCACCGACATGCACAAAAATCAAGAATAAACGCGCATCTTGAAGTTATCAGGGCGTTTCGGCGAAGGTATCAGGGTGGTGTCGATTCGGTGTTGCCTTCGATAAACGACGTGGCAAACAGCACGGGAGTGCATAAGAGGAGGAGGGAATGGATGACATCATTCGCTCGCAGTGTCGACTTCCCAAGGAGCTAAACGATTGGCTGGCCGCGCGCGCAAAGCTTGAATCGCGGTCGAAAAACGCTCAGCTCATTGTGGAGCTTCGTGCCCGGCGGGCGGCGGTCGAGACGAAACGCACGGAGACATCGCCGCAGGAACCACAGTTAGCATGTTCCCGATAATTTCATGTTGAAATCAAAATGATTGTTTTGATGTCAATACAGATATTTTGGTGTATGCTAAAAGTGAATTCGCATCGAAATTCCCTTCTTGACGTCAGCATGTGGAAAATACGGCCTGTGCTAACGGCTGAGGGAACTATGTTTTTCACGTTTAGGGAATTGGCTGCAGTGGCTCTGACCGGTGCTGATAACTACCTGCTTGACCTGCTCAAGGACGAGAGCGGCAAGTGGGTGGTTCGCGTGACGATCCTTGCCGGCGCGACGAGGGCGCAACAAACCTACATGGTGCAGACCAACCGGGGGAAAACGAAGACGTGGCGGTACCTGGAGGATGTCTTGCTCTTCGTCGAAGAGTATTGCGCCAATTGTCACCACCTTACGATCAAGGTTGAAGGGCGACTCTGGAGGTTACACGCGGACGCGGCGGATAAAGTGAAGTAGCGAGAACTGAACGGTCGATGCCAGTGCGCCAACACCGGCATCAACCTGACCATTACGCAGCAACTGTTGAGGAAAACCGGAATGGCTACGCGGATTGTAGCGTATTGGTCCCATTGTGCGACCAAGGCAAACCTGCACACGCTTGCCGTGGCGGCCGCGCTACTCGCGCGTCCGATGCTTCGGCGCGTGCTCTCAATGGACAGGCCCATAGGCGTGTCTGGTCGAGCGTCAAAAACAAGCAAAGATCCCGCCCCGAATACTTCGGGATCGCCTCGTCGCCACCTCACTACGATCCCGCCGCTGCCCTTGTACGGCTTTGGTAGCCGTCCCTGATTGATTTTCCCCGGAGGACAATGCCATGTCATTGAGTAACGCGGAAAAGAAAGCACTACTAAATGCATCGCTTACGGGTGTCGATGCGATCGACGCGCAAATCGAGATCCTGCGCGCTGCCTATCCGCATGCTTTTCACACGCTGGATTCGTTGGCAACGCGCCGTTTCTTCGACCAGCCGAAGCATGAGTTGCCGTCTCGCGGCTTCGTTCGCGCGTATGAGACCGGACAGGACGGGTAGCAAGCAGGGGCGCCACCGGCTGGCTGTATGCCGGTGGGATCTGACCAGATCGGAGGACACCGTAATGGGCAGGGTTGTCGGGTCGATTCGAAAGGGCGTATGCGCGCTGCTGTTGTTCCTGGCGTCGACATCGTTCCTTGGCTTCGCGTACTGGGTGATCCAGCGGCACTCGTCGTTGCGCGATCTGATTGCTGTCGCGCTCGTGGGTCTGGGCTGGGCTGCAATTGGCTATTTGGCATACCGGCGCGGCTGGCCGCGCGATAACCGGGAGTGGTGAGCCATGCGCAACCTGTTTAGGCATCCGTTCGCGAAGCCGGTCGGAGTCGGCCTGATGCAACTGGGCGTGCTCATCGCGTGGGGCTGCGGTGGCATGCAGTGGTTTCTGGAGTCCTACGTGCCCTGGGCTGCCCAGCGGGTGCAGAGGCTATCGCTATTGGCCGTGGTGCCAGCGGCGCTCGCCCTGGCCCTGGCCGGTGCGGCCGTAGTGCTGGTGACGCTCCAGTTGCCCCCGATCGCGGTTGCCCTCGCGGAGGGCGCCGCGCAGCGGATCTGGCGCGGGCGAGGTGACGTATGAACACACCCCCAAGGTTCGCGCATGCATGGGGGCCGTCATGATGCCGATCGACTTCGCGATGCTCGCGCAGCAGTGCGCCCCTGCGGTCTATCCCACCACCCTGCAGGCGCTGGTCAAGACAGAATCGGGCTTCAATCCCTTTGCAATCGGCGTGGTCGGCGGCCGACTGGTGCGGCAACCGCGCACCCGCGACGAAGCCATCGCCACCGCGCGTGCGCTCGAGGCGGCTGGCTGGAACTACAGCATGGGCCTGGCACAGGTCAACCGCGCGAACCTGCGCGTCTATGGCCTCACCAGCGAAACCGTGTTCGACCCGTGTGCGAACCTGCGCGCCGGCGGCGCCATCCTTTCCGGCTGCTACACCCGCGCAGCCGCCGGCGGCCGCGCGCCGCAGGACGCCGTGCGGGCAGCGCTCAGTTGCTACTACAGCGGCAATTTCACGCGCGGCTTCAGGGCGGACGAAGGGGGCACGAGTTACGTCCAGCGCGTGGCTGCGAATGCGGTCGATATCGGTGCGAGCGCCACGGTCGTCCCACCGATCGCTGTCGTGCCGGATGGCGCGGCGCCGGTTGCGCGCACGGCAGCGCACCCGGCTCGCGTGCGCCGGGCCGATGACTCATCCAGTGCCGCCACCGGGGCCGACCATGCCCGGCAGGCCGATCACCACCCAGCCTGGGACGCCCTGGGCGATTTTTAACGGAGCAGACAGATGCAGAAGATCTTTCCCAAAACCGTGGCCGGCCGCGCCGTGGCCTTGCTGCGCATGCGCAGCATGCATGCACGCAGCATTGGGGCTGGCGTGGTGATGTCGATGGTTGCTCGCGCCGCCTGCGCGGGTGGCGGTCTGGCCGCGGGCACGCAGGCCGCCAACACTTTCACGACGTGGTTCTACAGCTTTTGCGGTATCTGCGCCGGTTCGTATCTCCTGTGGACCGGGATCCAGTGCTGGACCAACAAGGCGGACTGGATCCATGACTTTGGCGGCGGCATTGCGAAGGTGGCCGGTGTGGGTTCGGCACTCGTGCTGGCCGGCTGGGCATTCGGCCTCTTCGGCTGATCGCCATGGAAGACGACCGTACGCTTTACCCGTCCTACGCGGGCCTGAACCGGATCGCGATGATCGGCGGCGTCCCGATGTTCCCGGCGCTGATCATCGGCTGTACATCGCTGATCGCCAGCATGACAGGCGGCTTTGTGCTGGGCCCCGGCGGCCTGCTGATCGGCTCGGCCGGCGTGCCGGTCTTCCTGTTTTTCCGCCATGTCTGCGAGACCGATGATCAGGCGCTGAGCCTGACCTGGCTGGAATTCCTCTGCTGGCTCGACCGCCGGCGCGTATCGGTGTTCGGCAAGACCTGCACGCTCGCGCCGATGCGCTACGGCCGCGATCTGGACGTGTACACCCGTTCGTTTGCGCACGGCCGGGACCTGGAGCGCTTCGAGGCGCTGCGTCACAGCCTGCTCTCGCAGGCACTGGAGGACAACGATGAGTAGCCGTCACCCTGTCGAGCCCGTCGACGACGCGCGACCTGTCGTGCGGGGTTACACGATGATTCCCGGGCGCCCTGGCGCGGGCAAGACCACCTGCAACGTCTTTTACGACATGCTGCGCCTGACGGAGTGGGAGTTCCGCCTCGTGCGCGGCAGCGGCAACCCGTCTGACGATGCTTCGGACGCGGGAGACGACCTATGCGCGTGAGCAACGAGCTGAACCGGCTCGTCACGGCGGCAGAGGACAGGCTGCCGCGCATTGGTCGCCCGGTGTCGGTGAACGCGACGAGCATGGACAGCGGCGGCGCCATGATGGTGCTGCGTGTGAACGGCGTGCCGTTTGAATCGGTCAGCCGCGGCGAGATCGAGGCCCGCTACGACAGCTGGAACCGTCAACTGGCCGCGATGACGCTGGAGAAGGGCAACCGCCTGTCCCTGTGGACCACGTTCCGCCGGCGGCGCGTCTCGTTCGGCGACGAGTACCGCTTCTACAAACCATTCATCCAGCAGGCCGTCGACAAGTACCTGCAGCGTTTCCGCAGGCACGACCACTTCGAGAACAGTTTCTACCTCACCATGATCCTTCAGGGCGATGACCTGGACGAGACGGTGCGCGAGCTCGAGGAGCTGGGCGAAGGGCTGATGAAGGCGCTCGTGTCCTATGATCCCCAACTGCTGGAAACGTACGGGCACAACGGCATCCTGTTCTCCGAGCCATACCAGTTCATCGGCGAGCTGGTGAACGGCATCGATGAACGTGTGCCGGTCACGCAGGCGACGGGACGCGAGCTGATCCCGACGTCGCACCTGCATTTCCACTATGACACGGTCGAGATCCGCACCGACCGCTCGACGCGCTTCGCGGTCTGCTACGACCTGAAGGATTTTCCGAAGGCAGGCTGGGGGCAGACGAATCCGCTGCTGTCGCTGCCGGTCGAATTCACCCTCACGCAGAGCTTCGGCTGTCTGAGCACCGCTGAGGCGATGAAGGCGATCGAAGAACAGATCAACAACCTGAATTCGGTCGAAGACAAGGCGAAGCACCAGATTGACGAGCTGAAACAGGCGGTCGCGCTGATCGCCGGGCGCGACCTTGCCTTCGGCGACTATCACGGTGCGCTCATCGTGTATGGCGACACGCCGGAGAAGGCGATCAGTAACGGCGCGTACGTGACGAGCCGGGCGCTGAACGACTGCGGCTTCAAGTTCGTGAAGGCGACGGCGTCGGCGCCGTTCACGTACATGAGCCAGGTGCCGGGATTCAGGACGAAGCCACGGCCGATGCCGAAGTCGACCCGCAGTCTCGCGTCGTCGTTCTCGATGCACACCTATTCGGCCGGCAAGGCGCGCGGCAATCCGCTCGGTGATGGCTCGGCACTCATGCCCGTGCAGACGGTCGCGAAGAGCCTGTTCAGCCTGAACTGCCACGCTTCACGCCTGGATGAAGACAGCGTCGGCGAGAAGGTGGCCGGCCACACGCTGATTCTCGGCTCGACGGGAACGGGCAAGACAACGCTCGAAACGATGCTGCTCGGGTTCCTCGAGCGTTTCGACCCGAAGATCTTCGCGCTCGACCTCGATCAGGGCCTGCGGATCTTCCTCGAGGAGATGGGCGCGCTCTACTACACGCTGCGCGAAGGCGAGCCGACGGGTCTTGCGCCGTTCGGCCTGCCCGAGACGAAGCGCAACCTCGCGCACCTGTATGACCTGGTGGGCGCATGCTGCCGCGACGAGAACGGCAAGCTCAGCGCCGACGACCAGCGGCAGATCAAGCATGCCGTCGACACGGTGATGAAGCTGGAGAACATCGAGCACAGGACTTTCAGTCGCCTGCTGGAGTCGATTCCGGACACGGGCGAGGAAAACAGCCTGTGGCTGCGCCTGAGCCAGTGGTGCGGCGCAACTAACGGTCGATTCGCCTGGGCGCTGGACAACGTGCCGAGCGCGCTGACGAACATCGCTGACGTGCGCCGCATCGGTTTCGACGTCACGGACTTCCTGAAGAAGGACTATGCCGCCACGGAGCCGGTCCTCGCGCACCTGCTGTACCTCAAGGACCAGATGCAGAAGAAGGGCGGGCTGCTCGCGACGGTGATCGCCGAATTCTGGCTGCCGGCGAGTTATCCGACCACGCAGGAGCTGATCCGCAAGTCGCTGAAGACGGGCCGCAAGGCCGATGAATTCATGATCCTGGATTCGCAGTCTCCGGAAGACGCGATCCAGTGTCCGGTATTCGCCGAGATCCGCGACCTGACGGCGACCAAGATCTATCTGCCGAATCCGGATGCGACGCGCGAAGGCTACAAGCTCCTGAACCTGACCGATCGCGAGTTCGACACGCTCAAGCGGCTCTCGAAGGAGTCGCGGACCTTCCTGATCAAGCAAAGCAACCAGTCGGCGTTTGCAACGCTGGATCTGGGCGGCATGAACGACGAGATCGCGGTGCTGTCCAGCAGTCTCGACAACGTGGCGATCTGGGAGGAGTGTACGCGCGAGGCCCACGGCGATACGGATCTGCGCATGCAGCTGTTCCAGGCGCGCCGTAAGGGCAAGCGCAATCGCACGCCCGAGGCGGAACTCACAGAGGAGGTCGAATGACGACGATCGGCGAACTGCATCTCGCGTCGGCTATCGGGCCGGCCACACGCGAGCAGCTCAGGCAGTGGGCGGATGAGCACGACCGGATGTGGGACAGGAAGAACCGTGTGCGACGCATCAGGTTCGGAGTCCTTCTGTTTGCCATTGCGGCCCTTGTGGGTGCTGCATGCATGTCCAGGCTCCACATTTCCCGCATCGGTACATGGTACGGAAGCCATGTTGATTTCGGCACCCTGGTGATTGAGGGTATGGCGATCGGTGTGTTCACAACCACCGTGGTGGATCGTCTGGTGCTGTCACGTTCCAGTCCGGTCAATCCCTGGCGCCCGATCGACCTTACACCTGCCGATCTCGAGGAGCAGAACACGGATTTCCCGGGGGCGCTGGCGTATCTCGATGCGATTCACCATCAGCACCGGCCAATCGTGCCGCACGACCTCGACGTACTGGCGATGGTTCGCCAGCAACAGCAGTCCAGCAAGGGAGCATGACGATGAAAACGATGTGGATGAAGTCCGCTCTGATGACATCGACCGTGGCCGCCGCCGCGCACGCCCAGGCACTGGTTAACGGCACGGCGTCGCCGGCGTCGGTCGCGCAGGCGAGGGGTATTCAGACGCAGAGTCGGGGATTGCCCGCCAATCCCGGCGCGCTGCCGTCGACTATGCGGAAACGGACAGGACTGCGGCGTCGCCGTCTGTCGAAACGAATCAGCAGATTCTCGCCGGGTTGGTCCGGATCGATACCACGCTTGAGCGGCAGCTTCATCTCCAACAGCTCCAGCTTGAGTTCGAACAGCATGAATACACCGCCGGCCATTGAGTGTGTGCCCACCCCCTGGAGAACAGGACGATGAAAACCATTCGGAAAATGACCGGCGCCGCGGTGTTGGCGGCTTTCTGCTTGATGCAGACAGCACACGCGCAGGGTGTTCCGGTGCTCGATTTGCAGGCGATCGCGCAGGCGATCCAGACCGTCAAGCAACTGGAACAGCAATACAGCCTGCTCTCGAACCAGTACGCATCGACGATCGGCAATCGCGGCCTCGGCGACATCTTCAATGACCCGTCACTGCGCAACTTCCTGCCGGATCAATGGCAGTCGGTCTATGACGAAGTGAAGAGCGGGCAGCTGAACGGCATAAGCGGCCTCGCCAGCAGCATCGAGAGCCAGGAGGGGATGACCGCGTACACGCCAGGCCAGCAGCGCCTGAACGATACGCTGGCTGCCAACAAGGCGATGGCGATGCGGTCGTATCAGGCGTCGATCGACCGGCTGACCAACATCCAGCAACTGATGCAGCAGTCGAACCTGACGCAGGATCCGGCCGCAAAGGCCGATCTGCAGAACCGGTGGTCGGCGGAAATTTCGTCGATTAACGCGGAAAAGATGCAGCTGGATCTCGCGGGGCGGCTGCAGGACGCGGAGAAGGAGCTCGCGCAGCAGGCGGCGCATAACGACATGCAGCAGCGTCTGAACGGCGACGATTCCGCCAGTCAATAGCCAGGAGCGCGAACATGACCACGCAACTGACGATTTTCACCGATATGTTCAACTCGTTCGACCAGAACGTGCTGAACACGATCAATACCGGCTCGGCCCGGATGATCTCGCTGATCAGTCCGCTGGTCGCCGCCTGCTTCAGCCTCTATGTCCTCCTCGTCCTTGTGTCGTACTGGCGTGGCCACAACGACAGCCCGATATCCGACTTTCTGCTGAAGACGGCGGGGTGGGCGGCTGTCCTCACGCTCGGGATGAACATCAGCTACTACAGCGAGTACGTCGTGCCGTTCTTCAACGGCCTTGGCGACGATCTGAGCACCGCATTGATGGGGGGCAACAGTCTGAGCAACGGGCTGGATACGCTGTTGAATCTCTATATCTCTGCGATCAAGAGCATGTACAACGGATTGGGCATTACTGACGTCGGACTGTTTGTAGAGGTCTCGGTGCTCGCAATCTGCATCCTCCTGGTCGGCGTCCCGTTCCTTGCGATTGCGGCGGCCTACATCATCCTCGCGAAGTTCGCACTGGGGTTGCTGCTCGCACTTGGCCCGGCCTTTATCGTCGCGGCGCTGTTCCCGGCAACGCGCCAGTTTTTCCAGAACTGGGTCGGGCAGTGCCTGAACTATGGCCTGCTTGTCGCGTTGTTCGGCGCGGTCGGCGCCCTCGAGGTGAGCTTCATGACCTCGGTACTCCCGAAGAGTTTCAGCGTCTCGGACGTCATGCTGACCTACACCATTGAAGGAAAAATCGTCGCATCAGGGCTGGTGTTCATCGTGGTGTCGTTGAACATGCCGTCACTCGCCTCGCAACTGGCAGGTGGCGTGGGCATCTCGTCGATGGTCGGTAAGATCGGAGCTGCGGCCAGCATGGCCATGAGGGCGATGAAGTTCTCGGGCGGGTCCGGCGGTGGGTCGTCGGGTGCGTCCAGCAACTCGCTTGGCCGCGCGTGATTTCGACTACTAACAGGAGCAATAGATGAGGGCAATCCGGTTCGTGACGGCAGTAGTGATGGTTATCGTGGCCGTAACTCAATTCGGTTGCGGCAAGCATGACGGGAACGAATTCGTGGGTACTTGGAAACGTGTTAGCCCAAACGGTTGGCTCGAAGTGGACATTGCCCGGAACGGCGATGGGGACGATTTCTACGTCTCTCACAAAATTCCGAATCTCGCCGCTGATAGCGAAGCGGATAGATGGCAAAACGTGCGAGAACCAGCCGTAGTCCAGGACGGAAAGATGGTTGTGAGCGGTGGGGTTCCGTACGTCATCACGATCGACAAAGCAACCGGACACCTTGTTGCTCCTGGTGCCGAGTTTGAACGCGCGAAGTAAATGAGAGACCGTCCGCCGGAGCAGCCAGCGACGGCGGGCGGTACAACCCACCCGGAGATTGAAATGAAATTCATCGTCGTGCTTTGCAGCGCTGCGCTGCTTGCGGCCTGCTCGTCGGCGACAAAGCCGACGCAACCTGAGGGGCCGTGGATGCCCGTGAACCATGCGACTCAGGGGAGCGCGCAATGAAATGGATTCCGGGGAAGACGGCCAAAGCGCAGGCTGAGCCAGCCGCGACTGCGACCGACGCCAATTCCGCGGCTGCGCTGCAGGACCTCGCGGCGAAGCTCGCCGACGCTGACCCGCGCGAGATGGCGCGTACATTTTTCAGGGAAGCGCTCTCCTTCGAGAAGTCCCGGCAGCAGCTGCAGGAGAATATGACGAAGATCGCCTGGCGTGTCGCGGGTGGCGCCATGCTTGTTGCTCTGGCTTCTATTCTTGGCTCAACAGCTTTAGTACAACTAAAGAGACCGTCACCGCCAGTGATCATCAAGGACAACACCGCGACCGGCGACGTGCAGGTGATCGACGTCGCGCACAGCGGGACCGTGACCTTCGGTGAACTCGAGTTGCGCGCAGCACTGCGCAGGTACGTCGAACTGCGCGAGCGGTATGACTGGTACACGATCCAGGACGACTACGACACCGTATCGCTGATGAACTCCCCGCGCGAGCAGACGGGGTACGCGGCGCTGTACAGCCGCAAGAACGCGCCGCAAAACGTGCTGATCGACAAATACCGCGTGGTGGCACAACCCGGTGCGATTACGTTTGTCGGCTCGACCGCGCAGGTGTTCTTCTCGAAGAAGATCATTTCGCTGTCGACGCAGGGGAGTTCGATACCTACGCCGCCGAGGACGGAGTACTGGGTCGCGACGATCACCTATGAGATGGGCGATCTACCGGCCAAAAGCGATGAGCAGGTGCGCAATCCGACCGGATTTCGTGTCACCAGCTACTCGGTCGATCGTGACTGGACCCGCAGCAGCACGACGGACGGCGTGGCGCCGATGCCGTCGGCGGCCACGTCGTCCCAGTCGGCGCCGTCGGATGTGCAGGGAGGGGCGAGCCAATGAAAGCCCGGTTCCAGAACACGTTGCGCGCGCAGGCGGGTGTGCTGACGATCGCGGCCGTGCTGGTCACCCTGGTACGACCGGCTGCGGCTGAAGTGATACCGGGCCCGTGCGGGAGCGACCCCCATGTGGCGTGCGCGGTGTACGACCCAACCGAGACGTACCGGATCGCCTACCGGCCCGGCGAGGCGACGGTCCTCATCTTCGAGAAAGGCGAAAAAATCGACGGCGGTGGCATGGGCGACGGCAAGGCCTGGTCCGCGGGGCCGGCTGGCAACGGCTTCTTCTTCAAGCCGAAAGCCGCGCAGGCCGCTACCAACCTGATCCTGCTCACGAACCGGCGGCGCTACGTGCTGAAGCTGGTTCCGGTCACCAGGCGCGAGCAGGCGGTGTGGTCGCTGACCTTCGACTACCCGGACACGCGTGCGAAGGAGTCGGCGGCCGCCGCCGTGCGCTCGGCCGAAGCGCGGGCACTGCTTGCGCAGACCGTCAGCACGCCGGGCACGGGCAACTTCAACTACGACATGCACGGCGATACGACACTCGCGCCGACCGCACTGTGGGATGACGGCCGCTTTACCTACTTCGAGTTCAGGACGAGCCGCGACCTGCCGCAGATCTACCGCGTGTTCGCGGACGGCAAGGAAGCGCTCGTGAATCCCGACGACGTGCGCGGCCCCGTGCTCGTCGTGCACGACACGGCGCCGGGCTTCAACCTGCGCGTGGGCGATGCCGTGCTCGGTATCCGCAACAATGCATACCGGCCCGACGGCCAGCTGAACCCGACGGGCACGACGATTCCGGGCGCGGTGCGGCTCGTGAAGCAGAAGGAGGCGGGCAGTGAGTGACGAAATCAACCTGAATCCGTCGCCGGTCGAGCCGGCCGGCATCGGCGAGCGCGGCGTGCCGGGTGTTGGCCGCACGAAGCGCAAAAGCCCGTTCCGCATGCTGCCGATTGTCCTCGGGATGGTGCTGGTCATGCTGTTCGGCGCGATCGCGGTCGGTGTCGCGATCAAGCGCTGGTCGGCGCAGCAGCATGCCGAGTCCGAGGCCGCCAGGCTCGAAGCGCAAAAGGAAAAGCCTTCGGATGAGCGGCACGACTTTGCGCGTGATCAGGCGAAGATCGAGAGACAGCGTGCGCTGGAAGCCGCGATGGCCTCGGAAGCTGCTGCTGCGAGTTCCGCGCTTGCCACACCAGTCCATGCTGATGCCGCGAATGCGACGCAGGCGACGGCCGCGGGCGGAAGCGGTGCCGGCGCGTCGACTGCAGCCAGTGCGGTCGAGACGGCCGCGCAGCGCAAGCTCGACGGGGACGTGCTGCTCAACTTCAACAATGACCAGAAGGCGCCGGGTACCGCGGGCGCGGGCGGCTTGCCTGGTCTCGCCGGTTTGACCGCCCCGCATCCCGACTTCGCGAAGGATGGCCTGGACAGCAAGCTGCAGCCGTCGAAGCTGGCGACGGTCAAGGCCGAACTGATGCCGTCGCGCGACTTTCTGCTGATCGCGGGCACCACGATTCCGTGCGTGCAGGGCGCGGAGATCGTCACCGACTACCCGGGCATGACCACCTGCCATGTGGCGAAGGACGTTTATTCCGCGAACGGCAAGGTGCTGCTGATCGAGCGGGGATCTGAAGTGGTGGGCGAGCAGCGCCAGGCGCTGATGCAGGGGCAGGCCCGGATCTTCGTGATCTGGACGCGTCTGACGACGCCTGACAGCGTGATGGTGCAACTCGATTCGCCGGCGGCCGACGCGCTCGGCGGCAGTGGCCTGCCGGCCTACGTCGACAACCACTTCTGGACGCGGTTTGGCGGCGCCATGATGGTCAGCCTGATCAGCGATGCCGGGCGGGCGCTGTCGACCATTGCGGCGAACTCGGGCAGTGGCAGCAACGGCATCCAGTTCAACAACACGACGAATGCCGGCGGCGAGGTTGCGGCCGAAGCGCTGCGCAACACCATCAATGTGCCGCCGACCGCCTATTCGAAATACGGGGCGATGACGACGATTTTCGTCGCGCGCGACGTCGACTTTTCCAGCGTGTACGAGCTGGCGACGCCTTGATTCAATTTCATGCGGAGTGCTTATGAACATGCGATACGACGACAGTGTCACGGTACGCAGTCATCTCGGGACACTGGGCATCGCCGGATTGCTGGCTACGCCCGGCGTCACGGAACTGGCAATCAACCGGCCGTATGAAGGCTGGACCGAAACGCGGGACGGCTGGCAACGCCATGAGCTGCCGAACGCGTCGCTGGAAATGCTGATGCAGTTCGCGCCGGCGCTGGCGATCTACAACAAGGCGAAGCCGGCGCTGTCGGCGGCCGAGCCGGAAAAGCCGGTGCGCCTGCCCGACGGCGAGCGCGGGCAGATCGTGATTCCGCCGGCGTGCGAGCCGGGCACGGTGTCGATGACGATCCGCGTGCCGAGCTCGACGCGCTACTCGGTGCAGGAATGGGCGGACGCCGGACGGTTTGACCGGTTCCGTGATGTCGTTCGCGGTGATCCGGCGGGCGGTGAGGGCACGACGCAGCGCGACATCGACGCGGCGGCGGCACGGGCGGGCCCGGATGGGATTGACGTCGGCCGTGCCACCGCGGTGTTCAATCCGGCCCGCGCGCTGAATGCGTATGGACTCGCGCAGTTCCAGCAGGAAATGCTCGACGCGCTTGCGCAGCGCGACGTGGTGCGGTTTCTGAGGCTCGCCGTGCTGAACCGGCTGAACATCGTGCTCGTCGGTGGCACGGGCTCCGGCAAGACCACGCTAATGAAGGCGCTCGCCGACCTGATCCCGATCATTCCGCACGAGGCGCGCCTAGCGACGATCGAGGATACCCACGAGTTGCCGTTGCCGCTGCATCGAAACCATGTGCACCTGTTCTACAGCGAGGCGATTCCCGCGCGGCGCATCGTCAAGGCGACGCTGCGCATGAAGTTCGATCGCGTGTTGCTGACCGAGCTGCGGGGTGACGAAACGTGGGACTACCTGACCCTGCTCAACACCGGCCACCAGGGCGGCTTGACGACGGTGCACGCAAACGACTCGATCGCGGCGCTGGCACGCATCGCCACGCTCGTGAAGCAAAGTCCGGTGGGACAGACGCTGCCGTTTGACTACCTGATGCGCGAGATCCGCACGACGGTCGACGTCGTGCTGTTCATGGCGAACCGGGACCTGACGGAAATCTGGTTCGATCCGGTCACGAAAATGAAGCTGCTGCGGGGGGATGCATGAAAACGCTCGCAAACGACCCCGTCATCATGAACGGCGACGCACACGCCGGCCTCGAAGCCCTGGAGCGGCAGACGCACGCCGCGGCGGATCGCCTGGCGCGGCAGATTCCGGCCATGTGCGATGCGAACGGCGCGCTGCCATCGCAGGGAATACTCGCCCAGGCGCTGGGCGTGAGCCGGACCCTGCTGCGCGAGGCGGTCAACCAGCTCGTCGCGCGCGGCGTCGTCGATGTACGGACGAGGGTGGGTTCACGCGTGCTCGATGAGCGGCAGTGGCAGATCGTCGACCGGCGTGTGGTGGCCTGGCGCCTCGCCCGCGCAACGGATCCGTCGTTCGTGGTGGACCTCGCCGAGATTCTGCGCGTGCTCGAGCCGGTTGCTGCAGCTGAGGTGGCGCGACATGCGAGCCCGAGGCAACGCGCGCGGATCATGGTGGCCAGCGCCGCGCGACTGGCCTCGACGTCTCTGGCCGGCTACGCCGCCGCACGTCGCGAACTGCATGTGGCGATCCTCGCCGCGAGCGCCAACCAGTTCCTGCAGCAGCTGACGTGCCTTGTGCCGCCGCTGGGGGAGACGGTGGATCCGGATACTGGCGCGCCGAAGATGGCCGACGGTGAGCGCCAGGCGCTCGCACTCCTGGAAGCGGCCATCCGTAACGGCAATCCGGTGGCCGCCCACGAAGGCGTTGAACGCCTGAACGGCTGGGATCTGCCGCGCGATGGCGGTGCGCACGGCCACCGGGGATCTGCGGGAGCGTCGGCATGAAGACCCGTCTTCTCGTTGCCGGTGTCCTGAGCGTGCTGTCCGGCGCAGTGGTGTCCGGCGCCGCCCGCCTGCTTCATCTCGACGCGATCACCGATCCGGTAGAGATCGCCGCAGTGGCCGGCCTCGTCGTCGTCGCGTGCCTGCTGTGGGGCGTCTGCGCGAGCGCAGTGCTGCTGAAAACCGCGACGCTTGCTGAGCGCATCATCGCGGCTGCCCTGCTTGCGCTCGTGGTCCTGGCCGGTCTCGCGGTCGCGGGCCAGTTCGCGGGCGCGATGGCGTTCGCGAAGCTGGAAAAGCTGCCGGACTCCGCCATCGGCCTCTGGACGCTGCGGGACTACTGGCATGCCTGGGGCGACGTGAAGGCGGTGAAACGTTCGCTGCAGATGGCCACCGTGGTATCGGTGATCGTGCCGCTGCTGCCGGTTGCGGCGATCGTCGCGGCGCTGGTCACGAAACCGAAGCGCGAGCTGCACGGCGATGCACGCTTCGCCTACGGCTACGAGATTCGACGCGACGGCCTGCTCGACGAGGCGAACGGCCGCAGGCGCCACAGGGGAAACCGCGGGGGGCGCCGCCGGGACGATGACCGCGATCCCTCGATCATCGTCGGCAGATACAAGGGCAGGTATCTGACGTTTCGTGGCACGGAGTTCGTGATGGTGGCCGCGCGCACGCGCTCACGCAAGGGCGTGGCCATCGTGATCCCGAATCTGCTCACCTTTCCGCACTCCGTTGCGTGTCTTGACGTGAAGGGAGAAAACTTCGACCTGACCTCGCGTTACCGGCAGGCCTGTGGCCAGCAGGTGGTCCGCTGGGCTCCGTTCGACCAGAAGGGGTTGACGCACCGCTGGAATCCCCTGTTCAAGATTGCGAAGAGTCCGGCGTTCGTGCGCGTGGGTCGCCTGCAGGCGATCGCCGCGCGCCTGTATCACACCACCGACGGGCGTAACAAGTTCTTCTACGAACAGGCTGCCGACCTGTTCATGGGGCTTGCGCTGTATCTGATGGAGATGACTGGCGACTGCACGTTCGGCCAGGTGCTGCGCTTGGCGACCACGCCCGACAAAAAGGTGCGTGAGCACCTGTCGGAGTTGATGCAGCACGAGCCGAAGAGGGGCGTGCCGCTGTCGGGGGACTGCCTCGGTGCGCTCTCGCGCGTGCTGGCCTCGCCTGACGAGACGATGCTGAACATCGTCGCGACGTTCAATGCAGGGCTGCGCCTCTTCAGCAACCCGATCGTCGACCAGGCGACGAGCGCCTGCGACTTCGAGCTGGACCGTGTGCGCCGGGAACTGATGTCGATCTACATCGTGTTGCCGGTGCGGGAGCTCGCTGTCGCGAGCCTCCTCGGCAATCTCTTCTACACGCAGCTGATCGAGGACAACCTCGACGTGCTGCCCGGTGAAGATCCGGCGATCAAATACCAGTGCCTGGCTGTCGGGGACGAGATTACGGCGCTCGGTCGCATCGAAGTGCTCGGCAAGGGCAATGCGTTCATCGCGGGCTACTGGATTCGGCTGCTCACGATCCTGCAGTCGAAGGCGCAGCTCGAGCCGAACGATCTGTACGGCCCGGCCGGGGCGCGCACGCTGATTACCAATCACGCGGTACTGGTCGCGTATGCGCCGGGCAATCAGGCCGACGCGAAGGAGCTGTCCGAGACGCTGGGCACCTTCACCGAGAAGGCGACCTCGAAAAGCCGCAATCACGGCCGCAACACGTCGACGGGCACGAGCACATCGGATCAGGGTCGTGCGCTCATGCTCGACCAGGAACTCAAGCGCATGGAACAGCACGAGGAAATCGTGCTCGGCTTCCAGCGGCCGATCCTGTGCGAGAAGGCGACCTATTACGAGGATGACCTCTTTATCGACCGCATGCGCTCGGTCAGTCCGAGGCTCGCCGCGATCGACAAACGCCTGCCCACCGAAGAGGAAATCAAGGCCGCCTGGCAGGCCGGGGAGCTGCGTGCGACCGGCATCCCGACGCACAACCCGGAAACGTATCACGCGGCGCTCTCTGCGAAGGCCGCCGGCGAGATCCGTCTCGCACGGCAGGCCGGTGCGAAGCCGCTGACTGCGGCCGAACTTCTCGCGCTCGACCAGCGCACACCCGGACCGCTGGCAACGGGCATGGCGCTCGCCGGCTTCGAGGCCGACCTGGGCGAACTCGGCGTCGTGATGCGCGACGACGTGCGCGAAATGCTCGCCGGCATCCGCATCGATTTCAGCGGGGCTAACGTGGGAGCGGGGGATGACGCTGACCAGGGGCAGATTGGGCGGGCGCCCGCGTCTGTGGCGCCGGCGGACAACGAGGTAAAGGAGGTATCACATGGTTGACTGGAACAGGCCTGAATCACAGCGAGGCGGGCGGATGTATCTGGACGTGCCCTTCAGGGAGAAAGAGGCGGCACGCGGGCTGGGCGCGAAATTCGACCGGCGCTCGAAGAAGTGGTACGTGCCGGGCGGGGCCGACGTTGCGCCGTTTGCACGCTGGATGACGGCAGCCGGACTGCAGGCAGCGCAGGGTGCGCCAGGTACACCTGACGCGGCGCGGGACCAGCCGCGGGCCTGGTTGGGGAGTGAGGCCGACATCGAGCGCGAAGCCGTGCGGCTGAGCGCACTGATGGGGCAACCGCTCGAAGAGTCCCGCGCGTTCGTGCGGGACTCCGTGCAGGCCGCCGCGGAAAAGGCGGGGCTGGAAGCCCGGGACCGCCTGCGTGCGCAGGGCGCGTCGGCGTTCGACATGATCGACGGGCTACGCAAGGCTGGCCTGCAGGCGCGGCACCGGTATTTCGCCGACCGGCAGCATCTGTATGCGCAAGGCGAGTCCCGGTCGCCGGAACCGGGCGCGCGGGCTGACCAGCAAGCTGCACGTCCGAAGCTCGACGATGCAGCGCTTGGCCGCCGCTATCGTGAAATGGTCCAGTCCATCACGACGGCGGTCACGCTGCATGGGGCCGAGGTCACCCGGATACTGGCCCTCGAACAACGGCTCGAAACGATCCATCGCGACGCGTGGCGCAGGTCGGGTAACCCGGTCGACGGTGAGGGCGCGATCGGTGAGCAGATCCGCACCGGCACCGGGTTTGCGGCGCAGGCGCTGCCGCCGCGCGCGGCCGAGGCGCTGAACAGGCTCCGTGATGAGGCAGGGCTGAGCCCGATGGAGGTCGACGGGCGCACGCCCGCGCGCGACGTGACGGATTCCGGGCCGCCGGAGGACGAGCTTCCGGTGGACGTGGCCGGTATCGGGCCGCAACACCCGCATCGCCATCATGAGCCGGAGCGCGACGACGGCTTCGCCACCTTCGCGGACATCGCCGAAGTGTTCGCGCCTGGGGAGGCGGTATTTGCTGCCGGTCGTGACCAGGCAGACAGCACCAACTGGTCGATGGTGGCAAAGGACCTTGCCGACTATCGCGGGCTGACCGGGCGTATCCAGGATGAGTTCGGCAAAGGCCGGAGCGCGCCTGAAGTTGCCGCAGCGCTCGATCAGGAGCTTGCGTTCCTGTCCCCGCCCGCACGGACTGCGTTCGTGTCGCACGTTCGCGAAGCACTTGACCGGCAGGTTGACGTCCCGTCCGTGCCGCAGGAGGCGCCGGCGGTCAAGGCCGGGGGCGACGCGGTGACGTTTGCCGACGTCGGCGATACGGTGATTGACCATGCGGCGATTGATGACGCGATGCGCCGGCGCGGTCTGACGGAAAGCGCGGTACCGGGCAACCCGCACGTTGAGCCATCGGCTGTCACTGCCGCGGTCGCGAATGAGCCCGTCGCCCGGCCGGGGCAGGCCGCCAACGATACGGCGATGGAGGCTGCGGCGGTGTCCGGCGTGCTCGACACGCAGGTCCAGCGCGCGCAGACGCCTGCGCAGAACGAACCCGACGCCAGGAATCCGGCGAACGACCCGCAGCGGCCGGAGGCTGACACCGTGTCGGCGCAGGATCTGGAGCGTGTGCGCACGGTGCGGGAAGGCGATCATGCAGCCACCGGGAAGCTGCTGCGCGAGCAGGGCAAGCCGGCGCCAGTGCCGGAGGGCGGCGGCGACGGCGCACCGGAAGCTGCGCCCCGGGCAGGCCAGGCGCGTAGCACCGACACCCGCGACAACCAGATCGGCGCCGATCCGGCCTCCCGCAAGCCGGTGGTGACGAAAGACGGCTACGACGTGCCCGCCCACGTTGCGTCGCGCTACATGGTGAAGGACGGCCGGTTCTGGAAGCTCGATGCCATGGAGGCGAAGCCGGCGGGGCAATCAGATATGCGGCCGGATGCGACACCGGTCACGCAGCCGCACTTTGAGGACGTCGGCGCACGCCTGAACTCCCGGCAGAACGATCGCGCAACGATTGCCGACATGGTCGCGGTGGCGAAGGCCAAGAACTGGGACATGATCGTCGTGCGCGGCAGCGAAACGTTCCGCCGCAATGCGTGGATCGAAGCGTCCCTCGCGGGTGTGGACGTGAAGGGCTTCAAACCGGCCGAAAGCGACGAGGCCCTGCTCGAGGCGGCCAGGCGTGAACGCGCGGCGCTGACGATCCGGGCCGGGGCGTCGCCCGTGCCGGCCCCCGCGCCGAAGGCCAGCCCGGCGAGCGCGAATCCGGCGCCCGCGCAGGCGAACGCGAAACCGCAGGCGACGGCCGCCGCGCCGGTAGCGGCGAGCGCAGCGTCGGCACCAGGCGAAGCACCGAAGACCGTCGCGCAGTTGCGCGAGGTGCTCGAAAAATCGCTCGAGCGGGCGCCCGCGCGCATGCGGGCGGAGGTGATTCGCCGGTTCGACGCGCGCATCCAGGCGGGCACCGAGATCGAGGCGCGTATTGCCCGGGGCGAGTTGAGCCGTGACGCCGGCGCCGCCGAGATCGACCGGCGCGCGGCCGAACTGCACGCAGCCTGGACGGCGCCGAAGGCCGCGCCGGCGCCGGGACCGTCAAACAGCCCGAAGCCTGATCAGCAGCAGACGGGTGACCCGGCGACGATCGCAATGTAAGTGGTGCCCACCCCAGTTTATGAGGATTCCGAAATGAGTATTGCCATCGTGAACTGCTCCGGCAACGTCGGCAAGACCACCGTGACCCGCGAACTGCTCGCGCCACGGATGCCGCATATGTCGGTGCGCCAGGTCGAGTCGATCAATACCGATGACTCGGCGGGCCCCAGGGTCGAGGTGATGATTGCCGCCCGCTTTGACGAACTGCACGGCGAGTTGATGCTCGGCCGGGCGCTGCTGGTCGATATCGGTGCGTCGAACGTCGAGGAATATCTCAATCGCCTCGACTCGTCCGAAGGGGCGCAGGAGGATTACACGTGCTTCATCGTGCCGGTCGAACCGGAGAGCAAGCAGATGAAGGACACGATGAAGACGATCAACCTGCTCGCGGATCTCGGAGTGGATCCCAAACGAATCCGCGTGCTGCTGAACAAGGTCGAGCTGGTGAAGAGCGAAGCTCGCGAGGTGACGCTGCGCCGGCTCTTCGGACAGTTGTTTGAGCTGCACGAGCACGACGCTTCCTTCTGGCTGAACCACGATGCGCTCGTGCCGAAGAACGACGTCTTCACGCTCGCGGCGGCGGCGGGCCGCACGATCCACGATATCGCGACCGACGGGGTCGACTACAAGGCGCAGCTGATCGACGCCCCGACCGCCCCGGAGAAGGACCGTCTCGTGCGGCTGGTCGGCCTCAAACGCAAGGCGCTGTCCATCGAGCCGCTGCTTGATCAGGCGTTCAACGCGCTGATGGCCGGAGTCCATGCATGAACGAGCCGACGCCGCAACCGGATCATGCGGGCAAGGCGTCGGAGCGCCTGAGTCAGCTGATCGCCACGATGCCGGCGTCCAACGAGCTGGCCGTGCTCGCGGAGATCCTGATCGAGCAGATGAAGGTGGTGGACGCGCAGCACCATGTTGTCGCGCTGATGGAGTCCACCGACCAGAAGCTGACCGCGACGGTGCAGGCGCTGCGCGAGGAGAACGCGCAGCTGGCGAAGCTGCTCACGCAGTCGCGTCAGGCCTTCATCGGCGAGATCGCTGCGAAGGCGGCCGACCAGGCACGTCGCGCCGCAACCGCGGACGTGGCGGACGAACTTGCGCGGCTGCGGGTCGCCGTTGAATCGCGTGATCGTGCGGTCAACACGAAGCCAGTGGTGCCGGCAACCGGCTCAATCGCCGCGCGCATGGGTATTGCATTTTGCGCAGGCGGCGCACTCATCTGGATCGTCTCGCGTCTGGCGCACACGCTGATCTAGAGAAGCATCGAAGTAGACGGCTGATCGCAGGCGGCCGGAATCTTTCGGGGCTGATGGAGGACGACATCATGGAACGCAGGCAGGAGAGCTTGAAGAAGGTTCCCGTGAGCATCGATACGGAGACTGATATGCGCACCGTCTCGAGGAGTAACGCGATGGAACACCCATTCACTGACCGGAAGTTAGCCAGGAGTCATGCCATGAAACGACGATCGATTGTGGCCGCGCTGTGCGGCGTGGCACTCGCCTGTGCGCTCGCACCGCCGACGGCACGCGCTGACGACGACCAGGATGCGTGTGGCGCGGTGCTCTGTCTGGCAGGTCTGATCATGGGCGGCAACGGTGGCAAGACGTGCGCCGGATACGAGGCCTCGTACTTTTCCATCGTGAAATTTCACAACGGGCACTTCGACCTCAGCGGCACGTCCAGTGCGCGCGGCGATTTCCTGAACCAGTGCCAGTCGGTCGGCAGCGACGTGAAGGGGCCGGTCAACTCGAAATATGGCGCCGTCCAGAACGGACCCTGACCGGGGGCCTGCTGAGCCGATGAAACCCGCGCGTGCCGGCTGCAGCAGATCCCAGCCGGCACCGACTTCCCATTATCGACGGCAACTGCCATGAGCGCTGACGATCACCATGTCGTGACCGAACCGAAACGCCGCGGCCGCAGGAAAGCGCACCTGGCACTCGGCAAGCCGGTCAGCACGCGCCTGACGGACGAGCAGTGGCGGATCTTCAATGAGAAGGTCGAGCGTTCGGGCATGAGCCCGTCGGAGTTCCTGCGCGACTGCATCCTCACGAACCGCACGCAGATCGTCGCGCGGCCGCCGGCGACGGTCGAGCGGCAGCGGATCATGTACGTGATCAACAGGACCGGCAACAACCTCAACCAGCTGGCGCACGTGGCGAACAGCGCGCGCGTGTCCGGCAGGCTGTCCGAATCCACCTTCGTTGCGCTGGTCGACGAGCTGGAGTTGATCACCCAACTGCTGAAGGCGCATCTCCATCGTGTTGATTAGGGTGTCTGGCCGCCACGACGGCGTCAAGCAGTACCTCGAGGAAGGCCGCAAGGTCGACCGCGACATCGATCGCGACGACCTCGACGAGCGCGTGGTGCTCGCCGGCGATCTCGACCTGACCAACGCGGTGATCCAGTCGATCAATGCCGCGCCAGGTGTCGAGCGCTACCTGTCGATCACGCTCTCCTTCAAGGAGGATCACGTCGATCGCCAGACGCTGTTCCAGATCGTGCGCGACTTCGAAGCGTTCGCGCTGCACGCATATCGCCCGGACGAATACAGCTTCTATGCGGAAGCGCACCTGCCCCGCATCAAGAGCTATGTGGACCAGTCGAGCGGTGAACTGGTCGAGCGCAAGCCGCACATCCATATCGTCATTCCGCGCTGGAATCTGCTGGCTGAAAAGCACCTTGAACCGCTCGGTTACGTGCGTTCAAACCTGAGCTTCATCGACGCATTCCAGGAGCACGTGAACGCGCAATACGGGCTCGCGAGCCCGAAGGACAACCGGCGCACGCTGCTCACCGATGCGTCGGAAATGATCAGCCGCTATCGCGGCGACCTGTTCCGCGCGAACAGCCGCGAGCTCAAGGAACAGATCCTCGACGCGGTGCTCGATCGCCAGATCGAGAACCACACCGACTTCATGGCGCTGCTGCAGGAGCACGGCGCCGTACGCATGCGCAACGCCAGCCGCGACAATGCCTATCCGAACGTGAAGCCCGCCGGCGCCGGCAAGGGCGTGAACCTCAAGGAATACGTGTTCACGCCTGAATTCATCGCATTGCCGACCGCCGAAAAGCTGCAGGCGCTCTCGGCCGATGCCGTCGACCGTTACGAAGCGGGTGTTGCGCCGCGCCGCACGCCGGGGCACATCACCGCCGTACTCAACGAGTGGTACGCGAGGCGCGCGCGCGAGGTGAAGTATCTCAACAGCGGTAGCCGTCAGTACCAGCGCTACCAGGAATCCTCTCCCCACGACCGCGAGCTGATGCTCGCGGATCTTGAACGCGGTTTTTACGCACAACACCTGAAGGCATATCATGACCGAGCAGACGACTCCCTCCCAGGCCTCGACGGACATCTTCAACGATCCGGACGCGCATTTGAATTCGGCGCCCAGCCGCCCGACGCAATCGACGGCCCCGGGGCGCGCGAAACCGAACTCGACGCCGCAGGACGCGTCGACGATGGATACGGCGGGCTCGATGCCGAGTTTGACCCTGTCGCAGGTGGGGCGTACCCGTCGCCCGAATCCTTCGACGCTTTGCGAGACCTGTCCGGCCGCCCTGTGGACGGCATCGGACATCGATCTGCAGTGCTATTGCCGGGTGATGCGCTTTACCAGCTGGAGCCAGATGGCACCGTATCCGCGGATCGCCTGCGATGGACTGCAGATCGCCATGGAGAGCCTGCAGCGCAACGAGTAGGCGGCCCCGCAGTTGCCCCTGCATTTGCCTTGCCTCCCGGCCACCTGGATGCGTACCACCGTGCGCTTGAAGCGCACTACGCGTTCGGCGATCCACTCATCGATCCATTCAACAGCCTGCCGCCGATTCGATCGCCGGCGACAGACGCACCGGCCGGTATGTCGCCGCCTGGCCGGTTTGCCGGTCTGCGACACGATCCGTTTGCGGACCGGCTTGACGCGATCGATGTGCCGTTCGATTTCGAGGCTGGCCGGCCATTCAACCTGCCACTGCCCGGGCTCACAGACGACGCGCCACCGTACCGGTCGCGCCGCTCGCGCGCTGGCGACGCCGCGTTTGCTACACCGCGTCACACCGGACGGGCGTCCGACAACGTGCTGTCGCAACTGGCGCGCGAGATTCGTCAGCGCAAGGAAGAGAGTAATCAGCATGCCGAATTTAATGAGATCCGCCGGGGTCTCGACGCCCGCCGTCTGCTGGCCGAGCTGTCCCACACACACGGCGTGCGGCCCGCGAAATACCAGGTTGTCACCGGCCGCGACGGCGCCGATCGCATCCGCGCAGGCTCGCGCAACCTCAACGTGTCGGACTTTCTCACGAAGGAACTGAATCTGTCGTGGCGGGAAGCGGCTCCGCTGCTGCGCGAGGTCTGGCAGCGACAGCAGGCCGGTGAGCTGGTCCCGGCTCCGCGCGAGCGGCCGCGTGCCGCACTCTGGCGTGAATATTCGGTCGCGCGCGAAGCGCATGTCGCGGCCCGCATCGACGCGTGGCTTGCACAGCGCGCGAGCGAACAGCAGCGCCGCGGTGAGATCCGCGCCGCGTTCGGAACGAGACGGGCGGCGATCAGGCAGGACGTGGGTCTGAAGCCGGCCGGGCGGCGTGCGGCGACGTCGCTCGCCCGTGCCGATCGCCTTGGCCATGAGGACGCGCTGCGCGAATCCATCGCGCGCGAGCGGGCGGCGCTCAGGGCCGAATTCGGATCCGCGGGCGGCCCGAGCTTTTCCGGCTGGCTGCGCACGCGGGCCGAACAGGGGGATGAGCGGGCGCTCGAGGAGTTGCGTCGCACCGCAGGTCCGGAGCGGGTAGCCGTTGGGCTCGAGGACGCCGCCGGCGGCGGGGCGTTCAACGTGATCCGGCCGAACACGCCGCGCCCGCATGGGCACGACGAATACAACGCGATCATTTTCCGCTCGCCCGGCCTGTCGTGGTCGGTCAATGAGCGTGGTCACGTCACCTACCGGTACGATGGCCGCGACGTCGTTCGCGATCGCGGCACCAGCGTGCAGGTGCTGCGGGTTGACCGGGCCGCCATCGAGACCGGGCTTCGCCTCGCGCAGGCCAAGTTCGGCAGCACGCTCGAACTGACCGGCGACGACGCGCACCAGTTGGCGGCCGCGAGGGTGGTGGTGGATGCCGGGCTGCGCGTGCAGTTCAGCGACGAGCGCCTGAACCGGGCGATGGATCAGTATCGCCACGCGCGCGTCGACCAGCAGGTGCAGGATGTGCTCGGCACGCCCGGTGCCAGCCCGTCCGCCGATCCTCGTCCACAGCCGCAACCCGGACGTCCGGCGCAGGACTGGCCGACACTCTCCGACGACGGCAAGCCGACCCATTGATGCACGATCGGCCACAGCCCGTTTCCGCCTCCTGCGCCACGCTGCCGCCCGATGCCGGGCAGGGACAGTCACGCGCGGGCGCAATGCACCGGGCTGACAATCAAGCCGCCCGGCGCGGTGGTCGCCCACACATCCTGCAGGAAATGCAGGATCGCCTCGATGCATACCTGGACGAATCCGGCCGCCATTTGCCTTCCCTCAACGCGCCGAGCGGCAGTCATCGCCAGCAACGCCGCGAGCGGCGCATGGCATGCGTGCAGCTGCTGCGCGTGACGCTCAGCTACCTCGACCTGGCGAGCCTGCGTGTCGGCATCCCGCAGCGTGGCGGCGGCTTCATGAGCCTCACGCTGCCCCTTCCTTGCCCGGCACGCGTGCGTTGCCCGTGCGGCGGGCCGAGCGAGCGCCCCGCGACCTGTTGCACGCCGGCCTGGTCACGGCGCAGCAAGGACCCTGAAGAACCATAGCTGTGCACCTTGCCGTCTCTCCGGTCGCTTGTATGACCTGCAGGTGCGCAACGTCATCCGGGGTCCGCACGGGAACGCCCCGATTTATGTGTGGCCGCCTGTCTGTTTGCCCCAATCTGGGCGTATGCTGCGGCGCACTGGCGGCCCCGGGGGGATGCGTGAAATGCGTCGCCCTGGTGAGCGCTCACTAACGTAAAAGGGCGGCGGCACGCGCGAACGCCGAGGACAGGTGTGATCGCTGAGACCCCGGAGCGCCCCGCGAGGCTGGCGATTGTCCGGGCCGACGAAAAAACGCCCGCACAGGGGCGCGGGCTTTGAGCGTGTGCGCGGGTCGGGGTACCTCACGCACGCCTAGATTTTAGGCGAATCCTGAGAGATTACATTAATAAACGGTGCAACATGTTGATTTATATTATAAATATGGTTGCCTGATAGTCGAGCGATTGTCCAATTTTGCAATCCGAAATGCGATAATGCGACACTATGTCAAATGCCGGCCGTCCGACGGGCCGGACCAGCGTCGCAACTAACGGTCATTCCCCTGCCACCCCACCCGCCGCTGCGCGGCCCGCAAAGGTCAACGGTGTTCCGGACTGCAGACCGGTCGACCGCCCCCCGGCGCCACCAGTCGCGCCCGTCTCCTGTCGACGCCGGAAGCCGGACTGCCGGATTTCAGTCGGGTATTTAATCAGGAATACCAGGCATCAACCAGCCATTGATGCAGGAGGCCATGGGCAGGCAGGGGGGCAGGCGGCGACGGCGGGGCGCGTGTCGGCCCCGTTCCGGGGTTGTGTGAACCCGCGCACCGTGCGCCTCCGTGCTACCGGGACGACACGCGCGCTGCGCAGAACGGGTGCGGATCGCGTCACCGCGCACCGCTTCGGGGCGGCAGGATGCATGGCCCGTGGTGCATTTCTGCGGAATTCCCTGCCGTTGAAGAGATCCATAAAAATGGCGCGAATATTGCTTGATGCGTAGGGTACGCGGCAACGGTGCCGGGTGCAGGAAACACAACGGGCTTGCGTGGCCCACGAAGGGCGCGCAGGCCCCCGACAACGGCGTCCCCCTCGTGCCCTGGCGTGAGCGCACGCCGTTTTTTATCGGGTCGGGCAACGGTGGCCCGACCGCCGGCCAGGCGGTTCGCGACGGGAACGGTGCGGCCTGACGATGGATTGCCCCGCATGAACGTGGATCGTCGTTTCTGGCGCAGTGGCCATCGCCCGATGCCCGAAGCGGGGCTTGTCCGTCGAAAGCGATGCATTCATTCTGGATACCTAAGTGATCTATTCCATTGCCTTTTTCCTGGTTGCGGCCGTTTCGGCCGTGTGTGCTTTCAGTGGTTTCGCCAAGGAGGCGGGGGGCGTCGCCAGGGCGGTTTTCATTGTTTTTGTCATGCTTTTCGCGCTTGCCCTGGACTTCCGCAGAAGGCAGCGCTGACTGGAGGCCAACGGCTGTCAGGGCGTGGCTGTCGGCTGGCTGCCGCCGCTCGCGCCGACGGCATCCGTGTCGGAAGGTGTCAGCCATCGTCGGGGTGCACAAAATGGACGACGGGTGTGAATCCGGCGCAGGAGCGGATCTCAGGTCACCGCACTCGCAATCGACACGGAAACGACACGATGCGGACGCACCATGTCACCGCCGCGCATTTTCGGACCGAAAGGCATTCAGCTTGCAGGCATCGGGTGTCGGCCGGAAACGCCAAGCCGAAGTACCATGACACGGCGATACGTTCACGCGTCAAGGTGGGTACACCCAGATTGATCACGGAGGACCCGCATGCCCAAATACACCTACCGGGTTTCACCGCGCACCGCTGAACCCGGCGGCGGCTATCAACTTCGCTTTTACATGGATGGCGAGGAGATGGGCAGCGGTGTCTATCCGGCCGACCCCGACGCCGCACAGGAGGAGGGCATTGACTGGTGGAACGGGCTCGCTGCGCATGAGCGCGCACATTGGCTCGAGAAGGCGAAGAGCGCCCGGCCCGTCGATGCGTGGGGTGCGTTTTTGCGCGAGCAGGCGCATGCTGATGCCCTCGCCGAGGGCTGGGCATGGATTACACGCAGGGGCAGCGTCTGAACGGTGCGATGAAGGTCGCGCGCAAAGCGATCTACCGGTCGGCAGTTGCAAGGGGCAAGTGGCCCCGACGGCGCGGCGGGAAGCCGGGCCCAATGCACGACAAACCTGAATCGCGGTGTGCGCCCGTGCGAGCCTTCGTGCATGGTAACCCCATATGGGAGTCGTGACCTTGACCTGCTCGCGCTGGCTGACGCGCCGCATTTCGGCGATGAGGCAGCAGGCGGCGCGCCAGGTGCATCGGAAAAGACGAACCCTTCGGCGGCATTCGGCGTGACCTCGTCGACCCGGAACACGGCGATTTTTCGTGCACACCGGGCCCAGGCCACCTCGATGCGCTTGATGCGTCGCGGCGCGAGGGGGCCTGGCACACTACCACCGGCTCACAACAAGATCGCCTGCTGCAAAAGTTCCAGCGCTTTCAATTCGTCCAGGCGACCCGTGCGTGCTTTACCTGCCAGCGTCTTGAGCAATGCTTCCGCTATCGGTTCAATACCGTGAAGATCGTCCAGGCTGGTCACCGAAGCGACGGGGAGGGTTACCGGGTTTCGCTGCGATATTGCGGAGGCGGATAACGACTCCAGGGTTGCCGGTGTGGCTGGCGGGGTCTCGCCAAGACTTTCTGCAAGTGAGCGACCGGCAAGGTCGTCGGGAAGATCACTGACCGGATCTTGAGAGTTGACGACAATCGTGTCTTTCTCTCCCGCGACATCCGCCGACACAGGTGAGGGGCTTTCCGAATCGCCCAGGGCGCGGGTCCGCCCGCGCCCCCTGTGCGCCTTCGCATCGGCGGACTTCCCTGGCACGCTAGCGTTTGTTACGGGCGCAAGCGGCTCGTGTTGTTGAGCCGAAACGCGACCACGCGGAGCAGGGGCGAGCATACGCGATACCGACTCCGGAATCTCGGCTTCGGAGCGTGGGGTGTCCAGCCAGCCAATTGGCAAACCAAGGCGCTCCGTGAACCGGTTTGCTTCGACACTGTCCATGCGCTTCTTGCCATGTAGCCGATGGGCCATGTTGGATCCACTCATCGCCATGACCACACCCAATCTTGCTTTCGATCCGTTGCGACTCGTGAGAACGTGAAGGTTGGCGCGCCGGATGCTTTCTACCTCCGCGCCATCGTTCAGTGCCAGCGGTTGCTGCTGGGTCGTTTCAGGCGACGTCTTGTCCTTCGATGGTGACGCTTTTCGCGGCGCTTGAGGTTTGGTCTGTCCGGCCGTTTCGCTTCGACGATTCTTGACGGTCGTGGGCGATCCGGCAGTTGCTTTCTTCGGCATGTGCGCTTCCTCGGACAAACTATCTTCAAAAAGGGGTTGTTGGCCGACGTCCAGGGCAGAAGCCGGCTCCGGTGCTTCAGACACGTCGTCTGGTCCGTCGACCGTTTGAATGAGGTCGAGCGGTGACTTCAGACGAGCGATGGTCTCGGCCGAGAGCCCGGGATTGGGCTGGTCAAAAAAGCCATGCGGTAATCCAAGCGTGGTTTCCATATGAAAGGCGGTCTCTGGCGTGAACCTCTCGCCCTTCAGGAGTTCGGCCACGCGCGTCATGCTGGATTCAAGTGCTATCGCGATATTCTCCGCGCCTACCGCATCGACCAGAAACTGAAACGATCGTGTTTTGAAAATGGAGGCAGTCTGGGTGGAGTCTCGGGGAGGCGCCTTCACATACGGTTGTCTCTGCCGGTTGGGCGGAGATTGCCTTTCGTGGCGAGGTTGGCGTTGGCCGCTGTCCCGGGACCCCGCATATCGCCCGCGGGCTTGACTCATAAAGTAGTGCTCCATGCAATCGTTGGCATCGTGAGTTTGCCATTATAGACAGCACGGCTCTCGCCCCTGCACGACGCGCTCTACGACACCGGCGGCGCGCTACAGGGCTATGAAGCCTGCTCGCTCTTGCGGTCACCTCGATGGCGCAGCTGGACCAACGCGAAGCGATCGGGAACGAAGCGGCTGATGCAGTACACGCGCCTGACCACCGGGAACGTGTTGACCGGGTTGTGCGTGTCCTGTACGAAAGCGTGCGCGGTCGCGCGTCATGAATCACTCACGACCTCGAATTTGCGGTGTCGGTATGGGCGAGGTTACGTAACCTTGCCTTGGGACGGTACGCATGCATAGACTTGCAGCGCGGCGCTCACTCCTGAACCGCGACGTGTGTATTTGTGTGGCCGCGTGGCTGCCCTGCGGCCTTTTTTTGGCCCCTGGTATAACGCGGGGCGCGCTAGTGCCCCAGGCGTCGCTGGCCTGGATCACTCCTTCGCGTACTCCTCGTCTGCGAGCCCAAAATATCCCCTTCGGCTTTCGAGCCATGTGATTTCCCCGTCGTGGTCCTGGAGCGCGGCTAGCTCCGCTTCGGTCAGATCAATGACTTGCAGACCACCGAGTTCGTGGAACTCGTCATCCGTCTCATGAAACTGCTGCACGCGAACTTTGGGCATTGCGCTCTCCCCGTGTCGTGAGTTGATTCTATTCATCCCGCATGTTTTCTGCTGGCTTTTTATTGTTCCTCCGGCCCTATAAGGATGGCCTCTTCCGCCTGACGTCTGCCTGTATAAGGTCGGGGGAAATTCGCCGAAAAATCTCCAGCAAGGCGCCATAAAAACGGCCAGCGACAACTGGAAGCCCGCCTGTTCCTTGCTCGAAGTGGAAGAACGATTGTCGGTCGCCGTGCTCAAAAAATTCTATCGGCCTATTTATTAAATTAGGTACGCATAGTAATGGTGAAAAGGCAGCAATCTGGACGAGCGATATATGACGATTAATTCGGAAGATTGATATATGAAAACGTATATTTATAACTGCATTGTTCGCGACATTTCTCGAGGAAACTTGACCGCGTTGCGCCTTCAAACTCCTTTGACCTTGCCACCGGCACAGCGAACTCTGCTTTCAGCGAGCCGGCCTGCGAAGCCATCCGCGCATGCACTCTCGAATTTCGTGGCGTCCGATTCTCGGGACTTGGAGGCTCCCGGGAGCCAAGGTGAACGCGTCGCCCGTTAAAGTTGGCATGGCTCGCGTTTCCGCCCAAGTCAAGCCCCAATCGACCGCATCGTCGGGTGGCTCGCCTCCGCCCACGCCAGAAAATCCAGTTTCCACTTGGCCTCTGCCGAGAACCGTCAATCGACTCGCTGGCCGAGTCGCCGGCAATCGTTTGGCGGCACAGGCGCATCGCATTTACAAAGGTTCTCGAATCATTGACCGCTTGCGTGTCCCCACCACCGCACAGATTGCCGCGATCAGCAGCAGCACGCAAAACGGTGCCATTGCCAAGGACACACTCCCCGTCCGATCGCGCAACAGGCCGATGAGCCACGGTCCCGCCATTGCGCCAATGCCACCGATCATGTTGATCGCCGCGATTGCACCCGGCAGCGACGACTTTGGCAAATACGCGGGCGGCAGCGCCCAGAACACCGCCAGCGCAGCGGACAACCCGCTGCCGAGCAGGCAGATGCCCGGCAATGCGATCGCAAGTGAAGCGTGTCCCTGCGCGATCATCGCCAGGCCGATCGCTGCCACGAACATCGAGCCCGCGAAATGCCAGCGGCGCTCGCCGTGTGCATCCGAATGGCGGCTGACGAGCACCATCACAAGCCCGCTCACGAGATACGGCACGACAGAATAGAGGCCAATGCGCAGATCGCCATGGACCCCGGCCTCGCGAATGATGGTCGGCAGCCAGAACACATTCAGAAAGACGCCGCTCAGCACGCAGGCGAGGAGAAAAGCGAACAGGGCGGTGGTTCGCCAATGGGCGCGGTCGAACCCGGTATGCGAGCCCGAGCCCCGGCCTTCGGCGCTTTCATCGGCGAGTGCCGCCATGAGACGAGCACGCTCGTCGCTGCGCAGCCAGCCCGCATCCCGCGGACCATCGGGCAGGTAAATACGCAACAGCACGCCGACGAAGCAGGCGGGTATGCCTTCAATGAGGAACATCCACTGCCATCCATGCAGTCCCGCCGCACCGTCCAGGTTGCCGAGGATCCACCCCGAAAGCGGACCGGCGAGCACGCCCGCCGCAGTCGGCGCGAGCAGGCAGATAGCCACGGCATTGGCTCTGCGCGCAGCGGGGAACCAGTAGGTCAAATAGAGCAGCACGCCGGGCCAGAAACCCGCTTCGCACAGGCCGAGCACAAAGCGCATCAGCACGAGCTCATGCGGCGTGCGCACGAACATCGTCGCCGACGAGACGAGGCCCCACAGCAACATGATGCGAAATAGCGACTTGCGCGCTCCGAAGCGATGCAGCCACAGGTTGCTCGGAATCTCCAGCAGCATGTTGCCGACAAAGAACACCCCGGCGGCCAACCCGTATTGCGCGGCGCTCAAACCGAGATCGCCAGTCATGTGCGTCTTCGCAAAGCCGATATTCACGCGGTCCAGAAAGGCGAATATCTGGCTGATGAAGAGCACCGGGATCAAGCGCAGCAGCACCTTTCGATAGAGCTGTGCGTCGTCTGTCTCGCGCAGTGCCGGCACCGGCTTCACTCGTGGCGTATACGTAGTCATCACTTCAATCCTTCGTTGTTGCTGCACCGCCCGGAAGATGCCGCATCGCTCATGCTGGTGCGCGAACCCGGCATCCCCCGTCGTATTGGATAAATCTCGAATCAGAACACGTGCCTGACGCCAACCGAGGCGCCCGTGGACACCGATGAGCCAGCACTGCGGTTCAGCGCCGCGAGATTCACGGTCTCCAGCTTGTACCCACCGGAGAAGCGGTTCTGGAACACCGTCGCGTAGATCGACGTGCGTGTCGACAGCGTATATTCCGTTGCGATCACAACTGTCTGTTTCGTGCCATCGCGGCGGACTACGCCATCGAGATCCCTGCCACGATCGTTGTAATAGGCGATTCTGAGGTTCGCCCGGTTTCCGATCTGCCACGCGAGGCCGAGATCGAAAATATTGTCCCGCTGCCCGACGCGATGCGCGATCGTGGCGTCGAGCGCGCTCTGGAACCACGACGCGTAAGCCTTCACCGGTCCGAACACGTAGTATCCGCCCAGTCCCCAGAGGGAATGCTCGGGCACCCCGCCGGTCGGCGTCGTGCCGACCGCATCGAAATAGCGTGTATACATCGCAGCGAGCGCATAATTCCCGGCCGTATGTGCAATCCCCGCGCTGTAATTTCTTCCCGAGACACCGTCGTCGAAAGAATAGCTGGCGCCAGCGTCGACAATTCCCGGCACGCCATACGAGTACTTCACCGTGTTGTTCTGGCGCGTGTCGTTGCTCGCGAACCGATCGACGCCGAACAGCGCCATCGGCACGACCACCGCCGAACTGCCGTTGAACTGGAACACATCGAGCGTACGAATGGCCGTGTCGGTTGCGGCGGTGAACTGCCGCCCGAGTGTCAGCCTGCCCAATGCGTCCGAGGCAAGGCCCACGTAGCTTTGCCGGTTCCAGAAGCTCGTGCCGCCCGCGGCCTTTCCGCCAGCGTTGCCATTCGACACGTTCAGCGCGGACTCCAGTCTGAACAGCACTTGCCTGCCGCCGCCCAGGTCCTCCGCGCCGCTGATCCGCATGAACGAAGCGGCGATCAGGTTATCGGTCATCGAGAAAGCCGAACCGCCCCCCGCCTGGTTGTTCTGCCATGTCACGCCGCTGCCGATCTGCCCCGATAACTGCACCGTCGAGGTTTGTCCGAAAGCCATCACGCGGGTCCCGAGCACGATGCCTCCTACGAGAAGCTGGCACTTCAATTTCGTCACGATGTCTCCTATTTTTTGGCGATTGTTATTCGCGTGGACGAAGCCTGTTTGACTCGACACACGGTCCCGCCAAGACTATCGGTGGCGCCAGGGCAATCGCTGTCAAATCCTGGACAAAATGGGGACTACCCCAATCCGGCACCCGGGAACGGCCAGGCCTTCGTCTGTCACATCCTTGACAGCATCAGCGCGCCGATTTCCCTAAGATCGGAGCAAGCCGTTCAGATGGGGTCGGGGCCAGCGCGCGGCAGCCACACGAGCACGCTCCGGGCCCTTGCAGTCCGTCCCCCGATTGCCCCGTCTGAGTCTCCTGTTGACTTGTCCCGCTCATCCGACGAAGGAATGCAAAGATGGCCGCTGATTCGCCCAACTTCACCCCTCTGAATGCCGACCCCGGCGCCGGCTTCAACGGCCGTATCGGACCGACCCTCGCCGAATCGATGCCCGACTGGCCGTCGCCTCGCCGCGCGCCGGCAGGCAGTCCGAACGTCGTCGTCATCCTGCTCGACGACCTCGGCTATGGGGACTTCGGCTGTTTCGGCGGCGAGATCGATACGCCCAATATCGACCGGCTCGCCGCGAACGGACTGCGCTATACGAACTACACCACCGTGCCGATGTGCACACCCGCGCGGGCCGCATTGCTGACCGGCAAGAATCCGCACAGCGTGGGCTGCGGCTGGCTGACCCACAACATGCCGGGCTATCCGGGCTACCGTGGTGGCGAGATTTCCAAAGATGCGCCCACGATTCCCGAACTGCTGCGCGAACACGGCTGGTCGACGATGGCCGTCGGGAAGTGGCACAACACCTACGATCGCAACCTGCACGCTGCGGGCGACCGCAGCTCGTGGCCGCTGCAGCGCGGGTTCGACCGTTTCTATGGCTTTCTTGCTGCGGAAACGAGCTACTTTCACCCCGACCGGATGATGGAAGGCAATCAGCTCGCCGCCGCGGACAGCTACCCCGAAGGCTATTTCGCCACCGACGACTACACCGATCGCGCGATCGGCTGGCTTTCCGAACACCGGAGCAGCGCGCCGGACAAGGCCTTCTTTCTCTACCTCGCGTTCCAGGCGCCACACACGCCGCTGCAAGCCAAGCCGGAAGATCTCGCGCGCTACCGCGGACGCTACGACGCCGGATGGGACAGCATGCGCGCGCAACGATTCTCGCGACAACGCGAGATGAACCTGCTGGAGCCGAACGCCGAACTGCCGCCGCGCAATCCCGGCGTGCCGGCCTGGGACGAGCTGCCCGAGGACCAGCGCGCGCTCTTCGCACGCTATATGGAGGTGTACGCCGCGCTCGTCGACAACGTCGACCAGAATGTCGGCAAGCTGCTGGACTTCCTCGAATCGACGGGGCAGCTCGAGAACACGCTGATCCTCATCACGTCGGACAATGGCGCCAACTCGATCGGCGGCCCCAGTGGCGTGGCCAACCTGCAGGACCGGCGCCAGGGGTTCGGCGAGGACCCGGCCGTTGTGCGCTCGCTGCTCGAACGCGACCGCCTCGGCAGCGAAGACACCTACGCGGCTTACCCGAGCGGCTGGACTCAGGTTTCCAATACGCCCTATCGGTACTACAAGCGCACGCCGATGGCGGGCGGCATACGCGTTCCCCTCATCGCGCACTGGCCGCAGGGCATCGGCCAGACCATGGCGTGCCGGCGCCAATGGGTCCATGTCACGGATATGCTTCCGACCCTGCTCGACCTCACGGGCATCGCGTATCCGCAGGTCTTCAATGGCTATCGCACGCGCCAGATGGACGGCGCGAGCTTCGCGCCCACCTTCACGGATGCCGCGGCACCCCAGCGTCGCGATCGGCAATACTATGAGTTGCAGGGCAATCGAGGCTTTATCAGCGGCACCTGGAAGATCGTCTCGTTGCAGGCACCGACCCAGCCGGCCGATCTCGACAACTGGATGCTCTTCGATCTCGCGAACGACCCCACCGAGATCCACGATCTCGCAGGCGAGCGGCCGGATGTGCTGCGCCGGCTGATCGACGAATTCGAAGCCGAAGCGAGCGCGAACTATGTCTACCCGCTCGATACGCGAGACGACCGCCGGGCCGTCACGCTCCCGCCTCACGAGCTGGTTGACGCATCCACGCCGCGTGAGTTCTACCCGCTCGGACAAACCATCCCGAGCGTCGTCGTCTCTGCGCTCATCGCGGACCGCGACTTCACGCTGCGTGCCCGCTTCGACTACGCGGCAGGCAACGAAGGCGTGATTTTCGCCATGGGCGACCGCTTCGCGGGCATGGTGGCGTACGTGATGGACGGTGCACTGTATTTCGTCTATCAGCTCTGGTATCGGCCCATCGAGCTCGCGCCGATCCCGCTTGCGCCGGGCAAGCAGGACTTCGTGCTGCGCTATCGTGCGCTGGGCGAACGTCGCGGATGTGGCGACTTTCAGTTGAACGGCAACCCGGTACGCGAAGGCGTGGAGCTTTCGCCGACGCTGGTGCGCCTGCCCTCCGGCGGCATGGACGTCGGCATCAACCGGCGTCTTGCCATCTGCGAGCGGTACGCGGATCGCGGTCTGTTCCGCTACAGCGGGAAAATCGATGTCGTTCGCCTCGAACCGGGACCGCAGCCGGCCGACACGCCGATGCTCATCGACGAGGCGGCGGTGCAGGAACGCATGCGCGCGGCACGCGCAAGCCGATGAACCGGTAAGCCGCGCGCCGCGTGCCAAATCGGCACGCGGCGGCCGGCACGCGCCGTGCCGGCCGCGGTCCTACGCCGCGCGCTGCATCAGCAGGGAAACGCCGACGAAGACGAGCAACGCTGGCAGGAACGCCGCCGCGTATCGGCTTCGTGCCGCGTCGAGAAACCGGCGACGGCCCAGCCACGCGGCGAGGCCGCACATCAGGCCGATCAGCGCCAACAGCATCGAGGCAATGAGAACGCGCTCGCACCCTGAGCGGCCGGCAAGCACGGCGACGTAGGCGAGGATATTGTCCGTCCCGTTTGCCACCGTCACGGCGGCAACGGTCCACGACGAAGATGTGCCAGGCGGCGTCGCGCTTTGCGCGTGCGGCTCGGGACGCGTCTCCCCCCGCCAGAACGCCCAGCCCTTGTGCAAACCCAGCAGGCAAGGCAACACGCCGAGCCAGCGAAGCGCGCCATGCGGCAGGGCCACCATCAGCGCCGAAACGCACAGGGAGAACGCCACCAGCGCGCAGGAGCCGGCCAACGCGCCGATGATCGCGCGTCGTCCGCCGTCACGGGCCTCCACAAGAAATGCGAGCAATGCGAGCGTGTTGTCGACGTTCGTCGACCCAAACGCGACGACAGTGAGAACGATGAGTGCGGCCATGCGAATGTTGCGTTGGGAGGGGAGGTGGCGAAAGACGCGCGCGGCCTGCGCGCGCGTCACCTCGACCTGAGGTTTATGCCGCTTCGTCGAGAATGAAACTCGCCGCGCGTTCGCCAATGACGATCGAGATCGCGTTCGTGTTCGTCGAAGCAATCGTGGGCATCACCGAGGCGTCAGCCACGCGCAGGCCTTCGAGACCGTGCACGCGCAGGCGCGGGTCCACCACCGACTGCGCGGCGTCGCTGCCGATCCTGCAGGTGCCCACCGGATGGTAGGCGGTGGCGCCCGTCGCGCGCAGATACGCGACCAATGCCTCGTCGCTCGCCGCCTGCGGGCCCGGCCGCACTTCGCCTTCCAGCAACTTCGATAACGGCCCGGTTTCGGCAATCCGGCGCGAGAGCTTCAGCGCCTTCAGACAGGCATCGATGTCGTCGGGATGCGTGAAGTGCCTGGAGTACATCACCGGATCGGCGGCGGGGTCGGCGCTGGCGATGTGCGAACTGCCGCGCGAGCGCGGGCGGATCTGGAACGACGCGAGCGTCACACCGCTGAACGTGTCGAGCGTGATTTTGCCGGCCCCACGATTGCCCGGGCTGCTGACCTGCTGGATCTGGAGCTTGAGCTCCGCGTGCTGGCCGCCCCGTTGCATCGGCGCGAAGGCCTGCGCGGTGATCGAGCTGGAAGCGAGCGGCCCGTCGCGCCGCAATAGCCAGCGGGCGGCAAGGCGCGCCTGACCCAGCGGGCTCGATAGAGCGCCGTTCCAGCTCACCTCGCGTGTCGTGCGGTAATTGAGCGGACTATAGACATGCTCGCTCAGGTTCTCGCCCACCATCGGCAATTCATGCAGCAGCGGCACGCCTGCGCCTGCCAGCACTTCGCGCCGCCCGACGCCCGAGAGCTCCAGCAGTTGGGGCGAATTGAAGGCGCCGCCGCAGAGGATGACTTCCCGGTTTGCGCGAAAGTCGGTTTGCGTGGCGCCTGCCTTCGCGCGAACACCAATGGCGCGCGTGCCTTCGAACAGGACGCGCTCGACCAGCACGCCGGTCATGAGACGCAGATTCGCACGACCGAGCGCGGCGTCGAGATACGCCATCCGCGTGTTGCACCGTTTGCCATTGCGCGTGTTGAACTGGAGATAGCTGCCGCCGAGGCCGCCCGAGTTGTAATCGGAGACGCGCTGCACCACCCCGGCTGCCGTGGTCGAATCGAGGAACGCGTCCGGCAACGCATCGACGGGCTTGAACTCGGTCACGCTCACCGGCCCATGGCGACCCCGATACCGCTCGTCTCCGCCCGCAAAGGACTCGATCTTGCGAAACCACGGCAGCAGGTCCGCGTAGGCCCAGCCCGGGCATCCGTCTTGCGCCCACAAGTCGTATTCGCGCGGGGTGCCGTGCACCCAGAGCATGCCGTTGACCGTCGACGACCCGCCCACCACCCAGCCGCGTGGCCAGTAGATGCGGCGATCGTTCATCTGCGGGTCCGGCTGGGTGAAGAAGCTGCGTGTCACCTTGCCCTGCTGCAACACCTTCGCCACGCCCATGGGCACGCGGGTCCAGATATCGGTATCGGGCGGTCCCGCCTCGAGCAGCAACACGCTAAACTGCGCGCGCTCACTGAGCCGCGCGGCGAGCGCGGCCCCCGCGGAGCCGGCGCCCACCACGATGTAGTCGAATGTTGTAGCGTCACTCATGGGCCGGCTCATCGTTGAGCGCTGCGCGCAACTGCCGGAGCGCGAGGCGCATGCGCATGAACTGCCTGTCCGGCAGCAGCGGCTGCGGCGCTTCATTGCCGACCCGCCGCGGATCGGCTTCGACCACGAGCTCGACGAACGTGGTGCCCGCTTCGGCGAGCCATTGCGGCAGCGCTTCTGCAAGGGCCGGGAGACTGTCGATCCGCAAGGCGCGATCATAGCCCGCGGCGCGCGCCATGCCGGCAAAATCGCACGTGGGCTCCGTGCCCGCCGTGGGCAGGTTGACGAGGCCGTTGAACTGCGCGCCGTTGTGAACGACGATATGCACGAAGTGGCGCGGCTTGTTGTGAGCGACGGTCACGAGGCCGCCAAGCTCCATCAGCAGGCTGGCGTCGCCATCGACGACAATGACCGGCAACGCGGGCTTCGCGAGCGCGATGCCGAGGCCGAGGCCCGCGGCTCCGCCCATGAGCGGCACCGAGTCGATGCGCCGCGCGGTTTCGCCGATCAGGTCGAATGCGAACTGCGCCGACATCGTCGTCACCAGCGGGCTCTGCGGAGCGTGTTGATTGCGTGCCGCTGCAATCGCAGCGCATGCCTGTCCAAGTTTCATGGTGAGCGCTCCGATCAATTCCAGGTGATGTGACGGCCGATCAGCAACACGGCGGGCCCTTCGGTGGCGGCCGCATGCGCGAAGGCTTGCGCGCAGCGCTCGACGTCGTGCGCCTCGTCGATGTTCCAGTGGCGCACGCCCATGGCGTCGAGCACCGGCTCCATCAGGCGGACCATGCTGCGCCGCGACTGACGAGCCGGCTGCCCGAAGTTCTCCGCTTCGCGCCCGAACTGGCCGACCAGGAACACCATGGGCACGCCTGCGTCGAGGCAGGTTGCGCGCAGCGTGTTCATGCACTTGTAAAGGCCCTGGTTCTGCATCATCACGACCGGGCTCGCGCCGCCGACGTACAGGCCCGTCGCAACGGTGAGCGCCTGATCCTCGCTGCACGCGAATACTTGCTGCACGCCGTTGCTGGCGTCCTGCAGCCGTTCATGCAACGCGAACTGAACGAAGTCCGGAACGGTGACGACATGCGTCGTGCCGGATGCGCGCAACGCGGACAGGAGTCCGCTTGCGCTGGGGCCGCCCGGGGGATTGGGGGTGGGTTGATGGTTCATTCGCTGTCTCCTCGCGATCGATGCCGACGACGGGAGCGAACGCAGCACGGCGCTCGCGCCGCAGGTTCGCTTTCCCTCCAGCGCAACAGCTTAGGAGAAGCGACAGACGGGATCTGTCAAATCGGAGACAAGTGCGTGATGATTAGCGTGCCGAAGCGTTCCGGCGCGGCGTCACGAGACGGGATTCGGTGCCTTGCCTGCCAACGGATCGGCCGCGCGCTCGACGAGCAACGCGTAATCGACGATCGTGATGGCGAAGTAGCGCAATTCGAGAATGTCGGCCGCCTGCAACTGCTTGACGACGAAATTGATGCGCTGGCGGCTCACGCCGAGCCAGTCCGCGAGATCGGTCTGCGAGAGCTTCAAGTCGAGCTCGACGACGTTGCCGCGCGGCGAGCCGTGCAACGAGCATAGCGTCAGCAGCAAGTTGCACAGACGCGCTTCGAGCGACAACCCGGAATCCGCTATCAGGCGATCGAACAGCAACCGGCAACGAAATGCCAGATGGCGCTCCAGCGCGCGCGCCAGCGCAGGATCCGCGTCACGGATCCTGCGCACGTCGTCGCGGGGAATCAACAGGACCGTGGACGGCTCCCGGGACCACAGGTCGTTGACATGGCCGAGCCCGTCCATCGTCGGCACAAGCCCGACGAGCGTGCCGGGACGCAGGATGCCCACCAGATGCCGGTGGCCCCAGGGGCGCGTGAAACTCGCTTCCAGCGAGCCCTTGATCAGCACGCCCATGAAGTCGAACGCCTGGTCGCGCTGGGCGACACATTCGCCTTTGCCGTACTTTCGCAGTTGGCCGCACGCGACCAGCTCGTCCAGGGTTTCCGGCCGGCAATCGCCAATCCACTGGACACGACCTACGACGCCACGCGCCAGAGCCCTGGTGTTTTTGTCGGCCGTTTCGGCTTTCGTGCTACTCATTGCGTTCGGGGCCGATTAGATTGTGGAACCCAGAATCATATCAGCCCCCTTCTCACCAATCATGATTGAAGCGGCGTTGGTATTGGGCGAGCACATGGTCGGCATTACCGACGAATCGACCACACGCAACCCATCGACGCCACGGACTCGCAGTAGTGGATCGACAACAGCCATCGAGTCGGTACCCATCTTGCAGGTGCCGATCGGATGCCAACTGGTTTGCCCCGTCTGCTTGATGTAAGTGAGGAGGCTCTCGCGATCCTGCACATCGATGCCCGGGCGGGTCTCGCGGGCCACCAGCGGCGTGATGCCGGACTGCTGCATCACCTTGCGCGCCAGGCCTAGTGCGCCGAGCATGGTCTGTCGGTCCGTCTCTGCGTTGAGGTACCCCGGCTCGATGATCGGAGCGGCGAAGGGGTCCGGACTACGGATGTGCAGATGACCGCGCGATTCGGGACGCAGCTGAAAGAAACCCACCGCGAAACCGGGGAAGGCATCGAGCCCGTAGCCTTTGCCGGCGTAGCGATCAGCACCCGATAAGTGGTGTACCTGAATCTTGACACGCGGCCTCGTGTCCTCGGGCGCAAGCCGCGCCAATGCGTGCGCGCTGGCCGATGGCGTGGCCATGATGCCGCGCCGCGTCAGCAGGTAACGCAAGCCCATCCAGCCTTGGCGCAGCGGACTATGCATGATCTCGTTGAGCGTGATGGAGCGCGTGCACGCAAAGGTCAAGCGCGACTGCAGATGGTCGATCAGATTCTCTCCCACGCCAGGCAAATCGACCTTGACCGCAATGCCCAGCGCGCGCAGTCGAGCGGCATCGCCGATGCCAGACAATTCCAGCAGTTGTGGTGACTTGATCGGCCCCGCACTGAGCACGACTTCGCGCGCGGCCAGCGCACGCTTCGTGACCCCGTCCTGCACGTACTCGACGCCGCTCACGCGTCGGCCATCGAACAATAGACGTGTGGCCTGCGCCTCGGTCTCGAGGCGCAGGTTTGACTGCGGCTGCCCGTGCAGATAGCCGATTGCCGTGCTACAGCGCTGGCCACGCCCGATCGAGAGCTGCAGATAGCTGACACCCTCGTACTGTGCACCGTTATAGTCCGGTGTCGCCGGAATGCCGGCTTGTTGGCAAGCCCCAATGAATGCATCGCTGAGCGGATTGGGATTGAGGCCGGCGACCGAGGAGATCGCGATCGGCCCGTCACGGCCGCGACGCGCATCATCACCGCCCGCATAGCTTTCCAGGCGGCGAAAGTAGGGCAGCAGCGACGCATAATCCCAGCCGCGGTTGCCCAACGACGCCCAGTGGTCGAACTCGGCCGGTTCGCCGCGCACGTAAATCATGCCGTTGATCGAACTGGAGCCGCCCGGCATGCGGCCACGCGGCCAATAGATCTTCTGGCCCGCGAGCTGCGCTTGCGGCTCGGTAAAGAACTGCCACGCGTAGCGCGCGTTCTGCAGCAATTTGGCCACCCCGATCGGCACCCGTACCCAGAAGTCGCGCTCGCGCCGTGCGCCAGCCTCCAGCAGCAGCACCTTGCCGCGACACCGCTCGGCAAGCCGCGTGGCGAGCGTGGCGCCCGACGAGCCCGCACCCACGACCACGTAGTCGAACTGTTCCGTCACGATCTCGCTCATGAGCGCTCCTTTTGCCGGCTGGCATACCAGTGCCCCAATGTCCTGGCCTCTTCCCCCATGCGCGTGAACTGATGGTCCGGCATTTCGGGCTGCGGCAGTTCAGGGCCAAATCTCGGCGGCTCAGGTTCGATCGTCAGCACGACGAATACAGGTCCGTCCTGCGCCAGCAACGAAGGTAGTGCGTTGGAGAAGGCGTCGGCCTCGTCAAAACCGGCCACCTGCGCATAGCCTGCGGCGCTCGCCAACGACGCGTAGTCGACACGGCCCGCGCCCGGCGTCAGCAGATTGGACGCACCGCCGAACTGCACGCCATTGTCGATGACGACATGCAGGTAGTGCCGAGGACATGCGTCGGCAACGGTGACGAGTCCGCCCAGTTGCATCAGCAGGCTCGCGTCGCCGTCAACCACCACCACGCCCACGTCCGGGCTCGCCAGCGCGAGGCCCAGGCCCAGGCTCGCCGCGCCCCCCATCAGCGGCACCGAGCTGAGACGGCGCTCGCGCTCATCGAGCATGTCGAAGGCGCGCATCGCACCCATCGTGGAAACGATCACCCGCTCGCCGCGCGCCTGCGCGATCAGTTGGCATGCCTGTGTAATCCGCATTTTCCTTTCCTCCTTCAATGCCAGGCGAGGGGCCGACCGATCACCAGCGCGGCGGGGCCGCCGCGCGTACGGGCTGAGTGAACAGCCGCTTCGACTGCGTCCAGATCGGCTTCCTGCTCGAGTGGCCAGTGCGGCACGCCGAGCGCACCGAGCACGGGTTCCAGCAGGTTCACGACGCGTCGGCGCGACGCAGTGGTGGGTTGGCCGTAGTTATCGTGCTCGCGGCCGAATTGGCCGATCAGGAAGATGCTGGGGATGCCCGCATCCAGCGCCACCGCGCGTACCGAGTTGATGCATGCATAGAAGCCCTGGTTCTGCACCACGATCAGCGGCTTTGCACCGGCGATCGTGAGACCGGCCGCGGTACACACCGCCTGGTCCTCGTTGCACGCGCGCACCAGGGTCATCCCGCCGTCCCCGCGCTCGACGGCCTGGTGCAGAGCAAGTTGCACAAAGTCCGGCACTGTCACAAAATGGCTCACCCCTGCACGCCCGAACGCCTCGATCATCGCGGACGCGGGGATGCCACGCTGCTGCTCCGACATCGGTATCTCCTCATGGTCTGTTTCGACCGATCCAGTCTATGGAACCCCACTCCGCATTTCTGTAAATAACATGACAGATTCCCCTCCTGCCGCGCTCGCGCGACTCATTGCCGACGTGTTACAGCGCGCGTCCTGGTTCCAGGACTGCAGCGCCGCCTCCCTGCAGGCAATCCAGGACCATGCCTCGATCAAGCGGCTGGGACGTGGCGAGATGCTGATGCGTTGCGGGGAGCCCGTCGGCAAGCTCAACATGGTGCTGGACGGTGCGCTGGAGGTCAGTGCCACAAGCGCAACCGGCAAGCGGCATGTGACCAACTATCTCGAGCCCGGTCAGCTGATTGGCCTGATTCCGTTCATCGACGAAGGTGGATCGGTTCACGACGTCACCGCCCACGAGGACTCGCTGGTGCTGCAGCTCGATCGAACACTGTTCGAGCGGCTGACCGCGGCCGAGCCGGCGCTGACACGCTGCCTGATGCGCACGCTGTGCCTGCGCTCACGCCGGACCTACGCGCGCCTGACCGACAGCCTGCTGCTGCCGTTGCGTCAGCGCTGCGCGCAGACACTGCTGGAGCTCGTCTCGCCCTATGGCGTCCCGGCGCCACAAGGTGTGGCGATTTCGTTGAAGCTGTCCCAGGAAGAACTGGCCGACATGATCGGCTGCTCGCGGCCGATGGCTAACCGCGAGTTGAAGGAGTTGGAGAAGGAGGGTGCGATCTCCATGACGTACTCGCGCTACAGCATCATCAATATCGAACGCCTGCGCGCCATCGCGGCGGGTCACTGAGGCTGCGCAGAACGACGCAACCTCAGTCTGACTGCGAAAGCTCTGCTCGAGGCTGCGGCTCTCGCTGCCCGAGCGCATCCACCCTGGTATCCGTCACGCGCCGCGGATCGATGAAGGCCGCGCCGAGCAAGCCGCCGATGATCATCATCGCGCCGCAGACGGCGAATCCCGCCGCATAGCCCGCACTGCCGCGGGCGCCTGCGTGCTCAACCAGCATGCCGGTCAGCACCGGCGCCATGACCGCGGCAATCGAAGCAATGGAGTTATCGATCGCGAGCAACGCGCCACGACGCCACGGCGGCGCAATTTCGGCCAATAGAGCCGGCACCAGTGCATAGACGGTTGGCACCAGGCCGAGTGCAATGCACATCAGGCCGACGTGCAGCGAGGGAGCGAAATCGCCCAATACCAGCGCGATCAGGCAAATTCCCGCGACCGTGAGCACAGCGCCGGACATGAATCCGCGCGCGATGCGCGAAGAAACGCCCCGGGCCAAGAGCCGGCCGACCAGCCACGAGACGGCGATAGACAGCGGAATGCCTCCGCCGACGATCAGCGCGTACAGACGGCCGGACGTCACGCCGTTATAGCCGAGCCCCAGTTGCAGATAGGCAGGCAGCCAGGTCAGCGAAAGGGCTAGGCTCCAGTAGGCGACGAAATGCAACAGGAAGCACGCGAGCACGGTGGGTGTGCACAGCAGCGTGCGAAAGGACGCCCCCTTCTCCTGGCGGCCATATCCGGGGCGCAGCGCATCCGCAGTGCGTGTGGTGTGAGTTTCGAGCGGACCTTCGCGACCGAAGAGCAGCCACAGCAGGCACCATGCGGCGCCAATCGCGGCCAGCACATAAAAGTTGGCGCGCCACCCCCAGTGCGCCGAGATCTGCGGAATCGAGACACCCGCCAATAGCAAACCGACACCACCACCCTGAGCGAAGATGGAAACCGGCAGGTCGCGCTTGCTGTCCGGGAACCACTTATAGCAGGCATGCACCGCGATCGGGAAAGCGGGACCCTCCGCAACGCCGAGCAGCACGCGGCACAGCACGAGTGACACCAGGCTGGCCGATACGGCCATGGGGATTTGCAGTAAAGACCAGACCACGCCCATGACGAGCAACAGCCGTGTCGTTGACCAGCGTGTCGTCGCAAAACCGCCTGCCACGCCCGAGACGGCGAACAGCCAGAAGAAGCTGCTGCCGATCAGGCCGAACTGCGTTGGCGTGATCTTCATTTCAGTCATCATCGGCACAGCCAGCATGCCGAGCGCGATCTTGTCGATGAAGTTGACTACCATGAACAAGAACAGGAAGACCGTGACCTGCCAGGCTTTGCGTGCATCGTGGGGTGCCCCCATGGTGTCTCCTTGATTTGTGTCCGGCCGCGACGGCGCGCGGCTCGATCGCACGCGAACTGGCCCGTCCGCGTGGACCACGCAGGCTGTCCGGATAGACTCGCGGCCATTTGTATCGTCCATTTGCCGGCGAGGAAATTCTGTAAAAAAGCGAACACATTCAAGGTGCGGCGATTTCCATCATCCGCGGTCCATTTGAAGCATTTAGGCACCGCTCTCGGCGTTGACGTGGAAAGTATCGTTCTTACCAGTAGAACGCGTGCGTCTTTCTTGTCGTGTCACGCGCTTTGGCACCTTGTTCGCGCCGGCCGGACGTACAAGGTGGGCGCGCGCGAAGCTGAACCCCACGAGGCTGCCTTCGCCGATGGACAGCCCGCGTTAGTGGCCGACGAATGCTGGCTCGATTCGTATTTCGTTATCGACCGCAGGGCGATGCCAAGGTTTCGCGAATGCGAGCGACGGGGCGAGTCCGACCCATCGGTGTATGGTTCGTCCCTAAAAAAATATGACCGCTTTGCGCACGTTTTCAGTCATATCAGGGCAGCGAGTCATTGACCGGTTGTGGCCGACTGTACGCGCTCGCCGACTTCGCCGTAAGCTGCCATTCAAAAACATTCCGAAATGCAACCCGGTGCAGAACCCGGATCTGCAGGGGTCAGCTCTTTCTCGCAGGAGCGAGAAGCTCGGAACGTCCAATCACGTCTCTCGTGCTCTCCGGCTTGTCTGAATCCGAGAATCCGGCCGCCTCAAGAATGGGTGTGAGGCCCTTGAGCTCTGCTTGTGGCTTGGCGCTTCGCACCGTCGCCATGCCCTCGTTCCACGCGTGCAGCATCTGCTTCGCTATCCAGTGCCATCGGGGTTCGTTCTTCGCGGCTTCGACAACCTCTTTCCCTGTTGATACGGCCGAATTGCAGAGTGCCTCGACCATCTCGCGATAGCGCCGCGGCGGGATGCCCAGCCGCGTGTTAAAGAATCGCTCCAGCGTTTTGCCCGGCGCCCAGGTCTTGCGCCCGTCGACGCTAAGCCCGGGTGGATTGCTTGCAAAGCGGGGGTAAGCCTGGGTGGTCACGATGTCGTACACGGGTGTGTACACGACGTCGTCGATGTTCGAGTAGAGAAGAGCAACGTTCTTCGAGTGGCAGTCCGCGTTGCGAACAACGTAGTTGGTCAGTATCAGCCAGCCACAATGTTCGGCCTGCTGTCTCCAGTTCGCGCTGCTGATGTAGGGCTTCGTTGCGTTCAGCACCTGCTCTGTCGAGGGCCGATACTTCTCATGCGGTGGGAGACCGAGGAGACTGCATGCGTCCTCGACGCCGTATGCAGGCATGCCATTTTCATCGACATCGAAGCGGTCGACGACCAGCACACGCCCGTCGTCAGACATGGTTGTTTTTGCCACTCGAGCGACGTCGAGCCTTGCGAGCACCCGCATTGTGTAATGCTCATTGAACCCAAGGTACGGCGTCTGCTCGTCGGAACCCTTGATGATGTGCCGGCTGGTGCGCAGCGTCTGCTTGCCGACTGGCGTTTGCGCGGAGGAAACCTCCGGCGCCAGGAACTTCGGCACCGCCCCCGAGATGGCGGCGCGCGCGTAGTACCTCACCAGCTCCGCGAAGTGCTGGGTCGAGACGTCCTGATGAAGCAGGGTATTGAGGTCAAGCGGGTCGAGCTCACCACCGGGCTGGCCGCCCTCAGGCGCCACTGTCACGCGGCCAATGCCGGCGCCGCCTATAACAGCGAGCAACGACAGGTCCGTTCCGTCGAGGAGGGGGCCGAATTCCTCACGAATGACCTCAAGAAGGAATCCTTCGGGCAGGTTCTGGCGAAAGAATGGGTGCAAATCGCGTGGCCACACCCACGGCTCTTCGCGAACAGGCATGGTCAGGCTGACGAAGTCCTCGGGTGACGCGTCAGTGCTGTACCGAAGCGCATAGTTGTCTTGATGGCGGTACAACTGCGCGACGGGCTTGCCCTTGACGTAGACGTGAAGGCGCATGCTCAGGCTCCGGACTGTTTCTGTTCTGTGAGCACGTCGTCGAGCGTGCGGGCGTGACCGCGCTTGACGACCCGCAGGTCGTAGCCGGCCGCTTCGAGAAGCCGGACGAGCACCGCCACACTCATGTCGCCACGCGCGAGCGTCTCCATGCGCGCGAGCGTGGTGCGAGCGACGCCTGCGCGTTCAGCAAGGTCTTTTTGCGAGAGGCCCGCGTCGCTGCGCGCCTGCTTGAGCATCTCTCCAACGTCTGCCAGATTCGTCACTTGTAGCCCCGGGGCGTCACAATTGGCTAAAAACGAGGAAATTGTAGCCCAGCGGCTACAAGACGGCAAGGTGCGATTGTGCCCCTTGGGCTACAAAAATCGGAGAACTGGTCTGTTTTGTAGCCCAAGGGCTACAAAGGCATTGCCGCTACGTGGGCTCACACCAGCCCCCTCCGAAAGACCGTTGCCCGGTTGGTCGGTAGGCAGTCCCGCTGCAGTCACGGTCGCAGCGCGCCCGTGCTGCCAACTCTTAAAGTTCTTGCGCGGTTCCACGAGGATGAAGCATGGCGAAGTTGCGTTATACGGACCAGGTCGACAAAGAATGAACCTGGAAGAGAGGTGTACTCTTTCTCGTGACTCCACTTCTCCTGTGCGCATGAACTTCGCGACTCCCTTCGCCGGCAAGCCGGGAAAACAGTCCGCACGGCGGTTTAAATCCCAAACATTCGGGGTGTAATGTCAAATCCCACGATGTGAAGTGGAAATGGCGGCGAGGGAACACGGGAGGAAAGGCGCTCACGCAGCACCCTAGCCGTTGTGTGCTATGCGCCAGTTCGCCTTGCGAGTCGGGCAGCGGCCTTCTGAGCTGAGGGTCGGGCGTTCGAGCCCCTCCTGTCGCGCCAATGAATCACGCACTTAGCCCGGTATTGCTAGTCGGGCTTTTTGCTTTCTGGCGGTCGTGTAGGCACTGTGTAGGCATTCCCGGTGAATGCGGACACGTCAGCGGTGTATGCAGCGCGACCTCCTGGACTATGTAGCACGGCGTTGCAGATGTTCACGAGGCATTCTGGCGTGATGTCTCGTTTCCTAACATCCGGCACACGACGCGGCTGCACACAGACGTTCCGACCCCGTCGCGTGGGACTCCTGATGGGACTGGTGCTATCGAATGTTGGGGCTCCCCAATGTTTCCCCCCAAAAAGAAAAAATCCGGACTCACAGAATTAAGACTGTTGGCTGTCCAGCAACGGATTGCATGCGCGCTGATTCGAGCGGGCGTGGAATTTTTTGGGTCTCGTACGCGTTTTCCAAGTGGATGCGAAAATCTGCCGGTCGAACAACGAATCCGTGTCTGAAATGGCGTGCTGGCATGCCCGATGCATGGATTCAGGGTAGCTTGTGTCTCATATGTGGTCTACGAGACACGACGACACAAGTTTTACGAGGGCGCGGCCGTTATCCCTATGGACACGTGTTTCTGGCCCAGATAGCCTCGTGGAAAGCAGAGACGGCCGGGTTTTGGAGGCAATTATGTTCACGCACCTGTACGACGAAAGGAAAGCAGCCGATGCCGCGATGTATCTGCTCGTCCGTGCCCGTGCGCCGATGAACGCGGCAAAGCTGAATCGCTTGTTGTACCTTGCCGAGCGGGCGTCGTTTGCTAAGTACGGCGAGCCGTTGACCGGTGATCAATTGCTTGTCTTCGAAAAGAGCCCGGTGCTGTATGGCACGTATCAGCGATTGGCTGGCGATGTGCCAGGCTGGGAAGACCGCATCGAGAATCTTGCCAACCACGAACTCAACGTGCGACGGCCGATCCTTTCGGAAGAGCCCGAAGCATACTTTGAGCACTCCACGCAACTCAGCGACGCCGATATCGCAGTGCTTGATGCAATCTGGGATGAGTTTGGCGGGATGAACCACTGGACTCTCGCAGACTACATCCATTCGAAGTGCCTCGAATGGACGGACAGCAAAGGCGTACCGTCGGAGGTCACTTACCAGCGGCTATTCAAGGCACTCAACTATGATCAGCCAGCCATTAACGAGCTTTTGTCTCGTCTTGAAGAGGCTGACCATATCCGGGCTACTTTCAGCCACGCGTGAGCTCTACCCCCTCCTGGACGGCGCATGCCGGGGCGGCGTACCTTGCGCCGTCTGGGCCGGGCAACCACTCGCATCTATTCGTCATTCTGAACGACCCAATGCCGTTCCCATCAATGGGTGCGCAGGGCTGTGTGTGCGTCGTTGGGTTCTCCAGTGTGCCGTCGTCGTCCACGACGTATGACACCACGTGCGTCTTTCAAGCTAGCGACCATCCATTTATCGTTCATGCGAGCTTCGCCTACTACAGGTATGCGCAAGCCCTGTTCGCCGGCGACGTTGAAAAGAACATCGCATCGGGAATATGGACCCCGAAGCCGCCGGATTTTGATGCGAACCAAGTCAAGCGATTGAAGGATGGGCTCTTTGCCTCGCAGCACACTTCGAGGTATCTGAAGAGTCTCAAGATTTAGCGTGCAACACCTTCACCCTCTTCACGACGGGCTTCTTCGGGAGGAGGGGCGCAGGGCATTCGACCTTGACGCGAATGCGCTGGCATTCTCACCGGCATTCTGTGGATCATGCCTTCAACGGGGCGCTGCGCTATAGTTGTCCGCTCTGACCGCGCCTGGGTGCTGCATGCCTCGTCCTACCAACAGCGAGATCGAGCAGTACTACTTCGACTTGTTCAGGTCACACTACGCTTTACCGGCCGGACGGATTGAATACGCGGACAAGCCGGACGTAATCCTGCACGGCGAACGTCGGCTCGGCATCGAGATCGCGAATCTGTACCTTGCTGATGGCAGCGATCCGGCAAGCGAGCAGGTTCAACGGCGCCGCAGGGAGCAGGTCCTTGAGCGCGCGCAATCGCTTCATCTGGCGTCAGGTGGCCGACGTATCGAGCTGTCAGCCGCGTTTGATCCTGGCGTGCCGATTCTTGAAATCGACCCACTCGCACGCAAGCTTGCTGAAATCGCAATGCGCGTCCAAGGCTCCTCAGGGCAGGTAGATTCGCTCACGTTCGACCACGTGCCCGAGTTGACCTTTCTCTATCACAGCGGCAAGGAATATGCAGGCGCCAGGTGGCGCAGTGTGCAAAGCTATGCCGTTCCGTTCGTCTCGGTGGAACGTGTGCGCCAACTGGTAGTGGAGAAGACGGCGAAAGTCGCCGACTATGACAAGGGCTGCCAGGCGTTCTGGCTTCTGCTGGTGGTCGATTTCATGGACCCTGCGCAGGATCAGTTCATCGAATGGCCTGACGGGGTCGCGCTTGCGAAATCGCCCTTCGAACGCATCCTGATTTACAAGCCGCAATTCGGGCAGGTTGTCGACGCCGTGCAAGCGGCCATGTAAATGACGCCCAGACCCAACGTCGGGTCTGCGGTTGTGGGTGAAAGAAACCTCTTCCGATCATGAGTTCACTTATGCCCAGAGAAGATCTAGTTCGCGTCCTCACCGAATTGTTGCTTACCAAAGACCCCACATCGCTTAGGTTCGCCTTTCCCGGCGATTCGCTAGGCTATATGCGTATCCACGTTCCCGAAGAGTTTCGAGAAGCAGTGGCCGCCATACCGGAGGTAAAAGAGCGAGAAGGGCACATGCTAAATCACGGGTCGATGGCAGCCACAGTGCAACCTGGTGCGATCGCGGAGGGGTTGGTGCATAGGGCAATTCAAACGAGCCCAGCGGACGCCGTTGCGGACCTTTACCGGTTTTTCGAGCAAGATTACTCCCGGTGCGTCGAGGTCTGTCTCTTGCGGGGCATCAGCGTAAAGGAGCAAATCGAGCTTTCGAATGAAATATTTCTTGGCCCATTGGCGGCCGTCCCCTCAGATTCCCTGCAGCAATTCATCGCTCGCCGCAGTATGGGGGCCGCTGTCATCCCCGGGATGACGCCCGTTCAAGTTGACGAGAAGCGTCCGCCTCTGGAGGCCGCACTGTACCGACTGAAGGAGGTCAGGCCGAAATGGTTTCGGCAGCCGGTGAACGGTGAGCCCCTTCCGTTTGTGCAGGATGCCATCTCTCTGACTGCGGTTGCGAACCTGCTAACGCTCATTGGGCCGTCTTCCCCGTTCATTGTGAGTGCGTATACAGAGCTGGCGGACGGGGAACTGCTCAAGGGGCGTACGGGATTCAGCTGGAATAATCCCCCCGAAGAGACCCGCATCGTCGAAAACGTGGCAGTGTCTACCGAGGAAATTCGGGATCTCCTTCCCACCATTCGTTCTTACCTGGCTCTGCCCGAGCGCATAGAAAAACAGCTGCAAGTGCCGCTACATCGACTGAACGAGGCGGTTAGACATCGCAATAGCGTTGACCGTGCACTGGACCTTGGCATTGCACTGGAGTCTTTATTGCTTTCACAGCAACAATCGAAGGATCAACTTAGCCTGCAGTTCCGCCTGCGCGGTGCGTGGCTACTGGGGAAAGACGGCAACGAACGCACCGCACTGTACAAGCAACTCGAGACCCTATACACCTACCGGTCGCTCGCTGCTCACAGCGGCGCCGTGGAACCATCGAAGACGCCGGCCGCAGAGGTTGAGGCCACGCTGAAGGACGGCTTGCGCCTATGTGCCTCGGCAATTCGACGCGTGATTGATTCCAGCGGCTATCCGGACTGGAGCAGATTACTCGTGGGCGCCGACTACACAATCGACACAGAAGCGGCGACGTAGCGCCGAGCAATATCGCTTCGGCCACACTGGATGTTTGGAGGCCGCCTTGAAACACGTCTTTATCGGGCTGTGGCGAATGGGCGCCGTCATTTGCTGTCCGGGCAGTGATGCTAATCCTGCTTGAGGGCATCCATGACGGCGTCGTGATGGCCGGTCTGGGCGCTGACAGCCTGCATGCTGCAAAGCTGCCACGCCATGTTGGTGTTGGTGCTGGTTTCGGTCTGCGGGGCTTGCGCGCGGGCTGCGAGCGCGAAGGCAATGACGAAGAGGGAACGTTTCAAACAACTTCCTCTTGTAATTCGAGGCGGGCTTGCCCTTCCGCTCACGGACACCTGCCCCCAAAGCACGTGTGTGATCCTTTGCGAACTCCCGTCCATCCGAACCGCCGTAATAGCGTGCACTGCCATCGCGTTTCCTCCGTTGTCGGGAAAATCCTAGCACGAGTGCAGCCATCAGTCCGGATGTCTCGCGGACGCATGCCCGGGCGGTGGCGGTGGAGACGACCTCTGCGGGCTGGTTGCGCGACCCACTGTTCACGGTGCCGATTTGGGTTGGCTGAACCACCGCTTCACTCAGCAGGCGGCCGGCGCCAAAATCGAGGTCCATGTCGAATTTCTCGATGCGCGGCGGCGCCCAACCTGCCGCCGTGACAACCCCGGTTACGTGGTGGCAATCGGCGAAGGCGAACATTCCGGGAGCGCTCGGCACTGGCTGCGGCCACGGCGGCAGGTGTCGCGTGGCCGCGGTCATTGGCACATTCCAGACATTCCGCCTTAGTGTACGGCGCGTGCTGTGTATGAGGTTCGGGACGGACTCACGATCGGCGCATGGCACCTGGACCCAGAACTGTTAGTGGTGCTCGAAGAGCTTCGACGTGCCACGGTACGCACTGTCGTGTCCGCCGGCTTGCGAAGTGCTCCCGGTGCCGCTGCCCATGCCTGACGCGACCAGCGTGCCGGCCGATTCCCGCGCCTGGACACGTTCCTCGGCTGCCTGAATATCCGCGGGATAGGTGGCGTCGTTGCGCCGGGCGGGGGTATAACCCGAGCTTTCAAGCTGCACGAGCTGGGCGCGTACCTGCGCATGGGTCAGTGGCGTGGTCGTTTGAGCGTATGCGGTCCACGAAGGACGCCCCTCAGAGCGAGGTGGCAGAGCGCGTGATGTGTGGTAGCGGTGTGGGTCAGCGGAAGTGGGCAGGCATTTTCCAGGGAAGCAGCGCGTCGTAGTCGTCGACAGTCTTCGCCAGAGGTAACCGCTGGAACAGCCAGGTGAGATATCGGTATGGGTCGATGCGATTCGCCTTGCACGACTCGACGAGGGAGTACAGGTTGGCGCTAGCGTTCGCACCGTCGACGGTGTCCGAGAACAGCCATCCGCGGCGCCCGACGCAGAAGGGGCGGATTGAGTTTTCGCACGGGTTGTTCGAGATAGGCCAGTCGCCATTCTCGATGTAGCGGACCAGCTTCGGCCACTGTTCGCGCAGGTAGGTTAGCGCTTTGCCGAGTAAGCTTTGCGGCACGACGCCAGGCGACTGCTCGAGCATCAGCTTTTCGATGACATCGAGCACGCGTGTACTGTACCGTCGTCGCAATCGCTGTCGACGTTCGGCCACCCACTCCGCGCTACGCGCCTCGGCAACGAACAACTTTCCGATCAGCTTGATGAAGCGCGTCGCGAGCAGATCGGGCGAGCGCGCTGCCTTGGGCACATTGTCTTCTGCCTTGACGAAGTAGCGTCGGCAACTGAACCCAGCATCCGAGGTGCACGAGCTGGTATCGCTCGGCGATACCGTTATAGGGCTCATAGCCATCGGTCATCAGGACCGCGCCCTACGGATCCCCGTGAACAGTTTGTCAGCTAGCTTTGCACCTCTTCCGGGCGTGTAGGTGAAGCAGCAGATCGGCGTGCCCGAACCGGTCATCTGCGACCAGAGATAGCTCTTTGTTTGTGGCTTGCGCCCCTTCTCCTTCAGGACCTGGAATGTCGTCTCGTCGCAGTAGATCAGATCGGCATCGAGCAACGCATCGCGCATCAGGTTGATCACGGGTTGCGTCGCGAGCCCGACACGGACGATGCTCGCGGCGATGGTGTTCGACGAGGTATCGCCGCCGAAGCGTCGCAGCAGGCCGGCCTGACGGTAGAGTGGCATCCCGAACTGATACTTGCCGGCAGCGATCCACGCAAGCGCCGATTCGCTCAGGAGTCCACGCGGGATGATGCGCGGCGGCGCTGGCGTGACCTTGATGCCAAGATCGCAGCACGGGCAGGCATACTTGACGCGCTGGTGCTGGATGACCCGGAGCTGCTCCGGGATCACGTCGAGCTGTTCGCTGGTTTCGACTCCGATCTCCACAAGCGCGTGTCCGTCGTTGGCGCAGAAGCGATCGGCTTCGGGCAGTTCGTGCCGTACGACATCGCGCGGCAGACTGGGATCGAGCGGCTTGCGGTGACCACGCTTCTTGCGCGTGTGTGCGCCAACCTTCGTTTCCGGTGTGTCTTCCTGCGCGGGCGTGGAGTTTGCACCAAGCGCTTCAGCTTCGTTGAACAAGCCGTATTGATCAGAATCCCGCGCTTCGCTCTTTGCACCGAACAGCTCGCGGCGGTAAGCGCGTAAGCGCTCTTCGGCGAGGTCACGCTCTGCTGTCACGAGTCGCAGCGTGCTGCGCAGCTCGTCACGTTCCCGCTGAAGCGCAGCGTGCTCCTCGCGCATCGCCGGAGTGCCTTGAGCTCGTCGGCAGAGAGGGTGACGTTGATCGGCATGTCGGTTAGACCGGCACGCCAATGTCGTGTTCAACTCACACGAGCATAATGTCGTTTTGGATGGTGCCGAAGCGCGGCAATGTCAGCACCCTTGAGCAGCCACTGCAACCGTTCGACGTCCAGCGCGACGACTCCGGTACTACTGTCGGGCCAGACGAAGCGGTCCTTCGCTTCGAGTCTCTTGAGCAATAGCCAGAACCCGTTGTTGTCCCAGCCGGGATCTTGATACGATCACATCGCCGGTTCGTGAACACGTAGAGCGACGAATCCATCGGGTTCAGGCCCATCGCCTGTTCCACGAGAATCGACAGGCTGTTCATTCCGTAGCGGAAATCAACCGGATCGCGGTGCAGATAGACGTTCAGACCTTCGTCGAACCGGAACACGCCAGCCTCCCGAGCACATGGATGATCGTCGTGATCTCTTCGACGCCCGCCTCGCCGAAGTCGAGTTCGACGCCGTTGGGCAACCGAACATGTAGCGCGAGCGCCATCGACCGAACCGGCGTAGACGGTGTCGACGGCGACACAGGCGCAGGGATGACGGGAACAAACGCCGGGAAGGCATTTGCGTTGCCGGCGCTTCTGACCGTCGGCGCAGAAATGTCGATCGAGACGCCATCGATAACCATTGAGTCTGGCTCTCGCGGATCGTGCAGGATCTGCGGCTGATAGCGCGCGATCCACCGACGTAACTGGTTCGGGTTGACGTCGTGATCCATGGCCGCGCGCGCGATCGACACGCCCGGCTTCAGGCACAGTGCGACCAGTTCCCGTACAGCGTCCTCATTGAATTCGCGCCGGCCATCCCGTTTCTGGCCAACGACCAGCCTGCTGCGAAGGTCTCGATTCTCGTTCATTGCGGTCTGAGTGCATGTGTCCACGCGGACACTTAGGTTCAGACCTTCAGCCACTCATTGGAAGGACGTTGTTCCTCGACCGCATACCGTTGAGCAAACGAAGCCAGTGGTGTGATCAGAGCGCCGGTAAAGGCGATCCTGATGATTGTCGCGTTCATATAAGCCTCCTTACTTTCGGGTCGTACCGGGCGAATCTGTGTCCAATTCTGGGACGGAATACTTATGTCAACGTTAACGGCCGTGACGTCCTGGCGAGCGTGAATCAGCCAGCTTCATCACGAAACGGCCCGCAACCGGCCTGCACTTGATGGCACCGGATTTCACCCTGGCTTCGCCAATTGCTTGAGCTTGAGCAAAACTTAGAACGATTCCAGGTTCACTGGAAAGTCACACATTGGGACTATCGTCCGGCGGCACTTACTTAGTCATCCAAATGAGGTGCCAGAATGAAACTGAAATCTATTCCAGCTTTGATGCTTGCGTTGCTGTCGGTATCGACCGTCCATGCTGCAGATATCACAGGCGCAGGTAGTACCTTCGCGCTGCCGATCTACACGAAATGGGCGGATGCCTATCAGAAGTCGGGCGGCGGCAAGGTCAACTATCAGGGCATCGGCTCGTCGGGCGGCATCAAGCAGATTCAGGCGAAGACGGTCGACTTCGCGGGCTCGGATGCGCCGCTAAAGGACGATCAACTCGCCAGGGACGGCCTGTTCCAGTTCCCGACGGTGGTCGGCGGCGTCGTGCCGGCGATCAACGTGCCGGGCATCAAGGCCGGCGAAATCACGCTCTCGGGCCCGGTGCTCGGCGACATCTACCTCGGCAAGATCAAGAAGTGGAACGATCGGGCCATCGCCGCGCTGAACCCGAAGGTCAAGCTGCCTGATCTGGACATCGCCGTGGTCCGCCGTGCCGATGGCTCGGGCACCACTTTCATATGGACGGACTACCTCTCGAAGGTCAATCCCGAGTGGAAGGCCAAGGTTGGCGAAGGCACGACCGTGTCCTGGCCGACGGGCACGGGCGGCAAGGGCAACGACGGCGTCGCGGCCTTCGTGCAGCGTCTGCCGGGCGCGATCGGCTACGTTGAGTGGGCCTACGCGAAGCAAAATCACATGGTCTACACGGCCATGAAGAACGAGTCGGGTGCGATCGTTCAGCCGGCAACCGAAACGTTCAAGGCCGCAGCGGCTGGCGCGGACTGGAAGAAGTCGTTCTACCAGATCCTCACGAACGAGCCGGGCAAGGACGCGTGGCCGGTCGTCGGCGCGACCTTCGTGCTGCTGCACACGGTGCAGGACAAGCCGGAGCAGGGCAGGGAAACGCTCAAGTTCTTCCAGTGGGCCTTCAAGAACGGCGCGTCCGCCGCTGACAGCCTCGACTACATCTCGCTGCCGGATTCGGTCGTGAGCGAAATCGAGTCTCAATGGAAGGCAAAGGTCAAGGATTCCAGTGGCAAGGAAATTGCCCAGTAAGCCTGATCTGTGCAGGTGCGGGTTTGCGCATCCGTACCTGCTCCATTTCAGTTGATGTCAATGCGATATTTCATACATAAGCGATTGAACCCGTTAAGCGGAGCTTAAGCACCTTGCGGTGACAATCCGGTCAAGGTGACTGGAGAATCGTGTGAGGCTGCTACTGGTTGTCAACGATGATGCGGGTGCGCTGCCGGTCATGGAATGGGCGCATCGCTCAGGGTATGAGCTTGACTGGGCGAGCAGCGCATACGAGGCAGAGCTTGGCCTGCAGCATCAAACCCATGAACTCGTGCTTCTCGATTTTGGGACCCCGGGTCTGGATCCGCTCCGCCTTCTGAGAGGCTATCGAAGAATGGGGGGCCGTGCCGCGGTCATCGCAATCCTTCCCCACGGTCTTTTTGAAAGCCCGGCGGTGGCGCTGGACCTCGGCGCAGACGACTATCTCATGAAGCCGCTGGATCCTGAAGACCTTGGCGCGAGGGTTCGCCTGTTGTTTCGCCGATCGCCCGACGATAAGGAGCCAGTCACGATCGGGAATCTGGCGTTGCGCCCGCTCGATTGTTCGGTATCGCTCGACGGGCTGCCCGTGGCATTAAGGTCCAGCGAATACCGGCTGCTGGCTGCGCTGATGAATGAGCCCACGCGCGTATTCACACGTACCGAACTGGCGACGCAAATCTACGGACGCCCCCAGGGAGCCGCAGGGAACGCGGTCGATGTGCTGATACACCGTTTGCGGCACAAGCTGGGTGCGCAGAAGATTGTGACGGTCCGGGGCGTCGGATACCGGATGCGCCCGGCAGCGCGTCCCTGTCATCTCACTCGGTAATCCTGATCAAAAAGCGGGCGCCCTATGAAAATACAGTTAGAAGGCGCTTTCAGGTTGATGGGGAGGCGGCGGTAGAATGAAGTGATGAAGAAAATGAATTTGCTTTATCACAGTTCGAAATCTTGAGAGCGGCCCGCATCATGCCTTGTTCGCGCTTCACCGATTCCGTCGGCGCGCGAAACGATGCATCATGCGATTGGGGCGGTAGCAGAGACCCATGCCGCTCGAACGCCGCATGTCGCGCGGCCAGGTTCTCGGGCGAGCTATCGAGGCTCGTCAGGGGATAAACTCTCGGGCTATTTCAATAGCTGTCGAAAATCGACTCGAGTCGCGGCTCGGCGTCACCGGCGAGCAGCAAGTCGAAATCTATGAAGTTACCAACGTGGCTCGCGAATTCCTCGAAGCGGTTGCTAGGACGAAAGTATATTCGTCAATGCGATTAGCAGCCGTTCGCGCTGGCCTTGTCGAACGACTAAGCTGAGCGGGTGTACCAGTGCCAAAATGGACCGACCGTAATGGCCGACGACTCGACTAACATGATCTACGCGGAAGTCCGTTGTCTGGGGCGGAACCGACGTCCGAATGTCCGCGTGGGAAAGTGGGCATTCTTCGTACTTGGCCGACTGTACTCATTCACAGAAACCGCCCTAAAGTTGCCTTCGACGATTTCAACGTCCCGGTCCGTGGAGGCTCGTCGAACTGGTGCTCTCGGCAACCCACGGAAATTCAATGTTGGGGTGGCGAACGACCGCTGTTGAGCGTCGCTCATCTGTAGCGTCTCGCAAGAGCGACCGTTTCCGGCGCCACTAGCGGGGTCTCGCCAGAAGCCGCTCTATCGTCCCGAGCATGACATTCGAGGTCACGGGCTTCTGCCAATACACATCCCATAGAGGTTCGCTCAAGGTTGGTTTCTCGCCTGCACTGGCCAGGATGATGGGAATTTTAGTCAGCTTCGAATTACGTCTGAGTCGGTGGCAAAATTCAATACCATTCATTCCAGGCATATTCCGATCTGTAATGATCAGGGCCGGGAGTAGATCGTTCGCGGCAGCCAGACCCGCGTCAGCGTCTCTAGCGGTCGCGACCTCGAAGTCTTTCAAGCGCAATATGCGCCTCCACGCAACGATGATCGCGGGATCGTTATCCACAATAAGAATTGTCTGCATGAGCCAGGGGGATTGATTTGGATAATGAAATGCTACGCCGAGCCAGTGGATACGGCAAAAGCCTGCACAAGCTTCAGTTTAGGCCACTCGATGTCATGAATCTGATGGTCCGTTGCGGGTCCAGAGTGTGAATTTGCCGATGCATGAGGCTGATGTTCAACTGCTCGATTCCGCCGCACCCCCGAAGGGGAGATTTGAAAATGGCTTTGACAGGGGCGAGGTGCACCGCTAGCTTTTCGCGGCGCGCAGTGCAGCGAAAATGCCTCTCAGAAGATCAACCGGCGAAGGTGGACAGCCCGGAATGCTGACATCGACGGGAATGAGTTGCGAGAGCGGGCCGCAGACGGCATAGCTGTCCTTGAATATGCCGCCCGTGCATGCACACTCGCCGGCGGCAACGACCAGCTTGGGCTCAGGCGTCGCTTCGTATGCCTGCCGAAGCGCATCACGCATGTTCAGCGCAAGCGGTCCTGTCACCAGCAGCATGTCCGCGTGCCGGGGGCTTGCGACGAAGCGGATCCCCAGTCCCTCGATGTTGTAGTACGGATTATTGAGGGCGTGAATTTCGAGTTCACAGCCGTTGCAGGATCCGGCGTCGATTTGCCGGATGCACAGCGCGTGCCCGAGCACGTCGAGAATTTGCTGGTGCAGCCGCTGGGACTCCGTGCGCCAGTCGTCACCATCCTGCGGGATCGATGTGGCCGGCACGCGCGTGCTGGCGGTCCGCTTGAGAAGTTGCCACGTCACAGGTCGTGCCCCGCGTAATTCAGGTTGAACGATTTGTTGATGAGCGGAAAGTCGGCCACGATGTTGCCGATGATGGCGTGCTCGAGCGCGGGCCAGTTCTGCCATGACGGATCGTGGCAATGGCAACGGACCAGGGAGCCGGCCGTGCCCGTTTCCAGCGCAACGAGCACGTCGCCGCGCCAGCCTTCTATCCAGCCGACGCCATGGGAGGGCGGTGCGTCCGCATTCAACGGTACGGCCATATCGCCCGCGGGCAGCCCTGCGAGGATCGCGCGGATCTGCCGGAGCGACTCCTCGATCTCGCGAAAGCGCAGCGCGACGCGTGCCGCCACGTCGCCGCGTGCTTCACTGACGGCGCGCGCGCCGATCTCGCGGTAAGGCGTCGGGCCGTGATCGACGCGCAGATCCATTGTGCCGCCGCTAGCCCGTGCGGCCAGTCCGCAAACGCCGAAATGCGCCGCGACCTGTGCAGTGAGTGTGCCGGTATTCGCGAAACGATCCTGCAAACCCGGGTGGTCGTCGTAAATGCGCCGCAACGAGCGGACGTCGCGCTCGATGCGCTCGCACTGGTCGGAGATGGCGTGGGCCGTGTCCGGTTCGAGGTCACCCGCAAGACCGCCGGGCGCAATCACGTCGAAGAGATAGCGATGGCCGAAGGCGCGCTCGTTCATGCGCAGCCAGTCCTCCTTCATCCGCGAGAACTGCATGAGTCCAAAGGCGAATCCGGCGTCATTGCCGAGCGCGCCGAGGTCGCCCAGATGGTTGGCAACCCGCTCGCGTTCGAGGAGCAGGGCGCGCAGCCATTGCGCGCGAGGGGGAATGGCGATGCCCAGTGCACGTTCGAGCGCCATGCAGTACGCCCAGGTGAACGCCACCGCGCTGTCGCCCGCTATCCGCGCGGCCACGCGGTGACCCGCGAGGGCGGGCGTGCGCTCGAACAGGCGCTCGATGCCGCGATGCGTGTATCCGAGCCGCTCTTCGAGCCGCAGGACCTTTTCACCGACCACGGAGAAGCGGAAGTGTCCGGGCTCGATGACGCCCGCGTGAATCGGTCCCACGGCGATTTCGTGCACGCCGTCTCCCGCGACCTGCGTGAACGCGTATTCGCCTTCATGCGATTCGAAGCGCTCCGTGCCGGACACGGACTTTTGCAGCGGGAAATAGTCGGCGGGCCAGAGTCCGTGGTTCAGCCAGGGGCGCTCGTCCGCGGCGCCGCTCGCGCGCAGCCCCGTCAGATCGTAGACGGCGCGCTGCATGCGGGTCGCGCCCGGGAAGCGCGCCGAGAGATCCGGATACGCGCGCACGCCGTGCGAGGCGTCCCCGAGCGGCAGCCGGACCCACAGCAGACCGTCCTCGAGCGCATAGGCGGCGCACATGGTGAACGCGCCATCGCGATCGTGCGTGCCCCACATCGTGATCAGCCGTCCATCGCCTTCGTGGACGGCGGCCGCCGTGCCGATCCATGCGGCAGCATCGACCTGCGCGAGCGTCGCCGCGGGCGTTCCGGTAAAGGTGGCGAGGGGATCAAGGCCCGGCAATCCGAAAGCGTCGATTCGCATGGGTCATCCTGCGATCATGGCGCCGGCCTCGCGATACCACGCTGCCAGCCAGGGGGGAACATAGAGCCCGAGCATCAGCCCGATGGCCAGATGAATGAACACCGGCAGCAGTGCCGGTCGATGCTCGAGCGTCCTTGCCGTGGTGGTATCGCCGAACACCATGCCCTGCACGCGCACGAAAATCGCGGCGAACGCTACCGCGAGCGCGATCAGCAGCAGCGGCGCCACCCATGGCAGCGCGTGCATCGTCGTTGTGAGGATCAGGAATTCGCTCGCGAACACGCCGAACGGCGGGATGCCCAGAATGGCGAGCGCGCCGAGCATCATGCCCCAGCCGACAACGGGGCTCACGCGCAGCAGCCCGCGGATGCCCTCGATGGCCTGGGTGCCGGCTTTCTGCGACGCATGGCCGACCGTGAAGAAGATGGCCGACTTCACGAGTGAATGGACGGTCATGTGCAGCAGGCCCGCGAACGTGGCGACCGGGCCGCCCAGCCCGAACGCGAACGTCATCAGGCCCATGTGCTCGATGGATGAGTAAGAAAAAAGCCGCTTCACGTCTTTCTGCCGGAACAGCGAGAAGGTTGCGACAAGCACCGAGACGACCCCGAATCCGACGAGCAGCCGTCCTGGCAGGCCGTTCTGGAGCGCGCCGTCGGCGAGCACCTTGCAGCGGAGCACCGCATAGAGCGCGACATTGAGCAACAGGCCGGAGAGCACTGCGGATATGGGCGTTGGGCCTTCGGCATGGGCGTCGGGCAGCCAGTTGTGCATCGGCACGAGGCCGACCTTGGTGCCGTACCCGACCAGCAGGAACACGAATGCGAGCGAGACGATGGTGGGATCGAGGCTCGCCTTCGCGGCATTCAGGCTGCTCCACAGGAGCGCGTCGCCCCCACCCAGCACCCGGCTGGCAGCGAGATAGAGCAGGATCGTACCAAACAGCGCCTGGGCGATGCCGACACCACACAGGATGAAGTATTTCCACGCGGCCTCGAGGCTCGCCGCGGTGCGGTACAGGCTCACGAGCAGGACCGTCGCGAGTGTGGCCGCCTCCATGGCGACCCACAGAATGCCCATGTTGTTCGTCAGCAGCGCGAGCAGCATCGCGAAGATGAACAGCTGGTACATGCAGTGGAACAGCCGCATGCGCTTCGCACTCATGCGGCCGCGGTCACGCTCGGTGAGCATGTACGGCTTCGAGAAGACCGACGTGGTCCAGCCGACGAAGGCAGTGAGCGCTACGAGAAAAACGTTCAGCGGATCGACGAAGAACAGGTGGCCGGACGCGAAGGCCGGACCGTGCGCGACCGTTTGCCGGGCAAGCAGCAGCGTGGCGGCAAAGGTCAGCAGGCTGAACCCCACGTTCAGACCAGAGGCGGCGCGATGCGCGCCGGCAAGCGCGAGGCTGGCGCTCGCGACGAGCGGCAGGCCGAGAACCAGCATCAGGACCGTGGCGTCACTCATCCTTGAGTTTCTCGCGGTGGTGTATGTCGAGGCTGTCGAACTGCTCACGGATCTGGAACATGAACACGCCCAGGATCAGGATGCCCACCAGCACGTCCAGCCCTACGCCGAGCTCGACGATCATCGGCATGCCGTTGGTGGCGGCCGCAGCGGCGAAAAAAAGGCCGTTTTCCATGGAGAGAAAGCCGATCACCTGGGGGATCGCTTTCGCGCGCGTGATCATCATCATGAACGACAGCAGCACGCAGGCGAGCGCGATGCCGAGCGTGCCGCGCGCGACCGACGAGGCGAGCTGGCTCACGGGCAGCGCAACGTTGAACGCGACGATCACGAGCCCGATGCCGATGAGCAGCGTGATGGGGATGTTGAGCAGCGACTCGACGTCGCTAGTCACGTTCAGTCGATGCACGAGACGGTAGAGGATCCAGGGGATCAGCCCCACCTTGAGCACGAGCGTGAGCGCAGCGGAGACATACAGGTGCGCATCGCCCGTCACAAAGCCGAGTACGAGCTCGGCGAGGACGAGCGCGAGACCCTGCAGCGTATAGAGGTGGATCAGCGCGAGCATGCGTCGCTGGCTCAGCATGGCGAACGAGAGCAGCAGCAGGATCGCGGCGAGGAAGTTGACGATCTGCGTGGCGAAGCCGTGCATTCAGGCCCCCAGCAGGAAGTGGACGAGCATGCCGATGACGGCGAGCAGATAGGCCGTCGCGAGGAACTCCGGCACGCGAAAGAGCCGCATTTTCGCGTTGAGCGTCTCGACGAGCGCGAGCAGCGCGCCGCCCGCGAACAGCTTGGCGAACAGTGCGGGAACGGCCAGCAAGAGCGCGAGCGGGTTGCCCGCCTCGGCGATACCCCACGGTACGAACAGCGCGAGGCCGATGCACGAGTAGGCAAAGAGCTTCAGGCTCGAAGCCCATTCGATCAGTGCGAGATGACGGCCCGAGTACTCGAGGATCAGCGCTTCGTGGATCATGGTGAGCTCGAGGTGCGTGGCCGGATTGTCGACCGGCAGGCGCGCGTTTTCCGCGAGAGACACCATCGAGAACGCGATGCCCGCGAACGCGAGGCTCGGATAGATGGCGAGTTCCCGGTGACTGAGCGTGTCCACGATGCGCGTGAGCAGCGTCGACTGCGTAATCAGGGAGGCGGAAAACAGCACCATCAGCAATGCGGGTTCGGCGAGGAAGCCCACCAGCATTTCGCGTCGCGCGCCGAGCGTGCCGAAGGCGGTGCCCACGTCCATCGCGGCCAGCGAGATCGTGACGCGCGCGAGGGCAAAGAGGCCCACAAGGGCGATGGCGTCGGCGGCTGGCGAGAGTGGCAGATCGGTCGAAAGCGTTGGCACGATCGCGCATGCGAGCGTCATGCAGGCCCACACGACATATGGCGCGAGGCGCAGTAGCGGGCTGGCGTGCTCCGCGACGACCGACTCCTTGTGGAAGAGCTTGTGCAGCATCCGGTACGGCTGCCAGAGGCTGGGGGCGCGGCGTCCCTGCAGCCGCGCGCGGCAGATTCCGACCCAGCCGGACAGCAATGGCGCGGCGGCGAGCGCCACGAGGATTTCGAGCCCCTGCGAGAGCAGTCCGGATGGCGTGATCATCGGCGCACCACGACGAGCAGGACGATCAGCACGCAAAAGCTGTAGGTCAGATAGATGGCGATGCGGCCGGTCTGCAGCGATCCGACGAGTTGCGCGATGCGCGCGACGGCGCGCGCGAGCGGCGCGTAGAGCGCGCTCCAGACGCGGTCCGTGACGACGACGCGGTAGACAGGCTGTGTATCGAACGGCGAGGGCAGTTGCCTGTCGATCCGGAAGAACGGCGTGAAGATTTCGCGGATCGGCTGTCCGAAGCCTTCGGCCGTGTCCTGCATCCGCGCAGTCACGAACGGAAAGCCGCAGGCCCAGGGCGCCGCGCGGCGCACACGGCCGTGATAGAAGCGGCGCACCAGCACCCATGCGAGCGCGCAGGAGCACACGAAGAACGCGAGAAAGACGGCGGGCATATAGCTCGCGCGATCGACGCTGGTGGGCACGAGCAGCAGCCAGCCGTGTCCCCGCGCGGCCGAGCCGAGGTCGGCGCCGGCGATCTGCCGGGTGACCTGGTCCAGCACGCCGACGACCTGGACGGGCAGCAGCCCGAGCAGCACGCTCGCCGCAACGAACCAGACATAGCCTGCGCGCTCCCAGGCGCCGGCGTCGCGGGCGCGCGCAAGCCTGGCTTCACGCGGCTGCCCCAGAAAGACGATGCCGAAGAACTTGACCATCGTGTAGCCGGCCAGCGCGGCGACAAGCGCGATCAGCGCCGCGATGACGGGCACCACCATGTTGAGGAACGAGTTTGGCAGCCCGGGGGTGAAGAGGAAGCTTTGCAGGAGCAGCCACTCGGAGACGAAACCGGAAAACGGCGGCAGGCCCGCGCTTGCGAAGGCGCCCGCGAGCGCCGTCCAGGCGGTCCAGGGCATGGTGCGGATCAGGCCGCCGAGGCGGCCAAGGTTGCGCTCCCCGGTGGCATGCAGTACGGCGCCGGTGCCGAGAAACAGCAGGCTCTTGAATGCTGCGTGGCTCGCGACCTGATAAAGCAGCGCGGTGAGGGCGAGGGCCGCGAGCCCGTTCATGCCGAAGGCGCGGAACAGCACCCCGAGCCCCATGCTCACGAACATCAGGCCGATGTTGTCGATCGACGAGTATGCGAGGAGCCGCTTCATGTCCGTCTGGATCGCGCTGAACACCACACCGAAAAGTGCCGTGAACAGGCCGAGCGCGAGCAGCAGCACGCCCCACCAGGCGATCTGCAGGTGCAGCAGGTCGAACACCGTGCGCAGCAGGCCGTAGAGCCCGGCCTTCAGCACGAAACCGCTCATGAGTGCCGATACGGGCGACGGGGCGGCCGGATGCGCATCGGGCAGCCACACGTGCAGCGGAAAGATGCCCGCCTTCGCGCCGAAGCCTGCCAGCGCGAGCATGAAAGCGACCGACGCCCAGAACGCGTCCAGATGCTGCACGCGCATGTTGGCGAACGTGTAGTCGCCAGTGTTGGCCTGCAGCAGGCCGAAGCACAGCAGGAGCGCAAGGGCGCCGACGTGCGAGATCAGGAAGTAGAGGAAGGCGGCAGCGCGGATCTCGGCGATCCGGTAATTGGTCATGACGAGGAACGTGGCGGACACCGTCAGCGTTTCCCACGCGACCATGAAGCTGTAGGCGTCGGCGGCGAGCAGCACGAGCGCGAGGCTCGCGAGACACACGTGGTACTCGAAGCACAGCAGGCCGGGTGGCGTGCCCTCGCCCTTGCGGAAATAGCCGGCCGAGAACGCGCTCACGCCGGTGCTCACCATGCCAAGGACCGCGAGAAAGTACGCCGAAAGCGCGTCGAGCCTGAAGTGGAAGGGCAAGCCGGGCAGGCCGAGCGGCAGCACGACCGCTTGCGCGTCTCCAGATACGCCAGCGAGGCCGACGCCGCACAGCAGCGCACCGAGCAGCGCGCCGGCGGGGAAGAGGCCGTGGGCCACCACGCGCGTGCGGCGCATAAACGCGAACCCCGTTGCCCCGATGGTCAGCCAGCCGGCGACAACGAGCAGTGCGAGCTGGATCACGAAGCGATGGTCCATCGAGCCGGGTCTCCGATTGCGTCAGTCACGTGCCGTGGACGACGCACGCCACAGCGTTGCGCGCCGGGCGGCCGCTATCGTTGCGTTCCATGTTCTTCACGTGCGCGTGGTATTCGAGCCCGCCGCGAAGCGCGATGTCGCGCGCCCGGGCGTGCAGCGCCGGCCAGTCCGGCGCAGACGCGGTCTTTACCACCATGGCGACCGGATTGCCGCCGCGCACCGCATGCGTGCAGAAGGGCCGCTGCCCGAAGGCGTACCCGATCCGTTCGAGACAGGCCGCCGCGCGACTGCCGCGCTCGAGGAGATTGGCCACCAGTACGCCGTTCTCGCGCAGGGCGGCATGACATGCGTCGTAGAAAGCGTGGCTCGCCAGGTTAGCCGGCAGGCCAAAAGCATCAAAGCCATCGAGCAGGATGACATCAGCATCGTTGTGGAGTTCGGCGAGATGCGCGGCGGCATCGGCATGGATCACGCGAAAGCGCGCGGAGTCGGCGGGGATATGAAACTGTCGGCGCAATGCAATGACGCGTTCGTCGATTTCGATGGTGGTGACGACGGCCCTGGGAAAACGGCAGTGGCAGTACTTCGAGAGCGATCCGCCACCCAGTCCGACGACGAGGATGTGCGAGGGGGCCGGCTGGAAGAGTTCGAACGCCATCATGGCCCGCGTGTACGGGAGCTGTAGCGCGAGTGGGTCGCTCTTGCACATGGCAGTCTGGACGTCGAGCACGCCAAAGCAGAGGCTGCGTGTGCGTAGTCCCTCGCGAACCACCGGCACATCGAGGTGCCGGCGCGGCAACTCCGGGAAAAAGGCGTCGAGCACATCCTGACCGGATGGGAACGCCGGATTCTTCCAGCTAGGCATGGGTGATGTTCAGGCGCCTTGTGTCATGCTGCTCGTGGAGAGCGCATATGATTACCACACTATGATAATGATCTTATCATGCTAGCAAAATCGTTCACGCGTGACCAGACCGGATCAATACGGATGCTGGGCATCGTTGTGCTCCTCGCCTGGCTCCGGTGACGTTTACATTATATGCAAATAGCATTAACATGTAATTATCCTTTGCGGTGGTCGCGAGGTCGCCGTGCTGGCATTCGGTGCGAAGGCGGGAAGAGATTTGCCATGATCGACGTCGATGTTCCATTGCTGACGCACGAACACAAGCGTTTGCCTTTGCGTGAGGCGGCCGGTGAGCGGGGGCTCGTTGCCGTGGGCGTGGGCCGGGCAAGTGGGCGCGGGTTCGAGATGCTCCATCACTTTGCGGCCGCGTGCGACCGGCTCGACGCGTCGGGTGTCAACGTGGTGTTCGTCTATCCGGCGCAGTCCGCGCGTCACGTTCAGGACTCGCTTTCGGTCATCGCGGCGCGCTACAGGCGCAAGCCGAGCCTCCTGCTCGACGACGCCGGACGGTTCTTTGGCGACGCGCTGCCGGTTCACCTGCTGCGCGCAATTCGCCTTGACCGGCAGATGGCGTGCATCGAAACCACCGCGGTTAACGTGCGGGATAGCGACTGGGATGGGCGCCTGCGTGAGTTCCTGCTGAAGGCCGGCGCGGATGCGGCATGATGGGTGCGAGGCTGCCTGGAGACCTATGCTGGGCATAGCGGGGCGATGCGTCACGCGGGAAAGGCGCGCGACACGCCGCTGATCGTGGAGAACGATCAGGTTGTCTCGCTGTTCTTCGATGCGCGCGTCGTTCCGAGCGCAATGTTGCGGCGCGACCCCTGCGCGCTCGCGCCTGGCTACACGCGCATGATGATGGGCTTTCAGCGCCGGGACGCATTACGATGATCGGCCTCGGTGGCGGCTCGCTCGCGAAGTACTGCTATCGCTATCGGCCGGAGTCGGTTATCGCCGCCGTCGAAATCAACCCGCACGTGATCGCGCTGCGCAATGTGTTTCACTTGCCGGCTGATGACACGTGCTTCTTTGTGGTGTGCGCGGACGGTGCGGAGTATGTCGCCATGCGAGGCCACCGGCCCGACGTGCAGCTGGTCGACGGATTCGGGGTCAATGGCTGCCCGCAAGCCTCGGCACGCGTGAATGCTGCCACGCATGCTGGTAGCGCCTTGGCGACGACGGCGTGATGGTGGTCAATCTCGTCACGGACGAGGCTGGCTTTCATTACTATCTATACGCGCTGAGCAGCGTGTTCGGCGATTCGCTGGCGCAGGGTGGACCTGCTTGTCGTCATTGCCGCGCTCGAGCGCGGCGCGTCATTCGACTGGGAGCGACAGGGTGCGTCGCGGCCGCCGCGCGATGCCGCGTACTGACGGCTGCGGCGCAACAAGTCGCCCGCTGGCGTCCGGTTTCGATTATAATTTGATTAACATATTGGAACGACCGATCTCTGCGTGATGGAAACCAAAAGCGCCCGACTGACGATTCTGATCGATCCAGCAAAGAAGGCTGCATTCGAAGAACTGTGCGCAGCGCAGGATCTGACACCTTCGCAGGTCGTCCGTCAATTGATCCGCGAATATCTCGCGCAGCACGGCGTTACCTACAAAACAAAGAGTACTGTCGGCACGCGGACGCGCCGTTGACTTGCTCACCCGGTTCCGCCGCCTTCGCATTCACGGCCTCGTTCGGACAGTCCGTGGTGGGGCGGTTGCGCATGGCGCGGGGTTTTCGAGGCCATTAAAGTGCGCCAGCGCCTGGCGCCAGGATTGATCGATGAACGCAGTGCCGCCGTGCCCCAAATGCCATTCTGAATTCACGTATGAAGACGGGGCTCTCTATATTTGCCCGGAGTGCGCCCACGAATGGGCCGTGGGAGAAGCCACCATGCCGGCCGAGGCTGCCGCGAAGGTTTATCGCGATTCGGCAGGCAATGTCCTGCAGGACGGCGACACAGTCATGGTGATCAAGGACCTGAAGCTGAAAGGCTCGGCAGGGGTGATCAAGATGGGCACCAGGGTGAAGAACATCCGCCTCGTGGACAGCGACCACGACATCGATTGCAGGATCGACGGTTTTGGCGCAATGAGCCTGAAATCGGAATTTGTCCGGAAGGCGTGACCTGCGTCACGTGACGCAGGAATGCTGGCTGTCCGGGACCGCGGTCCTGGCCATCGGACCCCTCTCTTGCTTGACATGCTTCGCGCCGTGCTGGCGCGATTGCCTCACTATTCCCTCCTTTTAGCCGGCCCAGCCCCGGGTTGACGCGGCCGATGCCGGATGAATCGCGCGCACCCGTTTGCCGGCAATCGTCCAGATGCGGCGATCGTGTGGCTTCGTTCACGCAAACCAATGATATTCACATACTGGCATCATTGCATTATCATGGATTGACAATCGGGTCAGCCATGACCGGGCGACGGCCAATGGGCAATGACGCGTTTGGGGTGCGATGAAAGTAGCTGCCTCTGGCATCTACCTTTCCACATGCCTGAAATAACCAATATGATAAGTTATCCTCTTTATATGATTGGTCTGGATGCGGTTAGAGGGAAACCCACGCTGCATTAAAGTTCGTTCAAATGCTGACGATAAACAGGGGACGTCAGCCCGGGCAGGACACATTTGGTGTTCCGGCTCGCACAATGAGATGGCCAAAGCGGCCCGCATCATTCTTTTCGGGGGAAAGGGTATGCGCAACAACCAGCCAGTCACGCAGCGAGAGTTCGAAATTCCGGACGACGCAACGTTGATGTCGACTACCGACACGCAGAGCTACATCAACTATGCGAACGCCGCGTTCATTCACGCGAGCGGCTTTTCGCAGGACGAGATTCAGGGCCAACCCCATAACCTTGTGCGCCATCCCGACATGCCGCAAGAGGCGTTTGCTGATATGTGGGCGACGCTCAAGGGAGGAGAGCCGTGGACCGCGCTGGTCAAGAACAGGCGCAAGAATGGTGACCACTACTGGGTACGCGCGAATGCCATTCCAGTGGTGCGCAAGGGTCAGACATCCGGCTACATGTCGGTGCGCACCAAGCCCTCGCGCGAGGAAGTCGAGGCTGCCGAATCCCTTTATCGTCAGTTCCGCGAGCACAAGGCGGGCAGCCAGCGATTCTACAAAGGTCTGATTGTTCGCACGGGCCTGGCGGGTTGGACTTCGATCCTCAAGACCATGACGGTCCGCTGGCGAATTCGCGCCTCGTTGCTTGTGACGGCGCCGTTCATCCTGGGGGCTGCCTGGCTTTCGGGGGTCAGGGAGATTCCGTTCGCAGCATTCTGTGCATTTGCCCTGACATGTCTGCTCCTCGTATCACTGTGGCTCGAAAGACAGATCTCCCGGCCGATGGAGAAGGTGCTGGAACAGGCTCTGCGCGTGGCATCGGGCGAAAGCCAGAAGGCGGTTCATATGGACCGCGTCGACGAGATCGGCATGACGCTGCGTACGATCAGCCAGCTCGGGCTCATGTTCCGGTGGCTCATTGACGACGTGAGCGAGCAGGTTATGACCGTCGAGCGCGCGATCAAGGAGATCGCACAGGGCAACAACGACCTCAGCAAACGCACGGAGCAAGCCGCCTCGAATGTGCAGCAGACCGCGTCATCGATGACGCAGATGACCGCTACCGTGAAGAGCAATGCGGAAACCGCGATGCAGGCCAACACACTGTCGGGCTCCGCGAGCGATGCGGCTGCGAAGGGAGGGAAGGCGGTAGCGGAAGTGATCAGCACGATGAATGAAATCACCGCGAGTTCGCACAGAATTGCGGACATTATCGGCGTCATCGACGGAATCGCGTTCCAGACCAATATTCTGGCATTGAATGCGGCCGTCGAAGCCGCACGCGCCGGCGACCAGGGCCGCGGTTTCGCGGTCGTTGCCGGGGAAGTTCGCGCGCTCGCCCAGCGTAGCGCGAACGCTGCAAAGGAGATCAAAAACCTGATTTCCACCAGTGTCGAAAAGGTCGAGACCGGCTCCAGTCTGGTCGACGACGCTGGCCGGACCATGGATGAAATCGTGACGCAGGTCAGGCGGGTATCGGACCTGATTGCGGAGATCCGGTCTGCAACGGAAGAGCAAAACAGTGGTGTTTCCCAGATCGACCAGGCGGTGAGCGATCTTGACACCATTACGCAACAGAACGCTGCGCTGGTTGAGCAGAGCACCGCTGCATCAGATAGCCTCAGGCAGCAGGCTACGAGACTTGTAGAGGCCGTAAGCGTCTTTCGTTGACGCCACACTGCAAAAACTTGCGGACGTCGCAGGGACTGGAAAGCATCGTCGAGGCAGCCGGGCTGGAGCAGGGTGCACCAACGCGCGCGCGTCATTCATGCTGGCAGCGGGTGATCGGCCACGACCGGCACGATGCCGGTTGCGATCCAGAAGACGCGTTCGACAGTGTGACCACCAGCGCTGCTGGCCTGCCACGATCGAGAGGCACGTCATAGTCTCGCTAGCCTCAGCGGCGGGCAATGCGCGGCGAGCGCGCAGAGGGCCGGCCTCCTTCGATTGAGGTCTTCGCTGCGCAGCCGGCAGGGGATCGTTCCTGCCGGTAACTTCTGCCGTTGCGTGCACAAACCCGTGGCGCGACCTGCCGCTCCGCATGCCCGGCTGGATCAAGGGCCCCAAAAACCACGACCGATTTCTGGTTTCGGACTGAAGTCTGGCATCGTGCTGGTCGGCATCGCTTCGACCAGGTGCCTGGTTCGCACCCCCGAGGGCGAAGCTGGACGGAGCACATGCGGTACGTATGATAGGACTCCATGGCGAGAGCTCTTTCGAAGCTGCCTCAATCGAGGCGTTTCTTATCCGGCGGCTGGATCCAGGTCTCATTGTGATTGGTCGCGACCACTCATAATGCGCGATAACGGAAAGCGGGGAAGATCACGAAAACTCTTTATATGCTGTTCGCACCTATCATTTTGACCGGCGGTGTGACGGCAAGCGACGTGATGGATACCGGAAATGGGAAGTACATGGTATCGGCACACGCTGCGCCGACAAGGGGGACAGCGGGCGCAAACCAGGTGGCGTATGAGGCCGCACAAAAATTTTGCGTCCGCACGGGAAGTCACGCAGTCGTTCTTGAAGCCGGTGCGCGCGACGTTTACCAAGGCTCGTTTGGAGGAGCCATCGTGCGCGTGGTCCAGTGCGTCGCTCCGACAGGCACGGACTCAAGCGTTTTTGCGATGACCGCATCGACACCCGTGTCATTAATCGTTCTCGGCGTGCCGGGCCGAGGTGCGTCGAGCAGTCCGTCCAGACGATGGATTGCGAACCGCGCCAGCCCTATCGAAACCGTTTGCTGAGTGACGCGCTGTCTCGCCGCGACCGTCTCGTTGTCCATCCCATCGGCACGGGCCAGCACGATGCGCGACAGCAATGCCAGCGCCCGCTCATCGATGCCTCCTCGTATCAAGTGCCACGCAGAACACTGGGCATGAATCCTCAGAATACGGGTTCCTATAACCCGGCCAAACGATCCAGCAGGAAAGGACTGGCCGTAGCGTCGAGCCGTCGCTGATCTGGTACGTCATGTAGGCGTTGCTTGCCCGCGACGCAACGCTGCTTTGCGCGCAGTTGATATTCTGAATTGTATGTGGAGCGCTCACATTAAGGAGAGACGGCTTTAAGGATGATCGAATGGTGACCGAATACATCGGTTTTGTTAAATAATCTCGCGATTTTCATGATTTAAGTAACAATGACTAGTAGTGCGAATTAACAAATCACAGAAATGTCATTTATTCCATCTTTTTCATTGTTTTTCCGGGATTAAACGCCAAGTATTGGACGCTGGACGACGATCCCACAACGCCGTGCATGTTGGAAGACGCCACCCGGTCGTGCCCGCAAGGCTATCTCTTCTCATTTTGATTTAAAGGATATACGCATCATGAGCAACCCAAAACTTGAAGTACTCACCCCGCAAAACAGCCAGCTGATCATCATTGACCAGCAGCCGCAAATGGCTTTTGGCGTTCAGTCGATCGACCGCCAGGCGCTCAAGAACAACGTGGTCGGCCTGGCCAAGGCGGCCAGGGTGTTCAATATTCCGACCACGATCACGACGGTCGAGTCGGAAAGCTTCTCCGGCTTCACGTATCCCGAACTCCTCGACGTCTTCCCGAACCAGAGGGTGCTCGAACGCACGTCAATGAACTCGTGGGACGACCAGAAGGTTCGCGACGCGCTTGCTGCGAACAGCCGCAAGAAGGTGATCGTGGCGGGCCTGTGGACGGAAGTCTGCAATACGACGTTCGCGCTTTGCGCGATGCTCGAAGGCGGCTACGAGATCTACATGGTGGCCGACGCGTCGGGCGGCACGTCCAAGGACGCGCACGACTACGCGATGCAGCGCATGGTCCAGGCGGGCGTCGTGCCTGTGACGTGGCAGCAGGTCATGCTCGAATGGCAACGCGACTGGGCTCACCGTGAAACCTACGACGCAGTCATGGGAATTGCCAGGCAGCACTCGGGCGCATACGGTATGGGAGTCGACTACGCCTACACGATGGTCCACAAGGCAGCGCAGCGCACGGTCACGCCGCATGAGGCACTGCCGCCGGTGCCGGCGCGCTGATCGAGCGCCGCGGGACCGTGCCTGCCAGCGCGACGCGTTTCATGCGAACGCGCTGCGCTGACAGGCATGGTGGGCGGCGTGACAAGGTTCTTGTCGATGTCCGCAAGGCCATTGATCTGGCATGTGTGCCCGGGAGGAACGGTCGGCCAGCAGGTAAGGCAGACCGCTGATATCGCTGTCCTCTGAATCGGCGTGCCCGGCGCGCGATTCGGTCAGTGAATCAGTGACATATTTTTCAAAGTGCGGGTATTGATCGACGCGCAGATCCATTGCGCCGCCGACGCGGCATCTGCGCGTCCGAAATCAGAATGAGGTTACGCGCGAAACCGCTGCGCCGGAAGACGACACGAGCGCAATTACGCCTTGCGCGGTATGCAATGCATCACGAGGAACCGTCTCGGTGCGCTTCGCATCGAACGGACGCTCTCTTCACAACAATTCAGTCTTCGATGACGCATTTCACGCTTGACGTCGCTACCATCGAGACGGGAACTGAACAAGGCTGGCGGGCACGAGCGTTACCCGCCCGGCCGGTGAGGTATCAAATGAAAGACCCAGGCAATACCGGCGTAAGCCCGCACGAATCCGAAGCGCCTTTTTCGTCCCTCGAGCACCGGCAACACCAGATGTTTCCGCGACTTTCCCGTGCGGAGATAGAGAGTGCGACGCGCTTTGGACGCCCCAAAACGTTCAAGGCCGGCGATTTGATATTCGAAACGGGGCGCGTCTCGGATGGGCTGTTCGTTCTGCTGCGCGGCTGCGTGCGGATCTATTCGCGCGACCCGCAAGGACGCATGACGCTCGTGACCGAGCACCACGACGGGCATTTCATGGCCGAAATGGCGGAGCTCACGGGCAAGCCTTCACTCGTGGACGCCATTGCGGTGACCGATTGCGAGACACTGATCCTCCAGCCGGACCAACTACGCTCGCTCATCATCGCGGACGCGCAGCTTGGCGAGCACATCATGCGCGCATTGATCCTGAGGCGGCTGGGGCTGATCGAGCAGGGCCTTGGCCCCATCATCGTTGGACATGGCGACGACGCGCGGCTGGTTCGACTGCAGGGATTCTTGCGCCGAAACGCCCATCCTGCGGCGGTGATCGACTCCCGCAATGATTCGGAGGCCGTACGGTTTCTCGCGAGCCTGACCTCGAAACCGGACGACTTCCCTCTGGTATTTTGCCCTGACGGGTCGGTGCTGAGGGCGCCGGACGAAGCGGAACTCGCCACGCGACTGGGCTTGATGCCGACCTTCTGCCCATCGCAGTGCTATGATATTGCGATCATCGGAGCTGGACCCGCGGGTCTGGCAGCAGCGGTTTACGCGGCATCGGAAGGGCTATCGGTTGTGGTGTTCGACCGGCGCGCACCTGGAGGCCAGGCAGGCGCGAGCGCGCGCATCGAGAACTACCTGGGTTTTCCCACCGGGATATCGGGGCAGGCGCTGGCGGCGCGCGCGTTCCAGCAGGCGTTGAAATTTGGCGCTCACGTGGCGATACCGACCGAAGTCGCGTGTATCACGCGATCAGAGGACCGCTTCACGCTGGAGCTGTCCGATGGGCAATACGTGCGCGCGCGCACGGTTGTGGCTGCGAGCGGCGCGGCGTACCGCAGTCCCTCCGTACCTGGCTTCGAGGGCCTCGAAGGCTGTGGGCTCTACTATTGGGCCTCGCCTATCGAGGCGCGGCTTGTGAGGGGCCGTGACATCGTGATCGTCGGCGGCGGAAACTCGGCGGGACAGGCTGTGGTGTTTCTCGCGAACTTCGCGAGGAGTGTGCGGGTGCTGATACGCGGGCGCAGTCTGGAAGCGACGATGTCGCGCTATCTGATCGATCGGATTGGTGCTCTGGACAATGTTTCGATTTGCCCGGATTGCGCGCTTGAGTCGCTTGAGGCCGGCGAGGGCGGGCTCGCACGGATCCGGATCCGGCATCGGGAAACCGGTAGTGAGGTCGTTGAGACCCGGCATCTTTTTCTGTTTATCGGGGCGGATCCGATGACCGACTGGCTGGCGTCAAGTGGTGTGCTGCTCGATGAGCGTGGGTTTGTGATGACCGGGCCTTCTGGCGACGGTGAGGACTTGGGGCGCTTTCCGCTGGAGACTAGCGTGCCGGGGTTGTTTGCGATTGGCGATGTGAGGGCGGGTGCGCCCAAGCGCGTTGCCGCCGCTGTAGGCGATGGCGCGGCCGTGGTGGGGCAGATTCATGCGTGGCTCGAGAATGCGGATGCTTGCGATACGGTGTCCTGAGGGGGGGCGGGCGTCGTGGCGACGACTTCGGTCTTTCGGCGCTGGTTGTCGCGCTTTGGCAATTCCCCGGTTTCGTATCGATCTATCCGTGTTGCCCCTGTGCGGGGCAATGCTCTCAACTTAAGCCCGAATTGATCAGGCGAGCTTGTACGCGAAATAGCAAGGGGGGCTTGGCGTATCGGGGTGGTCGAGGATAAGAGCGCGCGTGCTGTACGCGGCATCGGTTCTGGTGAATGAGCGTCAGCACCAAGGCCAGGCAGTCGACTCATGACAGGCGCAACACGGCAATTTGCCCAAAGCGTATCGGGTTTCTCTAATTAATAAGAAAAGCCTGTTTAAGTTATTTTAAGACGATTTAACGGGAATCTTTTTGGAATTGAATTAATTCAATATTTTGGGTGTTCCTTCGCTGCGTTTCCGTGTCAAATGGCGGCAGCTGGATGAGCACTTACCCCAGCGTAATGCACTATGGACCCAGCGTCGTCACTACGACGAGGCGGTCTCATTTCTCTTCAACTCATAGGGCATACGCGTCGTGAACAATCCGAAGCTTGAAGTACTCACTCCGCAAAACAGCCAGCTGATCATCATCGATCAACAGCCGCAAATGGCCTTTGGCGTGCAGTCGATCGACCGCCAGACGCTCAAGAACAACGTCGTTGGTCTGGCCAGGGCGGCCAAGGTGTTCGAGATCCCGACCACGATCACGACCGTCGAGTCGGAAAGCTTCTCGGGCTTCACGTATCCCGAGGTGCTCGACGTGTTCCCGAACCAAAAGACGCTCGAACGCCCCTCGATGAACTCGTGGGACGACCAGAAGGTGCGCGACGCGCTGGCCGCGAACGGCCGCAAGAAGGTGGTCGTGGCGGGTCTGTGGACCGAGGTCTGGAGCAATACGACGTTCGCGCTGTGCGCGATGCTCGAAGGCGGCTACGAGATCTACATGGTCGCCGATGCGTCGGGCGGCACGTCCAAGGACGCGCACGACTACGCGATGCAGCGCGTGATTCACGCGGGCGTCGTGCCTGTCACCTGGCAGCAGGTCCTGCTCGAATGGGCGCGCCGCGAGACCTATGACGCCGTCATGGCGATCGCCAAGGAGCACTCGGGCGCCTACGGCATGGGCATCGACTATGCCTACACGATGGTCCACAAGGCACCGCAGCGCACGGCCACGACCCATGAGTCGCAACCGGCGGTCGCCGCGCACTAAGCGCGTGTCTCGTTTCTGCACGAGCTGTTGCGGCGCGCTCCTCGCGAGCGCGCCGCAACAGCAGCCCCACACGGCACACCGCCGCGCGCTCAACGCTCGGACATGGCCCACGGCGCGTGGGACAGATGCTCGACGAGATAGTCGAGCAGCGCGGTCACGCGCGCGGTGCGCAACATGCCGGGAGGGGTGAGCAGGTGTACATCGATGTCGGCGATGGCCCAGTCGCTCATGACGTGCTCGAGTTCGCCTCGCTGCAGCGCCTCCCACACGAGAAACTCCGGTTGCAGCGCGAGGCCGTGGCCGGCGATCAGCGCGGGCACGATGGCGTCCGCATTGTTGGAGCGGATGCGCCCGCGCACCGGCACCGCATATTCGTCGCCCGAGGCCGTGTGGTGAAAGCGCCAGAAGTCCGGCGTCGACATGTTCGAATAGGTGAGGCTCGCATGGTGCTCGAGATCGCGCGGGTGAGCCGGCCGCCCATGCCGTTCGAGGTAGGCGGGCGCCGCCACGAGTGGCCGGCGCACCGCGCACAGGCGGCGCGAGCGCAGCGTGGAATCGTCGAGCTCGGCAATGCGGATCGCCACATCGAATCCGCCCGCCACGACGTCGATCAGCTGGTCGGTGAGCGTGAGCTCGACGTCCACGCCCGGGAAGCGCTCGATAAACGCGGGCAGCAGCGGCGAGAGATAGCGCAGGCCAAACGACATCGGCGCATTCATGCGGATCACGCCGTGCGGCTCGATCGCCAGCACGGACGCCTCGCTCTCGAACACTTCGGCATTCGCGAGCAGGTCGACCACGCGCTCGCGCAACAGCTCCCCGGTTGGCGTGAGCGACAGCCTTCGCGTCGTGCGGTACAGCAGCATCGTGCCGAGCCGTTGCTCGAGTCGGGCAATGGCCTTGGAGACGGTGGGCTGCGAGATGCCGAGCAGCTCGGCGGCTTTCGCGAACGAGCCGGTTTCGGCGACGCGCGAAAAGATGGCCCAGGCTTCAAGGTCGGGAAGATTTTGCATGTTGGCTATCGAGTCGACGAACGTCTGACGGGCCTGCCGCGGCACTGGGGACAACCCCATGCCAACGGTGGCGAGCAGATGGACCCGGAGGCGCAAACCGGGATGCAATGACCTGCATTCTAATCGTTCGGAGACCGATCGTATGCAAGCGTATTTGATATCACTAGGCGCGGGCGTGCTGATAGGCGTGATCTATAGCGTGATCAAGTGTCGATCGCCCGCACCGCCGCTGACTGCCCTCGTCGGCCTGCTGGTCGGCGCACAGGCCGTGCAGCTAGTCAAGCAATGGCTCGGCTTTTGATTGAATCAAACGAACTCCGTGAATTGAGCGAAGAGAGGAAACGCACATGAGCGCCATCGGCACCCAACCCAATCTTATTCTGCATAACGGACGATTCACGACACTCGACCGTTCGAACCCGATCGCCTCAGCCGTGGCGATCGCCAATGGCCGCTTCGTTGCCGTGGGCAGCGATGCCGACGTCATGCCGCTCGCGGTCGACTCGACCCGCGTCGTCGACCTGGGCGGCCGGTCCGCTTTGCCGGGTCTGATCGACAATCACTTGCATTTGATCCGCGGTGGCCTGAACTACAACATGGAGCTGCGCTGGGACGGCGTGCGCTCGCTCGCGGTGGCGATGGAGATGCTCAAGCAGCAGGTGGCCATCACGCCCGCGCCGCTGCCTGCGAAAGAAAGGCCAGCATTCGATCGGCAGGTTCTTGCTCGAGTGTGTGAACGTAAGCGAAGCTGTGTCCGCGACCGTCGTCGCGCAGTGATTTTCCGACGATGACTTCGAACCAGCCGTCCTGCCGACTGCTGTGTCCGATCAGGCGGATATACCCGCCGCCGATTCCCACGCCACGCGCTGAACTTTGCCGCGGAATAGCACACCGGCCGGCAGTCATATCGACGTATTGCCGTTGTTCGACGGCGACCGTTGCCTTCGAGCTGTCACGGCGACGACCCAGTGCAGCAACATGTCTGCGGATGGTGGTGGCCGCGAGCAGATACCCCAGCGGTAACACCTCCTCCAGGACCCGGACAGTCAGTCCGTAGGACATCAACGCGGCAAACTTGGCCTCGAAATACTGCAATTCGGGACTCGTCCGCTCACGCAGGCGAGCGGCCAGCGGGCAGACGGATTGGCGCCCGATTCCGGAACCCCGGCATTGATACAACCGCGGGCTATCGATCGACAGCCGACCGAAGACCGCGCGGTAGATCAGGCGATGATGGCCCTTCACAGCCAGAAGGGGGCCGCAATCCGGACACACGCTCATTCGAGCGATCGCTTCAGCGGCCTCGGCTTCGATCATTGAACGCTGCAACCGGCCTAACAGCGCCTTTGCCTCCTCAAGATGTAAGCCGAGACAACCAGCATCGAATCCGTCCCGTTGGAAGCGGGCTATCTCCGTAATGTTCGCCTGTTCGTCGACTTCGGTCTGAACCACAATCCGCACGCTGATTTGCATCGCAGTCGCCCGCCGCGCGCGTCACCAGGACGATGCGCTTACCGCGCAAGGACCTGCAGCCGCTCATCCGCTGCGCGCCGGTCGAAACCCCGATCCAGCCAGATCAACCATTCGTCGGCCTCAACGTGCAGAACGTTCACGTCAATCTGCCCCTCGCGTAAAGTCTCGATCCGCTCGAGAAATTCGTGCTCGCCGTGAACTTCCAGAGCATTCATGTATCTATCGAGGCCTCCGATGTCTTCTGGTGGGCAACGCCCGGAGCTCGCGACACAGCATGGCATCGGCCTTGACCGCTGGTTGCACGAGCGGCGCTCGATGCGCGTGTCATGTAACCACCACGAGGTGAAGTCGTCCAGGTAGGCAAAGCGCTCATGTTCGTGCAGGCCCATTGCCGCCAACGACAAGGTGTCTGGCCCGTCGAAGAATTGGAAAGCACCGTCGTGATGTCCACTCTAACGCCATCCGCGTACGATGAACTGGTGCAGGTGTTCGTCGTCCCAGCCCATCGCGAGCTGCATTCTATCGGCCATATTCGCTGCGACCCGATTTCGCGCCCACTCTGGTGCGGTCTCCGATCATGCACATGATGCGCAAGCGGCAGTTGCGGAGGATCGCGTTGACGACACTGCTGTCGAGCAATTTTACGCGCCCGTGATGTTGGCAGTCCTCTCTACTACAGGCGGCTGCTCATCCCACATTCCTTATCGCGACACAACCACTACTCCACTACTCTTGCGTCGGCCGCGAACCCTGCGCCTTCAACGAGCAGTTGCAATGGCGGCCCGCTTGTCCTTGATACTGGGACGGTACTGTCAAGCAGCCGCAGCGGTCTGCAGACAATTTACCGCGCTGGCTGGCCTTGCTGCGACGACCCGCCGGCTACGCCGCCCATCGCACTGTTCTGCTCATCGACGCGAGCTTCGGCGGCCTGAAGGTTGTCTGGATATTCATTGCGGTGCGCATGCGAGTCAGGGTTGTACCCGGCCTTTTCGACCTGAAGTAACTCTTCGCGAACCTGTGCACGCGTCACCGGCTGGTTCGATTGAGCGAAAGCAACGAGCGGGGCAGCAAGGGTTGCGGCGACAATGACAGCTTGAACGAGCGATTTCATGACTATTACCTCTTGAATTACCTTGCGTGGCCGAGATCTGCGTTGTCCGCAGCGATCTACGCAGTATAGGAGACGACAATACTAGGGTAAATACCTAAACAACAAGTTGACCGATTTTCGAACGAAGCTTATATCGGGACAGAATCCGACTGCCGACCGTCAATCTCTGATACGATCAACGGCGGCGCTGGAGAGGCCCAATTCGTATTCCGTCAAGTTCTGGGATGTCCGTTCGCGGACAGGGCGAGCCGCACGCATCACTACTTCGAGCTACCATCTAACTTCAGATGCTGAGCCGACTTGAATTTGCTGTCAGACAACTGGTTGTTAATATTCCGGGATTGTCTTTTTCTGCGAGGCATGTCGGGGCTGGATTTCGGCGCTGCCGCCCCGGTCAGGCTAGCGCACAGATTTCTGGATGTGTGAATAACGTGAAGCCCATGCTGGCAGGCCATTCCAACGAAATTGAGCGAAGCGCAGTTCGAGCAGTTTGTCTTGCCCCATCTGGCCAAAGGTCATGGCCGACGCGCCCCGGCACCGACCCTGTCGCCGCACAGGATCTTCCCATTGAGCGCGTGTTCGCCTGGGAAGACAAGTTTCGCCGCCTGCGGCTGCGCTTTGAACGCATCAGTGAGTTGCACTACGCGTTCAAAACACTGGCCTACACGACGATCAATCTGCGCCGCTACCACTGCTCGTGATCGCCGGACTAGAGCTTTACTGATGGTGCAGCGTGCTGCCCACGCATTCGCCTATTATCTTTGCATTCCTGACGATGACATGGACGTCGACATCCAACATTTGCCTTTTCCCACAACGTTGCGTCTTGCTTCGCTTTCGCACGAACTGCCATTGCAGTTCTTCAGATTGAAACACACAGCAATGCGCAACCAGTTGCCAGCAGGATTGCGTTCAATAGATGGATGCAGTCGCTTGAGAATCCTTGTGATTCCCGGTGGCCACATCGCACGCGATGCTTTCTCGGAAAGGTCAAATGGCCGCTTAGTTTGACTGAAGATATGCCAGCAGTCGACTGGGCGTCAAGTCGGTGAGTTCAAGAACTGCATTTCGGGCGGCGGACAGTTGCCATTCGAATTGCCGGGTCGCGGCCGACACTCGGAAAATGAAGCGTTTACGCCTATGCCTCCGATCAAAATTCCGCCGGCTGAGGAAATTGCAGCGGCAAATTGCACCCAACGCTTCATAGAATCAGGCTTTTGGTGGCGAACAAATGGCATACCGCTGTCTCCGTTCTATTGCAATCGCAATTCACGTCGCAATCGTCCTTCGGCTAACTCGAATATAGAAAGCGCTCCTCTAAGACAGCCAACAATCGTTATCGCAATGTTCGCTTGCGTACGCAGTATCTGAGGGGCCGTTACTATGTCCCAAAGCAGTCGCTCAGGTGACTCGTAGATCCTTTTGCGACGGTCGCAATCTGGCCGAACTTTGCCTCATGAGTCCGCGCGGCGGCGTCGCCGACTGGACGTCATGCAAATGGCATAAAGCGACCCGTTGCCACAATTCCTGTTGCAGGGACGTCAACGGCCGTTCTCAAAGGCGGATTCAACCGGTCGATTGCAGCCTTTCTCGGGCATAGCAGCCGGTCGCGTTTCCATTTTCCAACGGCGGCTATTACCAGCGTTGCCAAGTCTACGATCAGTGGTGACTTTCTCGGCGAGTCATGATTGCATGCGGCGCATCGCTACATGCCTGATCGCCGGTTTTCAAATAGGGTTCTCCTGTGCGAGTCAACCGGACCATGAAGGAACAGGCTATTCATGGGCGCATCTTCAAAAAAAACCTGGAGGACGTTCGTGCTGCTGCCGTCGCGTTCAGGGATCGATACAATCGCGACTGGCGTCTCGAAAAGTTGGGTTTCAAATCACCCCTCGAAGCCCGTCAGGAATGGCTGATGAAGCTGGCCGCCTGAGCTGCAAAAGCGTGTCCAAACAACCGGAGCCGATACACGGGCTTATCATTGCTTTGGTGCCATTCTGTGCTGTCCACCTTGCACCTGCGTCGCTTGCGCAGTTTCCCGGCCTGCAGGGCGTTGTGGAATAGGTTCGCGCCAGTAATCTCGTTGGCGCCAGGCTCCGGCTGACACGCGATAGTCCGATTGCATAGGGAGACGAAATCATGAGACCGGCATTCAATGTTCTTATCGTCATCGCCATCGCAGTTCTCATCGGGAACCGGGTTCTGACTCGCATGGAGACGCATGGTGCCGGTTGGGTCAGTTGCGAGAAGGGTTCGGAAGTCGTCCGGCTCGAAGCGCTCGCACGCGGATTTTCCGCTAGCGGCGCGCGCAGCCAGGGAGAGAACTTCCGCTCGTCGTGTCTCGTCTCCGGTCAGGCTCAGTCCGGCAAAGTCGCCGCGCACGACTGACTCCACCCGCTTTGCCGTGGTTGCCCCGCTTGCGGGCCGCGCCTGCAAACGGGAACGTCCACCTACAAACAACGAGCATATGAGAATCGGCAGCCAGTTCCGTGACTACTACGACGGGGCACAGGCGTATGGAATAAGGCGAGGCACGGGCGAGCGTGGAGAGTACGCTGCTAATTTTGCGGCTCTTCCCCGTCGACGCTTGCTTGCGCCGACTCATCGGGGTGCGTCGAGTAGTAGGTGTCGGACAGGGTCGAGCATAGTTGGGCGAGTGCAGCGAGATTCACCGCCTGGTCCGCATGTTCGACTTCTCCTGCGTTGAGCATGTCGTCAAGCACCGGGGCGAGCCGGCGCAGCCGCCGGAATGTCTCCTCATCGAGTTTCATTTCACTTCTCGTTTTCAATCGAATACGGTAGCACGGCACCAAAGCGAATCCGCCTTCGTCGCCAGCGATAAGTCGCCACCCCCCTCGGGCATCTGTGGTGCTGCGATGCAGCATAAATAGGGGAAAGAGCCAGGCCTGACCTCGCAGTCATCGCGTTACGAGGAGCGTCAGGCCTAATCTTCAGGCCCGATAACGGCAAAATAGCACATCTCATGCACGCCGCATGATTGATTTGTGCGCCGCACAATTATTTTCCGCTTTTCACGCGCCAGCAAAGGGATTACCCTTACGCGATTCCCCCATTGGAGGCTTGCCGTTGTGTCTACTCTTCTCGAGCAGGACGGACTCGTTGCAACCTGGCGTCGGATCCACCCGAATTTTGATGCAGGGTCATTGGGATGCTGCGAGCTGGATGGTCGAGGTGAAACGGTGCTGCTTCCTCAACCCTCAGCAAGGCGCCAGATTGTTCTGACCGACGCCTACTGTCAAATCGCGGAGCAGATTGGTCACGTGGCGGCAATGTCGGTCCCCGTGACGACTCCGGCATTCGGCATCCGCGTAGCTGACGTCGTCTGGATGCCGCCTGAAAAGTGGGAAGGGTATGACCGGGAAGGTCCGATCCCGTTTGTACCGGACTTGTGTGTCGAGGTGCTCCTTGACCGCGAGTTTGCGGACGAGATCGGCCCGAGACTCAGGGCTTACCTCGAAGGCGGCGCCCGAGAGGTCATCGTTGTCGACCAGCACGGTAAACTGGAATTCTATGGCGCGAATGGCCCGCAGCAAGCCTCGGCGTTCGGAATAACGCTCTCACTTGAGCAAATGTACTTCTAAGAGCTAGCCCGTCTTCCCACTAATTCGCAGTGCTAAATTGTGTCTGTAATATCTGTGGAACCGCCCATCCGTACAGCGTGGGCGTGGGGCGCGCCGCTTCGTTAGCGGCTGAAGCAACTTTGTAGCGCAGCTCGACGGGCACCACATAGATGCCGCATTCCCCCTTGGCTCAAGGAACAGCCGCGTGAATGCGGCCACGTCGAGGCTTGCCTTAAACATTTTCGCGTATTTCCGGAAATCCGATTCAATCTGCGCCGAGTAGAACATCAAGCTCTCCTTGCGTTTGCCGCAGGCCAGCGCCGGGTGCGCGGGCCACATCAAGCCGTCAGCCACACATTGAACGTCTGCAGCTCTCGTAGTGCACCGGGATAGTCCAGGAAGTTCTTGTACTTTCCAGGCTTGCAGGTCAGCTTCGACGAACAGCGGTCAAACAGCACAACAGCAGGCTCTGTATTGAGATGCCGCGATTGATAGGTGAAGCCATCAATATTCTCGGGATGGTCGTGCAGTGCCTTGGACCAGGCCTGCGGCACACCATAAGGGACCTCCGTTGAAACGCGGCCATCTGCGCCAAGCTTTTTAAGCGAAGCGCCCCGGAATGTTGCAAGCCGCAGCTTGTCCGCGCTCTTGAATCGGACAACCCATCGCTGCTCGAGGTCCGCATACACAAGCGGGAAACCACCGGAAACTGCTGTCCGGTCATGAAGAACGGTTTCCGCGAATGCGCAGGCCAATGTCAGTCCAAAGTAGCAGGTGCCGAAAGAGCCGTCCGGAGTGTCAAACCGGTTGAGGCCCGACTTGCTGAAGTGCGGCTCTCCGGATTCGTATCGGGAAATGCGCAGTAGTTTCGACGGATTGATCTCCTCGATGTCCAGCTTGACGGAGCTTAGATCGCGCGCCAGGTCGATGCTCAACGCGTCATCTCCTCATGAAATGCGCATGCGACCTTTTCGACGAGGTCGACCTTTCCTTTGCCCAGCGCTTCAAGCGCGCTCAGGTCACCCAGGGACCCTCTGCGGCTGACGAAGAAATCCCACTTAGTCCAGCCTGGAAGTTGCCCCAGCAAGCGGGCGACGCGCTCAACCACGGTTCTGTCGACTTTTCCGTCGGCAAAGAACACCGGGTAGTACGCCTGACCCTCTACCTCTACTGTGAACATTCTATTGGCGCGGGTGGCTGCGCTCACCGCCTGCTTGGTGATGTTGAGCGACTCCCTCAATTGCGACGAGTCGAGCAGTTCTCCAAGCTGTACCAGGCGACGCCTGGCTTTCTCCGCCTGCTGATAGACGTCCGACTTGACTGGCGTCGGTATCACCCCTTCAATCTGCACCGGAGTAATCTTGATCGCTTTTAGGGGAGGGGCGTCGTCCAGCAGAAGGAGCCCTTTGCGCAGGTCGCGCACTTTCCGCTTCAGGAGTTGCCCGACTTCTTCGTCCGGCAAATCCAGAAGCACCAATACGCCATCGTCCGCCATAACTGCGCCGGCGGCACTGGTAAGCAAGCGGTCCGTAGGCGCGGGCAGTGACGGTGGCGTGGCCCGGCTGCGTTTTCCTGCGCTGCGCTTTTCGATGTGCGCGCTCATTTTCCACCTCCATCCGCGAATTCCCTTGTTTCGGTATACTCGCACAAACCGACAATAAGGTCAAAAAGGTCAATCAGGTCAATTGCTTTCTTCTGGACAATGAGCGTCAGAAATCTCGCGCAGGCTATGTGTCGGGCGGTGAGCAGCAGATGGTTGCGATCGTCCGGGCAATGATGGCGTGCCCGGCTCTGGTTTTGCTCGACGAGCCGTCCATGGGGTTCGCGCCGCTGAATCTGCCCGGCGAGCAATACGTTCACGCCCCCATCGGGAGTGAGCGCGGCAACGATCTCGAAGATCTCCTCCGAGGCCATCTTCAGGAGCCTGCGTTTTTCGCGGGGAGAGAGGGGCGGTCGCGTCCGTTTTCTTCGCTGTGCCGTTCGGTCTCCAGCGGCCGGAGAGATGATGATCAGGATCATGAGTTTTCAAATTTACTGCAACTAACAGTGAACCACATCCAAATCAGTCAACGCCGTTCGGCGACAATACGAAGCAGCACAGGGAAGTCGATAAAGGGAATGATCACGCCTTGGCGTCAGTCAGCTGAGGCCGGAACCCACTGTTGCGGAAACGGGCGGCGGGGCGAGCGCCACAGGGAGGGGAGACCGATGGCGGTCGCGGGGCTGGTCGCGACCACCTCGCCCATTAGGCGGTACCGAAGGGCAGGTTTGGAATTGGATTTGTTTTTAGTGATGACAAAATGTCCCTCCAGATCGCAGTGATATGAGACTTTTTGTCAGAATCGCCCCGCGAGGGGCTGACCGCGCCTGCGCACGGGCGCACCCCGGCTGGACCCAGGTGATGGTCGCCGGATCCTCGGGCGACGTCCGCCGCACCATGCACCATGGGTCGATGGACCCGCGGCGAAGCGGCGATGCCGCGGCGCGTGGCACGGCTCCTTGCTCGGCGGCCCGCCAGGCGTGCGCGCCGGCCCTGACGGTTTTTTGCAGTCAGGGGCAGGGCAGGTAGCGCCGGGCGGGGCGCGCCCCGCCATCCGGTTGTTGCCGTCTTCGCGTGACGGCGCGCCGCACGGATCGGGCTTGCGTGGCAGCCGTCCTCAGACCGGCCGGAGACAGTCGGGAGGATATGTAAAATGTAGTGAAACTACGTATTTAATTATGCCGAAACTACGCGGCGATGGGTTGGGGTCACGCGGGCTGGCTTTGTTCGCGCGTTCCGGCGCCGAAACTCCATTCCTGATTACCACAGTTATTAGATCTGGCGATTTTATGCCGGCGGGAAACGGACGGTCTTTCGCCTGGAAAAATAGAAGGGAAGGATGGCTGAGATGCAGTGGGACAGCGACCAGGGCTGACGCCGTAAACACGAAGGGCCCGCCATGTGGCGGGCCCTCTAATGGTTGGGGAACAGAAAATGTAGCGGGACACCGCCCAGACCTACACCCCTGACCCCGTGATAACCGTGCCGTCAAAAAACGCGACGGGCTTGTTAAAGCAGGACGTACTATAGGCGGGCAGAGTTCCCCGGTCAACAAAAAGCCGCTGCAAAATGTGGCCTGGAAACCAACGTGAAAACTGCGCGCCCATAATGCGTGGTCAAAAGTACGCACGAAAAACAGAGGCAATGAAACACGACCCCAGACTAGCACAGTATCCGCTCACCCGCGAACAGGCCGTGTTTGCGAGCGTCTGGTACAACATGACGTATGCTTATTCGCTCGACTCGCACCGCGTGCGGGTCATGCACGCGGTCAACATTCTCGAAGAGCTGCTCCGGTTGACGGCCTTGCCGCACGCTAGTAACGAGGACCGCTGGATGGTCGCGCGCGAGGCGATCAGCATCCTGGATACCGAGTCGGCGTTGAAGCGTCCCTCACTCAGCGCGTCCACGGCGGTGATCCGCGCGCTGCTCGGCAAGTCATTCGGCGAGAAATTCGACAAGGGGCCGATCGAAAAGGGGCGCTCGTTGCTCGACTCTTATCTGCGCGAATACGTGAGCCAGTTACATCGATGCTACGTCCACGAGGTCATTCAGGGGATTCATGAAGCGGTGCTCGCGCCGGACGGCCGGCCCGAGGCAGATCGTTTCAACGAGATCCGGTCGCTGACAGGCAGTCTGATCAGTTATCTGATCGCGCGTGGCCAGAGCATCGAAGGTCTCTACCAGTTGTACCGTCAGGTTCTGGTGCCGGTCAAGCCGCAGAAGAAAGCCTATGTCTTCGCGCAACGCTTTGACCTGCTCAGGAAGCTGATCACATCGGAGAGCCGAGCCTGGCGCGCGTGCTTTGCGATCGACGGAGTCACCGACACGAAGTCGTTTCCACCGCAGATCGGCGACATCGTGTTCAGTGCGGCGGTTCCACCGGAACTGTCCACGCTTGCGGGTATGAAGGAACAGGGACACCGTCTGTTTGCCTACGGCGAGGCGGACGCGATTGACGCACGCACCGCAGGCCAGCTGGTCCACGATCGCATCAACCGTGTGCTCGATCTGGTCCGTTTCGAGTACGACCGGGCCAACATTGCGGTCTCGGACCAGTTTGCCGTTCCGAGACCGACAGGTCCAGACTGGCGACTGCTGCCGATCCCGAAAGTGGTTCCGAATCCACAGTCATCGGTCAGCCCGGCTGAGCTCGATGCGTTCGCTCAGAACGTTGGCCAGCTCGTGACGGGTGAGCGTTTCTCAAGAGAGGGACGCGATCGCGTGCTTGCAGCTTTCCGGCTGTATCGCATGGGCGCGGACACCACCAGCTTCGAGAACAAGCTCGTCAACTGGTGGACCGGACTGGAATTTCTCGCCAAAGGGATGAGCGGATCAGGACCGATCGGTGCCGCAGTCGAAGACAGTGTCACGCCGGTCCTGATGGGGGTCTCGGTGATCAACCACTTGACGGCTTATCGTGAAGTGCTGCTGGAGCAGTCGGTCGAGCTCGTCGACGCGCCGAGCGGACAGCCGATAGCTCTCAAGGAGCTGGATTTCGCCCAGCTCTATGACGTGCTCGCCGAACCGGTCCATCGCCAGACGATTAACGGACGGCTGGGGGATCAGCCGCTCACGCAGATGCGCTTTGACCAGTTCATGTCATTTCTTGCTTCGCCGACCGACATGAACACATTTCTTGGGCGGGTCGAACAGGGGCTGCGCTGGCACCTGCAGCGGATCTACCGCGCCCGCTGCGATATCGTGCACAGCGCCGGCCGCATGGTCAACATCGCCCTGCTGTGTGCGAACCTTGAGGCGTACCTGAAGTCGGTACTCACCGCGCAGCTCGCCTCATTCGGGCGCATCCCGACGCTGGCGAGTCCCCAGGAGTTTTTCGTCCGGGCCGAGCACAGCTATGCGAGCGCGCGTGATTCCCTGCGCGGCGGCGATGCGGGCGCGCTCAAGGCGTTTCTGAAGGAACTGAAGCCTCAGCAGGCGTAGCGTGCAGCTCACGGCCATTTCACCTGCCTGGCGTCCCGCAACCACGAGGAGACCATCAGTGGGGACTCTCGAACGGAATGACCTTGCGGGCAGCAGCGCCGCTGATCTGCGAACCCGCGTGCGCACTGAGCATGCGTCGCTGTTCCGGTTTGCCGACGTAGGCCTTGAAAACCGGGGCAGCAGGATGCGATCATCTCGTTTCGGAATGATGGCCCGTTTGTCTACGACCCACGGTTGCTGACGATCGGCCCGCCACGGTAGATTCATTGGATGACGGGGGCTACAAGAACAAAATGACCGAAAACGATCAACACGAGCCCGACAACCAGCCGATTTGCCTTGAGTGCGCCGGTGACCTGTTTCTGCGCGACGAGGTTTCGAATACTGGCCGAAGCGATCAGTGCGTCGTTTGCGGCACAACGGCGCTTTGCTGGGGAACACGCCAGTACGCCGAACGCATTCAGCCACTGTTCCAGAACCGTTTCATTTCTGCCAGGCCCGAGTACACCATGGGTGAATGGCTGGCCGCGGAAGGGTGCAGCGCGGTCGACGTCATTCAGGAGATGACAAAGTGCGGCGACGATCGCACGGCCGAACTGATCCTGGAATCGTTGCGCGAGGTCTGGTTTTGGTGGCCGCAGGATGGCGATGACGATCCGCTCGATGACGATCTTCGTTTCAGCCCCGATCCGCGAGCGTCGGCGAGTTCGTTCTTGTGGACCGAGATCGAAGAAGCGTTGCGAACCCGGTCGCGGTACTTCAATCCGCAGATCGAGGAGCGGCTGCGGGAGATGTTCGCCGGTGTCGACGAGCTCGTCGCTCAAAACGGCGAGAAAGTGATCAGGCGCGCCGGCCCTGAAACTGACCTCACACGGCTCTGGCGGATGCGCATTGCGAGCGACTGGCGGGAAGTCTACGACATGCTGATGAGCCCGGCGCAAAAGCTTGGGCCTCCGCCGTCACGCGTGGCAAGCGCGGGACGCATGAATCCAATCGGGATTTCTGTCTTCTACGGCGCCGCGGATGTCGAAACCTGCCTGGGCGAAGTCCGTGCGCCGGTCGGTGCGCATGGTGTGGCCGCGGCATTCGACATCACACGCGAACTGCAGTTGCTTGACATCGCGGCACTTGCCCGTGTGGAGGCGCGCAACATCAGCCACTTCGATCCTGAATACCAGCGCAAGCACGAGCGCGTCGCATTTCTGCAGCGCTTGAGCAGCGCACTGCAGATCCCGGTGCTGCCGGGCGAGGAAACCAGCGGCTATCTTCCGTCGCAAATGGTCGCGGAATATCTCGGCTCCCGGAATCTGCCGCGTTTCGACGGCGTGATCTACCCGTCGATTCAGTCGGGCGGCCAGGGGAGCAACGCGGTCCTGTTCCATCACGCCAGCGTGGTTGAACAGCTATCGCCCGACAAACTTCTCGAGCTGCGCGGGCCGGACTGGCTGGTATCAGGAGACATTCGAAATCATCGAGTCGAGTCAGCCGGCCGTCGTCGCGCAGCCTGAAGAACATCCGATCATGCTTGATGAGGACGCGCAGCGTGGCCGATGGGATGACCGCATGCCCGCGCTACGTCTCTGTACCGATTCGATCGTCATCGTCGACGTGAAGGCCATTCAATACCAGTTCGTTAAACAACCCGTGCCGTGGATTCGCCACGCAACAGTGCGCGACAACAATGCAGACGGGAGCCGGCGGACCGACGTGTCAACGTAGTGTGTTCGTTGTGAGGGAAGGGTGATGGATGAGCGAGAGATTGCACAATTGCAGCAAGACGACGCCTACCTCGCCGCGCTAGGCGAGGACATCTGGCTGATGGACGATCACCGCTGGGCACTGCTCGTCTGGGAGCGATTCGCCCACGAGCGTCGTGTCCGTCCATTCTCCTTGGTCCACGCCGACTTCCATTGGGATGGCGTGAACGACTTCTATCAGAATGACGAACAACGAAACCGGTTGCTGGGCGCGGACCTCTGCGCACTTGAGGACATGATCCGCGACGGCAACTGGATTCGCTACGACTCCTTTATTGCGCCGGCTGTTATTCGGGGGCTTTTCAGCGACGTACATTTTTTCTGCCTGCAGGATGACACCGACCCGGGCGTGGATCAGGACACGCTCGACGCTGCCGGCGCACGTCAAACCCTTCATCTAGACGCCGCCGAACTTTCGCATGCGAATTTCGATGCACCGGTCATCTTTGATCTGTGCCTCGACCTGTTCAACCGATCAGATCAATGGTTGACGGGCGACCTGTGGAGCGACGCCGAAGTGACCAACTTTCTTGATCAGATGCGGCCGCTCATCGAACAGGCGGAGCTCGTTACGGTTTCGCTCTCGTTTGGATGTTCCGGTTCGGAGGCGGACACGCGTCATCTCGCGTCGCGAGTATTGCCCCTACTTAAACAGTGGCGATCCGCTCCGCCGCAGTAGAGCGACCACCGCACCGAGAGCGGCAAGCTGTACGTTCCGTATGAGACCATTTGCATAGTGTTCGGCAATGGCCCGGGGCAACCAGAGCAGAAGCCGGTGCGACGCGCTGGGGTATTGAAAGGATGACTGACGGTGGCCGACGATCTGCACGGCGCACAGAGACGAGCTCCGCTCGATGTTCGAAGACTGTGATGTGCTGCCGGCAAGTTCACTGGATGTTCAACACAACCTGGAGGGAGCATGAAGGATTACACGCTGCAAGAAGTGAGCCGCATGACCTACGCCGAACTCGGTGCTATTGAAGACCCGATGACGTTGATGAGCACGGGTGGCGTGTCGCCGATGCTGGTGCGCTACATGGTACGTACAGGCCAACTCGAGAGCCGGTATCCCGGCGTTGCGCTCCCCATGCTACTGCGAGCGATCACCCAAGCAGCCGCGACGGTAGACTGGCCACTCGCCACGGTCGCGCAGGCTGCACCCTTAGCCGTTCAGGATGCTGCCGTCGACGCCTACCTCGACAACGTGCAGCCTCAAGCCCACGCCGTGCTCAAGGCGCTGCATTGATCCGGACGGCTCTGATGCATGACCCATCGCACCCGGGCGAAGTGCTGCACGGACGGGTCCCGGACGGCGTGAGCGTCCGAGCAGATTGCGAAGCTGGCAGCGTGGCTCGGTTCATCCGCTGACCTATGGACGGGCATGCAGGCGCAATGAAATTCGTGGCAGACGCGACAGCGCTGATCCCTAACGACAAACTTGGGAGCTTGCATGGTTTCCGCGACTCGAACGCTGGGTCCGCTTCACTTTGAAGACCTTGAACCCAAGCGGTTCGAAGACCTGTGCCGCCAGTTGGTCTACGACTTCAAAACATGGCGCCGCCTGGAAGCAACTGGCCGCGCCGGGTCCGACGATGGCTTCGACGCGCGTGGTTACGAGATTGTCGATGCGGATGCGCCATCAGCGTCGGAGACCGATGACGAAGAGGCCGCGGTCGTAGGTATTGGCGATCGCCTTTGGCTCGTCCAATGCAAACGTGAGCGGGCAATAGGTCCGACGAAGCTCCTGCAATACCTCGACGAAATCAAACTAACCGAAGGCGAAATCCTGCACGGCATAATCTTTGCAGCCGCCTGCGATTTTTCGAAGACTGCCAGGGATCGCTTTCGCGACCAGTGTGCTGCTATGGGCTTGCAGGAGTGGCACCTGTGGGGCAAAGCTGAAATCGAGGACCGGCTGTATCGGCCGGAAAACGATGGCTTGCTCTTCGCATACTTCGGCGTTTCACTGACTATTCGCCGGCGTTCCCAGCGGGCAGATCTGCGCGCCAAACTGGCAATGAAGCGCAAGGCGAATCGCCTGCTGCGTCACAAGGAAAATGATAGCGTGCTGCTTCGATCGCCCGATGCGTTGGAGTATCCGAATGCTGAAGGGATACCCGACTTCGAAAAGCGACCTCAATGGCTCGTGCGCAAGTACTTAGGCTTCAATCACGACGGCCTGGAGTTTTTGCTACATCGGCATTTTGCCTATCTCGCTGATGACGAAAAGAGCTGGGACGCAATGCTGTGCTGCGACGATGCCGTCGATCTGCGCGACGACTACTGGAGATCGGACAAGAATTCGCGCGCAAAACGCAACGAGGCGTGGCACGCATGGGAAGCCATCCCCGAGAAGGACCGCGCGTGGCTTGAAGTGGTCGGGATCGTTCCGTTCGAAGACATCCTGGACATTGACGAGATTGGTGAAGATTACTTCAGCGATCCACACGTCTACGCGCCGTTCAACGGAAAGAATGCGCCATTTCGCCATTTTTACGCGCGGGTTCAGAGCGTGTCGACGTTTGATCCTCGCCGGGCTTGGCCGTCGGACGAGCAGGAGGATAGGGTTGTGAAGTTCCCTGCCGGTCTTCGCGAGCGTCCAGACGCTCAACCCTGACGTTCATGAATGGCAGAGAGAGGACCGAGATGCACAACGCTTCGTTCTGGCGGCGCTATTTTCATAGTATGTTCAAACCGCACCTGGAACGCACGATGCAGGTGCTTGACCAGCGCCTTCTTCCGACCTTCGACGGGATCGAAAGTGAAGCAACCGCGCTCCAGGAGAAAACGTACAACGACATGATGTCGATGCCGTTCGATCCGGACGTGACGGACGAGTCCATGCTGGCAGAAGCCGCATTTGTGGCCGGTTATGAGCACTTCACCGGAATGCAGGCCGTCAGACAGTCGCTCATCAATTCGTTTGCGCCGCTGCTGTACCACACGTGGGAGCAGCAACTGCTCGCCTTTCACCGAAAGGAAGTGTTGCATCCGCGCGAAGAACGCGACAATCAGCTCTTACAGGTGAAAGTTCTGCAGAAGCGCCTGAATGTTGATTTGCACGGAATCCTGACCCACCCTACGCAGTAATTTGCATCGAATATTGACCCACGTAGAACACTGACCTGCTCGGCAACGGGCAGGGGAACGGAGTGATCGACGTGGCTATATTGAGCATCATCCGACGCTGGCACTTTCGCGATCATGTCTCGTTGCGCGAGATTGCCAAACGCCTGGGCGTGTCCAGAAACACGGTCAGACGTTACATACGGGCCGGCACTGTGCTGCCCGTCTATTCCGAGCGCCACAGTCCCAGCAAGCTCGACGGGTTCGCTGCGAAGCTCGCAGGCTGGCTCAAGACCGAAGCAAACCGGCCCCGCAAGCAGCGCAGAACCCTCAAACAGATTCACGCGGACCTGTGTGCGCTGGGCTTCACCGGCTCCTATGATCGCGTGGCGGCGTTTGCCCGACGCTGGCGACAGGAACAGCACGAGCAGGCAAAGACGACCGGGCGCGGGACGTTCGTTCCGCTCAGGTTTGCCGCCGGCGAAGCGTTCCAGTTCGACTGGAGCGAGGACTGGGCTGTCATCAATGGCGAGCGTACCAAGCTGCAGGTCGCGCAGCTCAAACTCAGCCACAGCCGAGCCTTCTTCCTGCGCGCCTATCTGCTGCAGACCCACGAGATGCTGTTCGATGCGCATCATCACGCGTTCGTCGCCTGGGGCGGCATTCCCCGCCGCGGCATCTACGACAACATGAAGACCGCCGTCGACAGGGTACGCCCCGGCAAGGTCCGCGGGGTCAATGCGCGTTTCAGTGCAATGGTGAGCCACTACCTGTTTGACGCCGAGTTCTGCAACGTCGCCTCGGGCTGGGAGAAGGGGCAGATCGAGAAGAACGTCCAGGACAGCCGTCACCGGCTCTGGCAGAAGGTACCGACGTTCGGTTCGCTCGCCGCGCTCAACGACTGGCTGGCCGACCAGTGCGTGCTGCTGTGGCAGCAGACGCGGCACCCGGAGCAGGACATGACGATATGGGAGGCGTGGTCGGCCGAGCGGCCACACCTGATGCCGGTCGGCCAGCCGTTCGACGGCTTCGTTGAACACACCAAACGCGTCTCGCCAACCTGCCTCGTCAACTTCGAGCGCAACCGCTACAGTGTGCCGGCGTCGTTTGCCAACCGGCCCATCAGCCTGCGCGTCTACGCCGCAAAGCTCGTGTTCGTTGCCGAAGGTCAGGTGATTGCCGAGCACGACCGGTGTATCAACCGCAGCCACGACCATGGCGAGACCATTTACGACTGGCGCACTACCTGGCAGTCCTGCAGCGCAAACCGGGGGCGCTTCGCAACGGCGCACCCTTCGCCGAGTTCCCAGCCGGATTCCGCAAGCTGCAGGGCGTGCTGCTGAAGCGTCCCGGCGGTGACCGGGAGATGGTCGAGATTCTGGCGCTGGTCCTGCTGCACGACGAACAGATGGTGCTCGCAGCCGTCGAACTGGCCTTCGAAGCCGGTGCACCGAACAAGCAGACGGTGCTGAACATCCTGAGCCGGCTGCTTGACAGCCCGCCTGTGCCCCCGCTGCAGACGCCACAGGCCTTCGCGTTGACCGTCGAGCCGCAGGCCAACGTCAGCCGCTATGACCGTCTAAGGGGTCGGGAGGACAACCATGCAGCCTGACGTCATGATGCAGATGCTCAAGTCGCTCAAGCTGCACGGCATGGCGCAAGCGTTGGGCGAGCTCGCCGCGCAGGACTCGCCGGCCTACAAGTCGGCTTCGCTGGTGCTCGCCGGGCTGCTCAAGGCGGAACTGGCAGAGCGCGAAGTGCGCTCGCTCGCGTACCAGATGAAGGCGGCACGCTTCCCGGCGTATCGCGATATTGGCGGCTTCGACTTCAGTTGCAGCGATACCAATGAGGCGCTGGTGCGCCAACTGTACCAGTGCGAGTTCATCGACTCGGCGCACAACATCGTTCTGGTGGGTGGACCCGGCACGGGGAAGACCCATCTGGCAACCGCGATCGGTGTGCAGGCGCTCGAACATCACCGCCGCCGTGTGCGCTTCTTCTCCACCATCGAACTGGTCAATGCGCTCGAACAGGAGAAGCTCGTGGGCAAGCCCGGACAACTCGCCACGCGGCTTGTGTATGCCGATCTCGTGGTGCTGGACGAACTCGGCTATCTGCCCTTCAGCCAGACCGGCGGTGCGCTGCTGTTCCACCTGCTCAGCAAGCTCTACGAACGAACCAGCATCATCATCACCACCAATCTGAGCTTCGCCGAGTGGGCCAGTGTGTTTGGCGATGCAAAGATGACGACGGCGCTACTCGACCGGCTCACGCACCACTGCCACATTGTAGAAACAGGAAACGATAGCTATCGTTTCAGAAACAGCACAACACAGCCAAAGAAGGAGAGAAAGAAGACCCAGACACCCACCGAATAACCCACAAAGCTGGTCCAACGGGTGGGTCAGAATTCAATGCAAATCGTGGGTCAGGATTCCGTGCAAATCAACACGGTAAGGGGCTCCGGTCTGACGCCGCTGCACCCTCGGCGCGTAGCAGCCATGCTGTGGCAGATCTCGTCGAAGCGCGCGGCGGCAAGACCGCGCAGTTCACGGCGGGGGTAAGTGCGGAACTTACGGAGCGCTCGCTTCGTTGCATTTGAGCACTGTGATGTCCCGGTATGACTGCAACAGGGGCACCACATCCCCGTCCGTTTCCTTGATGTGCAGTATCGGTCGATTCGGTATTGTCATTCTGGCCGCATAGCCAACGTTATCCGACATCTTCGACAGCAGGACCTTTGCTCCTTTCGGCGGATGCACGCAGTCAAAGCGATCGGTAAAGTCAAAATCGTAGGCCGCATGCAATGCAATGGCGTCGATCGAGAATGTATCGACAATTCTCGAGGAGATGCATGCAACTGTCAGAAACCCGATGAACATCCCCGATGAAATCCCGAAAAACCACCAGTCGAGCCATTGACGTCCTTGGCGACGTCGACTGATGGCGTAAAACCAGGTCAGTGACAGCGCACCGATCGCCGCCAGGACGCCGCCGCCCAGTGATACTTCCAGCGCGTACAGGACCCGCGTTCCAGTAGAAATTGCCTGGGTGAGTTGCGAGACATCGAAGGTGAAGTAGCGGTGAAGAATGACGACAATCTGGTTGTTTGCGTCCAGGTAGAGCCATGCGGACGCGGCCAGAATGGCAATGACTACCGCTGGAACGCCTGTCGACAGGCGTAGCGCTTTTAGCTGGAATAGCGAGCCGACCGCAAGTGCGAGGGTGAGTGAACCGGCAATCAGGATATTGTTCAGGTTCCTCCAAAAGGTTTCATTCGAAAAAAATGCGTGAAATATGAGGGGAACGGCGAATGCCATGCTGAGTACATTCGTCACGTAGTACGCGACGGGATTGGCGACCCAATGTGACGCGTCGTGCGACCGCGCTTTCCACCATGTATCCAGCTTGTTGGATCGGTGATCGTTCATTTGTTATGCAAGACAATAATGGTCGCTTCGAACGGTGTGTCGCGTACTGACCGGACATACTATTTCTTGACGGCAAATGCCTCCCCGATCTGTCGCGCGCGCTTGACCTCGTCGCTGTGCAGGTAGATCGACGTGGTCGACACGGACGCGTGCCGGAGGTTGTCGCGAACCGTGGTGAGTTCCGCGCCGCGACCCAGCGCGTGCGTCGCATGCGTGTGCCGCATCCAGTGGGGGCTCGCGCGGCGCAGCTTTTCCGCGAGTGGCGCATGGTCGGCCTCGATCGCATTGGCGGCCAGCACGAAGAACCGCCGCATCACCATCCACAGGCGCACGCTGCTGATCGCCGCGTCGCTGCCCGCAGGGGTGCCCACGTCAAGGCTGCCGATCATGGGCGTGGCCGGATTCCAGCGCACGGGCAGCACGGGCAGGCCGCGTGCGGCGAGGTAGTGCGCAAGCGCGTCCCACGCGAGCGGCGGCAGTGCGACGCGCGCCAGCTTCTTTCCCTTGCCCGTCACGCGCAGCCAGTGGTCGCCACGCGGATCGGTTTCGACGTGTCCCAGCGTCGCGCCGATGAGCTCGCTCGCGCGCAGGCCGGTTGCGTAGCCGAAATCCAGCAGGAAGCGCAGCCGCTGCGCCGCGGGCGCCGACCAGCGCGGTGACCCCTTCGACGACCATTCGAGCCCGTCCGCGATCGTGCGCACGAGGGCCCATTCGCCCTCGCTGAACGCGTGCGAGGTATCGAGCACCCGGGTGCCGGTCGCGTCGCGCACCTTCACGCCCGCAAACGGATTCGCGAGCACGTAGCGCTGCTCGATGAGCCAGCGGAACAGGGCGCCGAGGATCGACAGCGCATGCGCGACCGAGCGCGCCGAGAGACTGCCGTTGAACGGCCGCCAGTCCGGCGAGGTGCGCGCCCGCACGGGGCCGACCCAGCGCCCACGCGGCGAAGGGTGGCGCAGGAAGGTGCGGTAGGCGATGGCGTCTTCGGTCGTGAGCGACGACAGTGCGCGGCCCCGTTCGACGATGGCCCACAGGATCAGCCGCTCCGCTTCCTTGCGGTACGTGCGCTGCGTGGCGGGCGATTCGTGCAGCGCGAGCCAGGTGTGCACGGCCTCGTAGTCGTTGGATGCATCGAGCGTGCAGGTGGCGGCCGGTGCGCGGAAGGTGCCATCGGAGCCGTCGACCTCGTGCGGCACCCGGATCGCTTCCCACGGCACGCACATCATGTCCATCGGGCCGCGCCGGTCCGCAACCACCAGCGCGCGGGCCTTTTCCGTGAGCGCCGGCCACGCCGCGAAGAACGCCTCGATCGCGCGGGCGCTCGCCACACCAAGTCCCGGCACCGCCTTCCACCACTGGCGGCGGCGCGGGATGCGCACGGTGAGGTCGGCCAGTGTCGTGATGCCGTGCGCGTGCAGCACGCGCACCGCGCGCGGCGCGAACCACTGCGCGATGGCATCGGCGATCTGCGGCTCGGGCGCGCGCGGTGCGCAGGGCGTCGATCGCCTGGGCGACGGCCTTCGCGTGGCGCTCGCGTTCGTCCGCGGGATGGTCAAAGAGGGCCACCCAATCGTCGCGGTGCGCGGCGCGGGCGAGGGCCTGCAGCCGGCGCCGGATCGTGCCCAGCACGCCGCGCGCGGACTTGCCGTCCCCGAGCCGCGCGGGCAGGTAGCGCGCCACGGCCTGGCGTACCGAAAGGCCGGAATACCACGCGCGCAGCATGGCGAGTTCATCGGCGTCGGGAAAGCCGGCGGGTTCGGGGGAAGGCGGGGCCGGGAGCCGGTCAGGGCGATTTGTCATGCTCAGAGTTTACTGTACAAATCGGTGCATTGTGATAAGAAGGTTATCTTAATGGCTTGGTTGTGTTGCACATTTTTGGGAAAAACCTGGATCCGCTTTGGCGCGGCGGTGGTGCTCTACGGTGCTCTGGCGGCTTCTGCGATGGTCAGCGGGTAGCGATGACGCCGGCTGCTCAAGGGGTTTGCAGCGCAGCGGGATTTACGCCAGGATGAGCAGGTCGCCCGGTCTTCTCCGTAGGTTAGAACAGCATCTCCACACGATATGGCCGTCCGCTTCGAACTCGTTGCCCTCGCGCTGCCCTCCGGCTGCGCCCCCGAATCGCTTCCGCCGCCGGTTGCCGCACTGGTCGCCGCGTGCTGGCCGGGTATGAGCCGCACCCAGCTACTTGATCGCGCGCGGCGCCTGGCCCTGCGCATTTCGTTGCGCGCACGACCTGAAGCCGGACCCGACGGCCTGCAGCTGTATTCACTGGTGCTGGTGGCGGAGGGCGTCCGGGCCGAGCTCGTGGCCCATGTGCGCCGCCTCGCGCGCCGTCGCACCGCTCACCGCGCGAAGGTCTCGCTGCCGCCTCCCCGAGATGTGCGGCAGCAGGGGTTGTTCTCGTAACTGGTGGACCAGCCGCAGGCGCGTCTGGATGCGCATGCAGGGTCTGGACGGCTGCTTGCGACTGGGGGGCAGTTGCCGGTCGCATCGACGCGAAGCGGGCTATGATCGCCATCACCGAATCTACGTGGGGGAGACGAATCTTGGCGACATTCAAGGAGCTGAAAGCCCAAATGGCCGAGCTCGAGGCGCAGGCGGCGGCGGCCCGGGCGGCTGAGTTTCAGGAGGTCCTCGCGGACATCCGGGCCAAGGTGGCCGACTACGGGTTCACCGAGCAGGACATCTTCGGACGCGGGCGCGGCAGACCGAGGAAAACGGCCGAAAGCGCTGTGCCGGCCAAATATCGTGATCCGAAGACCGGGGCAACCTGGTCGGGCCGGGGCCGTGCGCCGAACTGGATCAAGGATGCGAAGAACCGCGACCGGTTCCTTCTATGAGCAGAGTGTCCCGCAGCCAGGGCTCCGCGCCGGAGGACAAACCTCGGGGTGCATTAACGTCTCGAGGCGGGGGTATCGCCTCGGTGACGGATGGCGATCTTGTCGGCGTGCAGGGGGGTGAGTGAACGCGTACGACGGCATCGGGCAAGGGCGCGACGCAAGCCGGCGAACGCTAAGCGTTGCGGGCTCGCCGACGCGTGCGGGCAGGTACCGCGTTACGTGTTCCTGACGCGCAGTGCCTTACGTCCGGGAGCTCCGCGTAGAATGCGCATACGTTGAAAATTGCGGAGCGCAGGTTGGTCAGGCCCAGGAAAGCAGAAAAATTGAAGGTTGTCGCAGTCCGCATCGATCCGGCCATCGAGCGTAGGCTCCGGCTTCTGGCCGAAACGAGTGGTCGCAAACCGTCGTTCTTCCTGCAGCAACTGATCGAAGGCGGGATCGGCACACTGGAGGAGGTCTGGCTGCCCCCGCGCCTGCTGGAGCAGGTCCGCGCCGGCGAAGTCCCCGAGCCCGCCGCGTCTCGCGTGGGCCCCGATCTGTTCGACGAACCTGCGTTTGAGCGCTGAAGGGATGCGTGCCCAAAGCCCGGTGTTCGCGACGGTCGGGCCATGCGGGACGGGCAGGCCGGTTGTGCCCCTGCGTCGCTAGCGGGATGTGGAGCGCAAACAATTTGTCACCGCTTCGGGCACGTGTCGTTCGAACGTCATCGGTGGTTCGGACAGGGTTTTTCGCCCTATGCGGTCATCTCCGAATACCGGGCGCTGCGCGCCAGTGTGGTGAGCCACTGGCTGATCACGGGGACCTGTGGTGGTCATGGATGCGTTCGCCGGGCGGGTCGAAAACATTCACTTCCGGGACACGCTGACTTTCACTTCGTCGGACGCCCGCCGGGCAAGGCACGGCGGCGAAGCGCCCGTGTGCCGGGGTGTAGTCAATGAATGCATTGACTGCAATGCATTCATTGACTACAGTGGATGTCGTGTACACCCCGGAGGCTCCCATGGCCATCATGACCATCCGCAATCTCGACGAGCCGCTCAAGGCGCGCCTGCGCATCCAGGCCGCCCGCCACGGGCGCTCGATGGAGGAGGAGGCGCGCGACATCCTGCGCAGCGCGCTCGCCGCCGAGCCCCTGCAGGGCGACAGCCTCGTGGACACGATTCGCCGGCGCGTCGCGCCGTTCGCGGGCGTCGAGCTCGAGCTGCCGGCCCGTGAGCCGATGCGTGAACCGGACCTGGGCGTCGCATGATCGTGCTCGATACCAACGTGCTGTCCGAACTGCTGCGCCCGGCGCCGGAACCCGCCGTGCTGGCCTGGTTCGGCCGGCAGCCGCGCGCCGCGCTGTTTACGACCACGCTGTCGCGCGCCGAGATGCTGTACGGCGTGAACCTGCTGCCGGCCGGCGCGCGGCGCGAGGGTCTCGCCGCCGCGATCGCCGCCATCTTCGACGTCGACTTCGCGGGCCGCGTGCTGCCCTTTGACTGGGACGCCGCCGACGCCTGGGCCGTTCTGGCCGCGGAGCGCAGGCTGGCCGGCCAGCCGGTCAGCCAGGTCGACGCGATGATTGCGGCGATCGCGCGCTCGCGCGGTGCGGCGGTCGCGACGCGCAACGTCAAGGATTTCGCGGGCTGCGGGGTCGACCTGGACAATCCCTGGTTGATGCGCGGCCAGGCGAACTGAGTCCAGCGGGAGGCGAGCGTGACACGCGGAACACGGCACGAATACGACCTGCAGACCGATGTGCTGGCGACGATCGTTGCGACCACGCCGGTCACGAAAAAGCACGCCGCGCTGCTGACGGCATTCGCCACACGTACCGACTGGCGCGCGGCGCGCTATGTCATGACACGCGACATTTACAGCGACTGGCCGGCGCGCGTGATCGATGGCGAGGGGCGCGAGATCGCCCCCGACTACCGCGCATGGATCGACGCACAGCTGGCCGAACACGGGTCGGTCAGCGCGGTGGTCGACGCACACCGGGAGAGCGGCTACTGGCTGACCGAGATCCGGCCGCTGCTGCATTACTTCGTGCACGACCGCGGCGGCGCCCAGGACAACTTCGCCCAGTTTGCGGTCTGGGAGGAGCAGGAGTACGTCGAGCGCGCCGTGTTCCCGTCCGACCCACGCTGGGGTCTGCCCGATGTCAATGAGCTCCGGCGCGCGTCGGGAAACGGGACGGAGGAACGGATCGAACGGCGCACGCTGGGTGAACCCCGTTACGCACTCCAGGAGGCGACCGACATGCAGCGGTTCGTGGCGCTCGCCGGGGCGACCTGGCACGCGCGGCGGCAGGCCGAGGGCGACCGCCGGATCGTGGAGCGCGATCTCGCCACCGGCCAGGACCGGGTGCTGACCGTGCGCGAGCTCTGGCCGGGCTACGACCGCCAACGCTGGCCGGGCCGCCGCTTCTTCGACGACTGGACGGACTCCAGCGCGGGCCACGCCGGCGAGCGTGCGTGCGCGCGCTGGACCTTCAATACGTCGGATTACACCGAACCGGGGGGCGGGCGGCACCTGAATTTCGTGCCGCAGTGGGCGCATACGCGGAAAATCGCGGCCCTGAAGGACACGCACCGGCTCAATGCCTACGGCCTGTACGGCAGGCTCAACCAGTTCGACGAGCGCATCGGCATGCCGTTCGCCTGGTACTTCTACGGCCTGCACGGCAACCTCGTGAAAAGCGGCCAGATGGAACGCGTGCTCGAGGCGGCCGAGGCCGGCCTGATCGTGCTGCCGGAATGCGACTACGCGGTGCTGCGCCGCTGGCAGCAGGACCCGTACGGGTTCTAGCAGCGGCTGCGCATACGTAAAGGACTGCCTATCAATGAATGCGAGACAATGCCCGCCAGGGCACGGTCTGCTGCTCATTGACACCTGCGGAGAGCCGGTGTTCTCACGGGAGTAACCGATGACCATAGTTATTGCGGTGTGCTTCGTTATCACAGCGACGGGCTGGGGCATGAGGCGATGGGCGTTCGCGTTTCTCCCCGTGCGCCTGATTTCACTCGAGCTTGTTTCTATCGCCTGCGGCTGGTTGTTTGTTTTCACGATCGCCCGCTTCGACCAGTACGGATCCCTTGCCGCACCTGCCGCGGCAGGTTGTCTCGCGGAGGCCTTGATGGCGCGGGTGCTCACGAAGCGGTACTGGGCGGCCGTCAAGGCGGAAAACGCCCGCAGGGCCAAATTCCCGGCCGTTCCGGGCCGCGGCGATTGAGGCGCGGGAGCGCTCTTGCCTGCTGCAGGGACGTCCCCTGCGCGGATTCGAGTCTTTCCGACGCGGGTGTATCAGACGATGGCCAGTTGATCTGGAGACGAGGATGGAAGACACAGCGCAGGTTCTCTACGTGTACCGGTGTCCCGCGTGCAGTGCCCGGGGTGAAGTCCGCCTGCTCGACGACACGCACGACGGCGAAGCGGCCCGCTGCAGGTCGTGTGGCGGCCCGGTTGTCCTCGAGTGGGATGGCGGGGTCACGCTGCACGTCACGCCGCCGGCCGGGGACGACAGCGCGGATTCACGATGACACGCAACGCCCCGCCCGTGCGCCGCGCCTCACCCGCGCGGATTTTGCGCTGTGCCGGGCGTGCGCCTCGAAGGGGTGGACGACTCGGCGCCGCACGCGAGCGACGGAACCGCGGGCACCGACGTGCGGATCACGCGGCAGATCGCGCTCATCCGCGACACGCTGTCGTCCGCCGCACGCCGCACGCCGCACGCCGCACGCCGCACGCCGCACGCCACGCGCCACGCGCCACGCGCGCGTCACGGACGCCGCACCTGTTGCGCCTGAAACCGGGCAGCCTGCGTGACCAGCTCGCCGCCGCCGGGCTCGCACCGGAGACCGGCGCCGCCGCTGCTCGCGCACCTCGGCACGGGCAAACCGCTGTCGGCCAGCATGGTCCGGGCACTCTTCAATCGGGTATTCGTGCGCGCGGCGGACCAGCTGGAGCGGACGTATCCGGGTGCCGCGGCGGATCTGCGACGCGCGAGCACGCACTGGCTTGGGCGCCCGCACTCAAACCATGCGCTGGACGCCGGCGGCGTCGTACGCGACGTGCAGGTCGGGCCGGGCCATGCGAGTCTCGCGACGACGACGCTCCACACGAAGGTCGACAATGCGCGGCGTTTCGGACTCGTCGATCAGTTCTTTAACGCGGCGGTGCGGCCAGATCGGGATGGGGCGGCGGGAAAGTGAAAAGGCGGCGTGGCCGTACTTTCCTTGGGCGGCCCAGGCGGCCTTTCAATGATTGTCTCCACACGCCAGACGAACGACCCGGAGCTCAAAGCGCACGTCGCGCGTCGTGAATATGCGGCATCCCCGAACGAAGCGACAACGGAAGCGCCGTTCAGCCCGCTACCGCCGGCCGCGAACTACCGATATCGTCGTCAGTCATCCTGATGGCCTGCCGCCGTGCGGCTCAGACCGTAGCCCATGGCGATCATAAAACTTGAGAGCCCCGTCCAGACGATAAAACCACTGGCGTAGTAGGTCAGCCCGTCAGTGCCGTGCGCCACGGGCAGACTGAAGAACTGATTGACGAGGTGCGTCAACCAGAGTGTCACACAGTGAATGGCGTATGCGCTAGGCTCGCCAAGGTCTCCGCGAAAGAACGGAACGATGCTCCAGAGCACGTAAATCGTCGCGCATAGCGCGATTGCCTCAACGGCGGACGCAGCAAGGTACCGGCGAAAAGAGACAGGCGTATGGGGCATCTATAAACCTCCATATACAGGGGCTTTCCACGCAAGTTGAGCATCCCGGGCCGGGTGTGGTCGACCATGCGCAGTGTCGACAGCGGCCACGTGTTTCATCAGGACAGATCCACCCAGCTGGACATGGTTTTCACCCTGTCTTGCGCGGCGGCTATCCGCTGTTCAAGCCGGGCGTGACCGAGCCCGGCTGGCTGCTCGCGTGTGGACATGGCATGCCAGGCCTGTTTCATCCGCACGAGTGCATCGCGACAGTCGCCGATGGTGGCTACCGAAGCGGCGTCCTGACCGGTCCAGATTCGCTCGATGAATTCTTCGGCCCGTCCAAAAGCCTCCGCGAGCTCGTCGGCCGATGGGGGCGTACTTGAAGACGGCGGAGCATCGGCGGGTGGTGAACCACCCTCGGCCTGCCAGATGCGGCCCAGGCCGGCGACCTCACACAGGATGGCCCAGCTCGCATAGGGAATCGCCGCGTCGCCCCCCGTGTACCGGCGGATCGTGCGCGATCCGCCGGTACCGAGGCCCAGTATCTGCGCGGCCTTCGCGCCGGTGAGTTTGCCCCGTCGGAGCACTTCGCGTACTTCATTGGCTTCCGGTCGAATCCAGAAGTCATTTGCTGGACGCAGACATTCTGGCCGGATACTCGTTTGTTCATCCATCGTCGGTCCGGGTTAAAAAGACGATCCACATTCCACTCCCCACGGCTTCGCCGCGGGGAATACACGCTCCCTGCGGGAGCTTGACGACCCCGACCGGTGGTCCACCCAGGCCCAGCCGGATCGTCACGCCGCAGCCGCGGCGTGCCGGCGCTCTCCCCACGCCTGCGGCGTGGGTCCCCGTGCGCCTCGATCCGGGCGCGCGGCGCGCGCGAGACGTTGCGTGATTATCGCAAGTCCGGCCGGCAGGGAGGAGGGGCGGTCACGGCGTACCACAAAGTGGCGTCGCCGGGTGTGCGTCCAGGCAGCCGGCGGGTCGTGCACGATGCCATGCGATGCTCGGCGCATGCTCACAACGGACGCTCCCACTGGTCGAGCGCGACGCGTGCGGCTTCGGCCGGCCCGGGCATCAGCCGTGACACGGCAATTGCCTGCAGGCGTTCGAAGATCATCTGCCCGTAAGCATTAGCCAGCAAACGCGCCTCCGCTCACAACATGCCATCCTCGCCCGAGGCCTCGCGCGCACGCCAGTAATTGATCGCCTGCTTGATTTCGGCGACTGTGAGGGAAGCTTTCATGTGCGTCCACGCATGCTAAATCAGCCCGCCGCAAACTGCGGGCCGGTGGTTTCGCTTTACAGGTCCGGCAGCAGTACCTCGTACGGGTGGTCGCGGATGATCGACATGGCTGCGGACCCGAAACAGGCAATGCCGCTGACGAAATCGAACGGGCCGAGATATGGCCGGATCTCCAGAATGGTCAGGGTGCCGAACCACGTCCGTACGACCTCGCCTGGCTTCAGTTCGGCACCGCGTCGTCTGGCACACCTCATCCGACCTGCTCCAATCGGCAGACCTGTGCCGTGACCGGCGCGCCAGGCGGCACGCGCTGAAGCTCGGCGAGGGCGTTGCGTGCGATTGCACGAAGCTCGTCACGATGCATTTCGATCGCGTGTCCGTCGCGGTCTCGCATGTCGGCAATCTGTTCGAGCGCGCGGGCTGCGCGCGCCGCCGCATCTGCCGACAGGGCCATGCGGAAAAGTTCGCTGCGCGCCATCGATCGGTCGCCGTATTGCCAGACGGCGAGCAGGGGCAGCAGGGCAGTCAGCCACGTCGGACGCATGTTCAGGGTGTCCATGTGATATTCCCCTGGTGGGATATGCCCCGACCCGAAGGCCGGGGCAATCCGGTTAGCCGCGCAGGCGGCGCAGTTCGTCAGCCAGTACCCACAGGGCACGATTGAGGCGGATGTTCTGGTCGATGCCCGTGACGGCGCGGGTCGTGGTGGCCCGACCGCTCGCGTTGCGACCGTGCAGTCCGCCGCGAATCATGTTCTCCTGGACGCGGTTGAAGGTGGTCCATAGATCGGGCGCGCGATCTTCCATCCGGCGCGGCGCGAGAAGCTGGCGTTCCGTGACCGGCGCAGGCTTGTCCTCGTCATAACGCAGCGTGAGCGCCGCGCGGGCAAACGCAGCCTGTTCGCCCTCATCGAGGACCATCGCCGCCATGCCTTCGCGTTGCTGGGCCGTTTCATCGAAGCTCTTCAGTACCTTGAACGCACCTTCGACAACCTGGCCGATCACATCGCCCTTGTGCGGTATGCGGATATCGCTCAGGTCACTACCGCACACAATCCCGTTCTGGCACGCCCAGCGGATCATTCCGGCGAGCATCTGATAGCTGCTGGCCCCGTTATGGCTGTTCAGCAGGATGACCTCATTCGCTTCGCTCGTGCCCGTGATCTGGTCGGCATGGCGCAGCCGCAGCATGTGCTTGGTGTATTCGCGCATGCCGTCATTGCGCACGCGGGTCTGGCAGACCATGAAGGGCTGGAAGCCCTCCTTCCGGAGTGCATCGAGCACATCAACGGTGGGAATGTAGGTGTAACGCGCCGTACGGCTTTCGTGTGGGCAGTTGGCAAGGACCGAAGGCGCGACTTCGGCAATTTCGTCGTTCGTCAGCGGGTGATCCGAGCGCAGGACAACGGCATTGCTGCTAAAGCGGCTTGCAAGCGTACTCATGTCTTTTCCCCAATGATGGAGCAGACCCGGCCCGAGGGCCGGGGCCGGTCAGTTAGTCGATGGCGCGCAGGATATTGGCCGCTTCGGTGTGCTGCGAGGCGAACTCGCGCAACTGGTGCTAACGCTCGATGACCGAATCGTCGAGCGTCTTTTCAGAGAGGTGGCAGAGGGCAAACAGCGTCACGGTAACGCCGAACGCGTCCGCGCCCATCATGTCGCTGTAGCCGTTCAGGTGCCAGCGCACATGGACGCGCCCGGAGTCAGCCGGAGCCATGTAGAAGCCGCCGTTGGAGAGGGTGAAGAAGTGCCACAGGCCGCCCTGATAGCTACGGCACAGGCGAGCGGCCCAGTCGTACACGTAGGACTCGCCGGTGAGGTAATGGCGACCGAGGTAGCGCGGGAGGACGTTCAGGCGCAGTTCGTCGGGGACCACTGCCGAGGTAATACAGGTTTGTGCTTCGCTGGTCATCGGAAATCTCCGGAATAGACACCCGAGGCGGGATGCGTGGGTTGTCTAGCTCTAATATAGGCTAATATGCCCTAACATACAAGCAAAGCTAGCTTGTATGTTAGGGCATATTAGCCTATATTTCACGTGGGGCCGGGCTTCCTGCTCTGGCCACTTACCGGAGGCAACTCTGATGCAAAACGCTGTTGAACCCACGGCGGATCGTGCCGCCATCCAGTACGTCCCGTATGCGCGGCTGGCACGCTCGCCGCTTAATGTGCGCGGGAAAGCGCCGACCGGCATTGAAGCCCTTGCCGAATCGATTGCCCAGAAGGGTTTGCTCCAGAATCTCGCCGTACACGAATTGAAGGAACGCGCGAAGTCGCCCTGCCTGGGCGTCTGCGCGGGCCAGCGCCGCCTGGCCGCGCTCGACATGCTCTATGAGCAGGGGCGAATTACGAAGGACTACCAAGTGCCGGTCCTGATCGTCAGTGAAGGTGAGGCGGTCGCCGCGTCGCTGATCGAGAACCGGGAACGAGAGCCTATGTGTCTCGCGGATGAATGCGTGGCTTTCCGGCTGCTCAGCGAAGAAGGAAAAACGACGGGGCATATTGCGGCGCTGTTCAGCATTCCGGAAGTCGCGGTGCGTCGCGCGCTGAAAATCGCCAACCTTGCGCCCGTGCTGCTGGACCTGCTGCGCGATGACAAGCTCGACTACGAGCAGGCGAAGGCGCTTGCGCTGGCCGACGATCACGCGACCCAGGAGCGCATATTATGCCGACGTCGGCATAAGATGTGTTATCAAGAGCGAGAGATTATGCCGAGTATGGCGGACGACCCGCCGGCTAGCGTGGGTGATTCCCTGCAATTGCTCGGCATAACCGTGTTCCACTTCGAGCCCTTCCTCCTTATGTACCATTGCGAACTTCGCTGAGCATCGCGATGAGCTTGTCAGATGGAGGACGAAACTTTCCTGGCTTGATGGATGGCGACATTTGCCCGGCCAACACCGCAAGCTTCTCGGTTGGGTCCGCGCGTAAGTAGGCCTCAGTGGTCATAATGCTCGCGTGTCCGAGCCACAACGCGACCTTCCGGATGTCGCCTGTGGCGGCGAGCGTATGCATCGCACAGCTGTGCCGTAGAACGTGAGGCGTCACGTGCTTTTCCAGCAGCGAAGCGTGCCTCTGGGCCGCGACCGCCACGTGCTGGGCAAGCCGATGGGAAAAGCCGTCCCGCGACATTGGTCTCCCGTTGCGGTTGAGAAACAACTCCGGTGTTGGCGCCGGTGGGCGAACGGCGATCCACGCTCGCAGGACCGTCTGGGTCTCATGCCACAACGGTAGTACACGTTCACGGCGACCTTTGCCGAGAATCCGCACCGTAGCTAACGATCGATTGGGAAAGTCGTCCGTGCGCAGCGACAGCAACTCAGAAACCCTCAGGCCTGCGGCATAGGCGAGATGCAGCATGGCTCGATCACGCGTGCCGCTGATGGTGTCAGTGCGTGGTGCGTCCAATTATGCCTGGATCTCTTCTCGAGTCAGATAATCGATCAGTGCGATATCCATCCGCTTCTGAGGCAACGCCCTGATACGCATCACCTGGTCGAGGCAAGTTGGCACCTGGTACTCAAGATAGTGAAAGAAAGCCCGGATTGCAGCAAGCCGGGCATTGCGTGTTCGGGCGCAGTTGCCGCGACCAATCTCTATGTCGTCGAGAAACTTGCGCACGAGTTCCGGTCCAAGGTCTTCAATGCAAAGGTCACTCGGTCGGCGGCGGAGCCGATTGGCCGCAAAACGAACGAGCAGTGAGAAGCAGTGGGCGTAGGTTGCGACGGTATGCGGACTGGCATTCCGCTCGCGCGGCAGATGCTCCCGCAAGTACGCGGTAAGGTGCGGAGCCAGAGCTGTCATGACATCTCTCCCGAGAATGAGTGCTCGCATGCTTCGGCGATGTGATTCATCAGAACCGGCGTCGCTTCGAGATACCAGTAGGTGTTCGCGACGTTGACATGCCCGAGGTAGGTGCTGAGTGCCAGCATGTGGTTGGCGACCACATGTCGATCATGCACACAGGATTCCAGCGAACGTACTGCAAAGGTATGTCGTATGTCATGAAGGCGAACCCCCCGCGTCGGACTGGGTGGGCGCAATCCTAACTCTCGCGCTAGCTGGACAAATACGCGGCAAACCGTGGATTTATTCGGAGAGCGGCCGGTCGTGACCACAAATAGATCGTCAACATCGGCGGCGAACCTGTCTCGAATGGCGAGGTAGCGGGCCAGTGCCAGCCGTGTCGTGGGATGTATCGGGAGGAGTCGACTCTTGCCGAACTTGCCGCTACGAACGACAAGGCCTTCTTCGTTGAGGTCGCTGCACTTGAGCGCCAGTGCCTCGGATATGCGCAAACCGGTGGCCGCCAGAAGGCCAAACAAATGATGGTATGTGTGCGGTCTGATCGAATCTTTGGGTGAGAGCTCGAGTGCGGCCTCCATGATGGCGCGGACATCATCAGAATCCAGAAGGTGCGGCGTCGGGCGTGGCAGTTGACTGGGGCCGAAGGCCCCGACCGGAAGAAGTTCGTGGCGTGTGTCCTCGGCATGGAGAAAGACACACAAACGTCTGATGGCGTTAAAGAAGGTACTTGCCTGAGTTGGTGAGGATGCAATCCGGCACCAATCGAAGACCCGTTGAGTCAGGATATATCGATCGCCGTGCTCTTCAGCGTAGCGGGCGAACTGCAGCAAAATCCGGCACGGTGCATCAAATTTAAGGCCGAAACCACGTTGCATGGCAACGTAACGATTGACGTCGTCACTCAGCATGATGAGTCTCCTGGCCATGGCTGGGCAACACGCGCAAGCATGTCGATATCGATCTTGGCGTAGATCGCCGTCGTGTCGGGCGAGCGGTGACGAAGGATTGCGCCCACCTGTTCCAGGCTGTAGCCAGCTCGTAGCATGGAAGTTGCCAGCGAATGGCGAAACACATGCGATCCCGTCGGGACACCTTCAACACCGGCTCGTGTGCGCGCCTTTGCGACGATGCAAGCGATCGTCGATGGCTTCAAGGACTTGAACGGTGCCTGAACACGTAGGAACACGTGATCTTCATGTGCGGGCGGGCGAGCATGCTCGATATACGCCAACAGTGCGTCACCTGCATCTTGCGGCAATGGCAAGCATGACGCCCTGCGGTTCTTGCCGTCGACGCGCAGACGCCCATTCCTCCAATCAATGTCTGCCAGTCCAAGTTGGCAGACATCTCCAGCTCGCAGCCCGAGCCGCGCCAAGAGGAGGAGGATCGCGCGATCCCGCAGGCCCAATGGCGTATTGATGTCGCAGGACGCGATGATCCGCTGGATGATTGCGGAACTGAGGAACTTCGGGAGAGCGGCATTACGTCGTCGTCGTGAGCAAGGGACGGCATACACAAGTTCGGGACGGCACGCGTCACTGGCCACGAGATATCGGAGATAGGTTCGCAGCACTGTCGCAGTCAGCTGCACCGACTTGTGAGATCGCGTCGGAGGCTGATGCAGCACAATATTGCGAATCGTGATGGCGTCGTAAGTTCCAGGGTCCTGGGAAAGAGCGGGCAGCCACCGCGCTGCCTCGGCTAGATAGCGCACAACGGTCTGCGCAGTGACCCCACACTGATGGGTAAGCCAAGCTCGAAAAGCGACGAGACGTGGATCTTCCTCCGTAACGATGCCTTGAGGCACCAGATTGCAGCCACGCAGGTATTGAAGGAATGAAACTCCCGCACGGCGTCGTCGAGTCACGCCCGAATTAGTCAGTGACCCGTGCTTCCGACAGAGAAAACAACGACAGTCGTGCTTCGCAAAACGTTCGATATCGCAATCGTCTACATCCCGCGCCGGAATTCGCGACAAGCGAAGCCAATGGACGAAGTGCTCAGCTCCGGACAAGAGCATGCTTCTGGTTCCACGGCTGTATCCCAAGGCACTGAGATGATTCCCGTAGACAGGGAGCCGGAGGACGATTGGAGCGAGGTCTTCTGGAATGCGAATCGTACCGCAATCTTCGAGAAAACTGACGAACCGACGAACATTCGTGATGTACCGAGGCCGCTGAAACTCTCGCCGGCTATAGCATACGCCACCGTGCCCCATGCACCGACATCGATGGTGAGCAAAGCGCTCAACGACGGCAGCGTCCACCTGACTGAGTGGAAGGTGATGTCGCTGCAGCCAGTAGAGAAAATGACGAGCAGCGCTGGCGCGGGTTTCGAAGGAAGAGAAGCCGGCTTGAGTCTTGAGATACTCGGCCAGAAGAAAAGCGCTATCGGTCGTGACGCGACGCGCGGGCGCCGTATCCAACGAAACATATGAGCGGACTGTCATGTTGCCCCCTTTCAGTTGATAACAAGGGGATTATTGTTATGCGGAGCAATTACAGGGGATCACCCACGCTAGCCGGCGGGTCGTCCGCCATACTCGGCATAATCTCTCGCTCTTGATAACGAATCTGGCACGAAGCCGTGAACGCATGGCAACGCCGCCCCGCCGAGTTGCGCGCGGCGATCACGCGCGAGGAAATCGACACGAGGGACAATGCTCTCGCGCAGTTCGTTGGCCTGGAGGCCTACGCGGCTGCGGGCGGTCGTGTTCGCCGCGACCTGTTCAGCGACGACGAGCACGCGGGTTACATTGAGGATGCCGAACTGCTGTACCGGCTCGCGTCGGACCGGTTGATCGAGCTTTCGCAGACGGTCGCCGCGGAAGGCTGGCAGTGGACGGAATGCCGGACCCGTTACGAGGCGATGGAAATCATGCGTCATGGACGCATCGCCTCGACCACACGCAAGCCGACGAAAAAGGAAAAGACGGAGCTTGCGGAACTGATCGCGATGCGCGACAACGCGCAGGCCGAGCTCGACGCGTATTACGACGACGACAGCGAACCCGACGAGGCACGGCAGGAGCGTCTGGAGGCGACGGCCACCGCCGCGACGTATGCCGCTGACCAGTACGCCGAGCGCTTCGAGACGTTCGATCCGGAGGACATGAAGCAGGCCGGGGCGTTTATCTATCTCGATGACGAGGGGCGTGTGTGTATCGAGCGTGGCCTGGTGCGCCGGGAGGCGACGCCTGGTGCGCTGGCAAGCGCGTCGCCTGTGGGCAGCGCGATTCCAAACGCAGTACGCGCCCCGAAAGAGCGCCCCCTGCATGGCGAAAAGCTGTGCAGGCGATTGACCGCGCACCGGACCGCCGCCGTGCAGATCGAGCTTGCGCAGCAACCGGGCGTGGCGCTTGCCGTGCTGATGCAGCGCATGATTCCGGTTGTATTCGATGACGTCTATGCGCGGTCGTACATCGACCACGCGGTGAAGATTGAACTGCATACGTCGCGCGATGCGCTGGTATCGAATGCGGACGACATGGCCGGGAGCGTGGCCTGGAAGGCACTGGAAGGCGAGCGCGCGAAGTGGGCGCGGATTCTGCCCAGGCGGGTCGAAGAACTGCTGCCCTGGCTGCTGGAACAGGGCGAGGACGTGACGTCGAACCTCTTTGCCTTCTGCGTGGCGGCCACGGTTGACGGGATCAGCAGCGCCGACCGTCCGCACGCCGTGAACGAGGTGGCCAACACGCTAGCGGTGGACCTCTCGCGTTACTGGAAACCGACGCACGCCGGTTATTTTGCGCACGTGGCGAAAGACCGGATTGCGGCGGTGGTGAGTGAGAGCGTCTCGCCGCAGGTGGCGGGCGAACTGCGCGGCATGAAGAAGGACGACGCAGCAGCGACGGCAGAGCTTCGCATGACGGACTCGGGATGGTTGCCGGAAGTCCTGCGCAACCGCGAAGTGCCGGAGCGCGTCACATACGGATACCGCGAGGACGACGACGAAGAGGATGGAGTCGACACCGGGGCCGAAGCTGACGAACTATCAGAAACTCAGGCGGGTTCAGGCAAGGAGGACGACGAGCCGCACTGAGCGGGGTTGCCCCTCAGGTCTTTGACGTCCGTTGTGCGTCGTATCACGACAACCCCGCTCAGGCGGGGTTGTCTTTTTTGGGCGGCACCGGATCGAACGGGTTAGGCCAGTACTGTTTGACCTTCGCATCCGCGCGTGCGCTTCGCTGTTCAGGTGTCAGCAGTCGTTTCTGTTCGCGCGTCAGGTCGGCGGTGAGCCAGTCATCGGGGAGCCTTGCGCCGACCGGCGCGATCGGGCGACGTTCGCGCACAACGGGCGGGGCGGGTACCACGTCCGGAGCGGATCTGGCGTCATTGCCAGGCGTTGGCGTGCGTGCCGCTGTCGGGTCTGGCGCGTCCTCCGCGCGGTGGGCTGCCGTGCCAGTGTCCGGGTGTGGCGCGCGGGGGTGGCGGAGCACGATGCCATGCTCGCGCCGGAGTCTTTTGAGGGTCAGAGCGAAAGTCTGGTACGTGAAGACGAGGCCGGTCTCGGCCAGGTCCTGAATGATCGCGGCGTACCGGACGCCTGCGCGAATGGCGCGCTCGACGCTGTCGAACACATCGCGAAGCTGGGCGGTCTTGGACCGGCCATCCGATGCCGCCGACAGGGCATCGAGGCGTTGTGCGCGTTGCGCGGCGATTTGGGCGTCCATTTGAGCTCTCGCGGGAGAGGAAACCGCGTCAGTATGCCGCGAATGATCGAAAGATGCGCCATTAGCGCTCAACCTGTGATCCTCCATGCTCTGACAGCGATCCAGAAATGATCCAAAAGCGATTCATTCTGATCCAAAAATGGCCTGTCGTCGGGCGGTCGGCTCAAAGCCGAGGCACGACGTATATGTAGACGGAAATGCTGACGCATTTCCGTCTACATATACCGTGCTCCAAGGGGATGCCCCTTGGAGAACCCGGTCGACTCCGCCAGACGGGGCAACACCGTGCGAAGCACGGTGTTGCGGGTATCCAACGCGAGTGCCTTCCGAATCAGAGAGAACGCCGGCTACCCGAGTAGATCGGAGCCCATTGCAGGGCTGACCGTCAATCGACGGTGTGGTGTGGACATCCAACTCGGCGCGCGCAATGCGCTTGCGCATTTGATCTCTATGCAAGGCTGCGGTGTTCTGCGCGCTGCTGGGCTCGAGTGCAATGGCGACGAGTGCGGGGCAAGTGCTCAACGTCTATAACTGGTCCGACTACATCGGCGAGAACACGGTTGCCAATTTCGAATCGGAAACGGGCATCAAAGTGAAGTACGACGTGTACGACAGCAACGACACGCTGCAGACCAAGCTGCTGGCCGGCAACACGGGCTACGACGTGGTGGTGCCTTCGGCGAACTTCATGGCGAAGCAGATCAGCGCGGGCATTTACCAGCGGCTCGACAAATCGAAGCTGCCGAATCTCGTCAATCTCGACAAGACCATCATGGCGATGGTGCAGGACGCCGATTCCGGCAACCGGTACGGTATCCCGTGGACGTGGGTGACGATCGGTCTCGGCATCAACGTCACACGCGTCAAGGCCGTACTCGGCAACGACGCGCAGATCGACGACCGGAACCTGCTCCTCGATCCGAAAAACGCGGCGAAGCTCAAGCAATGTGGCGTCTCGGTGTTCGACGAGCCGACCGATGTCTTTCCCGAGGTGCTGCATTACCTGCATAAGGACCCGGCCAGCACCAATCCCGCCGACTATCAAGCCGCCTTCGATGTGCTCAAGCAGATTCGTCCGTATATCGCCCAGTTCAACTCGTCGGGTTATATCAACGATCTTGCGAGCGCGGACATCTGTCTCGCGCTCGGGTACTCCGGCGACGTGAACATCGCGAAGCACCGTGCGCTCGAAGCGCACAAGCCCTACCAGATCAGCTATGTGATTCCGACAAGTGGCGCGCCGGTGGGATTCGACATCATGGCGATCCCGAAAGACGCGCCGGACCCCGAGGCGGCGCTCCCATGGATCAACTTCATCGAGAAGCCGGAAACCAATGCGGAGATTACGAATAAGGTTTATTACCCCACCGCCAACCTCGCGGCGCGCAAATACGTGAATCCGGAGCTCGCGAGCGATCCGGGCATCTACCCGCCGGAATCGGTGATGAAAACGTTGTATCCGCTCAAGCCAATGCCGGCTGAAATTCTTCGGCTCGAACATCGGTTATGGAGTCAACTGAAGTCGGGGATCTAGTGTCCCGAGCCAGAACATCGTAGACGAAATCGCTTGATGCTGGCGAGGATGTCGTCGGCCGATCTGGCCCAGTTGAAAGGTTTCGAATCAGCGTTCTCGATCTGGATGTAAGGGCGAATAGCTTGGTCGAGTTGCCGGGTGGAGCGATGAGTGCCACGGCGGATGGATGTCTCGCTGGCTGAATTTCAGCGCAGGAAGATCGGCTAGCGAACATCAGAGCTCCGAAGTCGAACGCGGCCGCGAATTGTGACCCGTATCGTTTCGATATCGACTGCCCAATCTCGCGCACCGTTCCTTCGCCTGATCCGTCATGAACCCAATTGCTGCACCGGAGGCCGCGCCAGCGAAGCCGTGCGTCGGTATCGACATCGGTGGCACGTTTACCGATTTCGTACTCGAAGCCGGTGGCGTCCGCCATACTCACAAGCGCTTGACCACGCCCGACGCGCCCGAACGTGCGGTGCTCGAGGTCTGCGGCATTTGCTCGCCGAAGCCGGCGTCGCTGCCACCGACCTCGGTGCCATCCTGCACATTACGACGCCCGTCACCAACGCGGTGATCAATCGCCGCGGCGCCCGCACCGCGCTGCTCACCACTGAGGGCTTTCGCGATGTGATCAAAACGGGTTTCGAGGCGCGCGCCGACCATTACGATCTGTGCGTCCGGCAACCGGCTCCACTGATCCCGCGCGACCTTCGCTTCACGGTCGCCCGGCAACTCGAAACGCGCAACATCGAAAGCCTCGCGATTGGCTTTCTGCACAGCTACCGCGATCCGCGTCACGAACGTCTGGCCGCCGAGCGGCTCGCCGCGCGTTTGCCGTCGTTGTGGATCAGCTTGTCATCTGGCGTGTCGCCGGAAGTCCGCGAGTTCGAACGCTTTCACGACAAAACGATACGTACGGGTGGCTCGCGGTGGCTATGCGATGGACGAAAGCCCGGATCGTACCAAAGCAACAGTGCGTCCCTGTCGTTAAGACATACCATCAGGTTCGCCGCTAACAGACAATTACATTTGTATCGAATGGGTAGTTCAGTTCAGGCGAAAGTCGACTCGTGGCGATATCTGGATGCGGTGGATGAGGGCGCGACTCCGCCGGCGGGCATCGCTTTGCCTGGGTAACGGGGACGACTCTTTGGCAGTTGCGGTCAGGCCTCCGCGTAAGCCACGTTCCGTTGCCCGATGCGGAGCATACGTCGTGCGGCCTGATGGCGCTCGCTCACGGGGCAGTAGACCAGAATCGAATCACCGTCCCTCGCTTCCGCGATCGCTTTTTGCAACTGGTCAGTAACGCTGCTCGCGCCGTGAATAACGACGACGCAAATATTGCCGTCGGGTGAAAACGTATCGAAGTCACTCAGTGCCGTGACTCCTGCACCGTTGCGAATGACTACAGTCAGGACTCTTCCGTCGACGTAGCAGGCGTATCGTTCTTCGACAGGATCGAGCATGCGTGCACTGCTAATGTTCATTCTGTTTTTCTATCGGTAGCGTGTCGGAAAGCGCTATTCGCAACCGTCTGGCGGCACGCGCGCAACAATAGCACGCACAACCTGAGGCGTCCCTTGGGAAACTCCCGGGGGGGCGCCTGCCGAGGCTTGCAGGTTCGAAAGGTCAGACGCGCATCGCCTCGCGTTCTTCAAGGCGGGAAAGCCTGGCGCAAAGGGGGCGGTTGAGATCTTCGTTCTCGTCGCTGCGTGAGACGCCGTGTACGTCTCGCCACTTTACGATGCCCGGTTGACGCCTGGCCGGCAGGAACGGGCTGGCCGCGCACGCATAATGGTGCTAACGATAGGCGACAAAAAATCGAAAAGAAATCGAGAAATAAATCATGCGAACCGCGCTCCCGGCACATCCGTACCCACAAAAGGCAAAAAATCACGGAATTCGTCAGACCAAAGAATCGAACAGGCTGCGAGGCTGACGATTTTCTGTCGATCAGCGGTGCTGCGCTTGCCTGAAAGGAGGATCCCCGTGGTGTCCAGGGTGGATCCAGACTGCGTTGATATTCTCGATGTGCAGATGAGATATTCCATCGGCGTAGTTGAATCGGCTTTGGCGCGTGTCACGTAGCGGTGTCCGATATTCAAGACCTGGAACTTTTTTTAATGCGCACGATAAATATCGTATTCCTAAATAAACTGATCACATCCTGTTACAAGGATATGCTTTTCTCATAGGGTTGCCGTCCTCTATGCTTGGTCGCGAGCAATGCGCCGGTTCGGCTGTTGACAGCGAAGTTGTTCGTGACGTCAGTCGACGAAAAGGGTTGGCATGTTGCTGACGCCAGCGGTGTTGTGGTCGCCGCGGGTGCCATCTTTCCGAGAACGACCGGAGCGTCCAATGTTGCATGCCTTCTTCTTCGATTCGGCCGCGAACCAACCGCACAGTCCCGCTTTATGGGTTGATGGGCGTTCTTATACCTATGGGGAGATTGAGGTTCAGGTGCGACGTGTATCGTCCGGGTTGGCATCGGTCGAGCAGGCCGGCGACGCGAAGCGTTGTCTACTGTTTGCGCATCGGAGTGCCGCGGCCTATTGGGGCGTGCTAGGCATTCTCGACGCAGGGTTGGCCTATGTGCCGCTGAGTCCGAAGATGCCGGCGGCGCGGATCGCGGCCATTATTAAGCAGTCCGGTGCGCCGGTGATGCTGGTCGATCGTCATTGCGCCGCAATGCTTGATGAGGTGCTGCCCCTTCTCGAGGAACCTCCACGGATTTTCCGGCTTGACGAAGAGGGAATCAATCCCAACCAGCTTTCCGGTGCCACCCGATTGCAGCCTCTGCCGGATGCAGCGTACACGCTACGCCGGGGCACGATGGACGATGTTGCTTACGTGCTGTTCACCTCCGGATCGACAGGCGCACCGAAGGGGGTTCCAATCACCCATGCGAACGCCGACGCCTACGTAAAAGGCCAATTGAAGTTGCAGGAGAAGTACAGTAACGCACGCTATATTCAGTTATGCGAACTGGTATTCGATCCCTCCGTGCATGACATGTTCGTTTGCTGGGCGAACGGCGGTTGCCTGTACGTACCGGACACTGTTGACCCTCTATTCAACGCGGATTTTATCAAGCGACACGAGATTACCCACTGGAATAGCGTGCCTTCCGTGGCCGGTCTCATGCAGCAGATGCGCAAGCTGGCGCCAGCGGCCTTTCCGAGCCTGCGGGTCTCCATGTTCGGTGGCGAGCCATTGACCCGCTTGTTGGCGCTTGCATGGATGCGCGCGGCGCCCAACAGCCGAATCCTGCATATGTACGGGCCAACCGAGGCAACGATTGCCTGTACGTGCTTCGAGGTGCGGAGGGGATTTCTTGAAGACGCACAGAACACTGTGATGCCGCTGGGCTGGGCGTTGCCGGGTGTGGAATTGATGGTCGTCGATGCCGCGCTCGAACGTGTCGCCTTCGGTCAGCGGGGGGAGTTGCTGGTTGCGGGTCCGCAGATTGCAGGCGGCTATCTCGTACCAGACGAAGCAGGCAGTAGCCGATTTGTAAAAAAAGACTATCCTGGCAGGCGCGCGCGTCGGTGGTACCGGACAGGCGACGTTGCGCGCACGACTGCGGACCACGGAATCGTGTTTCATGGTCGTCTCGACATGCAGGTCAAGATTCGCGGAAACCGCGTTGAGCTGGAAGAAGTCGAGAACGTCGTGCAAACGTGTAGTCAGGGTACGCAGTGCGCGGTGATCCCATGGCGGGTTGACGAGGCGGGACGTGCCGCCGGGCTGATCGCCTTCGTGGCGAATGTCAAGGTCGAGCCGGATCGGGTTCTGCAGGCGTGCCGGCAGCGCTTGCCGTCCTATGCGATTCCAGAGCGTGTCGTTGTTGTTGATTCATTGCCGCTCAACGCGAACGGAAAGATCGACAGAAAGGTGCTCGCACAACAGTGCATCAGCGACACAATTGCCGACAAAACCGTGGACCGGTCTGTGCGGCGTATTGCAGAACGTCTCCATGCATGAACGCGTGGACGAAATACCCAGATGTACACGCTGACAGGGGGATGAATGAAAGCCGATCTGCGCAGCATCATTTCGGAAACCGCATGCCTTGACGTGCCGGTCGCAAGCTTGAGCGACACCGACAACCTCTATGCCGTCGGTCTGTCCTCGCTGGGCACCATACGTGTGATGCTGGCGATTGAAGAGGCGCTGGGTATCGAGATACCGGCCGAGCTGATCACGTTTGATCTGTTTCAAAGCATCGAGTCCCTTGCGCGCTTGCTCGCTTCGCTGAAACAGGACGGACGAACGGAGTGCGCACCGTTCGCGGCCATGCAACGACGGGAATAACAGGGAGGGCAGCGATGAGGTCAGCAATGAGGCCAGTTACCTTCGATGGCTGTTATGGGGTGCTGCACCTGCCGGCAAGCGGCAGGGCGACGACGGCTGTCGTGTTGTGCAGTCCCTTCGGCTACGACGCGCTTTGCGTGCATCGCGGCTGGCGCGAACTTGCGGAAAGACTGACGGCAGAAGGCCGGACGTCCGTTCTGCGCTTCGACTATCCGGGAACGGGTGATTCGGAAGGCTATGAGGAAGATCCGCAACGTCTCCGCGCATGGGTCGAAAGCATCAAGGCCGCAGCGCGATATTTGCGCGCGGCTACCGGTGCGACACGCCTGATTCTTTGTGGCTTGCGGCTTGGCGCGCTTCTCGCGGTCGTGGCTGCCGAGGAACTGGGGGATGTGGACAGCGTGGTCCTGATGGCGCCGGTTATAACGGGCAAGCGCTATATCCGGGAGTTGGGCATGCAGCATGAGAGCTGGCTCAAGACGCCCAACGGCCAGACCACGGCACAAGCAGATACCGATGCGCAATCGGTGGGCGCATTTGGATTCCAGTTGCATGCCGACACACTCGACGAATTAGCCGGCGTCGACCTTGCGCGGCGTGCGCGTGTGCCTGCGCGGCGTGTACTGGTGCAGGATGTTTGCAGCAGTTCGGCTTCACGCCACCTGGTGGAGCACTACCATGAGCGGGGTGCGAGCGCGGACGTACAGGTCTTTCCCGAATTCGACAAATTCCTGACCGATCCGCGATCCAGCGTGACGCCTCGACGGGCTTTCGACAGTGTGCTCGAGTGGCTGGGCTATCAGTCCAGCGGGCAGCGAAGGCTTGCGCCGAAATTGCTGCCGCCGGCCGCCGACACACGGATCGATTTTGCACATGGCCACGAGAAACCTGTGGTTTTTGGGGAAGGGCAGTATGCGGGCATCTTCTGCAGGCCGCGCCACGCGAAAAGTTATGCACCCGCCGTACTGATCGTCAATACTGGCGGGGTTCATCGTGTCGGTGACGCGAGGCTTGCCGTGCTGATGGCAAGAAGGCTTGCGGCGCAGGGCATCGCCTCGATGCGCATGGATATGGGGGGGCTCGGAGATAGTCAGCAACACGGGGCGTCCACGACGCTTGAAGACATTTATGCCCGTCATGCAGTCTCGGACGCGCTCGCGGGTGTGGACTGGTTGACGGCGGCCGGATATCAGGGCGTCGTGACGTTTGGCGTCTGCTCAGGCGGCTACGTTAGCATTCACGCGGCATTGGCTCATTCTCGCGTGGTGGGCTGCATGTCGATCAACTTGCCGTTCTTTTTCTGGAACGGCCCGCAAACGAAACCGAATGCGCGGCGTGTCGAATCCAGCCGCGTGTATTGGCGCTCGGTGCGCAGTCCCCGCAAGTGGCTCAGGTTGCTGACCTGGCGGTCAAATGGAAGCGCGATCGCGCTGGAGTTGGCACGCCGCTGGTTCGTGCGCCTGACTTCGCTCGCCAGCAGCCCGATCGACGGGATATCTGGCATCAACCCCTCGACAGACGCCATTGGCAGGCTGCTGATGGACCTCGAGCGCAAGGGCGTGCAGACGTCGCTGGTCTACGGTTCGATCGATGTAGGACTGGATGAACTGGAGAGCCGTTTTGGGCGCAACGGGAGTGCACTTCACAGGCTGACGAACGTCAATGTCAAGGTGCACGAGAAGGTGGATCACTCGCTGTTTTCGCGCAGTGCGCGAGAAACTGTCATGGCTCTTTTCGAGGATTATTTGCGCGGGAGGACGCTTGGCGCCGCGCGTGCTGATGCCCCTGGCGCAGCAAATCTGGGCTCACGCCGGTTGTGCCGGACTTAGGTTCAACGCGGTCTGAGCAGAGCTGCCCAACCACGACAACGCTCAACCTCCGCATCGCAGGCGGGCAGTACCGAGCTGCAACCTGACGGGCTAACGCTGTACGACCGGGTGGCGCGCGTCCTGACACGCGCCACCGGGCGATGCGCGGCCCTGTTTCCAGACGAGTGGATTATTATCATGGTGACTAATGACGCGTACGAGTCTCTCCGCTCGATAGTCGATCGGGAAATCATAGAAATAGAGCGTTCGGCATGTCTGTCGACCGCAATCGAATCCACGTCAGACGAGATTACCCGAAGGCTATTTCAATCGGGTCTCGCATGGATGGAGGGCTTTATCATGGAACCTCATGCCGAATTGGGTCGCCGTGGCGCTGTCTGCCCGTTCGCCAGGGCCGTTCATAACGACGATTCGCTGATCTTCTGTGTGTGGAATGCAAATAATCTGCGATTTAATGATTTTCTGTGCGTATTAAAGAAAATTCCCGAATCCTATTTCAGGCTGCTTGCCCGCATGCACGGGAATTCGAAGCTGTTTTCGATGTGCATATTCGTGCGCGGACTCGAGGAAGAACAATATGGTAGGTATATAGACGGAGCCCATTCCTTGATCAAGCCTGCCTTTATGGAGGCAGGATTGATGCTGGGTGAATTTCATCCTTTGAGCAAGACGAAGGGTGTTCATTCGGAGACGTTCCTGCCGATGCGCAGTAGTCAGCCCGCATTTGTTGTGCGGGCGATGTCTCCTCATGACGCACTGTTTATCGATCGGGCCGATAGCCCCGCCGAAGTCCGTCTTCACGAGCTGATGAATTACCAGCGATGGGTTGGCGACGGTCTGCCGGAGGCGGAAGGTATGAGAATTCATCACCGGATCATGGAGCTCAGGTCGGCGATTGCGATGCAAAGTTGATCGGGCGTGCCTCCGGACGCATGGAGCGCGCTATTGACGAAGCCGGTCGACGTTGCCGATCTGCTTTCAGTTATCAGGTCCTTGCTGACGGGGCCAATTGACTCAGTCAACAGCCACTACGCCCAATAAAAGCGCGTTCGTTCGAGTCCCGGCCAGATACAGATGTCCGACTCGGGGGACATTTGAACTTGGCCACTACAAAATTTGTGAAGTTTGATAATGCGGGACTATGTCAAATTCCGGGTGTAAGACAGTCCGGGTCATATTTGCGACTAACGGTCGGTTCTAGGCCCACCAAGCACCAGATTTCCACGCGCCTGCAACAGCAGGGGCGCGGACAAGTCTGCAATGACAATGGGCCCCTTCGGTGACACATGAAAAGGCCATCGTCACGCCGGTTCTTCCATGGCAGTCCGGTCTTGTAGAAAAATCGTATAACTAATCAATTTAGGCGAGTTCGCGAGCTGACAATGGTCGGGCGGCTTTATTCTTTTGTGGGGCTCCAGTCTCCGCGAACGATATTCGCGGTCCATCAAATGCTCCCGCCGCTGATTGCTTGCCGGACGTCTGCAATGCGGACCTTTACACCGAGCCGCGGGAATCGCACGCTGCGCCCCTTGGGCGATACTTTGACCGCTTTCAGGTCACGCGCGGTCGGCTGGCGATCAAGCGCGGCGAATTGTGGAAACCGGGTGATCGGGATGTGATACCGCACCCCGAGCGCGAATTCGACGCGCAGCTTACCCGCTTTCCTGGTGTAGCGTGCGCCTGCAATCTGCCAGATGTCCGATGCGTTCGGCTGCGTGGTGCGCTGGACGGTCAACTTGTAGCCCATCGCGCCGACGATGCGCGCGATGGTATCGAAGCTGACATGCTTGTCGGTTAATGTCCGCTCGAAGGCCTTGCGCGTCATCCCTGCGCTGCGCGATGTCCCTCACCCCCAATGCCCGCGCAACATTGCCGAGCGCTTGCTGGCACGACGTGGGTTGCCCGCTTCGAACGACTGTGCGAGGTAGCGCTGGATGGCCTCTTCGTCGGTCAGGGAGCGTGCTGCGTCAAACGGTTTTGCTTTCGTCATGGTCTGAAAATGATGAAGCCCGCGATGCCGGATGGCTCGCGGGCTTTGTGCCGTGCAGATGGTGTCAATGGAACCCGCTGTCATCACTCAACAGCCACGCCGGAATATCACGCCTGCCGTTGAGCACGCGCCAGACCTCGACGTGATCCTTGCGCTCAATGTAGAAGATCAGATGCGGGTAGCGATCGAGAGACCATGAGCGCAGGCCCGGTATGTCCAGCTCATACGCATAACGGGGAGAGCCAATGTTGGGGTGTTTGGCGAGATGCGCGTATGCCTCTTCGAGCTCCGCAATGAACCCGAGCGCTGCCTGTTCCGAGCCCTCGTTCACGAGGTAGTGGGTCAGCTCGTCTTCTACGTCCTGCCTGGCCAGTCGGGTCGGGATGACGGGCTTGGCCGTCATTTGCGCGAAGTACGCACGCGGGCGCGCAGCGATTCGAAGTAGTCGGGATCGGCGGGATCCGCGAGGCCCGAAGTCGCTCCCTGCAGGATCATTGCGCGCAGGCGTTTGCGATCCTGATCCTTACGGATAAGTTCTCGGACGTATTCGCTGCTCGTGCCGTAGCCGCACTCGCCGACCTGCTCGTCGACGTATTCCTTCAGCGAATCGGGAAGGGAAATGTTCATCGTGCTCATGCGAACCAGTCTATCAGGCTTTGGCAAAATTTGCCAAGGTCATCTTTCCGGAGATGTTCAGGTATGGCCTGACCGGTTCGAATAGCCTTATCTGACGCAGCTTTCCGGGAAATCGTGCGGGCGGCGATGGACTGTTTCTCCTATCCGCTTCCAGGCCACTTAACGCCTTGTTAAGTGCCACGCGCGGGATGACTGGTCATGACCCGATGCTCTTGCTGAACACCTCCGTCAAGACCGCGTTAGGCGCGTGAAGCTGATCGGTGACGATCTTGCGTGGCAGCGGGCATGAACGACGCGCGCGGCTGAAGAACCGTTCGGCGGCCGCCTTGTCCCGCCGTTTCTGCACCAGGATGCCGAGTTTGGCGCCACGCTCATCAACCGCCGCCATAGCGGATAAGGCTCGCCACACAACGATACAAACACTTCATCAAGATGCCGGGTGATGTCCCGCCTCCGGAGAGCCGCCGTGACTTGACGTGCGAAGCCCGCAAAGTTGTCCATTCAACTTAGATGGGAGATCATTCTGATACGTATTTAAATGTATACATATCATGTGAATAGGTGCCAAAGCATGGCATTGATCAGGTGTTCAAACCTTACGCAAGGCCTTGCGGGGTAATTCCCGATATCACCATAGTTGTCTATACAAGACAATGCATCTGTGGCCTGCCTGCGACTCGTTTCGGTGGGGCGGCCCGTGTCCGTTTTCATTCACTACGCGCCAGGTGACAGGCTGGACGGGTAGCGAAGTACCTCGTGACGTCCGTTCGTCCCTGATCGGAGTGTCATCCGTGAAAAATTCTGGAGCTAGTTCTGTGGTGAGCGATAGAGAGAGTGGTGCCGGCGGCGAGTTGGTCGAGTCCCGGTCGATTGATTTTATTCCTGACTCAGAGCGTCATGGCAGCCTGGCGAGCCAGTTCACGCTTTGGTTGTCAGCGAATTTGCAGATTACGGCAATTGTCACGGGCGCGCTCGCCGTCGTACTGGGCGGCGACGTCTTCTGGTCACTGATCGCACTGTTGATCGGCCAGATGGTCGGCGGGGTGGTGATGGCGCTGCATGGCGCGCAGGGACCGCAGCTTGGACTTCCGCAGATGATCTCGAGCCGCGTGCAGTTCGGCGTCTATGGCGCGATGATTCCCATCGTTCTGGTCTGCCTGATGTATGTCGGCTTCTCGGCCAGCGGCACCGTGCTGGCCGGTCAGGCCGTTGCACAGCTGCTCAACGTGGACGACGCGGCCGGTATTACGATCTTTGCAGTCATCATCGTGATCCTGACAATCCTCGGCTATCGCACCATCCACTTCATCGGGCGCATTGCGAGCATAATCGGCGTTGCCGCGTTCGCGTTCATGTTCTCGACGCTCTTTGCGCACCACGACGTGGGCACGCTGCTCGCCAACCGGCACTTCTCGATCGCGAGCTTCCTGCTCTCGATGTCGCTGTCGGCCTCGTGGCAGATCGCCTTCGGCCCCTACGTAGCCGACTACTCGCGTTACCTGCCGCGCTCCACATCGTCGGTCGGCACGTTCTTCGCCGTGGGTCTCGGGTCGGTGATCGGCGCGCACGCATCGATGGTGTTCGGCGTGTTCGCCGCGGCACTGGCGGGATCGCAGTTCGCGCATCACGAGGTGTCGTTCATCGTCGGCCTTGGGTCGTCCGGCGCGGTTGCCGCGCTGCTGTACTTCAGCATTGCGTTCGGAAAGGTGACGGTGACGACGCTCAACGCCTACGGCAGCTTCATGTCGATGGCGACGATCGTGAGCGGCTTTCGCGGCCAACGCACCATGTCCACGCGCCATCGCCTGCTCTACATCCTCGCGATGGTGGCCGCTTCGACCGCGCTCGCGCTGATCGGGCGTCATTCGTTCCTGAAGGAGTTCACGGCGTTCATTCTTTTCTTGCTCGCGTTCTTTACTCCGTGGAGTGCGATTAACCTCGTCGACTACTACTGCTTCACGAAATCGCGCTACGACGTCCCGGCACTCACGGACCCGAGCGGACGCTACGGCCGCTGGAACGTCATGGCCATTACGGTGTACGTGGTCGGCGTGCTCGTCCAGATGCCCTTCATTTCGACGAGCTTCTATACCGGTCCGCTTGTCGACGACCTGGGCGGAACGGACATCTCGTGGATTCTCGGCCTCGTGGTGCCGGCTGTGCTCTACTACGTCTGCGCCCGCGCCTCGGCACGCATCATTCCCGAACGCCTCATTCTCCCTGCCGACGTGCAGGAGCTGCGCAAACAGGCACACTGACTGTCGCCGGCATGCCGATCGGGCAGGAGCCCCTCCACCAGGCCTTGCCCGCCCGATCCGGTTGACCGAACGTCGAGCACTGGTTCTAGCTCTGGTGCTTGACGTTCGTTTTTTCCTTTTATGGAAAGTCAAAATCAGTAAAGCGATTTTTCACTATAAAGTTAAATAGGACTACAAATATATGAATCGCATCGGAAATTTCATGGAATCGTCACGTCGTGCCGCGGGGCTCAAGGCGGGCTGTGCGACCATGCTGGCACTGGCATCGCACGGCGCCTTCGCGCAGGACGGGGTTACGCTATATGGTTTGATCGACGAGTTCGCACAGTATGTGAACACGGGTAACGGCTATACGGCCGCACTGGGCTCGAACGGGCAATGGGGGAGTCGCTTCGGGGTGAAGGGTTCGGAAGACATCGGCGGAGGCCAGAAGATCGTCTTCGACCTCGAAAACGGCTTCAACCCGACCGACGGCAGCGTCGACAACGCGGGCTCGATGTTCAACCGCCAAGCCTGGGTCGGCATCTCGGGCGCGTGGGGGCAGGTGAGAGCGGGCCGCCAGAATTCGCCGCTGTTCTACGATCAGAGCGGGCAGGACGCATTCGGCGGGGTCACGCAGGCCTCCGGCATGGACAACCTGACGATCTTCGCATTTCGCACGAGCAACACGATCTCGTACATGAGCCCCGAAGTCGCCGGCTTCCAAGGTGGGATCTATCTGGGCTTCGGCGACGCCGGGGGGCTTCGCTCGGCGGGTTCAAGCCAGCAGGTCGACCTCACCTGGGAGCACGGACCGTTCGCTGCCTTCGTGGCGGGGCAATGGCTCAAGAATGCGCCCGCCACGACGACCGACCGCACGATCATGGCCGGAGCGTCGTACACGATCGGGAAGACGACCCTCTATGGCGGCTACTCGGGCGTCAAGTGGACCGACATCGATATCCATACGGACGTCTACGGGCTTTCCGCGAAGTATCAGTTCAACGCGGCCAACAGCCTGTCCGTCGGCTATGCCTACGCCCACGACAAGACCTCGCAGGGCAACAACGCGGACCAGGTGGGCCTGATGTACGAGTACGACCTGTCGAAGCGGACCAACTTCTACGGCGCGCTCTCTTTCCTGCGCAACCGCAACGAGGCTAGCTACACGCTGGCCGGCGCGGCCAACCCGGGCTTGCCGCTCGCGTATCCTGGCGCCGACGCGCGTGGGGTGCAGCTCGGTATCGTCCACCGGTTCTAAACGCCGGAGCGCCCGGTGTGCGCAGGCCCATCGGACAATCAAGCGACGGATGCGGCCCACGCTGCGATTCAAGACTTTTCGCTGGACCCGGATCCTGCTGGCGGGCGTCGAATTGAATGAAATGAACGCGTCCGTGCGCCGGTCAAAACCGGCAAGCCGTTGTGAATGAAAGAGTCATACGTTGAAGGTCTGGCCAGCCACGACGGCCTCGAGTCATGCGTGTGCGTCCGTAAGGACGCAGGCGAAGCGTTGGCAGAGGTACGCATGGGCCAGGTATCGAGCTGCGAAATCCATTCGCCGCCATCGACCGGCTCGTGTACCACTCGACGATCTTCGAGATGGACGTCAAAAGCTACCGTCGTCGCACAGCCAGCGACAAATAGAACAACCGGGGCCGACAGTCATCCAGCGACAAACATCAACAAGGCGTGACAACCATGACCGGCCGTGCTGCTTGAGCCCCGGGCTACCTCGATGCGCTTGATGCCTCGTCGCGCGAGGGGGCCTGGCACGCTACCACTGACTCACAACAGGACCGCTTGCTGCAAAAGCTCCAGCGCTTTCAACTCGTCCAGGCGACCGGTGCGTGCTTTCCCTGCCAGCGTCTTGAGCAAGGCTTCTGCTATCGGTTCAATACCGTGAAGGTTGCCCAGGCTGGTCACCGAAGCGAAGGGGAGCGCTACCGGGTTTCGCGGCGGTATTGCGCAGGCGGGGACCGACTCCAGGGTTGCCGGTATGGCTGGCGGTGTCTCGCCATGACTTTCTTCAGGTGAGTGACCGGCAAGCTCGCCGGGAAGATCACTTGCATGAACTTGCGGGCTGACGACGATCGTCTCTTTCTCTCCTGCGCCATACGCCGACACAGGTGAGGGGTTTTCCGGATCGCCCAGGGCGCCCGCCCGTGCATGCTCCGTGTGCGCCGTTGAATCGGCGGGCTTCCCTGGTGCGCCATCGTTTGTTACGGGCGCAAGCGGCTCGTGTTGTTGAGCCGAAACGCGACCACGCGGAGCAGGGGCGAGCATACGCGATACCGACTCCGGAATCTCGGCTTCGGCGCGTGGGGTGTCCAGCCAGTTGGCAAACCAAGCCGCTCCGTGAACCGGCTTGCTTCGACAGTGTCCAGGCGTTTCTTGCCATGTAGCCGATGGGCCATGTTGGATCCACTCATCGCCATGACCACACCCAGTCTTGCTTTCGATCCGTTGCGACTCGTGAGAACGTGAAGGTTGGCGCGCCGGATGTTTTCTACCTCGGCGCTATCGTTGAGTGCCAGCGGTTGCTGCTGGGTCGTTTCAGGCGACGTCTTGTCCTTCGATGGCGAAGCTTTTCGCGGCGCTTGAGGTTTGGTCTGTTCCGCCGTTTCGCTCCGACGATTCTTGAGGGCCCTGGGCGACCCGCCCGTTGCATTCTTCGGCATTTGCGCTTCCTCGGACAAACTATCTTCAAAAAGGGGTTGTTGGCCGACGTCCAGGGCAGAAGCCGGCATGGGTGCTTCCGACTCTACGTCTGCTCCGTCGTCCGATTGAATGAGGTCGAGCGGTGACTTCAGACGAGCGATCGTCTCGGCCGAGAGCCCGGGATTGGGCTGGTCAAAAAAGCCCTGCGGTAACCCGAGCGTGGTTTCCATATGAAAGGCGGTCTCTGGCGTGAACCGCTCGCCCGTCAGGAGTTCGGCCACGCGCGTCATGCTGGATTCAAGCGCTATCGCGATATTCTCCGCGCCAACTGCATCGACCAGAAACTGAAACGATCGTGTTTTGAAAATGGAGGCAGTCTGGGTGGCGTCCCGGGGAGGCACCTTCACATACGGTTGTCTCTGCCGGTTGGGTGGAGATTGCTTTTCGTGGCGAGGTTGGCGTTGGCCGCTGTCCCGGGATCCCGCATATCGCCCGCGGGTTTGACTCATAAAGTAGGGCTCCATGCGATCGTTGATATGCTTTGAATTATAGACGTAGGCGATGTTGGCATTTGATGCGCCAGCGGCTCCATGGGACGAAAATGTACGCCTGAATGAACGTGGTAGACACTTTAAAATACTGGTACAGCGTGAACTGGCATGGACACGGCGGCGGCGAAATGAAGTCCCGCAGGGGTTTCGCGTATACCGCTCACCGAGCGGGTCGTGACGCCTGAAAGCGCAAAGCTTGAGGTACCTGAACATTGGACGCGAGCGAGAGCGAAAGAGCGGCGGAAGCATGAGGTACATGACACGGTTTGCTGACACCAGGGGCACGCGTACTGATTCCGACCTGCGTGAAGCAACGGGTTCCTGGTTGGGGCATAACGTAATATTCAGCCCCGGCTCTGAAACCGTGATTCTCGACAGATCAGTTGCCGTGGCTACTGTACTTGCCGAGGCGATCAAGGGGAAACGAGCCAGGCGACTCGCGGACGAGCATAATAAACCGGTCGTGAAGGGACTCAATGATGAACCTTCTCAATGCAACAGCAAAGCAGGTATTCCAATACATACATGACGCTGAAGGCGCTGCAGTGAATCGCGTGTCTCCAGCATGCGTGTTCATCGCGCAACCCCGATAGTCATGATCCCGTTTCTCGCCAGCCTTCCACGCAGGCCAGTACTCGCCTACCTTTCGCCGGCTGTCCTGCTGGCCTTGATCCTGGTGCGCCTGGGGTGTGCCAATTTCGCGTTTGCGATGAATGCCTTCCCGGGCACCGCGGCGCATGGGCTGCACCTTTTTGTCGGCATTTTCATGGGCGCGCGGCGGGTTCGCCTCTCGTTGCGGCCACGCCGCGCGCGTGACGGCAGCCATGTTTCCGACGTGGTGGAATTCGGGAGCCTGCGGTAGTGGAATGCGGCGCCGGCAAGCCTGGCTCCGCTGGTCGCCTTGCTGCGCGTGCCCAATGGATTCCTGTTGTCATCCTGAGACGTATTGAGCTGGCTCTCGCTCGGACAAATTCCGGCATCAGCCTGGCCGTCGAGGGTGGACTGGCAGCGCTCCCTGCGATCCTGGCCGTTTGCGCTCGTCGTAGCGACTGCGCTGCTGGTGCACGTTCTTCCGTATTAACCAGCGACATGGGCAGCCTTGTGCTGCTCAAAGTGCGCCGCAGAGATCGCCGCAGAGATCGCGAGCCGTCCGGTCGATGCCGCAGCTACAGGTTGAACATTGAACACGGCGCGCTTAGAATCGCGCCCAATTCATACGAGAACAGTGATATGGCGGGCGCTGGCTTCAGCTCGCGATAGCGACGGCGGGGTGGACGAGGGGGCCACTACGTGTTCATCTTGCCGGCCGGGGTCGACTTCAGGGATGCCCCGTCTGGACATCGCCTGAAGCTGAGCGGCCGATGATTGTGGTCGCGCCCGAGCCACTTCGCTGTTCCAGGACTGAGGTCAAGATTATCGATTTAACGAGGAAGCCCATGGAAGACATGACGCCCGCTCAGGTCCAAGAGGCCGTACCGCAAGACCCTGGCGCCGGGAAGCTGGACGATCCGACCGTCCTCCCGGCGCTCGACGCGGTGACGCAGCTGTCACACGCAAGAGCGGCGCGCATCATGGAGCGCTGCGGCTACGAGATTACCGGCTACACGCTCACGCACAAAGGCGGTACACGAAAGGCAATCGTCGATGGCGCGGTGGTGCGCTGGTTTCCGGATGCCAACGACTTTGCGCGGCTCATGGCCTGGCAGGAGCCCATTGGATCCGGCACGCCGCCCGAAGCGGCGATTGGCGATCCGTTGCTCACAGTCGACACTCGCGCAGCCACGCCAGCACCCGCGCCGTCGGCACCCGTGGGAAGGCCGGTGCTGGCTGCTGGCCCGTCAGTGCGACTGGTCGCGACGGTCGAAGAGGCGCTGGGCATGCTGGCAGCCGAACTCGGATGCGTGCACAACGACACCGTGCCGCATAACGCGGGCTGGTTCGTACCCGGCCAGCCGACCGCCTTCGCCAGTGCGCTGGACGCGATCAAGGCGCTCTTCGTGAATCTCAAGGCGGGCGGCACCCTGTACGTCCCACAGTTGTCGAAGAAGGAACCGATGAGCGCCGAACCCGAGGAAACACCTGCGAAACAGGCTGTCCACCATGAACAGGCAGCACTGTTCTAGTTCGGAGTCTGACGGGAGAGCGAGCGCAAAGGAGCTGCCTTCGGCGGCTGGTGAATGGCAGAGACACGGAAAACGGGAATGAGCAACACTGAACTGAGTGAGCTGGGGCGCACCTTGTTTATTGCGGCTGCGCTCCGTGGCTATCGACTGCAGCGGCTGCCGGATGGTTATTACGGCATGTTCCCGCGCAATGCCGACGCGCTCGAGCTGATGGCCAGCGGGCTGACATACAAGGACGTGGCGAATCGCTGCGGCGCGTATGGAACGACGACCCCAAAAGCGGCAGCCGAGCGCGACGGTCTGGCTTGGCCGGACACCCATGAAGCATTTCTCGTCCTGGCGGGATCTGTTTAACGGAAATAATCCTATGGACGACGAACTTACGACGAAAATCGGCCTCGTGGCCGGGAAACTGGTTCAGCAGGTGATGGAGTGCGGTCTGACGTGGGACGAGGCAGTTGCAGCTTTCGGTCTGGCCGCGAAGGCCAGCGCCGAGGCGGCAGCAAGTGCTGGCAACGGCGAGGATTGCATCGAGCTCGCGCGGCGGCGGCTCGAGGAGGCCTTCGCACAGGAGGTGCGAGTCACCATCTCTGAAGCCGGCTCTGAGACGACTAGCGCGGAGGTTGAAGACAACCCGCTCCTTGCGACGGCGCATCGTCGTCACGCAGCCAAGCTCCACTGACCCGGAGGCGATCGCAGGAAATCCGCGAGCGCCTGAAACGCAACGGCGCACGCATCGCGACGAACGGCGATGGCGGGCCCGTGAGGAAGAACGACGGCTACGGCCAGCGCTTACTGCGCGGCGCGTCCTTCCTGCGACGAACCGCTGGTCACGCCGCCCACGGCGCTGTTTTGTGCCGCGACGCGAGCTACTGCAGCCTGCATGTCCGCAGGATATACGTTGGGGTTCGAACGCGCCGGGTTGTAGCCGGCCTTTTCGAACCCCGGCAGGTCCATCTCACTATCGGCACACCCGTTCCCAATGGTGGTGATGCCAAACACGGTAACAGTGATGCCAGTGGTGGCCGTAATAGTCAGCGGAGGCTGGAATGGCAACTACCAGGCCTGTCATGGCGATCACAACACTCAGGGCGATTTTTTTCATGGCTCTGCTCCAGTGGATGGTTTGCTATCGAACAGCACACACCGTACCTGGTTCGCTTTCGCACACGAGTGCGGTAGGTCGTGGCGTTGACGACCCTGTGCAATAAACGTCACTAACGGTCGTCTTCGAAATCCCGCTTGAATGCCGGCTTCAGTGATCCATCGCCGATGCGGCCTCCACGAATCGGGAGCGGAGGGTGGCCGGCACGGTGCCCGCGCTCTTCGGTAGGAGCGATTTCACCTGGGAGCGGATCTCAGGTCGTCCGCACTGGCAATGACACGGACACGTTCCGTGCGCACCATGTCACCGCCGCGCATTCTCGCACCGACGTGCATCCAGTTTTCAGGCATCGGCTGACGGCGAGAAATGCCCAACCCGATGTACTATGTCTGGGCGATACTTTCACGGGTCAAAGTGGGGACGCTCAAATTCACCGGAGAGGACCCGCATGCCCAAATACACCTACCGAGTCTCATCGCGCACCGCTGAACCCGGTGGCGGCTATCACCTTCGCCTTTACATGGATGGCGTGGAGATGGGCAGCGGTGTCTATCCGGCTGACCCCGACGCCGCGCCTGAGGAGGGCATTGATTGGTGGAACAGGCTCGCAGAGCACGAGCGCGCACATTGGTTCGCGCAGGCGAACAGCACTCGGCCCGTCGATGCGTGGGGTGCGTTTCTGCGCGAGCAGGCGCATGCTGACGCCCTCGCCGAGGGCTGGGCATGGATCACGCGCAGGGGCAAGCAATGAGCGGCGCTATGAAGGTCGCGCGCATCAACCAGCGCGTGAGCATAGAGCAAAAGGACATTGAGCGGCAAGAGGTCGTCGTGGGGAGCGCGAAGGACGCGGGCTACTACGTCGCGGGCACGTTCCGCGAATAGGCGTTGCGTGGCCCGGCGACTCTACAAACCAGCGTTGCCGCGCTTCGTGTGACTCTCGACTAGTGAGCCGGATTGAGAGGGCTGGAGCGGGCTACGGGAATCGAACCCGTGTGGACGGCTTGGAAGGCCGTTGCCAAACCACTAGGCGAAGCCCGCAGGTGCTTTCACATCAAGGCACGCTGCGCTCGCATATGGCAGCCGACCGGCCCGATGGCCCGCAGCCGCGCCAACCGACTGCCGCAACTGCCTCGACGAGAAAGCGGGGCGTAGTCTATCAAGCTCAAGCCTGCCCGTGTGGAGAATTTGCGCGCTAAATGGCGCGCTTTGCCGCGCTTCTCATTTCGAGATCGGGCTGGACAACAAGCTGGTATTGCAGCTGCAAATCCCGAAACTTGGTGGCGTCCTCCTCTCGGCCAATGTCCCAATCGATCGATCGGCACTCGCAAATGATCCCGCCGACACAACGCAAAAGCCTGGGCACGACAGATCTACATCGTGCTGTGCGATCGTGGACGGTCGTCGCGCAAGGTGACCGGTTATGGGAGCCGTGACCTTTACCCGGACCTGCTATCCAGCAGGATCCCGCGACAGCGAACTCAACGCATTAGGAGACGAAAACTTATCCTAATGGCGATTTCTGTCGCGACATTACTCGAGAAAACTTGACCGCGTTGTGTCTTCTCACTCCTTTGAGCTTGCCGCCATGGGGACGGATGCGTGGCACAGCGCACTTTGCTTTCAGCGATCCGGGCTGCGAAGCCATCCGCGCGCGCATACGCGAATTTCGTGGCGTCCGGGTCTTGGGACTTGGAGGCGCCCAGGAGCCAAGGTGAACGCGTCGACCGTTAGAGTTGACATCAAATCCTTCGGAAACGGCCGAAGCACTTATTTGGAATTCGTATTTGACAAATTCATTCCTTCGGCCTACCGGGCGATCACTGAATGAGACATCCTGCTTTCTTTTTGTCCCCGACTGATCGTCGAAGCCCTGCAGGGAGCGGCTGGCGCATTGATCGCGAACGTCCATGTTTGCCGTGTGATCAATGCCGGCGAGTCTCAAAAGGGACTCTGTTGGTTTTCGCCGTGAGGTCCCATGAACGCCGATGAAGGGCAGCCTGCTTGTACTTCTCCTGGCGGTCGATACGCAGGGATTGGTTGGCCACCGCGGTAGCCATTTGCCTCAACACGCGAGCTGCGGCAGCTTGTGACGATTAGTGGGACGCTATTTTTTCACCGCTGCCATGTACCATCTTGCTCATCAGGAATTCAACGTGACTGCTCAATGGATCGACATCCCGTCCGGCAACAATACTTTTGGCGGCTACCTCTCGCTGCCCAGGCGCGGCAACGGGCCGGCAGTTCTCATCATTCAGGAAATCTTCGGCGTGAACGCGCACATCCGCGCGGTCTGCGATCAGTACGCGGCCGCCGGCTACGTCGCGCTCGCACCTGACGTGTTCTGGCGCACGCAGCCGCGTGTCGAGCTGACCTATGAAGGCACCGATCGAGAGAAAGCCTTCGGTCTGGCACAGAAGACCATCGTCGAACTTGCGGTCACCGACATCGCTGCCGCGGCCGACCTGCTGCGTACGCGGCCCGAAGTCTCCGGCAAGATTGCTGCGGTCGGCTACTGCATGGGCGGCCTTCTCGGGTATCTGGTTGCCGCATCTGGCAAGGTCGATGCTGCCGTCGCGTATTACGGCGGTGGGATCCAGGGTCGTCTCGACGCCGCGGACAAGATTACCCAGCCAATCATGTTTCACTACGCGGAGAACGACCACGCCATTCCGTTGTCGGCCGTCGAAGACGTGAAGGGTGCGTTTGCAGGTCGCCGTAACGCGTCGTTCCACCTCTATCCTGGCGCCGAGCACGGGTTCAACTGCACGGATCGCGCGTCGTACAACCAGCGTGCCTCTGCACTCGCGCACGGCCGCTCACTGACGTTCCTCGCAGAGCATCTGTGACCGCCGTGCAGTAAGCGCACTACGCGCGGCCGTGCGCAAGCCCGGGCTAAGGCAGGGTGAGGCCGCCATGGGTTGGCGTACTACTTCGGTGTCGCTAGTGTGAAGGATTTGAATCCTGCTCTAACGGGCGATGCGTTTGCCTTCGTTCCTGGCGGCCTCCAAGTCCCGAAACTCGGTCGCCATGAAATCTGAGAATGCACGTGCGGACGGCTTCGCAGCCCGGCCCGCTGGAAGCACCACATTCATGTCCGCCGACCCCATCTCCCAATCGGGGAGAAGGCGTGCCAACTGGCCCGTTCTCAGCTCGTTCATCACGCTGAAATCAGCGGTCGAGAGAATGCCGAGCCCTGCGACGGCCGCCGCAACGGCCGCGTCCGTGCCGTTCAGGATGAACCTTCCCTCGACGCGCACTGAGTCTTCCTTTCCGTCACGCCAAAATGTCCATCCCTCCATTCCTCGGCCGGCCGGGCCGACGATGATTGTGTGACCCGCCAGGTCGAGTGGCGCCGCGGGAGTCCCGGCCCTGGCCAGGTACGCGGGTGCCGCGACGACGACGCGATGGACTGTTCCGATCTTGCGGGCGATGGCCGTGGAATCCTCGAGAACGCCGACACGCAATGCAACGTCGACTGATTCGCCCACAAGATCTTGCCGATCATCATTGAGAACGAACTCGATACGCAGCGCGGAATGCTGATCGGCGAAACGTGCCAGGCGCGGCAGCACGCCACGTATTGCGAAGCCGGAAGACGTGGCGACACGCAGAATACCGCGCAGTTCACCGGTCCCGCGGGCAGCGTGGTCGGCCTCTTCGAGAGCCACCAGGATGGGCTCGATACGTGACAGATATTCGGAGCCGGCCTCGGTGAGCGTTACCGCTCGAGTGGTTCGAACGAAGAGCGCGACGCCAACCTGCTTTTCGAGGGCAGCGACGATCCGCGACGCCGTAGGCTGCGAAATGCCCATTTCACGCCCAGCGACGGAGAAACTGCCGCTCCTTGCGACGCGGGCAAAGAGCTGCAACGAGAAGAACCGGTCATTCATCCAGAAATCGCATTTAACAAATTCGTTTTGTCAGACTACCGCGAATTTCTGAATAAGCCAAACTTAGTTCAAACAATGGATCCGCTCCCCCTCGCCAGCCTTAACCGGTGAGCGTGTCCAAATAGTAAAACCATTTTTCTCCGGAGCGTTAGCGATGACCCAGCCTGACCAGGCGCCTCTCTTCAGTCCGTACGCGCTCGGCGAACTTCAACTCGGAAACCGCGTGGTGATGGCCTCCATGACGCGCGGCCGCGCGAGCAATGCCGCACTCGCACCCACTGAACTGCACGTCGAATACTATCGCCAGCGGGCGGCGGCCGGCCTCATCTTCACAGAAGGCACGTGGATCAGCCAGCGCGCGGTCGGATTCATCAATGCCCCCGGCCTCTTCACGGAGCGCCAGGTCGAGGGCTGGCGAGCCGTCACTTCTGCCGTGCATGTGGAGGGCGGTAAAATCTTCGCGCAGCTTGCCCATTCCGGGGCGGTTTCGCATCCCGACTTCTTCAATGGAGCGCTGCCGGTCGCCCCGTCCGCGGTGAACCCCGGGCTGAAAGCATTCACGCCTGGGGGATTCAAGGACACAGTGACGCCTCGGGCCATGTCGCTTGAAGAAATCGCCTCGACCGTCGCCGACTATGGGGCAGCGGCGAAGAATGCCCGCGAAGCCGGCTTTGATGGCGTCGAGCTGCATGCCGCGACCACGTATCTTCTGCCGGAATTCCTCAACAGCGCACTGAATACCCGCGACGACGCCTATGGTGGCACCGCGGAGAACCGAACGCGGATCGTCCTGGAGGTTATCGACGCGCTCATCGCAGTCTGGGGACCCGGGCGCGTTGGCATCAAAATCAGCCCGACGTTGGCCATGGGCGGTTTCGGGCCTACCGACGAGACGATCGAAACCTACGACTGTCTTGTTGGTCGTCTTAACGAGCTTCCGGTATCTCACCTTCAGGTCGGCAGGGCACTGAACGACTTGTCAGGTACCCCCGTTGCCGCCTTGCAGGACACGATCGGCTACTACCGCGCGCGTTTCAACGGCACCTTGATCGCGAACTTCGGCTTTGATGGCGCCTCCGCCAATCTGGCGGTCGCGAGCGACCAGGCCGATCTAGTCTCCTTTGCCAAACCGTTCATCGGCAACCCAGACCTCGTGCGACGACTTCGCGAGGGCCTGCCGCTTGCAGAGTCGTTCCAGGAGACTTACTACCAGGGCGGACCGCAGGGATATGTCGACTACCCCGCAGCACCTTGAGGGACGATCAGAAAACGCGGAAAGGGCCTGAGCCCGTGAGCATAATTGGCTATAGGAAGATCGCGATCGTGACCAATGCCTTGTCTGCAATTGGGGAAGCCGTCGCGCCTGGAACACAACGGGAGGACGGAAGTCACTTTGGAAGGGCAGAGTACGTCGACGCCCTCTAGCGCACTCCCTCAAGCCATATTCGCAGGACTGCCCCCGCTTTGGCGCGGCCTCCTGATATGTGCAATCACATGGGGATAACGGATTGGCTGGTAACCTCTCCGGCCGTTAGTCCCGACTCCGTCGGCCCGGTTTGCACCTCTCACAATCTCAAGCGTCCGGAGCGCTGAGGTTGCTTTTTACGGTGCGCAGCAGCCGCGCGAGATGTTCCTGTTCCTCCGCATCGAGTCCAGCGACAGCTTTCGCGGATAGGCGCTTTGCCTGACGTTGAAGCGCGACATGGACCTGCTTCCCCGTCGCAGTCAGCGAAAGCCGTACGCTGCGGCGGTCCGTAACGTCCGACTCGGCGCGCAGCAGCCCTCGCTCCCGGAGCCCTTTTATCAGGCGTCCAAGTTGCGCCTTGTCTCGTCCGCTATGAACGACAAGATCGCTTTGCGTGGCCCCTGGATGGGCAGCGAAGAAGGCAAGCACTTTGCCGTCCATGTGGCTGATGTCATGTGGACCGTCGCGAAGAAATCGGTATTGCAGGGAGCGGTATTCGTGCATGACGGTGTGCACAAGGTCAAGTAAATCGTCTGGAGAATCTTTCATTGCATCTGCCGCCAGGCGGCTCAGTACTAGATGATTGACATTGTCTCCTTATATTTATAGCATAGGAGACAATGTCTACTAAAGTGATTGAGCAGATGGAAACCACAAAGCCTGGCAGTCGCGTAATCCGCATCCGGCATGAACCGCAACGGCGGGATGTCGCGGTGACCCGCATCGAAGAAATCAGCCCCAACTTCAGGAGCATAACTTTCGGGGGAGAAGCCTTGGCCAGTTTCAGGAGCGAAGGGTTCGACGATCATGTGAAGCTCATCCTGCCGTCCGTTGACGGAGAGGTCGCGCGCGACTACACGCCGCGGCGCTTTAGCCCCGTCAGCAAGGAGTTGACGATTGAGTTCGCCCTGCATGGGACTGGCTTCGCGTCGAATTGGGCAGCTTCGGCGCGACCGGGGCAGCGTGCAGTGATCGCCGGCCCGCGGGGATCGATGATCGTGCCAACCGACTACGAATGGCATCTGCTTGTCGGCGACGACACTGCTCTGCCGGCTGTGGCCCGTCGTCTGGAAGAGCTTCAGTCTGGAGCAGTTGCACAGGTGCTCCTGCTCACCTCGGATAGAGCTGACAGGCGGCGCTTCAGAAGCAAAGCCGTGTTCAATGTGTGTTGGGTCAACGACGAGCAGGAACTGCTGAACGCAGTGCGATCATTCCATGTGCCCTCCGGCGAAGGCTATGTCTGGTGCGGAGCCGAAGCGGCTATCGCAGCAGCAATACGGGAAATACTTGTCAACGAGAAAGGCCATGACAAAGAGGCGATTCGTTCCTCGGCATACTGGAGAAGATCGCAGGGCGGTGAGAAATGACAATCGCCTCCGATTCCTCAATGCCGGCTTGGAAGACCTGAGGCTTGCCTTGCCAGACATGCAATTCGGTCGCGACAGCCGATTCACGTAGACGCCCCGCAAGCCGGGCAAAGAGTCTGTCTGCCATTAGAAAACTCATCTTATTGGCGATGTTGTCTCGTATATTTTCGGCGAAAACCTAAACCCGTCGCCCGCAGCGGTGGTGCTCCATGCCTCACTGGCGCGGCTCTGTGTCGCCTCGCGGGTTGCGCGAAGCCGGCTTAGTACTACAGCCGTGGGTGTGCCTCCGGCCTACCTGCGGCTGTAGTACTAAGAGACTTGAAATCAGAAAGGTTAAGGTTTCTATCGGGGCGGCAACTTCCGACGCCGCGGGCCTTGAAGAGCGTGCGGTTCTATCAGCGCCCCGAATTCGTTCCATGGCACCACGCGCTCAATTGAGCGGCGAAAGCGGTCGGAGATCGCTGTATGTTGGCGAGCGTCTAAATTTGACCCACTGTTTTCATCTAAATTTGACCCACCCCGAGACAGCGTAGTACATCTACGCCGATGTGGATAACTCTGCGTTGTCAGCCTCCTTTGTCGTTCTCTTCCTGGTTGTCCGAACCTTGGCTGAGCTCTCCTTGAAGCGCCACGATTCATTGCCGGTCTCGACGATGTGGCAATGATGCGTGAGGCGGTCGAGCAGTGCCGTGGTCATCTTCGCGTCGCCAAACACACTGGCCCATTCCCCGAAGCTCAGGTTGGTGGTGATCACCACGCTGGTGCGCTCGTACAGTTTCGAGAGCAGATGGAACAGCAGCGCTCCAGCGCTCTGGCTGAACGGCAGGTAGCCCAGTTCGTCCAGGATCACCAGATCCGCATGCGTGAGCCGGTGGGCAATCTGCCCCTGCTTGCCCGCCGTTTTCTCCAGTTCCAGCGCGTTGGCGAGCTCGATTGTGGAGAAGTAGCGTACACGCTTGCCGTGGCGCTGCACCGCCTCGATGCCGATGGCGGTGGCCAGATGCGTCTTGCCCGTGCCCGGTCCGCCGATGAGCACGACGTTGTGCGCACTCTCGAGGAATTTCAGCTGGTACAGATCCCGGATCAACTCCTCATCGACACGAGCTTGCGTGAAGTCGAAGCCTTTGAGGTCGCGGTGTGCCGGGAAGCGTGCTGCCCCCATCTGGTAGGCAATCGAGCGGACCTCGCGCTCGGCGCCTTCGGCCAGCAGCAACTGCTGCATGAAGCGTTCGGGATCGAACTCGGTATGGCGGGACTGCGCGTACAGCTCGGACCAGCTGCTGGCCATGCCGTGCAGCTTGAGCGCCTTGAGGCGGGCGATGATGTCGTTAGACATGGCGATTCTCCGGTTCAGTGACGCGCAGGCGCTCGTAGCGACCAACGTCTGCGGCGGGCTCCTCGGTCAGATTCAGCTGGGTGGTAGCTGTGGCGCGGCTTGCAGCCGGGGCCTTCAGGCGGCTCAGCACGTTGAGCACGTGATCGCCGCTGGGCCGGCCCGAGTCGAGTGCGGCCTGGACGGCCTGCAATACTGCATCGAGCCCGTGCTCCCGTACGGCGCCCAGAACCTGCGTCATGACGCGATCTCCGCCGGGATGCCTCAGCAGGTGTCGCTGCAGTTCCTGAAGGGGCTGGGGCATCGTCGCAAACGGCGCGCCGTTGCGCAGCGCGCCGGGCTTGCGCTCGACCAGCGTGATGTAGTGCTGCCAGTCGTAGAACGTCAGGTGCCGCTCGAAGCTGCGCGTGTGACGGGTGATTTCCCGGTCATCGACGACGACGCTCAGCAGCGCCGGATAGCAGCGCACGCTCACGAGCTGGTTCACGAACTCGGTCGGCACGCTGTAGCGGTTACGCTGGAAGTGGATCAGGCCCGTCGATGACACGCGCAGGATCTGCTCGACGTAGCCGTCGAACGGGCGGGGGTTGGGCATCAGCCGTGTGCGTTCATCCTCAAGCACATCCTCGACGCTCAGCTCCGGCCACTGCGGGTGCGGCATCTTCCACGCCTGGCGGCACCGGTCTGCGACCCATGCGTTCAGCGCCTCGAGCGAGTCCCAGCGATGCTGCACGGCATCGTGCCAGATCTGCCGGCGCTGGTCCTGCACGTTCTTCTCGACGATGCCTTTCTCCCAGCCGGCGGCACGGTTGCAGAACTCCGGCTCGAACAGGTAATGGCTGCACATCGCCTCGAAACGGGCGTTGACCGTGCGCGCCTTGCCGCGCCCGACCTTGTCTACGGCAGTCTTCATGTTGTCGTAGATGCCACGGCGCGGCACGCCACCGAAGGCGGCAAACGCCCCGCATGCGCATCGAACAACATCTCGTGACTCTGGGTCGGGTAGGCCACCAGCCAGAACGCGCGGCTGGCGTTCAGCTTCACATGGGCGACCTCAAGGCGCCGGCGCAGCCCGCCCACGAAGGCGTATTCGCAGCTCCAGTCGAACTGGAAGGCCTCGCCCATCTCGAACGCCAGGGGAACATAAGCCTGGCGGCGCGGAGCCTGCGCCTGCCGCTCGCGCCAGCGCCGCACGAATATGCTCACACGCGTGTAGCTGCCGCCGTAGCCCTGTGCGCGAATCGCCTCGAACATGAAGCGCGCCGTGCGGCGCTCGCGTTTAGGCCGGTGGCTGTCAGCCTTCAGCCATTCCTCAAGCTGTCCAGCCCATGCGTCTACCACGCTCGGACTGACCCGTTTCGGGTACTTCGGCTCCGCTGCTTCTGGTTGGCGTAGCCACGTGCGGATCGTGTTGCGCGACAACCCCGTTCGTCGCGCAATCTCCCGCAGCGGCACCTTTTCGCGGAAATACATCCGCCTGATCTTGGCCAGCATACCCACCGTGATCACCTCTGTATCCCCTGCTCAAATAATGAGCAGGACATTCAATCACGTGGGTCAAATTTCGATGCAAATCACACCGCTAGGTGGGTCAAATCTGCTCGCCCGTTAACACCGCCGAGTATCAAAATGCCGCCTATGCGCACCGTTACCGGTCACTTGTCGCCCTTGCGCGGTGTGCTGAGGCTCAAGCCATGCCCAGCAGTGAAGCGTTCACGACTGCGGTCGCAAAGAGTGCCTATCGACTGATGGCCTACAAGGACGAGTATGAGGTCGCGCGGCTTTATTCAAGCGCGGATTTCCGGGCGTCGCTTTCCAGCCGGTTCTCCTCCACCAGGAAGCTGTCGTTGTGGCTTGCTCCGCCGGTGCTCTCACGTATCGATCCGCAGACTGGGCACCCGAAGAAGCGCAGGTTCGGTCCGTGGATCTTCCCGGTGCTGGGAGTGCTGGCCCGTTTGCGGGGCCTCCGCGGAACGCCGGCGGACGTTTTCGGATATTCGGGCGAGCGACGCGCTGAGCGGCGCTTGATTGCGGAGTACTTTGCAGACATCGAGCAACTCTGCGCGCGGTTTGCCACGGTCGACCGCATGCGCGCCGTTGAATACGCAAGCCTTCCCGAGCAGATTCGGGGATTCGGACCGGTCAAAGCGGAAGCCATGGAGGCGCACGCAACGCAGCGTGCCATTCTGCTGCATCAGATGTCAACGGCAACGTCTGGGGTCGGCTCGACGGTCAACGCGTCGCGCGAGACAGTTTAAGCGGCTATGTTGCAGTAAGGCGTTCCGCTATGATGTGTGGGACGACATGAATGACTGAAAGCTCGATGAGGACGTTGAATCCGGCAGTGGCCCGAGTGCTCAAACGCCTGCATTATCCGCTGGACGCGATCCTGACTTTCGTGTGCTCGGACGTGGCCTATTCGCCGAGCCTGCGAAGAGGTTGCCCGTCTCCTGAAGGAAATGGGCTTCAGCGGAGCACTGGGATACTCCTTGCACAAACCACAATCCATAGATGAGGGCCTGGTGCGTCGTCCATCTGCGTATCGCTGAAAGGCGGGGCTGCTTGCGCGTAACAGGCAGAGGGCGGGGAGGACGCCAATGATCGGCATAGCTCGTACGCGATCGCCAGGCTAACGACGCAAGGCGATCTTGGCGCTACCGTCGGTCAACAGAATACTTTCCGGGGCCGGTTACGCAAAGCAGCAATAGCCCCCCGATGATGCTGATGTTCTTGTAGAAGTTGATCATGTTGGCGTGCTGAGCGGATCCGGTCATGGTCCAGTAGTGATGTCCGATAATTGCCGTGCCAAGCGTATAGACGGCGACCACGAGCGCGAACGGACGTGTATAGAAGCCGACCATGAGCGCAATGCCAATAAAGAGCTCCATCACAATTGCGATGATTGCGGATAGCGCGGGAAACGGTGCGCCAATGGTCGTCATGGAGGCGACGGCACCGGAAATGTCGGCCAACTTTACCCAACCAAAGGTCACGAACAGGACCATTAGAAGAACTCTCGCGAGAAGGGCAAGCAGGTCTTTTTGATTCTCAAGCAGGGTATAACGCACGATTTCTATCCGGACGATAAGGATGATTGGCAAAAGGCGTGGATTCGAACGAAACGCCAGGGCAGCATCGTGTGCCGTCACGGCCCTGCTACAAGGCGGCACGTCACCCCAAACAGGTCGAAGCGCCGCCAGTGTATCCGCTCCATTCTCGATTGGTGCGGTTCGCTCATTCCCGGCATCAGAACTTATGGCGGATGCCGATGCGCACCATCGCCTGGCGATCGCTTGATGAGGCAGTTACGCTGTTAAGCGCAGCAACTGCCGGCGCGCCCGTGGAGTCCGTGCCTGACGCTTTCTGATATACGCCTATCAGGTACACGTCGGTACGCTTCGAGAGAAAATAATCGACGCCGAATGCACCTTGGTAGTACTTTGCACCGGGGTTGAGTGCGCCTTTGGCTTCATTGACGCTGCTGCCCTTCGTGTAGTCGAATGCGGCGCCGACCAGCAACGCTGGCGTAATCTGATATTTGAAGTTGATTTCGACGTTGTTGAACGTTGCGGTGCCTGAGTAACCGCGAGGATTCGTACCGGACGTGGCGGTGTCACCCAGACCTGAGAATTTGATGTTTGAATACGTCGCACCAATCGTCGCCGCACCGAAACTATAGGCTCCAGCTGCTCCGAGATCCTGATAGGTGTGCGCCGAAGCGTAGCCGCTGAAGACTGGCGACGAAATAAAATTTCCGGAAGCGCTGACCGTGGTGCTGGCTCCGCCGTCGCCGAAGAAACTGACGTTCGGATTGCGGACATTCAGGTAAGCGGCGCCCAAAGTCAGCGGACCATTTGAGTAACCCGCCCCCAGCGAGAAAATCTGGTTGCGCGAATATTCACCGGGAACGCCGCCGAAGCTATAGATGCCGCCGAACGACAAGCCGGCGTACGTGGCGCTTCTGAACTTGACCGCACTATTGACGCGGTTTGCATTGTTGAAGTTGTCGATGTCGCCCGCGTGTGCCGAGATCGAGCCGCCCCACTGGTCGGCTGCTGCGAGCGGACCAACGAAGTCAACGACGGAGTCGTATTGGCGACCCAGCGTAACGTTTCCGTAGTCACTTGAGATGCCGACGTACGCCTGTCGACCGAACATCAGGCCTTGTGTCGAGCCTTTATCAGCCTGGCCAAGTGCGCCGGTACTGAGGTTGAAGCCGCTTTCCAGTACGAAAACGGCCTTCAATCCGCCACCCAGATCCTCGATGCCGCGCAATCCGAAACGGCTACCTTGCATGATGCCGCTCGTCAGATTGTAAAGATGACCACCATTCGAGTTCTGGGTCCAGTTGAAGCCCTCGTCGATGAGGCCGTACAGCGTGACGCTGCTCTGAGCGTGGGCGGCGACGGCGAACGTGTTCAGTGCTGCGAATGCCAAAAGCGACTTCTTCATAGGATAGTCTCCGCTAGGATTGGTTTTATGCGTATTCAGCTTGCAAATTGACGATTCGGGGCGGACGATTTCGAAATTAATCATCCAGGACAATCTTTTGTATTAATAAGAAGGATTGCTAATTGAAATGGTCGGCTTATGAGGCGCGCACGATGGAGCACCTGCTATGCATACAGAGCATTCAGCGAATCGCTTGCGACGATCCTGATCAGCGACCGCCGGTATCGCGGCTCGCCAAATTCAAGTGCGTGTTGCCCATGGCCTCCTCCTGTCCAACACGCGCAATGCGACGAGTGGATTCTGCTTCGAGCGCAATTGGTATCTATCGATATGGTATCGATGTATACTAATTTCCGTCAAGAGATCCGTGCGCCTCACCTTCAGCGTGCAGTCGAATCAATCTGGTGAGGCTCGATCGGGGGAAGCAACGTATGAGCGCTGCGTTGGCGACCAACTGCTATTGAAGGTTGGTCAGCACCTGTAGCAGTGATTGACGGAAGTGTCCAATTTGTTCTCGGGAGAAACCACGGAGTGCTTCCGAGTCGATTTGCGAGGCCAGTGGCAGTAGGTCTGCCTCCAGTCGCCGGCCGGTCCTGGTCAGATAAACGTTCCAGCGACGCTTGTCGCCATTGCTTCTCTCGCGACGGATCAGTTCCTTTTTTTCGAGCGACTCCAGCACCGCGGTCAGGGCAGCTTTTTCGACATGAAGCCGTTGCGCCAGTTCGACCTGACTATAGCCGTCCTTGCGCCAGAGGGCGCGCAGCGCAGTCCATTGGGCAGGCGAGATGTCGTACGGGGCAAGGTGCTCGACCAGCTTGCGGACAAAGGCCCGGTGTACCTGCCGGATTACAAAGCCCAGCGCCTCCGATTGCAGGACGACGGTTTCGTCGAAAAGTGGCGCACCGGTGCCTTCATCGCTTTGCGAGTGGGTCGGGATAGGGCTTCTGGTAACAGGCATGGTCCGTGTTCAATGAGTGCTTCGAGAGCGGTCGGCCGCCGGGCGTGCCATATCGGCTGCGTGGCCCACCCGGCGAGCAGCACGATAGCTGGGCTGACAGCAGATAGTAATCCACCCGACCACTCGCCAGGAGGACTTTTTTGGCGTGCGTGGTTGCTGCGTCGCGAACGGAGTTGCGGACGTTCTCATCGTCACCCATGCAGGAGGCGCAGCCGGATAGCTAGCGGCAGCTTCATTCATTCTTCCACTAAATGGAAATCAATTTTTCCGCGACCGCAATTTTCTCCGTGCGAAACGGTCCTGTTGCTAGCAAAAATTTGACGACTGGAAAATATAATGATATGAAGTGGCAGATGGGCGCGAGATCGTGCAAATCATAGGTGAATTTACGAACACGGAGGCCAAGGTCACCGATTCGATGCGGAGGCGATGTCGTTGTGGGAACGAGCGCCTCCTGAAAGAAGCATAGTAATCCTGCGTTATGTGAGGGATAGCTATACAAGACAATCAATCTTGAACTTTCGTAGGCGATGTTTACCATGGTCGGACACTACGAACTTCGAGCCCATTGACCTATGAAAGTCGACATCCATGCGCACTTCATCCATCCAGTGTTCTTCGATGCGGTAATGAACCTTTCTGGGGTGTCCGTCCGCACGATCGGAGATGGCATACAGGAGGTCCGCCGGGGCGATACGACCCTGCTGCCACGTCGAGATGCCTGGTTTGACCCGGAGCACTGCATCACGGACATGGACAGGAAAGGGATAGACGTTCGCGTTTTGTCTCTAACGGCTCCAAATGTGCACGCGTTTTCGCCGGATGCCCAGGTGGAGCTGGCTCGCGCAATTAACGACCAGGCATTTGCCGCATGTCGAGCTCACCCATCTCGCTTGCGCGCGCTGGCGTGTCTCCCACTTGCTGATCCTCTTGCGTCGTTGAAAGAACTGGACCGCGTGAGCGAGGACCCGATGTGCGTCGGGATCACGATGGGTTCGAGCATCGGCTCGACGCCTCTCAATCACGCGTCGTTAGAGCCCATCTGGAGCCGCATCAACGCGCTGCGCTTGCCCGTTGTCGAACACCCGATGCACCCGGAAAACACGGATAACCTGAACGAGTATGAATTGCCAATCCGTGTGGGATTCATGTTTGAAACGACGGTCGCGTTGACGCGAATGATCTATGCCGGAATCTTTGAGCGCTACACCGATTTTCCATACGTCGCCGCCCATACGGGGGCCGCGGTCTTGATGCTCCTCGAGCGCCTGGACAACGGGTATCGGATATTTCCCGACTGTCGAAAGGACATCAGCCAATTGCCGAGCGTGTACGCCAAGCGCCTCTATTACGATACCTGCTCGTATGGGAAGGCGTCGTTGATGCTTGCGTTGGACACCGTTGGAGCCGACCATGTTCTGTTCGGAACCGATTACCCATTCATCGATACCGGTAGCGAGCATGTCGATGCACTGCCCATTTCTCCTTCGGATCGCCGCAAGATTCTCGGAGAAAACGCCGTGCGCCTGTTCGGGCTCGAAAAGATGATCGAGGCAGGCGCTGGTCGCTAGATTCTTAAACCTATCCGGGAACACCGCCATGTTCAACACAAAACCTGATATTCGGCGAATCGTGACTTCGCATGATGCTGATGGACAGTCAGTTGTCTGGATTGACGGAGTGGCGACGAACAGTAAGCGCCCAACTTCGAAAACCACGACGACCCTCATTTGGGCGACGAACGAGACGCCTGCGGACTTCTTGAGTGGAAACGATTCAGGCGAGCAGGAGCTGGGCGTCCCGCCACCTGCATCCGGGTCTCGTTTCAGTGTGGTGGAATTCGAGGTCGGAAACGAACCCCATGGCTTACATCGTACCGACTCGATTGATTATGTGATCTGTCTCGCGGGCGAACTTGAACTGGTGCTGGATAGCCAGACGGTCAGGGTCAGGCCGGGGGATATTGTCGTACAGAGAGGCACCCGTCACGCATGGATCAACCGCGGTACCGTGCCGGCCCGGATCGCAGTGGTGCTCATTGATGGAAAGCCAAAGCGGATTGGTTCACTTTCCGGAGCGCAGTTCGCCCCGTGAAATGTGGCGGCAGTCGGGGGAGACCTACATTAGAGAGTAGCAATGGAAAAGAATGACATCCGAAGCTTGATCGATCGACAAAGTCGCAACCCGTTGCGCCTTTCGGTAGCGACTCTTTGCTTTCTTGTGCTGCTTTTGGATGGATACGAACTGAATCTGATCGGCTACGTGGGGCCTGCGCTCCTGCATCAGTTCTCGATCAGCAAAGGCGCAGTTGGCCCGGTAGCGTCTGCTGGGCTCTTCGGCTATATGCTGGGGTCTGTCTTGCTCGGCAACATGGGCGACCGATTCGGGCGCAAGCCCATGATCGTGTTGGGGACGTTGCTGTTCGGCACGCTTACGCTCGCTGCGGTCTGGTCCCACTCTTTGAATGCTTTCATCGCAATGAGGTTTCTCGCAGGAATAGGTTTGGGCGGGGCCGTACCGAACGCAATTGCCTTGAATACCGAATTCGCCCCTGAGCACTCGAGGGGGTGGACGATCGGACTCATGTTCGTGGGGTACAGCCTTGGCTCTGCCGCACCAGGGTGGGTTGCCGCGGCATTTCTCAGCCATTACGGGTGGCGCGGCGTCTTCTACGTGGGTGCTTTTGCGCCGATGCTGGTTGCGGCCCTCATGATGGCACTCCTTCCAGAGTCGCTGGAATACCTTTACGGAAAGAGGAATGTGCAAAAACTGCACGCCCTGCTGAAGCGGATGAACATCGATCTTCCGATGGGGATGCCCGAGTTCGGTGGAACAAACATGGCCGCAGGCGGAGCTACACCGCTTCAGCTGTTCCTGAACGGTCATAAGGGGAATACGTTACTCGTCTGGGCCGCCTTCGTATTCTGCCTGATGGGCAATCTATTCGTGATGGTATGGGCTCCGATTCTCTTTACCGGATTCGGCATCGAGCCGGGCCGTGCCGCGCTGATTGGGGCCATGTGGCAAACGGGTGGTGCTTTGGGCGCATTGGCGATTACGCGCCTGCTGGATCGGTACGGGATGCCGGTCGTTGCATGCGCGATCTTCATGGCGATGCCCTGCGTCATGCTGAACGGCAGTGCCGGCGCGCCAGAGTCGATGTTGCTGGTGATGAGCTTTGTCGGCGGGGCGCTCGGCTCAGGAGGCCAGGTTGGGCTTAACGCGATCGCGGGAACGATCTATCCGACCAATATTCGATCGACTGGCGTCGGATGGGCCTTCGGTGTGGGGCGCGTGGGCGCCATTCTCGGTCCGATGCTCGCGGGCGCGTTGCTGGCAAGGAACACGAATCCGCGGATTGTGTTTATCGTCATGTCGTTTTCGTTCGCAGTCGCCGCGTTATCGGTGGCAATGATGCATCTGCGAACGACGACAAGGGCGAAGCTGACCGCGAGCCGACCCGTGCGAACCTCTGGGCCTTGAAGAAAGGTGGGAAGAATGCAGACAATGACGACTGACGCCAGTGCCGAACCGCCAGATTACATGACGCGGGACGAGGCATTGGCCGCGCTCGGTATCAAAGCGCCCACCTTGTATGCGTACGTAAGCAGGGGGCAAATCGAGAGCAGGCCAATTGCAGGCTCGCGTGCAAAGTTATTTTCCCGCCGGGATATCGAGCTATTGCGGAGTCGTTCAGATGCGCGGTCCGGTCTCGCGCCGCGCGGCCAGACTTCGATGAAATGGGGCGAGCCGATCATCAACACTGCGGTGACGGAACTTACGCAGGACGCTCCAAAATATCGCGGGCGCGACGCAATCGAGCTCTCGCGCAGTGGATGCACGTTTGAGGCAGTTAGTCAGCTCTTATGGTCTGGTGAGATGCCGGACGAGCGTCTGGTATGGAACTATCATGCCCCCACGCTGAAGATCGACCGGTTGGTTGAATCATTGGGCATTGCGACGCCTCCGGAAGATGTGCTCAAGCTGTTTTCGATTGTGGTGCTCGCTTTGGGCCTGCCTCAGGCCGGGCTGGACGAACCGCGAGAAGGCGACTCATCGTTCGCCGCTCGGCAAATTCTTCAGGTGCTGAGTGGGTGTTGCGGATACTTGTCTGCGGCGGGGCGTTTTGTCGAGCCAGAAGCGGGCGAGTCTATCGCCAGAATCGTCTGTCGCGCGTCTGGCGTCTCGCAGTTGGATCGAGTGGCGGCATTCGTGAATGCCGCGCTAATCATTTGCGCTGATTTCGAACTCACGCCCGGGGCTTTTGGGGCCCGGGTCGCGTCATCGGCAGGCGCGGATATCTTCGCCTCTATTGGCGCTGGAATTTGCGCGCATTCGGGCGTGTTGACGGGGCGCGGCGCTGATATGGCGGAAGATCTTCTCATACACGCGGGCGATCTTTCCCTTCAGAGTGAATCCGTTACGTGGCGCAAACACGGACGCAAGATGTTTGGATTCAATCACACGCTGTTTCCGAAAGGCGATCCGCGCGCGCTCGCACTGATCGATTTGGCGAAGCAGGCCGATCCGGCGTCCCCTGCTACCAGAAAGGCACTAGCGTTTCTGAAAAATGCGATTAACCAATACGAAGCCTATCCCGGGTTGGCGGTGGGCCTCGCTGTTTTTTGCGCTGCACTCGGTCTCCCGCGAAAATCTGCGAGTGCGTTGTGGGCCATTGGTCGGACCGCCGGGCATATCGCGCATATTCTCGAACAGCGAGCCGATGGTTCGGTTCTCCGGCCACGAGCGCGATATGAAGCCAGCAACAATTGAAGCTTGCAATCTGCTGGAATCCGATATCGTGTCCGCTGGAAATCATGCCCGGAACAGGCGGTCGCGAGACATGAGCAAGAGCATGAATGATGCGAGCAGCGCGGGTAATGCGGCCGCAGTGAATAGCTGCTGCGCGTTCCAGTGCAACTGCATCAGCCCTCCGGCGACTACCGGCCCGACGATCGATCCCGCACGGCCAACCCCCAGACTCCAGCCGACGCCCGTTGCGCGCAGCGTGACGGGATACAGTGTTGCCGACAGCGAGTTGTTCGCGGGTTGTCCGCCGACGATGCCGAAACCGCTAATGGTGACGACAGTCAGCAGCAACACCAGCGACACCGAAGCGGCGCTCGCCATCGAGACGATCGCTGCCGCCGCGAGCAGATAGCACGGGCCGAGCACGCGGAAAAAGCCCCAGCGGTCGATCAGCGGCCCCATCGCAAGTGTCCCCGCCACGCCGCCCACTTGCAGCATCGTGCCGATCAGCGCCGCGTCGGCAATGTTGTAACCGAAGTCGGTGGCAATGGTCGGCAACCAGTTCGCGAGGAAGAACAGATTCACCATGTTCATAAAGTTGACGCCCCATTGCAGCAGCGTCAGACGCGCGCGGCCGTCCGCGAAAAGCGCCGTGACACGGCTACCGGCAGGCGGCCGCTCATGCGACACGTAGTGCGTCGCGGCATCGACAGGAAGCTCCGGCGCGATGCGGCGCAAGATCGCCGCGAGACGCTGCCTGCCGCGCCCGCTCGCCACCATGAATTGCATCGACTCGGGCAGCATGACCACCATCGCGAGGGCGATGACAATCGGCACCGCGCCGCCCACGATGAACACCGTGCGCCACCCGGCCAGCGGAATGAGCATCGTCGAAAGCACGCCGCCGAGCACCGCGCCACCCGTGAAGCCGCAAGACACCCACATCATCAGCGTGGTGCGGCGGCGTATCGGACTGTATTCGCCGGCAAGCGCAATGGCGTTGCCCATGATGCCGCCGAGCCCGATGCCCGTCACGAAGCGCAGAACGAGCAGCTGCGACAGCGACGAAGCCAGTGCTGTCACCAGCATGCACACGCCAAGAAAAAGCGAACACCCGATCAGCACGGGCCGGCGTCCGATGCGGTCTGCGAGCGGCCCCATCAGCAGCGAGCCCGGCAGCATGCCGACCAGGCTCGCGCCAAACACCGGGCCCATTGCGACACGGGAGACATGCCACTCGCGAATCAATGCAGGCGCGACGAAGCCCATCGACTGCACGTCGAAGCCGTCGATCACCACGCACAGCGCGAGCAGCACCATGACCACCACCTGGAAACGCCCGACCGGACGCGCGTCGATGACGGCGGCGATATCGACGGCGCACGGACACGATGCACCGCCGGCAGAGGGTTCAGCCATCGTCCCCGACGACTGCTGAAGGGCGCGCGTCATGACAGGCCGAAGAGACGCCGTGCGTTGTCGCGTCCGATCTTGCGGCGGTCGAGTTCGCTGATTTCGCAGTGATCGAACCAGCGCGCCGCGTCTTCGTGCTTCTCGAACGGATAATCGACGGAATACATGATGCGGTCGCTGCCGACTTCGAGCATCGTCGACAGCAGCGTGGGCGTGCGGAAGTTGCCGCTTGTCGTGATGTGGACGTTATTACGCAGATAGTCGCCGATTTCGCGCTCGCACGGCATACCACGACGGCCTTTGCGCAGGATGTGATCGATGCGCCAGACATTGAACGGAATGCCTTCGCCAAAGTGCCCGAGAATCATCTGCAATTGCGGATGCCGGTCGAACAGGCCGCTCGACAACAGACGCAGCGCGTGCATGCTGGTCTCGGCCGCAAACGCCCACGTCGGTCCGGTTAGCCAGTGGCATCCGTCGTAGATCGGCTCGCGCGATGCGAGCGGATCGCGAGGGTGCATGTAGAACGGCTTGCCGAGCGACGCTGCGGTGGCCCAGAAGTCGGCGAAGCGCGGATCATCGTAATAGACCACCGTGTTCGCGTCGTCGACCTGCGAGAAACCGTTCACGAGGAAGCCGTGAAAACCCAGTTCGTTCACGCAGCGCTCGAGCTCGCGTGCAGCGCGCTCCGGGTCTTGCAAGGGCAATGCCGCGAAGCCGCCGAAGCGAGTCGGATGACGCCGGACCTGCTCGGCAAGCACGTCGTTTGCGCGCCGCGCCACGTCTACGGCGCGATCCGGATCGGGAATGGCCTGCACGGCAGGTGAATTCAGCGAGAGGATCGAGAAAGCTGTGCCCCACTCGTTCATCTGCTCGATGCGCTGCTGCTCGAAGTCGAGCAGGTTTGCGCGCAAGTGCGTCCAGACCTCGGGTCGTGCATACACCTCGGAATCGGCGATGGTCTGGTCGATGGCAAAGTGTTCTTCGAGAGCGATCTTGTCTTTCATGATATCCAGATGGTAGCGAAGGCGCGCAGCGCATCGGCACGCAAGATAGGGTAAGGGAAATTAATTGAAATTGCATATAATTGTTGGTGGAGTGTATACGTAGGAAATCAAACCTCAACTCGGGATTACCCGAGAAAGCACGCAAATTCACGCCGAATTGCGTACGACATTCATGCCCCGATTAATGACTGAAGAATGTCGTCAGCCTGCTATATACTTGCAATCGCAAATAGATGATGGAGTGACAGATAGTGAAGAAGCAGCATCCCGCGAGGATCGCGGTTGGTCATGATCTGCAGCGCGCCGTACCGTACCTCGTTGCCCGTGCCGGAAGCCGCATGGGCAACGCATTTTCGAAAGCGCTCAAGCCGTACGGCCTGAGCTTGAGTGAATGGCGTGTGTGCGCGTCGCTCGGGAATGTGCCTCATCAGAGGCTCTCCGAGCTCGCTCCGCAGGCTTGTGTCGACATGTCGGTGCTCTCGCGCATAGTGGACCGACTAACTGCACAGGGACTCGTGTCCAGGGAACGCAGTTGCAACGACGGCCGAGCCGTTCAACTGGCGCTGACCGAGAAAGGTGCCGCGCTGACGCGCGAGATCGTCCCGCTTGCCGAACACTACGAGGCCGTTGCGTTGAACTGTTTCAGCGCTGCGGAAGCCGAGCTGTTGCGTGAATGGCTGGTCAGGCTCTATGACAACGCAGAGCCCCTGGACGACTTGCACGTCGATGCCGAGTCGACGCCGCCCGGACAGCCACTTGCGGTTCCGGCGCGCGGTGATTAGAAAGGAAATCAGATCGAGTGTGCCACTCAGAGACGGGGAGGATGCGTGCCGTGTACGCGAAGTCGTTGCCGCACGCGTCGTAAAGATAGCCGGATGACTATGGATTGATGTCGGGATTTGAATTGGAAGGATAGACGCTCAACCCCTAAGATTTTCTTCATTCGCTGGAGCAGTTCGACGCCTCACGCCGTGTGACCGAATTCGACAGCTCAAACCCGAACGAAGGATCTTATGTTGACACTTGGACTGAACGAGCCCGGCACGCTTGTCTCCAAAGCCGCCGATACGGGTGAGGCGCGCTCGCCTGAGAGCGCGTGGATCGACGATCTCGTTGCCGCCAATCGCATCCTGTTCGACCAGGGCATCGTCGATGCGTTTGGCCACGTCAGCGTGCGCCACGAACACAATCCCGCGCGCTTTCTGCTCGCCCGCAACATGGCACCGGGAACGGTCGAGGCGAGCGACATCATCGAATTTGATCTGGACGGCAATCCGCTCGACGCGCGCGGACGCGCAGTCTATCTCGAACGTTTCATTCATGCGGAGATATACAAGGCGCGCAGCGACGTCATGGCGATCGTTCATAGCCATTCTCCTTCGGTGCAGCCGTTCAGCGTCACCCATGGCGTCACGTTTCGGCCCGTCTGCCACATGTGCGGCTTTCTCGGCCGAGGCGCGCCGATCTTTGAGATTCGCGACCGCGCAGGACATGCGACGGATCTGCTGATCCGCAGCAACGCGCTTGGGCGCTCGCTCGCCGAGGCGCTCGGCGATGCGTCGATCGTGCTGATGCGCGGTCACGGCTCGACCGTGGTCGGGCCGTCGCTCAAGCATGCGGTGTATCGCGCGATTTACGCGGAGACCAACGCGAAGCTGCAAAGCGAAGCAATGCGGCTTGGCCCCGTCACGTACCTGAATAGCGACGAAGCCGAGGTCGCCTGCCGCAACGTGGAGACCCAGATCGAGCGCCCGTGGGCGCTGTGGAAGGCGCGCGTCGCGAATGGTCTCGCGAAAACGGCATGACGGTACCTCCTGCAAGGGCAATCCAATGAGCAACGAAATCATCGAAGGCTATCTGCTGATCGACGGCGAGTTAGTCGAGAGCGAAAGCGGCAAGTGGGCCACCGCGATCAATCCGGCTAACGAGGCTGTGATAGGCCGTGCAGCGGACGGCTCGCGCGCCGACGTCGCTCGCGCCGTGGATGCCGCGAGCCGGGCGTGGCCCGCGTGGGCGGAACGCACGGGCGAAGAGCGCGGCGAAATCCTGCGCAAGTTCGGCGACCGGCTCGCCGAGCGCGCCGAGGAGATCTCGCGCATCGAGGTGCTCGATTCGGGCAACACCTATAAGCCCACGCTGATGAGCATCCACGATACGGTGCGCAGCTTGCGCTATTACGCGGGGCTCGCCCATAGCATCAAGGGTGAAACGATCCCGTCGACGAACCGCCACCTGCACATGACCGTGCTCGAACCGTACGGCGTCGTGGGCCGCATTGCCGCGTTCAATCATCCGGCGATGTTCTCGGCGGCGCGCACGGCGTCGGCCCTCGTGGCCGGCAATACCGTCGTCGTCAAGCCTCCTGAGACGTCACCGCTCTCGGTGCTAATGATGGGGGAGATCGCGCGCGAAGTGTTTCCGCGCGGCGTGTTCAACATCGTCAATGGCTCGGGCACGGAAGTCGGCGACGCGCTAGTTCGCCATCCCGACGTGAAACGCCTGGCGCTGATCGGCTCGGTGTCGACAGGCCGGGTGATTCAGCGCAGCGCGGCGGAAGTTGCCGTCAAGCATGTGACGCTCGAGCTCGGCGGCAAGAATCCGATGATCGTGTTTCCCGATGTGGATCTCGACGCCGTCGCCGAAAGCGCTGTGCAAGGCATGAACTTCACGTGGCAGGGCCAGTCGTGCGGCTCGAACTCGCGCCTCTTGATTCACGAGGAGATCTACGAGGCGGTGCTCGCGAAGGTGGTTGAGCGAGTCGCCGCGATCCGCCTTGGCGACCCCATGTCGCCGGACACCGGGATGGGACCGATCAATTCCCGCAGGAGTCTTGATCATGTGCTGAGCTTTTTCGATCCGGCGGAAACCGCCGGCGCACGCCTGATGAAAGGGGGAAAACGACCTGCCGGCGCGCAATTCGAACGAGGCTTCTGGGTCGAGCCGACGGTTTATGCGGACGTCACCCCCGGCATGCGGCTATGGCGGGACGAGGTGTTCGGTCCGATTCTGTCGGTCAGTAAATGGCGTTCCGTCGATGAAGCCGTCGCGCTTGCCAATGACACCGACTACGGCTTGTCGGCCGCGATCTGGACGCGTGACATCAACCACGCGCTGAACACGGCGAAACGTCTGCGCGCAGGCAGCATCTTCATCAACGGCAGCAATACGCACTTTCTCGGCGTGCCGTGGGGCGGTTTCAAGAACAGCGGCATCGATCGGGAAGAGGGTGTCGAGGAGCTCTACAGCTATCTGGAAACCAAAGTCATCAATGTCTTGCTCTGATTGTCCCGCAGACAGACAACGAACCACATGGCGCGAGGAGATCCCATGCCTGTTGCAGTGGAAATCGATGTTGCGGATGTCATGAACAAAGGCCGCATGGGTCCGTTTCAACTTGTCACGCTGGCGCTATGCGCGATGTGCATGATCGTGGATGGATTCGACGTGCAGGCGATCAGCTACGTGGCGCCTGCCATCGTTCGCGAGTGGCATATCGCGAAGGCGAGCCTGGGCCCGGTGTTCAGCGCGAGTCTTGCCGGCATGCTGCTCGGCTCGCTTGCGTTCACGCCGTTGGCGGACCGGCTCGGGCGGCGCCCCGTGCTCATTGCTTCGACATTGCTGCTCGCGGCGTTCACGGCAGCAACGCCGCTTGCGGCATCCGTCGGCCAGTTGATCGCGTGGCGTTTGCTGGCCGGGCTCTCGCTCGGCGCGATCATTCCGAACGCGGTTGCGCTGGCGTCCGAGTACAGCCCACCGAGCATTCGTGTCAGCGTGATGATGATCGTTTCGGTCGGCTTTGTCCTCGGTGGGCTGATCAGCGGAACGAGTGCCGCGTGGCTGATCCCGGCCTTCGGCTGGCACGCGGTGTTCTACGTCGGGGCTGTCGTGCCGCTTCTCAGCGCGGCGCTCATGGCGGTCGCGCTGCCGGAATCGATGCAGTTTCTCATCGTGCGCCAGCGGCACCGGGAGAAGGTGCGCAAGTGGCTCGCACGTGTCGATCCGGCACTCCCGATCGGCGAGCACACCGTGTTCGTCGTTCGCGAGCGCGCGAATCCGGGCTCGCCCGTACTCAACCTGTTCCGCGACGGCAAGGCGATGGGAACGCTGCTGCTCTGGGCGATGAACTTCTCGAATTTGCTTTGCGTGTTCTTTCTCGCTAACTGGCTGCCGCTCCTGATGAACGACGCCGGACACTCCACGTCGCTCGCTGTCATGGCGGGGGCGGCGATGTGGTGCGGCGGGATCGCGAGCAATTTGCTGCTCGGGCGGGTCGTCGAGCGGTTCGGCTTCACCGCCGTGCTGACGTGCAGCTTCATCGCCGCCGGTTTGGCGATGGCCTCGATCGGCGAAGTGCGCGGCGTGGCGTGGCTCGCGCTGGCGGCCATTTTCGTCGCGGGATTTTGCGTGCTCGGCAATCAGACCGCACTCAATGCATTGGCGGCGACTTACTATCCAACGTCGATCCGTGCGACCGGAATGGGTTGGGCGCTGGGCTCGGGACGGCTCGGCTCGATCGTCGGGCCGGTGGTCGGTGGCGTGCTGTTGCGGCTCAGGTGGCCGACCGAGCAGCTCTTTTTCTGTGCCACGATTCCGCTGGTCGTGGCCGTCGTGGCGGTGTTGATGTTCGACCGGCTCAGCCTCCCGGCCGGGCAGGACGCGCGCGAGCAATTGGACGGACGCGCGCCCGAGGCACTCGACGGAGGTGCCCGATGAGCGCGGGCGACTTCGACTATGTGATCGTCGGTGCGGGATCGGCCGGTTGCGCACTCGCCTATCGTCTGGGCGCGAACCCCGCCCTGCGCATTCTGGTGATCGAAGCGGGCGGTCCCGACCGCTCGCCGATCATCAAAGTCCCGCTGGCATGGGGACTCATTCTCAAGCATCGCTGGTATGACTGGGGGTACTTCACGGCGCGCGAACGCGGCATGGACGAGCGCAGCATCGAGTTCGCGCGTGGCAAGGTGGTTGGCGGCTGCTCGTCGATCAACGGCATGGCGTATGCACGCGGGATGCGCGAGGACTACGACGGCTGGGCCAATGATTTCGGCGTGCCGGGCTGGTCCTTCCGGGACGTACTGCCCTATTTCAAGCGCTCGGAGGCATGGGAAGGCGGTGAAAGCGAGCTGCGAGGCGGCAGCGGCCCGTTGACCGTGACGCGCATGAACTACCAGGACCCGCTCGTCGACGGCTTTATCGAGGCTGCCGCGCGTTGCGGCTATTCACGCAATGATGACTACAACGGTGCCTCGGCTGAAGGGTTCGGCCCCATGCAGGCGACCATCCGCGACGGGCTGCGATGCAGCGCGGCGCTCGCTTATCTGCGGCCCGCGCTCGCGCGGCGCAACGTCGTGTTGATGACCAACGCGCAGGTCCGTCGCGTCCTGCTCGACGACGCACCCACCCCGCGCGCGATCGGCGTCGAGTACTGCTGGAAAGGGCAGCGGCATGTCGTCAACGCGCGCCAGGAGGTGCTGCTGGCGGGAGGCGTGATCAACTCGCCGCAACTCTTGATGCTCTCCGGCATTGGAGATCCTGCGCAGCTCGCCAGGCACGATATTCCCGCGCGCGTTTCTCTGCCTGGCGTTGGCCGAAATTTGCATGATCACATCGTGTTCGATCTGCGCTGGAAGAGACGCGAGCCGGGACCCTTGCATCGGATGATGCGGGCCGACCGGATCGGCTTCGACGTAATGCGCACTGCGTTATTCGGTGACGGCATGTCGAGCAAGATCCCGGCCGCCGCAGTCGGACTCATTCGCACACGCGCCGCGCTCGCGCTGCCTGACGCGCAGCTGATCCTCGCGGCAGCGCCGATGACGGCTGGGCCGTACCTTACTCCCTTCAAGAAGGCCTATGTGGATGCGTTTGCGATCAAGGGCGTCTTCCTGACGCCGCAAAGCCGCGGCCAGGTCAGCCTGGCAAGCGCGGATCCAGCTCGTGCTCCTGTCATCGAGCAGAACTTCCTGGCGAGCGAAAGCGATCGCGAGGCGGCGCGCGAAATGTTCAAGCGGATGTCCGAAATCGGTGCGCAGACATCGATGCAGGCGTTCATCGCCGATGAGATATCGCCGGGCAGGGGGCATATCGACGACGCACAAATTGATGCGTTCATTCGCCGGACCGCGATTACGCTTCATCATCCAGTCGGCACGTGCCGCATGGGAAGCGAGCGCGATCCGCAAGCGGTACTCGATGCCCGGCTACGTGTGCGAGGGGTGAACGGATTGCGTGTCGTGGATGGCTCAGCCATGCCGCGCATCGTGCGTGGCCCGACCAATGCGCCGATCCTGATGATGGCGGAGAGGATTGCCGACGATATTCTTGACCACGAGCCTTTGCGCGCGTGATGGCGCCGTCACATTGAACCCCTGCCGCGACAGCACCAGACGATCTGCGCCAGGGTTGGCACGCGAAATTCGAATCAGTCGTTTTGAAACGCCTTCTTGTTACGCAAGGACAGGACCTGCTGCATGAGCGTCGCTTGAAAAGGCGAAAACGCCTTGTCCTTGCGATGCACGAGAAAGATCGGAAGCGACATCGCAATACCCGGCGTGCGAACGATGCGCAACTCGCCGCGCTCGACGTCCGCGCGAATCGACGATTCGAGAAAGAAGGACAGCCCTAGATCCTGCTTGACGAGTAGCTTCTGCGCTTCTGCGTGGCCGAATTCGAGGATGACATTGCGGGTGTCGATACCGCACGCGCGCAGCTGCGCGTCTTCCAGTTCGCGGCGCACGAGATTTTGCGGCGCGCTGATGAAGGGCAGCGTCTTCAGATCGTCCGCTTTCACGGATGCGCCAACGAGCTTGCTTCGCGGCGCGCTCACGAGAAGCAGCTTTTCGTCGAAGAGCGGCTCGACTGTCAAACCGTCGCGATTCTCGGTGGGATGCATCACGAGCACGGCGAAATCGCACGCGCCCGTGCGTGCGGCATCGAGCGCGGCCTGTGGGTTCGATAGCTCCGTGCGCACGAGGCCGTCAGGATGGGCCGCGTAGAAACTCGCGATGATCGGGGGCAGCAGATAGGTCCCCACCGTCATCGACGCGGCGATCACTGCGCTGCCGGCCGTGCCTTTCTCGAAACCGGTCAATTCCCGCTCCATCTCGCGCGTGCGCGTGACGACGTCGCTCGCCCATCGATAGACACGTTCGCCCGCTTCCGTCAGGCCGATGTTGCGCCCAACGCGCTTCAACAGCGTGACGCCGAGCTTCGCCTCGAGGCCGCGGATATGCGCGGTCACGACGGGCTGAGTGACGCACAGCAACTCGGCCGCGCGCGTGACGCTCTGCAGTTCCGCTACGAGGCAGAACACCTCGAGTTTCTGGAGCGTGAAGTAAGGATCGAATCCGCGCATGGTAGTCGCAAGGATAGCCGGGTGACTATGGAATGATGCCGAAATTTGAATTGGAAGTATAGACGCTCACCCCCTAACATTTTCTTCATTCGCTGGAGCAGTTAGACGCCTCGAACTCGAATGAAGAATCTTATCCGGGCTGACAAGGAAACGAGTAATGATTGATGGAATTCCCGTAATTGACGCGGTTATTCACGCCTACAACATGAGCGAAAGTAATTTCGCGAACCGGTTCGCGAAACCGCTTTGCGATCTTGTTTACCACTCTGTGACCGGTACTGCCCGGCCAGGCTATGCGCCAACCGCTTCACAGTTCTACCGTGACTGGTCAATTGAGGAAACAGTCAACCAGGTTTTTGTGGAAAGCGACACCGATCTCGCTGTCTACCATGTGCTGCCCATTTACTCGTTCAAAGACGGATTGTGCAGCCTTGACAAGGCAATCGAGGCACAACAACGCTGGCCTGATCGCGTGATCACCTACTGCGGCGTCGACCCGCTGGCCGGGCCGGCAGCCATGGACGAACTGGAACGACAAGTCGAGCTTCTCAATCCGGTCGGTCTCAAGCTCTATCCGAATAGCTGGCTTGGGAGCGAGATTCGCGGCTGGAAAATGGACGACCCGGAAATTGCGTTTCCGCTTTTCGAACGTGCGCAGAAGCTTGGCGTCAAGGTCGTCGCGGTACACAAGGCTCTTCCGCTTGGTCCCGTTGAGATGGAGCACTACCGCATGGACGATATCGACCGCGCCTGCATGGCGTTTCCCGACCTGAACTTCGAGGTCGTCCATGGTGGCATGGCATTTCTGGAGGAGACGGCGTGGCAGCTGGCCAGATTTCCCAATGTCTACGTGAATCTCGAAATCACGTGTGCGTTGATCGCAACCCGACCGGCGGCTTTCCTGCACGCGATGGCGGCCATGATCGGTCCGGGTGGACAGGCGGCTATCGACCGTATTGTTTGGGGGACAGGCGCGATGGCATTCCATCCGCAGCCGCTCCTCGAGTCGTTTGTCCGCGAATTTTCGTTTCCGGAAGAACTGATCGCAGGCACGGGACTTCCGCAAATCGACGTGGCCGCCAAACGCAAGATTCTGTTCGAAAACTATGCGCGAATGAGCGGCGTCGACCTGAACGCGCGGCTGGAGAAAGTTAAGGGCGACGAATTTGACCGTGCAAAGGCACAGGGTCTGGCAAAACCTTTCTCGACAGTTCGGGAGGTCGGTCATGCCTGATCGGGACGACGTGCGCCGCGCCCTGGAGCGCGTGGTGGATCCATGTTCGATTGCGACGGGTATCGGAATCAGTCTGGTCGATATGGGGATGGTTCAATCGATTGAAGTCAATGCCGGAATCGTCCGGGTAGTGCTGAAGCTGACCAGCCCGGTTTGCTGGCAGGGGGCCAACATTATCGAGCGGGTAGAGAACGTAGTTGGTGAGTTGCAGGGCGTGACGTCCGTTGAATGCGTACTCGACGCGCAGGCTCAATGGATGCCGCAGGACATGAACCCAGCCGCGCAGCAGAAGCTGCGTAGCGTAAGACCTCTTGAGGTGGTGCGATGAGCGAGGCGGAAGTGGTCGGGCAGGTCAGTGTGCCCGCAGTGGAGAAGCGTTACCAGAGCAAATTCATTTCGGTCGACGGTATGCGGACGCATTACCTCGAGGCAGGCGAGGGCGAGACGATAGTGCTTCTGCATAGCGGGGAGTTTGGAGGCTGTGCGGAGATCAGCTGGGAATACCTTATTCCGAAGCTGTCAAAGTCGTATCGCGTTGTTGCTCCTGACTGGCTTGGTTTCGGGAAGACGGCAAAGATTCACGACTTCGACGGCAAGAGGGCGCGAATGATCTCGCACATGGCGAGGTTCCTCGAGACGATGGCCATCGAGCGGGCTCATTTCGTGGCGAACTCCATGGGCGCCACCTACCTGCTGCAAATTGCGGCCGAGCTACCTTGCCGGTTTCCCGTCGACAAGCTGGTGGCGATCGGCGGCGGCGGGTTCGTTCCGGCCAATGCGGAGAGGCAGCGACTGCTCGACTACGACGGAACCGAAGAGTCGATGGCGCGAGTCCTCGAGGCCATTTTCGAGGATCCGGTCTGGTATCGGGACCGGGCATACGTGCAGCGCCGCCATGCCTTGAGCATCGAGCCTGGCGCATGGGAAGCGGTTGCGGCGGCTCGTTTCCGCTCTCCCGTCGAGAAGAATCAGCGATCCGAGTTTGGCAACGCTGACCTTACTCCGTACCAGAATATATCGCGGCCTACGCTCCTGATTGCTGGCGAACAGGACCGTTTGCGCATGCCCGGTTTCGCAAAGGAACTGGTCACGAAGATTCGCGGCGCTGAAGCCTTGACGATTCCCGATTGCGGACATTGTGCAAACATCGAGAAGGCCGATGTGGTGGCCGAAGCGATATTGGCGTTCCTTGGGCGCTCGCAGGCGTAACAAGACGGAACGCCGCAACGTTTCAACGGCACGTGAAGTTCCCGCACCGTGCCTTCTGTGGTCGCGCGACTGCTTCGGAATTGACAGAACCAGGGGGATTTCCCCGCCAGGGTCGGCGCCTCATTGGCGCCGGCCGTGGCTTATCCAGTATTTCGTGAATAAATATTAGGAATACGAATAAAAAATTAGCTCTCGTTAGCTGTGCGGAGGCTTGCCAGAATTCCGTCGAAGATTTTCGCTTCGGCAATGGTCGGCGGTCTGTCGTATGCGGTGTTTTTTCTCAACCCAGCGGGCGTCGCACGGACAACGTCGGGCCGCCTGCGATTCAGTGTAGCGAGTTCATGAATGGCACCCCGTCGCCAGCTTCAGGCCTGGTATAACCCGGTGCCGTACGCGTCGCGACAGCTCAATTAGAAAAGCGAAAACGGTGCAATGGGTAAGGAGACAGGAAATGCGTCATGGAGGAAGATTTGCATTGAAAGCTGCTGCCGGCGTTGCAGCCGCGTTCTTCGCGGGTAGTGCTCACGCACAGAGCAGTGTCACGCTATACGGTGCGCTCGACACCGGCGTGCTTTATACGAGCAAGACCGCCGGCGCAACCGCGGGCCAGAATGCCGGCAAGAACTTTTCACTGATAGAGGGCGGTCTCACGCCTTCCATATTCGGCCTGACCGGCACGGAGGATCTGGGCGGCGGCCTGAAAGTATCGTTCAAGCTGGAAAGCGGAATCAATCCCGCGAATGGGGGGCTAGCCGACTGTAATGGGAATCTCTTCGGCTGCCAGGCGTGGGTCGCGCTCGACAACCAATACGGTACGCTCAAGGCAGGTCTGCAGTACTCGCCATTCTTCCTCGCGCTATATGAATCGGATCCGCGAGGTTTCTCCCTGTTCGGCAGCAGCGTTGTGAATTACGTCGATAACGCGCTCGCCACTGGCGCCTTCAGCCCGAATTCGGTGTCTTACACGAGCCCGGAATTGGCCGGCTTTCAGGGCAGCGTAATGTATTCGCTGGGTGGCATTCCCGGCGATTTTCAGGCCGGACGCCAGTACTCGGCTAGCCTCAAGTACGAACTCGGCGGCTTCATGATCAACGCCTCGATCTTTGACAGCAATGCGGGCGGCAATGCGCAGACGCCGGTGCAAAGCGCGCTGGAATACGAGGGACGGACGATAGGCGCCGCGTACAAGATTGGCCCGGTCACAATGAAACTGTCGTTCGTTAATTACAAGGTATCGGGTTCGTTCAACAATAACGTTTACGGTGGTGGTCTCGACTATCTCGTGACACCGGCGCTCGACATGAACGCAGGCGTGTGGGTGACGAGCGACCGTAACCAGACTGCGAATCATTCGGTGCTGGGTGCGTTGGGCGCCACGTACTTCATGTCGAAACGTACCTCGCTGTACGCCCAGGTTGGCACGGTCAACAATCGAGGCCTGATGAACACGGGTATCTCGCTCAACGGGGCGTTGTACGGGGCACAAGGCACGACGGTGGCTGCGCTCGTGGGCTTGCGCCACACCTTCTGATGAAACCAACGAAATTCAGGCATAGTGCCCCTTGCTCATCGAAACAGGCTGATCATCAGCGGGGCTCCAGGGACGAGATCCAGGTACGCACGTACGCTGGACAATTGCGCAGTACAATGCCCTGTGCCTCGCACCTCCGCAGGAAGCGGACGGCTTCCGTGTCCACCTGGACCAGGCTCTTGAGATCCAGCGCGATTACACGGTCCGCGGGTTCATCGGCAAGCAGTGAGGTCAAAACGTTTACATTGTCGGCCCGAAGATCGCCGATCACGCCCAGCAAGATGCCGCCGTTGGCGAAACGTTCTATCTTGAGCATAGGTCGTCGCCTTGGGGTATGGTATTGAACGGCGCTTGCCACAAACGTTGCAAGTACCGCGCCTGCTGCAAGGGGCCGAGTTTAAGGGTTTGTGCCTGGCTGAGTCGTGGCGACGTCTCGCTACTGGAGATAGGCCGGATAACAGCGCATCAAAGCGGGAAAGTGAGTATTGTGTCAACGGTGCTGGCTCGTCAGGACGGGATGGCGAGCGCTTGAACCGCTGGTAATATCTCACCGGACGTCGAGCAGTCGGATAGATCATGAACGAATCGCTGCAAGCCAGTCTGAACCTGATTCCTGCTCATGCATGGTACGCGGAGCCGTCGGGCAACGTTACGTTTCTGAATGGGCGATGCGCGGATTATCTGGGTCTCGCAAAGGACCATCCGCTAAGATCAGGTATCGAGAACGATTCGGCGTGGGATGCGCATATCGCGTTCCTGCATCCGGACGATCACGCCGAGACTCGCAGAATCTGGTCAGGGTGCGTTAAATCCGGACGTGCTGGGGAAGTGGCGTTTCGGGTGCGAGGCGCAGACGGCGCATATCGCTGGTTTCTCAGCCGCGCTGAACCTCGTTGTGCAATCGCCGGTGAACTGGTGGGTTGGGTTGGCCTCAATCTCGAGATCGAAAAGCAAAAACAATCCGAGCTCTCCCTGGCGAAAGGAGAACGACTTACGCACTTCGGCACCTGGGTCTTCTATCCGTCCGGCTTTGAGTACTGGTCTTCCGGCTTGTTTGAAATCCATGGGCTCGAGCCGTCGGCCAAGGCACCAGGTATCGAGGAGTACATGGCGCTTGTGCACCCGGAGGATAGGGATTTCGTTGCAAATGAAATCAAGAATACGGTTGTGCAAGGCAACGCGTTTAATTTTACCAAGAGGATCTTACGGCCCGATGGATCAATCCGGCACATCCGTTGCGTTGGCACGCCGATGCGCCATGACGGGACTTCCCGGGGGTTCATCGGCGCTGGCATAGACGTGACTGAGCAGGTTCAGCTGATGGATGCCCAGCGTTCGAGCGAGGAAGAACTCAGGCAGATCATCGACCTCTCGCCCCAGCATATTGGCGTAGTGGGCCCACACGGCGAGCACCTGTACGCAAACCGCACTGCACTCGCCTACATCGGCGCCAGTCTGGAAGAGTGGAGGCGCGGAGCCATCGGATACGGTGTCCATCCCGATGAGCGCGACAGATTTCGAAGCCAGTTGGAAAATGGCGCATCGGGCGACATGGAAATGAAGCTGCGCCAGCGTGATGGAAGCTATCGCTGGTTTCTTGCCCGGTTCAACCCGATATGTAACAACTCGGGCCAGCTGGTTCGTATGTACGTCACATGCACCGATATTGAGGATCGCAAAAGATCGGAGAACAGGTTGCTGCAGGAGAATGTCGCGCTGCGGGAAGAAATCGACAGGAAGTCGATGTTTGAAGAAATCATCGGAACGTCCCCGCCATTGATGGAGGTCCTTTCGTACGTGACCAAGGTTGCAGCCAGCGAATCGACCGTACTGGTGACCGGTGAAACCGGGACAGGCAAGGAACTCGTCGCGCGCGCGATTCACCGGCGTTCGGGCCGTGCCGATCGGGCATTTGTAGCGGTAAACTGCGCCGCCATTCCCCGTGAGCTGATGTTCTCGGAGCTGTTCGGGCACGAAAAGGGTGCTTTTACGGGAGCTACCCAGCGCCGTCCTGGCCGCTTCGAGCTTGCCGAGGGCGGGACGATCTTTCTGGACGAAGTGGGCGAGCTACAGGCGGACACGCAGGCTGCGTTGCTCAGAGTGCTCCAGGAGCGTGAATTCGAGCGTGTCGGAGGAAGGGAGCTCATTCGCGTCGACGTCCGTGTTATTGCCGCCACGAATCGTGATCTGGAAGAAGCCGTGGAGGCTGGAACCTTTCGAAACGACCTCTTTTATCGTCTCAATGTATTCCCTGTGGAGATGCCTCCCTTGCGGGCGCGTGGAGACGATATTGCGCTGCTGGTCGAGTATTTTATCCATCGTTATGCAAGAAAGATGGGCAAGGTATTTCGCCATGTCAACAAGCGGACACTGGATCGACTGAAGAGTTATCCGTGGCCCGGGAATGTTCGTGAACTGCAGAATGTCATCGAGCGGTCGGTCATTGTCTGCGATACCGAAGAATTTACGATTGACGAACGGTGGTTGTCGTCGCGACCGGCCGCCGGAAACCCAACCGCTCTTTCGAGTTCGCTCGCGGATCACGAGAGGACGATGATCGAGGAGGCCCTGCGTGCTTGCGGCGGGCGAGTCTTCGGATCTGCGGGCGCGGCGAATCGATTGAGCATGCCGCGGTCCACGCTCGAGTCGAAAATTCGCGCACTGGGAATCGACAAACGCCGCTTCCGGCAATGATCGGTGACCGGGTCATCGGCGTTGCCAGCGCCCGGACACCGGTCTCGCGGTCATCGAAATGATGGACGCCTCAGAACGGATACTGTCGCTGACCGCTATGCGCGCTGATCCAGATGACGTCCTGGAACTCTTTCAGGCTTTCCGGTCCAGTACGTCCCCATCCGCTATCGCGCACGCCTCCCATCGGTGCGTGGATTTCATCGTTCACAGTCGGCGAGTTGACGTTGACGATGCCGGCCTGAATCTTGGGGGCGAGCTCGAACGCCCGCCAGGTGTCGCCTGCCAGTATTGAAGACGAGAGCCCATACAGCGTGCGGTTGGCCGCTTCGACAGCCTGCTCCGGGGTGTCGACCACCTCGACGATCACGACCGGTCCGAATGTCTCCTCGTTTGCGATGGCCGCATCGGACGGCACATTGCTGAGAATGGTCGGCTGGTAAATCTGATTTTCGAACACGCCGCCCGTATGCAGCCTGGCACCTTTCGCCAATGCTTCCTTCACACGGTCGTCGACGAGCTTGACTGCGGCTGGCGTGATCAGCGGCCCAATGATCGTCGCGTGGTCCCGGGGATCTCCGGAGGGAAGTGTCTTTGTCCGTGCTGTGAACTTTTCCAGGAAATCATTCGCGATCTTGCGTTGAACAATGATCCGGCGCGTGTTCAGACAGATCTGGCCTTGATGGAAGAACGAGCCGAACGTCGCAGTACGAACTGCATAGTCGAGATCGACATCGTCAAGGACAATCAGCGGATTGAATCCGCCTAGTTCCATCGTCGTGCGCTTGAGCGTTTCGCCGGCCCGCCTCGCCAGCATCTTCGCGGTCTTGACGCCGCCTATCAGATTGATCACGCGGACATGCTGGCTTTCGAAGAAGACGTCAGCGATCGCGCCGGCTTCACCAGGCGCGTGGGTCACCACGTTGACGACGCCTTTCGGAAATCCCGCCTCCTCGACGATCTGCGCGAGGATCAGGCCTGCCGAAATAGGCGCGAGTTCGGACGGCTTCACGACGACCGTGTTGCCGGCAGCGATTGGTGACAGGACGGCTCGCCATGATAGTACGTTGGCCCCGTTCCAGGGCGTGAAGCTTGCGACGACTCCGAGCGGGCGGCGTACACCAATGGAGTGGGTCCCATGCGCGTTGCTTGCGAGGACTTCACCTTTCGGAAGGTACATCCAGCCGGCAGCCTGTTCGATGGTTGCTGCAACAAGATCTTGCTGGAAGGTGGCAAACGAGATCGTGCTGCCGGTTTCCACGGCGAGGATCTCGGCGATCTCGGCACGTCGCCGCTTCACGATCTCCGCAGCCCTGAAGAATAGCCTGGCGCGCTCGGCAGGCGTGGTTTCCGCCCATGCCGGAAAGGCTGCGGCGGCAGCATCAACCGCGATTGCCGCCTCTGCTTGCCCACCCGCCGCGACGCGCGCATACAACGCGCGATCATAGGGCTGGTAGACGTCGAAGAGCTTGTTGTCTTTGGCGGAGCGCCACTCTCCACCGGCGAAATATCGATACTCCCTGATGCCATCCACGTTTTTAACGCCACTGTACTCGGACATTGCGTCTCTATGAACGTGTCCCGTTTGCGCCAGCTCTCGTATGGTCAGACAGGCAGGATCGGCCGCAGCTTGATGCTCGCGTTGTTGCAGTGGATCCGGTTGCGGTTGCCCTAATACTCGAATGCTGCACAATCTTTCGACGTTCACCCGTTGTTGAACACATTGATCGTCTACACAGCGTGGATCACCCGGTCGGGATTCACGCGCATGTAGTCCTCGCAGTACGGTCTGCAAGGGGCAAGCTCCACCCGCGCAGTCCGCTTTTGCCTTGCTCGCCGACGCGATGATCGGGCGGCCCGCCGTGGCTCACAATCGACCGAGTAGACGTGCGGCATTGGTTCGGTAGACGGCGCTCATTTCGATTCCGGGCACGTCTATTTGATCCAGCACTGACCCGAATCGCTCGATCGCGGTTAGCGTGGCAAAGGGGAAATCCGTGCCGAACAGGATGTGATCCGGGTCGGTAACTTGCGCTAGCGCTGCCAGAGTGGAAGCACCTGCCGAAAGCGCGGTGTCGTAGTAGAACGACCGAATGGCGGCCATGGGATCACCATATTGCTCGACGAGGCCAGGCATCATGGAGATAGACAGGGACAACCTCGGCGCGAGGAAGGGCAGCGCGCCGCCGGCATGCGAAAGGATGAATCGCAGCTTCGGGTAGCGATGAAAAGCGCCCGAGATAATCAGACTTGCAGCGGTTCGGGTCGTATCGAACGGAAACTCCAGGACAGACGCCGGCGCAACGTCCGGTGTTTCGTAAGGCGGCTGGTTTGGGTGGATGAACGCCACTGCGCCCCGGCGATCGAGTTCCTGCCAGACTGGTTCGAACAAAGGGTCGCCGAGATAGCGCCCCCCGTAGCTGGTGAACACAATGAATCCATCGGCGTTCAGCGTATCGAGGCTGTACTCGATCTCTCGCAGCGATGCGTCCACGTCAGGCAAGGGAAGGCTGCAGAACGAGCCGAACCGGCCGGGATGGCGCGCCCTCAATTCCGCCGCCGCGTCGTTGCACTGTCGCAGCAGGGTCGCCGCATTGGGGAGAGGCGGTCCGGAGGACACGGATGCGATGCCTTCGCGGATGCCGTTGGCATCCATCATCGAGATGGCTGCCTCGGCTGACCAGGTGGGCGCTTTGCCGCCTGGCATCACGGACGCCAGCATATCCATCCCGACGGCATCCACATAGACCTTCGGAAAGATGTGGTGATGTGTATCGATCTTCTCTAAGTTCATGTTTCGTGATCCTTGGTGATGCACGATCTCAATCCGCACATGGGCCGATCAGGAACGGAGGGTGAAGTATTGATGGTAGGGACGACGCATAACCCTATGCAATTACCGGTCCAATTGGAGTGCGTTGATTCTCTTGACGATCCCTGCACTGCTGATTGACGAGACATCGTCAGTGGCGAGACGCCGTACAACACCCGCTGGAAATGCTATCTGGATCATCGCCAGAAGCGGCGTGTCTCGATGGCCAATGTACCCATTCCGTTTTGACGCTGAGGTCCTGATCAATTGTTGTATGAAGTCTCGCCATTGGCGGAATCACGTCAATCCGGCCGGGGAAAAACTAGCGAGTAATCAAAGAGTTGAATTTGGACCGGTTATTGCTCTGAAAGAACCACGCCCCTTAAGAGTTCCACCCCGCAAAGGAGATTTCAAAAATGAGTAATCAGGGTGAAATGGCGCAAGCCCTTCTGGATCAGGTTGTGTACGGAAAAATGAGCCGCAGGCGTTTTCTGGCCGCCGCGGGTGCCGCGGGCATTGCTGCCGCGTTTTCGGGTGCAATGGTCGAGCAGGTATTTGCGGCCGGAGAAAATCAGAGTGCCAACCAGGCGCAACTCAAGGACGGGTACGACTACATTGTCGTGGGCGCAGGCGCATCTGGGTCGGTGATCGCTGGTGAACTTTCGAAGACTGGTGCGCAAGTCCTGGTTGTGGAGTCCGGCGGTGCGGATACGGCGCCGACGATCAGCAATCCGAGTGTCTGGTTTTACAATATTGGCGGTCCACTGGATTGGCATTTGCCCATCACGCCAGTTGCGCAACTGAACAACCGCAAGTTCAACATGGCGCTCGGGCATGTTCTGGGCGGCGGAGCCTCGATCAATGCCCTGGTCTGGTCGCGGGGGATGGCGCGCGACTACGATAGCTGGGAAAAAGAGGGGGCCAAAGGCTGGGGATTCAAGGATGTGTTGCCGGTTTACAAGGCTCAGGAAGACTGGGAAGGGAGCGCGAACGAGTGGCGTGGTGTGGGTGGGCCTGTGACGTTGCCCGCGAATTTCGGATCCCTTAACTGGGTGCAGATTATGCCACCCGTTGATTCTGGGCGGCGTGCCAGTCCTGCTCGAATTGCATCGGGCTGACGTAGTCCAACGTCGAGTGCAAGCGCGAATGATTGTAGAAGCTCAACCAGTCAATTACCTCGTCCATCGCTTCGCGACGCGTTGCAAAGCGCTGACCGAGGATGCGTGCACGCTTGAGCGATCCCCACAGGCTCTCGGTCGGCGCGTTGTCCCAGCAGTTTCCTCGACGGCTCATCGAGCTGCGCATACCGTAGCCTTTGAGCAGGTCCTGGAACTCCCGGCTGCAATACTGGCTACCCCTGTCACTGTGAACGATCAGGCCCGCTTGCGGCCGGCGGCGAAACCACGCCATACGCAGCGCTTCAGACACCAGTTCCGTGCGCATGTGCGGCTGCATCGACCAGCCTACTACCTGACGGCTGAACAGGTCGAGGATGACTGTCAGGTACAGCCAGCCCTCCTCAGTCCAGAGGTAGGTGATGTCCGTACTCCAGGCCTGATCAGGGCGGCCGGGCGAGAAGTCGCGTTGCAGCAGGTTCGGCGCGACCGGCAGGCTGTGGTTGCTGTCAGTGGTGGCCTTAAAGCGGCGTTTGGTCTTCGCCCTGATGCCGTGCAGCTTCATGAGCTGCTGGACACGATCCTTGCTAACACGAATGCCCCGGCAAGCAGCTTCTTCCACACACGAGGCCAGCCGTACTCGCCTTTGGATTGCGCGTGCACGGCCTTGATGTGGACCAGCAGGGAGTCGTGGCTGATGCGCCGGCGCGGGCGCTCCGTATCGATATCCCGGGCCTTGCGCGCGTGGTAACCACTGGGGCTGACGCCCAGCGCCTGACAGAGCAACGAAACCGGCCATTGTCGGCTGTGACGCTCAATCCGTGCGTACTTCATGCCGACCCCTTCGCGAAGTACGCCGCTGCTTTTTCCAATATGTCGCGCTCCATCTTCACGCGCGCCAACTCCGCGCGCAGCCGCGCAATCTCCATTTGCTCAGCAGAAACCTGTTTGCCCGCGCCGTTCAGCTTGCCAGCAGTATCGGCCTTGACCCAGTTGTGCAGCGTCTTAGGGCTGATACCCAATATCTTTGCCACCGCCGCCATGCTCTGGCCGCCCCGGACCATGCGCACGGCTTCTATCATGAATTCCTGCGTGTACCGTGCTCTCGGATTACCCATCTTTCCTTCCTCCTTGCGTGAGTCTTACACACTCAGCAAGGGATCCATTTTTTGCGGGCAAGCTCACTGTCCATATCCGCAGGCCGGGTGATCCCCATCCAACGGCTCCTGCATTCATCGACGCAGCGCGCCAGATGGGCGTCGCCATTCTCGACGATGTCAACGGTCCCATGAAAGCCGGCGCGGGCTACATCAACATGAACATCGCGGTTGATGGCTCGCGGGTGAGCGCGGCGCGCGCCTTTCTGCGTCCTAATCTCGACCGCTCCAACCTGACCCTGCTGCTGAGCACCGACGTCACCAGGATCGACTTCGAAGGTGATCGCGCCATTGGGGTCAGTCTGGTCACGGGTGGCGTGCCCAGATCGATCAGGGCGAATCGCGAAGTCATCCTGGCAGCGGGCGCGATTCACAGTCCCAGGCTGCTGATGTTGTCCGGACTAGGCGACGAAGCGCAATTGAAGCGGCTCGGCATCAAGACGGTCGCAAACTTGAAGGGGGTGGGCCGAAATCTTCAGGACCATGTCCTTCTATCTGGCGTCGTCTATCAGTACAAGGGAAAGATGCCGGACCGTCCCGCCGACAGCAACGCTGTCGAAGCCGAGGCGTATTTGTCTAGTGGCGTCGATGGGCACACTAACGATATTCAACTCGTGCTCGAGCAACTTCCAATCGCAACACCGGAGGCGGCTGCTCGCTTCGGTGCGCCTCCGAAGGAGGGTTTCACGATCGCGCCGGCCCTCGTTCAACCGACGAGTCGCGGTACCGTACGACTGGCGAGCGCGGATTGGCGAGATGCCCCAATTATCGAGGCCAATCACCTCGGTACTGGTCGCGACCTCGCGGCAATCGTGCGTGCAATCGAGGCAGCGCGCGAACTGGGCAGCCAGACCGCGTTCGACAGCATACGAGAGGCGGAGATCATTCCCGGTCCGAAGGCCACCACGCGCCAGCAAAGTATCGATCTCGCCCGGACTGGCTCAAGCAGCTACGGCCATCCAGTGGGTACCGCGAAAATGGGTACTGGCAAAGATGCCGTCGTGGACACCGAGCTTCGCGTCCATGGCATCCGGGGCCTGCGCGTTGCCGATGCATCCGTCATGCCGTCCATCATCTCCGGGGCAACCAACGCACCCGCTTATATGATTGGTGGCCGCGCGGTTGAATTTATCAAGGCAACAAGCTGACGAAACGACTCGCTATAGGTCCGGGCGCCGGATGCATGCCGGCTCCGGTCACAAAGCCAATAAAAAAGTCGGGCGAGACGAGTGTCTCGACTCGCCCCGCACTTGTTCTGGCCGGCCGTAACCGATTGGGAAACTAACCAAACAACTTGTTTGCCGCCTTCGCGATCAGCTCTCCCTGATGACGTGCGCCAGCCAGCTCAATTGAACTCGGCTGCCGTTGCCCCTGGCCACCGGCAATGGTCGTCGCCCCATAGGGCGAGCCGCCGGTGATCTCGTCCAGCGTGAGTTGGCCTTGATGGCTGTATGGCAGGCCGATAATGACCATACCGAAGTGCAGCAGATTAGCGATGACCGAAAAGAGCGTGGCCTCCTGGCCGCCGTGCTGGCTAGCCGTCGAAGTGAAGGCGCCACCCACCTTGCCATTGAGTGCACCACTCATCCAGAGCCCACCGGCCTGATCGAGGAATGCCGCCATCTGTGACGCAATGCGTCCGAATCGGGTCGGTGTCCCGACAACGATCGCATCATAGTTGGCGAGTTCCGCGACGGTCGCGATTGGCGCCTTCTGGTCCAGCTTGAAGTAGGCTGCCGCCGCCACCTCCTGCGGCACGGTTTCGGCAACACGTTTCACATCGACAGTGGCGCCCGCAGACTGAGCGCCTTCAGCTATTGCCTCTGCCAATGCTTCGACATGTCCGTACGAGGAGTAATACAACACCAAAACTTTCGACATATCAGGCTCCTTTGAAGGTCCTCCGACAACGCCGGGGCCACGAGGCTTGTGGCGCCCCGGATATCAATGCCTTGCGGCTAGCGCTCCCGAAGCCCGCCGAGATCTGTGCCATGGTCCTTGGATAGCGCTTGAAGTGCCACGCACGCCTGTTCGATAGCCACGCTGAGATCCTGCAAACGAATCCACTGCGCGCGTAACGCGTTGCGTACCTCTTCAATTTCCCGAATCGCTACAACAAGCGTAAGCGGCGCGTAGGGGTCTAGTGTGCTGTCACAAGGAGGATCGGGCTCTGACTCCCATCGAAGGCGATCGCTTGCCTCGTCCAGGTCACGCCGACTTGCAATGTGGAACATCGCGATCTCCAATTGACAATCAAAAATCCAGTTCAGGAAAGTAATGTGGACTATTTACGAATTGACAGTGAAATACGTCGGGCGATTGGGTGACCCGCGGCTGGGTTGGACATGTTGAAGTGGAAATAATCCCGATCTTGATTCACCTGATCAGCTTCGTCCGGAGTGCGCACGCAATTGTCGGGCCAACCCGGGGCATTTGAAATTAAGGTGCTTTTTTGTGTCGCGGAGTGGCGATTTTTCGCCATTGGCGAGTTTCCGTACAACGGTTGTTCCCGACCGGCGCCTGGCTAACCGGAGACCGGGGGCGTCCCCAAGCCCCCGGCGGCTGTCGCCTTACTGAAATAGAGCCGTCCGTGGTGGTACCCCGTTTGTTCAGGGGATACCCTGGGTGCGGGCAAAAGAATATGAATTCAGTTTCAGTTTTTTAATTTGATTGCTATAGTGTGCCCATAGAAGATCGAGTGGGATGGAGATGGCGATGGAAGTCGAGCAGGTCGGTCGGCCGCGGGCAGGCGCGAAGCGCAGCAAGACGGAAGCGTCCATAAAGGACGCAGCGCGGCGGGTGTTTGCGCGCGACGGATTTGTGAACGCCAAGATCGGCGATATTGCTGAAGAGGCGGGTAAAGCCATCGGCTCCTTCTATCAGTACTTCAAGAATAAGGAGGAGCTGCTGCTGGCACTTGCGGAGGAGTTCCGGATTGCTCTGCGTGACAACATTCACCCTCCTTGCGGCATTGACGAAGACCCGTTCGAGAATCTTCGCGAGATGTTGCTCTCCTTCTGGCAGGTCTATCGTGAACATGGTGCGGTTGCCGTCGCCGTTTTCCAGGCGTCGATGGTGAACGACTCGTTCGCTTCGATCTGGCGTGAGATTCGCGCAGAAGGTATTCGTGTCAGCAGCACGCGTATCCGCCTCGCGCAGCGCCTCGGATACTGCACCGGTGTCGACCCCGAGATCGCCGGTTCCAGCTTGTGTTCGATGATCGAGTTCACCTGCTACAACTGGGTTGTGGCTAACGGCGACCTCGAAATGCTTGGACGCGACGTGAGCGACGAAGTGCTCACCGATACGCTGACGAAGATGGTTGTCGGCGCCATCCATTGGCAGGAACGGCCCTCGACTTAACGCCCGGGTTTACAAAAATAGGGAGATGCCGCCCAGGCAGGGTGGCGTTCGCCTGTACGCTGCGCATGCGTGTGCGGTTCAGAAAGACATTTTTGGAGGCAGCAATCGTGACCCAATTAAATAGTACAACTGATCAACTATTCGATCTTCCGAACTGCGAGCGCATGCTCGACCCGCAGCCGGTTTATAAAGAGCTTGTGGCCAGAGGGCCTGTCGTTCGTGCGCGCAATGCCGTTGGCTCAGAGGTCTATTTGATCACCCACTGGACCGAGGGCCTGGCCGCATTGAACGATCCGCGCATCGCGAAGGGCGCACAGCACATGCAACTTGCTCTCGCGAAGACCGGCAAGAGCGGGCCAAGTTCAGGTTATCCAATTTCCGGCGCGCAGTCGGGCAATCTGCTTAATACGGACGCGCCAGAACATACGCGTTTGCGCTCGCTCGTGAACCTGGCGTTTTCGCCGCGGCGGCTCGAAGGGCTTCGCGCGATGATCGAAAGATTGGTCGATGAACTTATCGACGCGATGCGCGGCCGTGACGCCGCGGACCTGATTGGAGATTTCGCGTATCCGGTCGGCATCACGGTCATCTGCACAATGCTGGGCGTGCCGCAGGAGCGTCGGGGCGATTTCCGGCAGTGGGCAGCATGGGCCATGACGCCGGGCCACAGCGAGCAGGAGCGGGGCATAGCGCTGCTCCAGGACTACCTTGCTGTGCTGATCGAGGGCATGCGGGAGAGCATCCCGCCGGGTGCTTCGCCCGACGAACAACCGGACTTGCTTTCGGCCATGATCGCCGCGCGCAACGAAAAGGATGCGCTGAGCGACGATGAACTCCGAAGCATGGCGTACCTCATGCTCATCGCTGGTCACGAGACCACCGTTGGACTGATCGGTAACACGCTGCTCCATCTCCTGCGCAACCCGGACCAAATGGCGCTGCTTCGGGCGGACGCGACGCTTGTCAAGCAGGCCGTCGAGGAAACGCTGCGCTATGACGGCTCCGTCCATCGAACGACGTTCCGCGTCACCATCGAGGATGTGACGATTGGCGGCACGACGATCCCGCGTGGGAGCTTCGTTCAGGTCCTTATCGCTGCGTTGAATCGCGATCCCGCCCGATTCGAGGATCCGGATCGCTTTGACATCACCCGTTCGATCAAGCAGCACGTGGCGTTCGGCTTCGGCCCGCACTTCTGTCTCGGCTCCCACCTCGCGCGCATGGAAGCGCAGACTGCGATCGGCCGTCTCGTCAAGGCATTCCCGCAACTCGCGCTCGCATGCGAGCCGGAAGATATTCCCTGGGTGAGCACCGTGATTCGCGGTGCACAGTCGATGCCTGTGAGCCTCGATGGCCCAACGTCGCCCGTCGAAACGCATTAAGGGAGGCGCGATGCAAGCTTTCTCCAACCTCGTCGGCGGCCTGAACGCAAGTGCGACTGACTTCTACGACGTAAAAAATCCCGCCACGCTTGACGTTGTAGCCCAGGCGCCGATTTCAACCGTCGATGCCCTTGATGACGCCGTTGCGGCAGCCAACGCCGCAGCCACTGGTACGTGGGCCAACGACTTGCTTGCACGCAAAGCGATGCTGGCGCAATGCGCAGACAGAATCGAAAGCGGCAGCGAAGAACTGGCGAACCTTCTCAGCCTGGAGCAAGGCAAGCCATTGGCCGCGGCCAGGGCGGAAATCGCTATCGCGGTGCGGCTGATCAGGCACTACGCCCAGAAGGACGCGCACAAGGAGACGTTGCGTCGCCGCGAGTCCGACTACGTCGATGTGGTGCGTGCACCCATTGGCACGGTCGGTTTGATCGTGCCGTGGAACTACCCCATCACGATCCTGATGATGAAGCTTGCCCCGGCCCTGTGGGCCGGGAATACGGTGGTGATCAAGCCCGCGCCCTCGACGCCACTGACGACATTGAAGCTCTGCGCACAGCTTGCCGACATTCTGCCCGCGGGAGTCGTCAATACGATCACCGGAGAGGGCAATATCGGCCAGGCCCTCGTTGAGCATGCGGGCATTCGTAAGGTATCCTTCACAGGTTCGACGCCCACCGGGATCCGCGTGATGAGCAGCGCCGCAGCCACGTTAAAGCGATTGACGCTGGAACTCGGCGGCAATGACGCTGCGATCGTTTGCCACGATGCGAATGTCGATGCCATCGCCCCGCGGATCTTCGCAAACGCCTTCACCAACGCCGGGCAGCTTTGCTGCGCGATCAAGCGCCTGTACGTTCATCGCAGCCTGTTCGATCAGATGGTCGAAAAGCTGACGGAGATTGCCGGGAACTGGCGCGTCGGGCCGGGGCTTGATCCCGCCACGCAGATGGGGCCGCTGAACAATGCAGCCCAGCGCGATCACGTTCGCGCGCTGCTCGATGACGCCCTCACGCATGGCGGGACGATTCACGTTGGCGGGGACTCGCTTGGTGAATATGCCGGCTACTTCCTGAAGCCTGCGATTGTATCGGGGGTCAGCGACGAGAGCCGCCTCGTAAAGGAGGAGCAATTCGGACCGGCCCTGCCTGTGCTGCCATTCGATACCGTCGACGAAGCCATCGAACGGGCCAACGCTTCCGAGTTTGGTCTTGGGGGCTCGGTCTGGTCTACCGATGTCAGCGCCGCGGCCGAAGCAGCCTCACGGCTGGAGGCGGTCAACCTTTATGTGAACCAGCATGCCGTGCCGCCCGACCCGGAACTGCCTTTCGGCGGAATGAAGACCAGCGGGTTTGGATATGAGATGGGCGAATGGGGCTGCGACGACTTCAGCATTCGCAAGGTTCTCAATGTAAGCATGGGGGTGGCGTGATGCGGACAATGCGCGCCGCCTTGCTCGATTCACCGGGCAGTCCGCTGCGGATCGTCGACGATGTGGAGATCGACGATCCGCGTGAGGGCGAAGTCCTTGTCCGGGTTCGCCATTGTGGAGTCTGCCACTCGGACCTGGGCATCGTCGACGGAGCCATGCCTTATCCATTGCCGGCGATTCTCGGCCATGAAGCGGCTGGGACGATTGAGGCCCTCGGTCCTGGCGTGGACGATCTAAAAGTCGGTGACCGTGTGGTGTTGTCGATGAGGCCGCCCTGCGGAGCGTGTGAATACTGCCTGCGCGATCAACCGGTCCTTTGCCAGGCTGCACAGAGTCCCGCGACTTTGGGTAAGGCTGGCGCTTCGCGTCTGCGCCGCAAGGGTGCAGGGATCACCCAGGGATTGCGGCTGGGCGCGTTCGCCGAGTTTGCGCTAGTCGAAAGGGCGGGGGTCGTGCGGGTGCCGGACGGCCTCCCATTGAGCGAGGCCGCTGTGGTCGGTTGCGCGGTGCAGACGGGTCTGGGGTCGGTATTCAACATCGCGCAGGTGAGTCCCGGGAAAACGGCAGCTGTTATTGGACTTGGCGGAATCGGTCTCTCCACGGTTCAGGGATTGGTTCTCGCGGGCGTGAAGACGCTCATCGGCATTGACCCGCACAGCGCGCGACGTGTCAGGGCCGTGTCGATGGGTGTGAGTGCCGCATTCGACAGTGCCGAGGAAACGTTGATAACCGATGCCCTGGCCTGCGTGAAGGGTGAGGGCTTCGACTATGTCTTCGATGGTGTTTGCGCGGCTTCGACCATGCAGGTGGCCGCGAGTCTGGTCAAGAAGGGCGGGCAAATCATCCTGGTCGGCGTGGCCAAGGGCGGAACGACAGTCGCGGTGCCGGCCCTGGACGTGGTGCTCAAGCAGCTCAGTATCAAGGGTTCCTTCCTCGGAAATTGCCACCCGCAACGCGACATGACCCGCTATCTCGACCTGTGCTGCACGCATAGCCTCGATCTGAAAAGCCTCGTGACGATGGAGCGTCCGTTGGAGGAGATCAACGAAGCGTTAGAGGATATGCGCAACGGGGTCGGCATTCGTACCGTATTGAGTATCTAGCAAGGTGAGACGATGAATCTGTGTCTGACGTCCTCCGTGACGAGGGCGGCTCAAATCAACCCCGACGGCCTGGCGATTGCGGGCCCCGGTGCACTGACCTGGAAGGCATTCGCCGATCGGGTGACTCGGGTAGCGGGTGCTTTGCCCGCTTTTGACGTCCATCCCGGAGACCGCGTTGCGCTGCTATCCCTCAATCGGCCCGAGTTCCTGGAGGCGCAGTATGCCATCTGGGCAGCGGGAGCCGTGCTCGTGCCGATCAACCATCGCCTTGCCGCGTCGGAGATCGTGGATATCCTGAACGACGCGGACGTGAGCGGTCTCGCGTTCGACGCGGACCATGCAGAAATTGCGCTCGACATCGCCAGTTCGGTAGCAAGCCTACGGATATTGATTGCGCTGGAGGCGACCGAAGCGGTGACGGGGGCTAACGCGTCCGTCCCGGTCCTGGAACTCGCAGCGTTACGCCAGGTGGAACCGGCGAGCACGCTGCCGCCGAGCAGCGATGAGTCGACTGCGGCGATCTTCTACACCGGAGGAACAACGGGCCGGCCAAAGGGGGTCATGCTTTCGCACAAGTCGTTCGCTGTGCAGGCGCTCGTCATGGCCAGCGCGCTTCAGTTTCAACCCGACAGCATTTATCTGCATGCGACGCCGATGTTCCACCTTGCGGACTTCGGGATTGGCCTGGCATTGACGGTCGCCGCCGGCGCCCACGCGTTCTTGCCACGTTTTGGGCCGGCTCAGGCCATCGAGCGAATCGCGCAAGTCGGCGTCACCGAGGTCAATCTCGTGCCGACGATGCTGGCAACCATACTGGATCAACTGACGGACGATCAAGCCTCGGTTCTGATGAATATTCGAACCGTCGCTTACGGCGGCTCGTCGATCGCAGCCCCGCTGCTGCAGCGGCTGATGCAGGCCATGCCGAAAGCCCGCTTCCGGCAGTTCTATGGAATGACCGAGCTATGCGGCGCGTGCACGACGTTGCCGCCCGAGCGTCACGTAGTGGAGGGTCTGCTGGCCGGCAAGCTTCAAAGCGCAGGCCAGGCCATGCCGATGACGGAAATCGAGATCCGCGGCGTGAATGGGACGCCGGTCGAAAGAGGGCATCCCGGTGAAATCGTCGTGCGTGGTCCGCAGATGATGCAAGGGTATTGGCGAAACACCACCGCGACAGAAGCGGTGGTCCGCGACGGCTGGCTTTACACCGGTGACGTCGGAGCGATCGACGGCAATGGATTCGTGACGATCGTCGACAGGATTAAAGACATGATCGTGACCGGCGGCGAAAACGTCTATTCGGCCGAAGTCGAGAGCGTGCTGGCGAGTCATCCGGGTGTTGCGGCGTGCGCGGTCATTGGGCTGCCGGACCCTAAATGGGGTGAGCGTGTCCACGCGGTTGTCGTCAGGCGTCCCGGCGCGGCAGTGTCGGAAGAGGACCTGGATGCGCATTGCCGTAGCCGGATCGCGGGATACAAGCGGCCGCGCAGCTATGAGATTCGCGAAGAACTTTTGCCAGTCAGTGGCGCAGGGAAAGTCCGCAAGGCTCAACTGAGGGAAGAAGCACTGACGAAGCCTGTCTGAAGCTGCTATCGCAGCATCACTTAGCAATACGAACTTGTTTGCCTTGCGGCGCCGCAAGGCAGAGGGACTGTTTTTGCCATGAAAACCGTAGTCTGGACCTGACGCCTCGCCACAGCCGCTGCGAGTTTTACTTCAATCCTGAACACGTGCCTTGCTGTGCATGGCGCGGGGAGCCTTAACCTCATGACACACGACGCTTATATTCTGGATGCTGTGCGTTCACCGCGAGGGCGCGGAAAGAAAGACGGGGGCCTCCACACCCTCTCACCTGTCGAGCTGGCCAGTGAATTGTTGAAAGCCATTCCGGCTCGCAATCCGGGATTCGACAGCAAGAAGGTCGAAGACGTGATCTTCGGTTGTGCCGAGGCCGTCAACGATCAGGGCGCGAACCTGGCGCGCTCGGCCGCATTGTACGCCGGCTATGACGATTCAGTTGCAGGCAGCACGGTCGCGCGATTTTGTGGCTCCGGTCTCGAGGCATTGAATATTGCCGCCACCAAAGTCATGGCCGGTCAAGGCGATCTCTTCGTTGCTGGCGGTATCGAAATGATGTCGCTCGTCCCGATGCTTTCGACGGGCGGCCCGACAGTGAGCGATACCTTCTTCAACGACAAATCCTGGGCAACGCCGCAAGGCGTATCGGCTGACCTGATTGCGACGATCGAAGGCTTCAGCCGTGAAGATGTCGACGCGTGGGCGGCACAATCCCATCAACGTGCGGCGAGGGCTGTCGCGCACGGCGCATTCAACCGCTCGATCGTGCCGATTCGCGATAGCAATGGCACGCTGATGCTCGACCACGACGAGCTCGTTCGACCGGAAACGTCGGTTGAAAGTCTCGCGAAGCTCAAGCCTTCCTTTGAGCGTGCTGCTGACGCCGGCTACGACATCACGGTTCGCCGCCGCTACCCGCAACTCGACCGCCTGCTTCACGTCCACCACGCGGGGAATTCCTCGGGTATCGCGGATGGCGCTTCGGCTGTCGTGATCGGCAACCTCGCTACCGCAGCGTCGCTGGGTATCAAGCCAAGAGCCAGGATTCGCGCGATCGCACAGGTCGGAATCGAGCCTTGCATCATGCTGACCGGACCTGTCGAATCCAGTCGACGCGCGCTCGCGCGTTGCGGATTGAGCTTTAAGGATGTCGATCTATTCGAGGTCAATGAGGCATTTGCTTCGGTCGTCCTTTACTTCAACAAACATGCGGGAGTCGACCCGGAGAAGGTCAACGTGAACGGCGGCGCGATTGCGCTGGGTCATCCGATCGGCGCGACTGGCGGCATGCTCGTCGGCACGCTGCTCGATGAACTGGAGCGTCGCGATGCACGCATTGGTGTTGCCACCATGTGCACGGGACTCGGTATGGCTGTCTCAACGGTAATCGAACGAATCTGATCGAGGGCCTAAAACATGATCGAAACTTCACTGGACCCGAACACTGGGGTGGCGACGTTGACGTGGAACGTCGCGGGGTCGCCTGTCAACGTCAAGAATCGCGCTGCAATCGCGGCTTTCGTGACTGCAGTCGATGCCGTCATTACCGACGACAATGTAACCGGCATCATCGTGACGTCGGCAAAAAACGACTTCATCTCCGGCGGTGATCTCGATGAATTGCGCGCTGCACGGACGCCGGACGCTGCACTGGGCCTCGTCAGGGACATTGGCGTTTGCCTGCGTCGGCTGGAGACGTGCGGCAAGCCGGTCGTCGCAGCAATCAACGGCTCGGCAATCGGGGGTGGCCTTGAAGTCGCCCTTGCTTGCCATCGCCGCATCGCCGCGGATAACGAAGCGACGCGTATCGGGCTGCCTGAGGTCACGCTGGGGCTGATCCCGGGCGCCGGTGGAACCCAGCGCCTCGCGCGCCTCATTGGTGTCGCGAAGGCCGCTCCAATTTTGCTCGATGGCAAGCTTCTCAAGGTTCGTGATGCTGCCGCGCTCGGCATCATTGACGACGTGGTTCCGGCGGGCGAACTGCTCAATGCGGCCAAGGCCTGGCTGACCGACGGGCGCGACATTCGCGATGCCACTCAACCGTGGGATCGCGACGGATTTACCGTTCCGGGCGACGATCCTCAATCGATGAAGGGGCGGCTGTTCTTCATGACAGCGTGGCCCAAGCTTCGCCGCAAGACATCGCCCGACGATCCGGCCGCAGGGGCGGTCCTGCAGGCGCTGCACCATGGCGTAGAGCGGGGCATCGACGCCGGTCTGAAGATCGAAGCGCGCCTTTTCGCGAACGTGGCTTCGTCCAATGTCGCAAGGAACAAGATCAACACGCTGTTTTACGGTGTCAATTCGGCGCGGCGATTGAAGGCGCGCCCGGCTGGCATCTCACCGTTCAAGCCGAAGCGCGTCGGCGTGATCGGCGCGGGATTGATGGGGGGCGGCATCGCGCATACTGCCGCGCGCGCCGGGCTCGAAGTTGTCCTTCTCGATGCCACACAGGAACGCGCCGACGCGGGTCTTGCGGCGATCAGAAAGAACCTGGGAAAGGCGCTGGAACGTGGGCTCGTCACCGAGAAGGACATGACGGCTATCCTCGCCCGGATCGAGTGCTCGGATGACTTCGGGCGCCTCGCCGGCGTGGACGCCATTATCGAGGCCGTCGTGGAGCGCGAAGACGTCAAGGCGGACGTCACGCGACGCGCCATGGCAGCCGCGCCGGGCGTGCTGTTCGCGTCGAACACCTCGACACTGCCGATTACGACGCTCGCGAATCTCAGTCCTGTTCCTGAGAACTTCGTCGGGATGCACTTCTTTGCCCCGGTTGATCGAATGCCGCTGTTAGAAATCGTGCGCGGCGGGCCGACTTCCGACGAGGCTGTTGCGAAGGCCCTGGATCTCTGCAAGATCCTTGGGAAGACACCGATCGTCGTGCGCGACGGCCGCGGTTTTTACACCAGTCGCGTCGTTGGCGCATACACACGAGAGGCGCTGCTGCTTCTCGCGGAAGGTGTACCGCCGCAAGTCGTCGATAACGTGGCAATCAACGCAGGGATGCCCATCGGTCCTCTGGCCATGGCGGATCAGACGTCTTTGGACCTCCTGCTTGACATCATCGGCAGCCTTGCGGGCGAAAACAAAAAGGAGGAGCCGTTCGTTCGTGCGCTGCATGTTCTCGATCGGATGTCCTCCCACCTCGAGCGTCGCGGCCGCAAGGTGAATGCGGGCATCTACGACTACGCGCCGAACGGCGACAAGACGGCCTGGGCGGGTCTTGCGAAAGAGTTCCCAGCTGCGTCGTCCTTGCCTGGCGCAGCGGACATCGAAAGCCGGCTGCTTCACATTCAGGCGCTGGAAAGCATCCGGGCGATGGACGAGGGCATCTTCGAAGATCCGGTCGACGCGGATGTCGCATCTGTACTGGGGTGGTCGTTCCCGTCGAGCCGCGGCGGGGTCTTGTCGCACGCCGATGGCGTTGGCAGTCCTGAATTTGTTCGCCAATGCGACGAACTGGCAGCGCGCTATGGCGATCGATTCACGCCGCCCCAGAGCCTGCGGGAAATGGCTGAAAAGGGCTTGCGCTTTTGTGACCGCTCCGGGAGGGCCCATGGCTAAGCTATCCAGCACGGAGCTACAGTCCATCGCTGAACGCGTCTTTCCACCGCTCGTGCAGTCTTTGAAGCTGCGTGTCGAGGCGGTGGACAACGACGCAATCGTGGTCCGGATGCCTGTTTCTGCACACGTCGCTCGTCCTGATGGCGTGATCTCGGGGCAAGCCATTTGTGCATTCGCGGATACCGTGATGGTGCTCGGGATCGCAAGCCATCTGGGCGGATTTTGCCCGGTCGCCACTGTCGATTTCCACGTCAACTTTCTTGGCGCCATTCGGGACGACGACGCGATTGCGACCATGAAGATCGATCGTATCGGGACGAGTCTCGCGTTCGCTTCGGTGGAAGTCTCGTCAGGGAAAAGCAATGGAAGGATCGCCGCGAAGGCGAGCGCCACATTCGCAATGCCTCGCGAGAGGCAAGACAAGGAGAGGGCAGTATGAATTCCCGTTCAACAAAGGTGGCGATTGCCGGCGCGGGCATCGGTGGCCTGGCGGCCGCGATCGCTTTGCGCCAGCGCGGGTGCGAGGTTGTTGTCGTTGAGCAGGCGGCTCAGCTCGGCGAGGTCGGTGCGGGAGTCCAGATGAGCCCTAATGCGGTCAAGGTGCTACGTGCGATTGGTGTCGAGCCGTTGATCCGCGACCTGTCTTGCGAACCGCTGGCATTCACGGGGCGGGACTGGCGGAGCGGGCGTGTGCTTTACCGGACGCCCATCAAGGGAACGTATGAGCGCGTCTATGGCGCTGGCTACTATCACGTGCATCGCGCCGACCTTCATCGCGCGCTGATCGAGCGACTTGGCGATACGGACTTGCGTCTGGGCCTGCGAGTTGCCGGGATAGAGCAGGATCGGCACGCCGCAAGCCTGAAGCTCGAAAGCGGCGAAACGATCGAGGCCGATGTGATCATCGGCGCCGACGGCATACATTCCGCCATTCGACGGAGCATTCTCGGCGACGAAAAGCCTCGCTTTACCGGCAACATCTGCTGGCGGGGAATGGTGCCCGTCGATGCGCTGCCAAAGGGCCATGTGGAGCTTGCGTCATCGAACTGGCTCGGGCCGAAGGGGCATGTGGTGCACTACTACGTCAAGGGTGGCGCCATGGTGAACTTCGTTGCGGTCTATGAGACCGACGAGTGGACGCAGGAATCGTGGTCGACGCCGAGCTCGGTCGATGAAATCCTCAAGACCTACGCTGGCTGGAATCAGGAGCTTCTGACGACGTTCAGCAAGGCGGAGCGCTGTTTCAAGTGGGCGTTGTACGACCGTGATCCCCTTGCTCGCTGGTCGCAGGGGCGAGTCACCCTCCTCGGGGACGCCGCGCATCCGATGCTGCCGTTCCTCGCTCAGGGTGCGGCGATGGCGATTGAGGACGGTTATGAACTAGCCAGCAAGATCAGTGATGTGCAATCCCTGGCGGGGATTGAAGAGGCGTTGGCGGAGTACGAGCGCCAGCGAATTCCGCGCACGAGCCGTGTGCAACTGGGCGCGCGTGCGCGGGGAGCCACCATGCACTTGCGCTCGCCGTGGGCCCGGATGAAGCGGAACTTCGGATTCATGCTGCAAGGCTTGCGTACACCGGAATCGACTACGCATCGCGCGGAGTGGATCTTCGGTTACGACGCAACAGCACGTTAGGTCCTTCAGTAGGGACGGCGGCCGTCGGCGGCAGAGCGGCTATTTTCCGGCGCGAGGCGCATGGCGGGTCGAGGTTCTTGATGAGGATTGAAGAACGTGCCGTCCCGAGCACATGTTTGAGGTTGCGATGAGTACGATTGATGTACGTGTAGAGAGAAAGATTGTCGAGGCGGACGGTATCGTGAGCCTTGAATTGCGTGCGGCTGGCGAAGCGGCGCTTCCAGCGCTTGCCGCTGGTGCACACATCGACATTCACCTGCCGAATGGATTGGTGCGCCCGTATTCGCTTTGCAATGCGCCGGGCGATAGCGGGCGGTACGTTATTGCGGTCCTGCGTGATCCCGATTCACGTGGTGGCTCGGTCGCCATTCATGAAACGGTGCAGGCGGGGGACGTGCTGTCGATCAGCATGCCAAAGAACAATTTCCCGCTGGTGGCCGCGCGTCGCTCGATCTTGATCGGGGGTGGCATTGGCATCACGCCGCTTCTTTCGATGGCGCAGACATTGCACGCGTCTGGAGAGCCCTTTGAGCTGCACTATTGCGCGCGCTCCGAATCGCGCACGGCGTTCCGCGAGCAGCTTCTGGGGAGTCCATTCTCCGGGAACGTCAGGTTTTACTTCGATGATCGGGGCGACGGCATCGATATGACCCAGGTTCTGGGTACGCCGATGCAAGAAACACATCTCTACGTCTGTGGGCCCGCCGGATTCATCGAGTTCGTCAGGGCTTCGGCGGAACGTCTCGGATGGGCGCACGGCAATGTCCATTTCGAGTTTTTCGCTGCCCCTGAGATCACGGGTGAACAAGTCAACGCCGCCTTTGAGGTCGAGATTGCGAGCAAGTCGATTCGACTGACCGTGCCCGAAGACCGTAGCGTGGCAGACGTGCTTCAGGACAATGGAATCGATATTCCGGTGTCGTGCTCGCAAGGCGTTTGCGGGACTTGTTTGACACGGGTGCTGTCCGGAACGCCCGAGCACCGCGACCTGTATCTCACAGACGAAGAGAAGGCGCTCAACGACCAATTTCTGCCGTGCTGCTCCAGGGCCGTAAGCCGGGTACTGGTGCTGGATCTTTGATCGGCTGACGTGAGGGCCCGTTCAATTCGAGGCGAGTGTCTGGAGCATCAATATCCCCGGCGACAAATCCCCGGCCGTGCTGGCACGGTGTACGTCCATCGCCGCAAAAAGCGATGTGCGATTGTGCGCGGCCAGGCTCGCAATCAATTGATCGTGTTCTTTCACGGTTTGCACGCGTGCGCGCGTGTCGGACATCGTGGTTGCGATGAAGCTGTCGGCCATCGTCCACAGACGCTTGACCTCCTCGAGGATGATCTTGTACGGCGACAGCGCATAGATCGACATGTGGAACTCGCGGTTCAGACGGACCAGCGGCGTCCAGTCCGCCGAAGCGGCGATCGCGCGCATCTGGTCGTTGAGCGCCTGCAACTGCGCGATGTGCGTGTCGTCGGGCCACTGCACCGACGCGAGTAGCTCGTTTTCCAGCAACTGAAGAATGCGCATGATCTGCGCCAGTTCGTCCGGCGCGCGTTTCGCAACGAAGTAGCCCGAGTTGGGGCGGTGCACCAGCAAGCCTTGATCGGCAAGCAGGTTCAGCGCCTCGCGCAGCGGAACCCGGCTGACCCCAAGCTCCTCGGCCATCTCTTGCTGGCGGATCTGTTCACCGGGCATGAGTGCGCCCGACATGACTTTCCCGCGCAAATGCTGCAGTGCCCGCTCCATCGCCTTGGCCTTCTGGACGGGTTCTGACATGAGACCTCTCCTTGTTCGCTTCTGGGTTTTCGTCAGTATAGTCGATCGTCATACAGGATTGAATTCAATCCTGGGAGTATTACCGATGGAATCCAAATTTGAATTCAATAAAGTGTGAGGCATTCGACGGCTGCCGTTACCGGCTTCATTTCCTGACATTGCAACGGAGACCTCCATGCGTCGCAGCTTTCTTCGCACTCTCACCGCGCTAGTGGGTACGACCGCGCTCAGTCTCGGCGTGATCGCTGCGGCACAGGCGCAACCGCCGATCAAGATTGGCCTGCTGCTGACCTACTCCGGCGCGTCCGGCATGACCGGGCAGGTGGCCGACAACGTCATCAAGCTGTTTCAACAGGAGAACGGCACCACAGTCGGCGGCAGGCAGATCGAGTTCGTGAAGCGCGACACCACCGGCCCTAACCCTGAAGTGGTCAAGCGCGTCGCACAGGAGCTCATCGTGCGCGACAAGGTCGACATGCTGATCGGTCCTGACTTCACGCCGAACGTTCTTGTGGCGGCGCCACTCGTCACGGAGGCAAAGGTGCCGACGTTCATCACGGGTGCCGCGACGCAGGGCCTTGCCGAGCGCTCTCCGTACTACGTGCGCACTTTCTATTCGATTCCGCAGTCCGTGCGGCCGATCGCGCAATGGGCGTATAAGAACGGCGTGAGAAACGCGTTTGTCCTGGTCGCGGACTTCGGGCCTGGCCACGACACCGAGGCCACGTTCACCCAAACGTTCACCGGGCTCGGCGGAAAGATCGCCGGCACGGTGCGGGTGCCTTTGCGCAGCCCGGAATTCTCGAGCTACATGCAGCGTATCAAGGACGCGAAGCCCGACGCGGTGTTCGCTTTCTTCCCGGTCGGTGAACTGGTGCCTCAGTTCCTCAAGGCCTACGCCGACTCGGGCCTCAAGAACAGCAACATCAAGCTGATCGGCACCGGGGACATGAGCGACGAAAGCGTGATCGATGCGGCAGGCGACGCGGCGCTCGGCATCGTGACGGCAGGGGTGTATTCCACTGCGCACGACTCCGCGCTCGACAAGCAGTTCGTGACGGACTACGTGACCCGGTTCGGCAAGACGCCGCGCGTCACCGCTTCGGGTGTGGCGGTGTGGGATGCGATGCGGCTCATTTACGAGGGACTCGCCGCACAGGGCAATGCCCCGTTCGACGCCGACAAATTTATGGCCTTCGTGAAGGGCCGCTCGATCGAAAGTCCGCGCGGACCGATCGTCATTGACAAGCGCACTGGCGATATCGTCCAGAACGTCTACATCCGCCGCGTTCAGAAGCGCGACGGGGTGCTGCAGAACGTCGAGATCGAGACCTTCAATGACGTACCGGCCAGGTGAGCGGTCGTGAACCGACAACGCCATTTTCATCCTCGGGAACTGCCATGACGACTATCGCGACGCTGCTGTTCAACGGGCTGTCCTATGGTGCGCTGCTGTTCATCATGTCCGTCGGCCTGTCCGTCACGATGGGGATGATGCAGTTCGTGAACCTCGCACAGGTCAGCCTTTCGATGCTCGGCGGTTATGTGATGGTCAGCGCGATGGATGGGCTGGGCATGCCGTTTCTCGCGAGTCTGCCGCTCGCGTTCGTCGCCGTCGGCGCGTTCTCGATCGCGCTCGAACGACTGGTGCTGCGCCACTTCTACGACGCCGGCGATTTGACCCAGGTGCTGTTGACGCTCGGTCTCGTCTTCATGTCGATCTCCTCGGTGGCGTTCATCTGGGGACCGTCGTTCCAGCCGGTCACGGTTCCGCCCTGGCTCAGCGGCCAGGCACAGGTGCTCGGTGTCAACCTCGAGCGCTACCGCATCTTTTTGCTCGTGTCGGGCGTGCTGATCGCCGCGACGATGGTTCTAGGCATCGAGCGCACGCGGTTCGGCGCGAGGGTGCGAGCCTGCGTCGACAGCCGTCGCGCCGCGTCCGCTTGCGGCATGAACACCGGCACCGTGTTCGCATTGACGTTTGCGCTCGGCGGTGGGCTGGCGGGCCTCGGCGGCGCGCTGTCCGCGAATCTGCTGAGTCTCGATCCCAACTTCCCGTTGCGCTACCTGGTCTATGTGCTGATCGTCGTGTCGGTCGGCGGCATGGGCAGTATCTTCGGCACCCTGTTTGCGGCGGTGCTCATCGGCGTGGCCGATGTCTTCGGCAAGTACTACCTGTCCGAAGCTGGTGGTGCGCTCATCTATGTCCTGACCGTGCTCGTCCTGATGGGGCGGCCGCAGGGCCTGCTCGGCAAGAAGGCTTGATATGACGCGACTCTTTCGTTCAGTTCGTTCGATGCTTTCCAGAAGGGATCTCCAGCGCGATCGGGGCAGCGCGACGAGTATAGGGACGACGCATCGCGACGCCGTTCGCTACTTCGATTCACGCGCCCGCGTGAGCCGCTGGGAATGCGCGTTCTGGTTGGCCTGGATTGCGCTGTTTTTCGTCCCGGAAAGTAATCTCGTGCTGCTAACGCAGATTCTGGTCTGGGGTCTTTTCGCGCTTTCGCTGGATTTGCTGCTCGGCTACCGCGGCATCGCCTCGCTCGGTCAGGCGGCATTCTTCGGGATCGGCGCCTACACCGCGGGTTTTCTCGGCAGGTACGGCTGGACCGAGCCGATCAGCGGCCTGATGGTTGCGGGAGCAACGGCTGGCCTCGCCGGACTCGCGACCGGTCATATCGTGCGCAAGCTGCATGGCGTCGGCTTGCTGATGGTCACGCTGGGCCTGAACATGATCCTGTTCGACTTCGTCGAGCGCTCGACGAGCCTCACAGGCGGCGACGACGGCTTGCAGGGCATCGATATCGCCCCCGTGCTCGGCGTGTTCCGGTTCGACATGGTGGGGCGCACCGCTTACCTGTATACATTCTTCGTTGTACTGCTGTGTTTTCTGGTTGTGCGCGCGCTCGTCAAATCGTCGTTCGGGCTGTCGTTGCTGGGCGCGCGCGAGAATTCGCGACGCATGGTCATGCTAGGTACGCCGATCGATCGCGACGTCACCGTCGTGTTCGGGATGTCGGCAATGCTGGCCGGGATAGCGGGCGCATTGCTCACACAGACCAGCCAGTTCGTGTCGCCCGAAGTGCTGGCGTTCACGCGCTCGGCGGACGTCCTCGTGATGCTCGTGATTGGTGGCGCCGCGGTTCTGTACGGCGGCTTCATCGGCGCGGCCGTATTCATTCTGCTGCGCGATCAGCTGGCAGCGTTCAACCCGATCTACTGGTACTTCTGGATCGGCCTGCTGCTCGTGCTGATCGTGACGATGTTCCGCAAGGGCATTCTGCCGACGCTCGCTGGGCGCTTTGCGCAATGGTGGGGAGCTCGCGCATGAATCACGACATCGTACTGCAGACGCGCGACCTGAAAATGTCGTTCGGCGGCTTGAAGATCTTCGAACACCTGAATTTTTCGATGCGCCGCGGCGAGTGCCATGCGGTCATCGGCCCGAACGGCGCAGGCAAGAGCACCTTTGTCAATCTCGTGACGGGCTTGCTCAAGCCGACCGGTGGGCAACTGCTGCTCGACGGCCGCGACGTGACTGCGGCGACGCCCCAGCAGCGTGTGCGGCGTGGTCTCGTGTGCACCTTTCAGATCAACACATTGTTCCCGACACTCAATCCGCTCGAGTCCGTGGTGCTGGCGCTGTGCCAGCGCGAGGGGCAGGCGCGTCCGTCGTGGCGCTCCGTCAGCCGGATGACGAAGCAGATCGATGAAGCGTCGGCGCTGCTGGACCGGTTCGGCTTGCTCGATGTGGCGCTCGCCCCGACGCACACGTTGTCGTACGGCGAGCAGCGCTTGCTCGAGGTGGTGCTCGCGTTCGCGATGCGCCCGCGCGTGCTGTTGCTCGACGAGCCAGCGGCCGGTTTGTCAACCGCGCAGGGCGTTGCGTTGTTCGATCAGCTCACGAGCCTGGCGGGTGAGACGACGATCCTCTTCATCGAGCACGACATGCATCTGGTGTTCCGCTATGCCGATCGCGTTTCGGTGTTCGCGGGCGGCGACGTGATCGCCCAAGGAACACCCGACGAAGTGCGCGCAAACGAGCGTGTAAGGAAGGCATACCTTGGAAGCTAGACCGAATGACATCGCGATTGCCGTGCCGGCGGACGCCAGCGGCGCGGGTGCACCGGCCGTCGAGCGGCGCGAGCCTGTGGCCTCGACGGCCGGCACGCTCCTCGAACTGCGCGGGTTGTGTGCCGGCTATGGATCGGCTCGCGTGCTCCACGATATCGATTTGTCGGTGCGGCGCGGCGAAACCCTGGTCGTGATCGGGCGCAATGGCGTCGGCAAGACCACGCTGATCGAAACCATCATCGGGCTCACGACGCACCACGCCGGAGAGATCTGGTTCGACGGCAAGCGCGTCGACGGTCTGCCTGCCCATCGGCGCAATCGCGCGGGCATTGCCTGGGTGCCGCAGGAGCGCGAGGTTTTCCGCTCGCTGAGCGTCGAGGTGAACCTGAGCGTCGTCCGTCGCGCGGGACCGTGGGACATTGCGCGCGTGTATACGCTGTTTCCGCGGCTCAAGGAGCGCCGGCGCCACTACGCGAGCCAGCTCTCCGGCGGCGAGCAGCAAATGCTCGCGCTTGGCCGCGCGTTGATGACCAACCCGACGCTGCTGCTGCTCGACGAGCCGGTCGAAGGGCTGGCTCCGCTGATCGTGGCAGAGATGCTCGACGCGATTGACCGCATGCGGATCGAAACCGGAATGACGATCGTGATGGTCGAGCAGAAATACGACCTCGCGCTCGCGCATTCGGAACGCTGCGCGGTGATCGATCACGGCAGCGTCGTACACAGCGGTGCGAGCGACGAACTACTGCACAACCCGGCGCTGATCGACCGCCTGCTTGGCGTTTACGCATGATCTCTCTGGCAACACCAGGCATGCATTGGTGACACAACCTTTCACATAGAGTCCTACCCATGATCATTGTCTTCGGCGGCACAGGCATGTTGGGGCAGCACACGGCCCGCGATCTCATCGACCACGGAGAAACGGTCGTCGTCACCGGGCTGCGGCGCCAGGTGCCGCGGCTTCTGGCCGATGCGATCGATCGGGGCCAGGCGTTCGTCGAGTATCTCGACGTGACGGATCCGTATGCGGTGATGAAGGTGGTCGCCACGCACAAGCCGGACGCCTTTGTCGACACGTCCGGCTACGCGCCGAAACTGCTGGCGCCCTCGGCCGAGGTGAGGGCGCGCGTCACCGCGCAACTGAACCTGCTCGAGGCCGCAAAGCTCAACGGCGTCAGGCGGGTGGTGCTCACCAGCTCATCGGACGCGTATTGGGGGCTGGGCGCCGAATCCATGCCGTTGAAAGAGGACATGCCGGTGCCACTGCAGGAAGACGGCGACAACTACATCGTTCAGTCGTGGGCGAAGAAAACGCTCGAAGTGATCGCCAATCTCTATCGCCGCCAGGAGGGCGTGGACATCGTGACCGTACGATGCAGCGGCATGTTCGGCCCGTTCTATCGCACCTTCCTCAACCTGCCCAGTCGACTGATCAAGGCAGGCCTGTCCGGCACCGCGCCGGACTTCTCGAAGGGCGGTGTGCCTCTCGAGAGCGACGGCTACGACCAGTCGTACGTGAAGGACATTGCGCACGGGATGAGTCTCGTCGTGCGCGCACCGGATTTGAAGCATCACATCTACAACCTCGGCAGCGGGCGCGCAACTACCTATGGCGAGATCGCGCGCGCGGTGGAAAAGGCGATTCCCGGCTTCCAGGTCCAGCTTCGCTCCACGGAGCCGGCTTCGACGCCCGCCCTCGGCCGCGAGATTGGCATGGGCAACTTCTACATGGACATTTCACGCATTGGCGCTGAACTCGGCTATGCACCGAGATATTCGATGGAGCACGCAATCGCAGAGTACGCGAACTGGCTTCGGATCCACGAGGCGTGAAATCAGGCATCGGAGCGAGGATTTGCGAGTTCGGCGCGACACAGCACCAGGGCTTGTCCTGCCCTATACGGGATCATCGATACGGGCGTCGAATGGGGGAATAACGTGGGCGCTACTAAGTCCAGTGCCGTGCGCGTGCTGACTCTCACGGGATCGATACCGTCGATGTGGGGTCTTCGCGGCAAACAAGACCTTGGGGGCGGGCTCAGCGCAGTATTCGTGATGGAGTCAGCCTTCGCGCCCTCGCAGGGCACGCTCAACCAGGGCGGCCGCCTGTTTGGCCGGCAAGCGTACGTCGGGCTTGCGGGGCATTGGGGAACGCTGACGCTCGGACGGCAGTACTCACAGATCTACTGGGCGCTGCCGGGCGACACGATGGGGCCCAATATCTACGCCGCCGGCGATCCCTTTTCGACGCGACCAGCAACTACTGGTGGATCGGCGGAACTGATCGACTTCATCAAGAAGAAGAACAGCCATGTCGGGAACCCACATTACGGACCAGCAGGTCCGCCTCTTTATGAACAAGCGCAAACATCATACTCAGGAAGTTGCCGCAGCCATGGCTGGCATCAGCGTGCGCTCGGCACGGCGAATTGAGCACGGCGTCCTCCTGCCCTCGCAGAAGGTGGCCCGCACATGGCGTACTCGTCCCGATCCATTCGCTGACGTCTGGGACAGCGAGATCGTCCCGCTCCTGCGCCGCTTGCCCAAGCTAAAGGCCGTTACATTGCTAGCCAGACTGCAGGAGGCGCATCCCGATCAATTCCCGGACAGCATGCGCCGCACGCTAGAGCGGCGCGTCAGCCAGTGGCGAGCTATCGAAGGGCCGGGGAAGGAAGTGTTCTTCCCGCAGGAACACCTTCCCGGTGTGCAGGGGCTGTCCGACTTCACAGACATGGGTGACCTGCATGTAAGTGTCGCCGGCGCGCCGTTCCATCATCGGTTGTATCACTTCGTGCTTGCCTTCTCGCACTGGGAATACGCCGGCGTCGTTGATGGTGGTGAGAGCTTCGAAGCACTGTCTACCGGCTTGCAGAATGCGCTCTGGCAGGCCGGCGGGTGCCCGCGCGAACATCGCACCGATAGCCTGTCGGCGGCGTTCAAGAATCTCCAGCGCGAAGAGGACTTCACAGCGCGCTATGCGGCGCTGCTCGAGCATTACGGCATGGCAGGCACACGCAACAACGTCGGCGTGGCACACGAGAATGGCAGCGTCGAATCCTCACATCGCCATCTGAAGGAGGCGATCGATCAGGCGCTCTGCTGCGTGGCCATCGCGACTTCGCCGACCGCGCCGCTTATGAGGACTTCGTGCGCGAAGTCGTGATGCGTCGCAACCGCCGCAACGCCGCTGCGTTCAATGTCGAACGGGAGCACTTGGAGGACCTGCCGCTGCGGCGCACCACCGACTTCGTCGAAGAGGAAGCACGCGTGACGCGCTGCGGAACCTTTACGGTACGCGGCATCCTCTACAGCTCACCGTCTCGTCTGATTGGACATCGTCTGAAGGTCCGTGTCTATGCAGACCGTCCGGACTGCTATCTGTCGGGTGCACTTGTGCACAGCACTGTACGCGGGTCCCACGCGGGCGGCAGCCGCCGCCGCGCGCTGGACTACCGGCACTTCATCGAAGAGCTCAAGCGCAAACCTCAGGCGTTCAAGGGATTGGCGTTTCGCGATGACCTGTTCCCGCGCGAGGCGTATCGCCGGATGTGGGAACAGCTCGACGCCCGGATGACGCAGCGCGACGCCTGTAAGACGATGGTCGGGTTACTCGAGTTGGCCGCTAACCACGGCGTTGAGGCGGTGCTCGCAGATCGTCTCGATGCCTTGCTGGCTGCAGGCGAGCTGCCCGATCTCGGGAAGCTGCGCGACGAATTCGCGCCTCGCCAAGCGCAGTGTCCGGATGTTGTAGTCGAGATGCCTGAGGCGGCCCTGTATGACACCTTGCTCGACGCGGAGGTGACGTGATGACTGCGCCCGCCGCCTATGACGCTGCACGCCTGGGGCTGATGCTCAATGAGCTGAGGCTGCCGACAATCGCGCGGCTATGGCCCGAGTTTGCACAGCGTTCCGACAAGGAGGGCTGGCAGGCCACCCGCCTGATTGGCGCGCTGCTCGAGCACGAGCTCGCTGAGCGGGTCAAGCGACGCATCGAACTCCACCGCATTGAATCACATCTCGACCTGACCAAGACGCTCGATACCTTCGACTTCGGCATGGTGCCGATGGTCTCAAAGGCCCACGTGATGGCACTCGCAACAGGCGACTCCTGGCTAGAGAAACGCGCCACGATCCTGCTGTTCGGCCCACCAGGCGGCGGCAAAACGCATCTGGGCTCCGCCATCGGCCATGCCCTGATCGAAGCCGGCTACCGCGTGCTGTTCACCCGTACAAGCGAGATCGTCCAGAAACTGCAGGTGGCTCGCCAGAGCCTTCAGTTGCCGTCCATGCTCGGCAAGCTCGACCGCTTCGACTTGATCGTCCTCGACGACCTGTCGTACGTACGCAAGGATCAGGCCGAGACCAGCGTGCTGTTCGAATTGATCGCCGAGCGGTACGAGCGGCGCAGCCTTCTGATCACGGCCAACCAGCCATTCTCGGGCTGGAACGACGTGTTCCCTGATCCCTCAATGACGGTCGCCGCCATCGACCGCCTGGTCCATCACTCGACGATCTTCGAGCTCAACGTTGAAAGCTACCGGCGTCGTAACGCCAGCGACAACAAGCGCGCGAAAGCGTCAATTACCCGAGACCGATTCGGAAGGAGCGACAACTATGGCGACTTGGCCAAGATAGTTGACGATCTACAGCGCCAGTTCGTTCAGCGCAGTGACGGCGAGTTTGAGTTCGGGTGGCTGCAGGGCGGTGAGCGCTGCCTCGCCAATCGCGTTGTCAAGCAGGTCGCTGCGGATGTTCATGCAATCGGTGGTCGCCAGCCCCTCGCGGCGGCGAGCACTGCATAAGTACAACGGGTAAAGGCCGCCGTTACCCTGGTAGCGTACGGTCAGCGCCCGGCCGCAGCAGCCGCATATCAGCAGCCCCTGCAGCAGCGCCGGCTCCGGTGCAAATGAACTCGGCGAATCGGTTAGAGTTGTCGGAACAAAGCGAACTGATGCCGCGCGATGAGCATGCTGAAGAGTCTGGAGGAGTTGTTCGGCGGACGCCATTTCGATCGGGAGATCATCATTCTGTGTGTTCGCTGGTACCTGCGCTACAAGCTCAGCCTGCGCGATCTGGTCGAGATGATGGCCGAACGGGGTTTGTCGCTGGCTCACACGACGATCCTGCGCTGGGTGAGGCGTTATACGCCCGAGTTCGTCAAACGCCGGAACCGCTCTACGACACCTACAGGTCGTTCGTGGCGTGTCGATGAGACCTACCTGAAGATTCGTGGCAGGTGGGTCTACCTCTACCGTGCGGTAGATCGGGCCGGCCAGACCGTGGACTTCATGCTCAGGGCGAGGCGAGACGTATCCGCCGCCAAAGCCTTCTTCAGCAAAGCCATCAGGCATCAGGGCCAGTCGCCGGAGACCATCACGCTCGATGGTTATGCTGCCTCGCACCGCGCGGTGCGAGAGATGAAGGCCGATGGTCTGCTGCCCGAAGACACGATGGTGCGATCGTCGAAATATCTGAACAACGTGATCGAGCAGGACCATCGCCACATCAAATCCAGAACGAATGTGATGCTCGGTTTCAAACGGTTCAGGAGCGCCGCGATCACGATCTCAGGCATCGAGTTGATGCATCGAATTCGCAAGGGGCAGTTCGATCTCGCGAAGTTCGGGCTGAAGAACGTCACTGCGCCTGCCGTATGGAATGTTGTCCTGTCTACTCGATAAGGTATCCTGTATATAAAGACATTTCTCGACCTGCATACCTATTTGCACCAGAGCCCGCCGCAACTGGTTGCCGACCTTGCTATCCTGGACGCAGAGCTCACAGTGGGCTTGCCGCGGCATGTCACGGCGGAAACGGGCATTGACGCGATGGTGCACGCCGTCGAGGCCTTTACCTCGGCGAGGCTGAGGAATCCGGTTTCGGACCTGCTGGCGACGCAGGCGCTGACGCTGCTCACGCGGCATCTGCTACCCGCTTGCGATCGCGGCACAGACCTGGCCGCGCGTGAAGCGATGTTGCTGGGCGCGATGTACGCCGGGCAAGCGTTCGCGAATGCGCCAGTGGCGGCCGTGCATGCGCTTGCCTACCCGATAGGCGGTATTTTTCACGTGCCGCATGGACTGTCGAACGCGCTCGTGCCGCCCCCCACGTCATGCGGTTCAACGCGCCGGCTCCATCGCATCTCTATGCGCAAGTTGCGGATATCGTGGTGCCCGACCTCACACGCCATGGAAACGACGATGCGAAAGCAGAAGCGTTGATCACACACCTCGAGCGTTTGATTGAAGCGACCGGCATTCCCCGTCGATTGCGAGAAATGGGCATCGAGACTGAGGACCTGCCGCGCCTCGCGAGCGATGCGATGCTGCAAACGCGGCTCCTTCTGAACAATCCACGACCGTTAGACGAGCACGCTGCACTGACTATCTATCGTGCCGCGTATAGGCCTGGCAATTACAATCGAAGGCCCATTTCGCGACTCTGGGTGTCGGACACGAAGTTCATTTATTTGCCCCTTGGCGATCATATCAGCACTTTGACTACCGCGGGCCTCAGCGTTTTCAATGTCGTTCACCTCATTCTGTAGGGTCTCGCAGCATACCAGCCTCCTTTATTGCAACAGAACCGTTAATGTTCCTATAGACCTTGTTACTCACGAGATCGTGTACCTGTTATGGGGACCGCCTTTATATAGGGTTCGTGCGAGCTCCAGAATCCGGTCCCGGTTGTGGTCGAAAGTTGCGAGCAACGAGGACTCGTCAGAATTCAATCCGGGGTTCAGCTTCATCAGCATCGCATTGTCGACCAGAAAAGCAATCTCGCGAGCTTTGTCGTAGCCCCAGAAGCACACGCAGCGCCGGGAAGCGTCGTAGATTCGACTGGGATTGGGAAAGTTGAGCATCACGCCACCTTTTTTCAATCTACTCTCTGGGACGGATTCATATCAGCGACGCAATCGAATGTCTGCGATAGCGACCGAAGCAAGCTGGGGGCGTCGACTTCGAACTGGTGGCGGCAGCAAATTGTCCATATTGAGCATGCGCTTATTACCATAGCGATGCAAGTGAGATCGCGAAATTATCGTTTTAGTCGCATCTTGCGATGCAACTGCCGACCCAACCGAGGTCGTGCAAAAATTCGCGTGCATATGGGAAGCGACGTAAATCGCCGAGTCTGGCAACCGTCGATCTGGCACGGACTGGCGGCTCCAAAGCGGAAAAAGCGCGACCGTGTAAATGCTCCCTGCGACGCCTACAATTCAACTACGGGTGGCGGTCGTGCGACCCGGCAGGAGAGTTCCATGTCACAGTCAATGATTGGTATTGTAGTGGGTTTGGTCGTCCTCTCAGTTCTCGTGTTCGCGTTGGCTCGCCGGTACGGAGTCGAATATCCAGGGGAGGGAGTGATTCAGTGGATGGACTCACATCATATGAGGTGGATGCATCGCAAACACTAGTCGCTTCACGCTATCAGAGAAAAGGCACGGTCGTGATGAGTTGCACAGCAGGTGGCATCCCTCGGACGGAGATCGCTATGAATAGGCCCTATCTCAGCGTGGAAGCGATCCTCGAACAGTTTCGCTCAGGTACCGAGGTGCCGTCCGACCAGCCGGTTCTTGCCCATTGCCTGCAGTGGCTGGCAGAGTTCCTCGCGCGCGAGCACGCAACGATGAATGCAGATGACTGGGACGCTCTTGTCCACGTGGGCATGCTGCTTTGGCGGGAGGAAGAAGCATGGGATGAGAAGGCGAGAATGCATTGAAGGACACGCTTACGTACGTATATGAAAATCCGGGGCGGACAGGGCGCTGCAGTGCGCCTGACGCCCGTACGCCTCGCTCGCGGTAAGCTTCAGAATCGGCGCACCAGATGTAGCGGTTCGGACACGGCTACGGTCCGATAGCGTACAGACGTGTGGCCCGACTGGTTGAATGATAGGTGGGTCGAACGTGCGATGAATGCGGGAAACCGACCTTGGTGTCCGGCCTGTCCTCTCGTGGAAGTCGTTGGCAAAAGGAGCATGAGATGAGGACTAACCGTGTGAACGCCGACGTGCTCGCAGAAAGCAGAAGGCTGGAATTCGACGTCAACAACGCAACGGACGATGGCATGCGCAATGCGCCGGAAGATGGAGCTTCGCGTAAGGTGGCCGGTCAACAACACAGCGATACGCGAGATCGGAGAAAAAGGAAAGACCCGGGAAAGTTTGGGGCTATGACGAACGTGATGGATTCGTGAGCGGCGTCTGATCCCAGGCCGGGCAGGCGATCCGTCGCAATGTCGAAGGCGAGAAGGCCAGGGGTACGTCGGCCTTTTCACGGACAACAACGATAGAACTATGGCACGCGATGACAGCGCGCACTGACCGATGCCGTAGCGGCCGTCGGCAGGCGAAGCGTCAGCATATACGCGCGGGCGACGACCGATAACTCGTGGGCTTCAGACATGAGGAGTTCGAAAAGATGACTCAATACTATGCGGGAAAGTCGCATGATGATGCGGTGGCTGCTCGGGCGGGACGCCGGCAGCGGGCGCACGAGCAGCCTGGGGGCAGCATGGCGATAGAAGGAACCGAAGCGGACATGCAACACAGTTGCGGCGAATTGACGGAGCGAGGCAAAGAAGTCTGGCGTCAAGGAAGCGGTATCGACGGTGGCGGCATGGTGCGTCTGTTCACGCGCCGCAAATCGCGTTGAGGTGGCGTTCGCCCGCACGCAAGTGCCTCAACTGCAATAGTAACGCAGCCACTCGATTCCGTGCTGACGCGATACGGGCTTGTGTGTGTCGAGTGTCGGACTGTCACGTACCTGTTACCGCGCCAAATTCACATGGGCCGCCTTCGATGAGCGGTCTATGTGCTTGAGGGAATATGGAGACGAGCACCAGCCTGCTATGCAGCAAGTCTCCTGTTTCGACCACGAGATAGCGAATGCCACAGGCCTCGTCGTCAAAATAAAACTGATTGACGCTCTCGACGTCGCAGTCCGAGGTACGAAAGGTACGTCCGTGCGGATCCTCAATGCATCGCAACATGATGCCTCCTTGACGCCGAAGATATCGTCGACGGTACGCCAGATCCAAAGTGGACGCGGTACGACACCGTACAAATTCGTTATCCGATGTGCCACGTCACGAGCTGAAACCACAGCGCGCAGGTAAGTCCTGTTTCGTACAGACGTGCATTGGCATCGACAGCATGACCGGCGTTCATGGGATAACGCGTGGAGTAGGGGCGCCGCCGACGAAGCGCGAGACAAGAAACGCAGGGTTTCACGGCCTCGACAAAGCGGCGGCGCCGGCTCTGCCTGCACGGCGTGTGGAGCGAAGATAGACTCGAATCCGCACAAGTGCAGCATGCACGTGAAGCAAGCAAAGGTCTCTCAAAATGGATGCCATCCTTGTTGCCGCCATTGAATGGGTAGCAACAATTTTCATGATCCTCTCTTTTGTCGTCGCTGCGGCAACCCTTTGCATGGTTGCAACTAGCTACATAGTCAATTTGCCGCCCAAACGGCGTAGTTGACGGGGCTCCGGCGATCGGTTTGCCAGATCCGCTGGTCGATCGTCTGCAATACCGTAAAGTTTCCTAAATAACCAATCGTGCCAGACCGCGCAGGGGCTTTCCGCGACAAGTCGCTCGTAGCCGCGCGCGGGTGTCCTTGCCGGTAGGGCATCCAGGGGCGGGTAATCGTGGCCGGCTCTGTTCCACCTTTATGAAGAGCTGCCGTTAGCAGCATAGTTACAACGCTGGACGAAGAAGCACGACGGCGTATCCATGCCCGTGCGCCGCGATATTGGGTTCGCCGCTGTTACCAGAAATGACTTGACCGTATCGAGCGTGGTGCGTAGCTTGGACCGTGAATTCAGGAATCTGACTGCTGCTCATCAATAATCGCCCCCGGCGGTATTCGTTGTCCTCTCTCTTCCTTGATCTCACGTCTCCGTTTGTTCGTGGACGGGTTTGTCTACTCATCAGGGAATTTCCATCGAAACCGGTACAGTCAAGTGGTTTAACGACAACAAGGGATTTGGCTTCATCACACCCGACGCTGGGGGTGATGACCTCTTCGCACTCTTCTCCGAGGTGCGCGGGGAAGGCTTCAGGACGCTGGCAGAAAACCAGAAGGTCAGATACAACACGAAACGCGGCGAGAAGGGTTTGCAGGCGACCGATATCACGCCGCTCTGAGCGTGCCCTGCTTGCCGGGGCTGCTGCGACTGAGGCGCTGCATTCTCTGCGGCCGCACTTTTCGCGTAGCGACAGTGCGACCGAACGGCACGCGCTGAGGCGGTTCGCGATTCGATGCAGTTTTTGCAGCGCATGTCGAAATCACAAGAAGGGAGGGTGTGAAAATGGCCACGATTCAACTCTATCGCAGTCCGAACGGTGACAGATGGCTGTTTTGCGACAGCGTGAATGCGGCGGCTGTCATACGGCACGTGCCAAACGCCGCGTCGGGTGGAAGTGTCACGGACGTGGCAGTTGAAGCATTTCTTGCAGCGGGAAAATCTTGGCAAAGGGGGCCGCAGTACGATGCGTTGCAGGAACTGCTCACACTAACCACGTCTGACGAGGCCCCGCGCGATACCGCACCGTCATCACCTCCAGCAAACACCGCCGGCATCGTCCACAAACCCGCTGCCGAAGCACTCCTGCTGAGCGCAGCCCGCGTGCGCACGTTTTCGCAACTGCATCACATGACAAATGCGAGCGGCTTTTTTTTCACCCGCAACGATCGTCTCTTTCTCGTCACGAGCCGTCACGTTCTGATTGACCCGCCCAGCCAGCATTTTCCGGATCGTATCGAGGTGGAGCTCCACGTCGATCGCGACAACCTCGGCGCTTCGGCATGGTTTTCCCTGCCTCTGTACTCGGGAGGGAGCAGTCTTTGGCGTCAAGCATCGGACGACGGCGGCGATGTCGACGTCGCGGCGCTGGAAGTCTGGAAAGACCGATTGCCGCCCGGCGCCGTCTTAGACGCTTTTGGCCCCGAACATCTGCCTGCGCCCGGCCACACGATGCCAGTTGGTGCTTCCGTGCTGATCGTTGGCTTTCCGCTGGGCTTTCATGATTCGCTGCATCATTTGCCCATCGTCAGGCAGGGCGTCATTGCGTCCGCGTTTGGACTGCGGTTTGAAGGCAAGGGCTGTTTCATCACCGACGCGCGAACGCACCGCGGCACGAGCGGTGCGCCTGTGGTGACGAGTGCCGCTTCGCTGCGTGTGGACGGAGTGGCGTCGTCGCTGCCGTGGATGCTGCTGGGCATTCATTCGTCGACCGTCGACATTGGACCACGCGACAGAGACGTCGATGAGAGTTTGGGTCTCAACAACGCGTGGTATGCCGACGTTCTGATGACGCTGACGGACAATTAGCCGAGTGGTGGCGCGAAACCGGTTGCATTCGCGGTTCTTCCAAAGACGCGGGGCCGCCGACCTTATGTCGCACGGCGTCCCTCATCGGGACATACCGACGCTCAATGACGAGTCGCGAGCGCACGCTGGCCACAGCGGGAAAATTGGTACAGGCTGAGGTCGGTCCTCCCCCCTCGGAAGCGCAAGCCCGGCGGCGAAAACGGCAAGGAAACCCGAAGCGTCGCACAGCTGCGCTGCCCCGAAAGTAATGGTGATTACGCCGACCGCCAGGAATTCATCCAGGCCAACGGCCTGTGAATGCCGTGTTCACAGATACACGATCAGATGCCCGATCAGAGCACCAGGCGTCGCACCTATCAACACCCCCCCCTCAAAAAAAACTTGCCCACATCAGGTCAAATACAACCCAGTTCCAGAAGCTAAAGGAGATGCCATCGTGCTGCGACAACAGTGCCAAGTCGAGTATCACGAACGGCCAGGATGTAGCGTCATTCAACGCGCCTTCACCTGCAAGATTGAAGCGCAATCGATCAGGGTCTGTGCCGCGCTCGGTCTGTATGCCCGAGGCCAGCACGGGGTCGGAGGCGACCGACTTGAGGACTCCGAGACCTACCACGTAGCCGACGCACAAATAGATCGTCGCGCTGCTCAACAGGAGCCGTGCCAGCATGCCTTCGCGAGCACCATGCTGAGGAGCAGTCCCCCGGACAGCAGATACCAAAGCGGAGCTACCATAGGATGATTCCATCGCCTTGAAGGTGGTGCAGGTCAGCCTGTTTGAAATCGTGACAGGAATCGTTGCACGAAACCCTACTTCAATCAGAGGGATCTGGAGTTCTGGACCTGGAGATGTCGAGGTCGCGTCAGCATTTTTTTCGTCTGCGGTTTGTGAAAACATCGCTGTCCGCTATCAGACAAATAATCCCGACCGTCACGACGAAAACGAAGATCCGAAGAAGTGGTGCAGCCCATTCAAGGGCAGCGGCGGCGACTGGGCCTGCTCGCCGGTCACCGAACTGCATGCGGCGGCGACCCTGGACTTCGGCTCAGATCGTGTGGCCCGGTCGGGAATCACGTCGGCCAAGCATCACGTCAACCGCAGACCGGCCAACGATCTCCGAGATGAGATAGGCCCAACGGCGGGAGAACGGCCCGTTGCTGATCGGTACGTGCGGTCCCATCGAGGAAAGCTGTGTTGACGATGCTGGGCACTCGACGCGAAATGTAGCGTCGAACATGCCCACTGACGTGGAAACGAGCTCAACGTGGATTTCGCAGCCGCGGTATTGAATCGTCCGTTGCATAGTCACCTCCAGACAATGCGATTGGGTTTAGCCAGGCAAATAGCGCTCGCAAGAGCGGAGTAACCCTTCAGCATGCTCGCGACCTTGCTTGATCGCTTCCTTTCGGTCCGTGTATCCCTGCTTTTCGACCGAGCGGAAGTGATGCGCGGCCGAAAATGTCCGCATGCCGCCAGCCGGGACTATTTCGCCCCAGAATCCGAAGAACTCGGGTTCGCCTGGCGGATGTCCGACTCCGCGATTGATGACGAATACGTCGACGTAGACGTCGAATAGACCAATCGAAAAACAGGTCATGATGACTCCGTTCAGTATGCGACCTCGCCCCGGCGGTCGTAAGCGACACAGCCGATTGCGGACGCGGTCGTCAGGTTGATGCCAGGGTGCCGGGTGCTCCGGCGGTAGAGCGCAGCGCCGCGTTAGCCGCGACCAACAGCCCCGCATCGTGGCTGTGTAGAACCACATCGACTGCGTTGAACGCATGTAACAGATCTTTCTGACCGGACTTCGTTATCCTGCCGGCCTCCGAGACGATTTCGGCTTCCTTTCTGAGCCGCCTGACAAGCTTGGCGGCGCAGCGGCTATCGAGCGCCCCTTCGTGGAGGAGTCCGCAGATCTGTATTGTCAGTGTTACCAGCGTCGCTTCGGCTCTGTGGTTGTTCGCGCTACGGACGTTGTCCCTGTGATGTTGCCTGGCCATAAAACCCCCTATATGAGATCCGCTGTCGTTTGGGACAGGCGCAGATCAGTCGCGCAATGCTGGTAAATAATCTCGTCCGGCTATCCTGGCCGGTTGCCATGTCAGTCTGATGCATACTTGAGTTCGGGGAGTGCCTTCATGGACTCATGGGTCGCATCCGGCAATCGCAACTCCTTGTCGACGATCTGAATACTGCTGAAGGGAACGGCAACCCGATGAGCTGTCAGACCAGATCCGCCGCCAACCGAATGGATGAGATACGGCGTCGGGCTGGTGAGACCGACGATCAGATCATCGATCGTTCCGATCCTGTCCCTGCCGTTGTGGTACACCGACGCCACCCTTTCATCTTCGAGGCTCGATGCCCAGTGGTCACGTGCACCACTTCGACCCGCTTCGTGGCGATGGATTGCGGCGTCCCTTGAGCCCAGGTTGGCCCATTTATCACGGCTATTACCGAGAGGAACACAGCCAGTGGATGCCTGATCCGGGGCATGATGGCTTCGCTTTGGCGGCGATGCGATGCATTCATGCACAGGACTCGCTCGGGTGGAAGCCGTAGCCTCATAGTCCGTCGGGTAGCCTCGGTGAGGGTAAATTCCTGAAGTGTGTACCGACCGCATTGACCGGAATGAACCGGTCTGACAGGCTTAGAATAAGGTAGATTTGCGTGGCAGTCGGTACGGCATCGGACGGTGCGGTTATCTTGTTGCGCCGCTACCGTCGCGCGTCAGCATCGCCCCTGGATCGCGGTGAGACCGGTGGCAACGCGCCAGCGAACATTTCCTGTCTGTCGGCCTGGTGCCGTCCGGCAATACCCGAAACCACGGGCGGTCTGTGAATCGGCCACGCCATCGTGAGGGCAATGGTGCAATCCCAGGCACAGCGGTGTCGGCATTCTGCTCGGGGCGGGACAGTTGCGCGCCGTGCAGCACGGAATGTGCGTCCTATAGTTTGAGAAGCAGCGAGGTGGGCCGCGCATATCATGGCGGTACGCCGATGGGCGCCCTGGCTTCGGCCGCTTGACAGTATTTTCTGAATTCGGGAACGATCATGCGATGCGCCCTTCAGGGTCGCGGGTTCCGGTACGCATACATGGAGCAGGACATGACGGACGAACAGCGGTTGACCGGAAATCACTTGCTCTCGGTCCTTCCTGGGGCCGAGTGGGAGCGTCTCTCCCAGCAGCTGGTGCAGGTGGACATGCCGCTGGGGCAGGTTGTCTACGAATCGGGTGACCACCTCAGCCACGTCTATTTCCCGACGACATCGATCATCTCCCTGCTGTACGTAATGGAAAACGGCGCATCGGGGGAAATTGCCATCGTGGGCAACGAAGGGATTGTCGGCATCGCCATTTTCATGGGAGGCGAAACGACGCCAAGCCGCGCAGTCGTCCAGAGCGCGGGCAAGGCGTACCGTCTCGACACCCGCGTGCTCAAGGAGGAGTTTAATCGTGGTGGTCCGATGCAACGGCTGCTCCTGCGATATACCCAGGCACTGATCACGCAAATGGCACAGACCGCCGTGTGCAACCGTCATCATTCGATCGATCAACAGTTGTGCCGCTGGCTGCTGTTGAGCCTCGACCGCCTTCCATCCAACGAACTGAAAATGACCCAGGAGCTGATTGCCAACATGCTGGGCGTACGCAGACCGGGTGTCACCGAAGCAGCGATGAAGCTTCAGGAAGCCGGGTTGATCCGCTATAGCTACGGCCACATAGAGGTACTGGATCGGCCCGGGCTGGAAAAGCGCGTCTGCGAGTGCTACAGCGTGGTGAAGCGTGAATTCGACCGTTTGCTACCCGATCTGAAGGCGCTGTGATGGGCGAGGAACGCTGCTCGACTGCCGCCAGTAGCAGAGCGCAATAGCATTGCCTCACGGCAGCGGCGAGACGATCAGTTCGAGATGGACCAGATCCACAAGGAGGTTTTTTCCGCATCGAGATGGAGTCATTGTCCAATTGCGTACAGACGCGCGTCCCGACTTACGGAATCGTTGATGCATGGCCGACGCATACGTCGTATGCACTGCCGGGGCAGCGGCGAAGTGAGCAATGCGGCCGGCGACCCCGGAGATACGCAATGTGCCGCAGAACAGCAGCTCAAGCGAGACCGGCGGTCGAGAACGGCGCGGCGGGCGAGGGCCGAAGCGCGAAGAGTTGCGCGGAGCCTCGGACCATCACGGATGCCATGAAATTTTGATCAGAGCCGGAACTCAATCAGGGCCGGCAGTCCGTCCTGAAAGACGGAAACGGGGAAGCCGGCGAAGCGTCGGCTTTTTCATGAAAAATATTGGAATATCGCTTGAAGCACGAAGACATGCGCGCGATGGAGATCAACCAGGCGAGCGAAGAATCCGCGGCGACAGTCCGCCTTCGAGCGGGGAGGGTAGCCTGGTCAGCAAATGGGGAATTGCAACCCGCTCGGCCCGCTAGCAGACACTAGCGGGCATGCAGCGCGCTCATTCGTAGCGTGGCTGGCGGGATCCCGCCTGGATGTCCCGCGGATCGGCGTCCGGCTCACCTTCGAGGCGGCGAGGCAGCGGGAGTGCCCCAGCTTCCGACCAATATCCTTCGCGGTTGTAAAACTCGTGTAGCGCCACCTCGTAGCTTCGATGAACGGGTGTCGCGTCGTCGTAGGCCGGGCTACGCTGGATCGTATCGCGCGTGAGCGATGTCGATACGGTTGCGGCGAACCAGTCGACAAGCTCGATCCAGCGCGTAGCGATCAGGACTGGCCTCCCGCCGGGCCACCAGTTGCGGGTATCAACCTTCAGGTAGCGCATGACCCACGCCCGATCGTCAAAGATGAACCCCGACACGTGGCCGATAGTCCCGTCTGTCGTTTCGATGTGATAGCCCTTGACCTCGTCTGTGCTGCGTAAATGGACGTCCGGCAACGCCCGGTTGACGTGCGGGATGAGGTGTGGTGGGGCGGGTGCCGCGGGCCTCTGCGCCACGGGATCGAACGCCGGCCAGGCCCCCATTCCCCACAGATTCGGTCCATCCCAATACGTCGGATAGCTGTAGTAGCGCAGGTACTCGATTTCGTGCTGGCGCGATACCGGCTTGTGCGTGTCGAGCGTCGGACTGTCACGCACCTGTTGCCGCGTCAGATTCACATAGACCGTGTTGGATGACCAGTCCACGTGCTTGAGCGAGTAAGGCGAAACGAGCACCTGTCTGTCATGGAGCCAGTTTCCGGTCTCGACCACAAGGTAACGAATACCCCATGTCTCGTCGTCGAAATAGACCTGATAGATGCCGCCAATTTCGCCGTCCGAAGCACAGATGTCGCATCCGTGCAAATCCTTTATGCTTCGCAACATGACGCCTCCATGATGTCGAAACCGGCGCATCGATGGCATTCGGAGCGCCGGCCGCCACGTCAATCAGAGTGAATTGAGCCGTGTGATCCTGGTGCCTTCGAGCGATGCGCCGGCCATCAGGCCGGTGTTCGTCAGCACGAACGCATCGACCAGACCACTCGCGGTGCTCGTGTCGACGTTGCCGTTCGCGCCGATCTTCAGGATGGCGACAGATGCGTCTGCGCCCACTGACCAGCCGTCCGTGCTACGGAACTGCCTGAGAGATTCATCGGTCACGATCAGGAAGACGATTGCGCGGGACTGGGCGCCGATCTGCCAGCCGACTGAACCCGTCGCCGTGCTGTAGTTGCCAACCGTGTGACCGCCCACGCGCAGCGATCCTTCACCATACTGCCCGCCGACGACGAAGCCCGCTTCAATCACGGACGGGAATATCAGTACGCCTTTCGCTTTGGAAATGAGTTCGCGAGAGCCCTCTGCGTCGATATAAAGACGCGAAAGGGTCGAGTCGAAACCTGCGTCGATTGTTTGACGTTTGTCCATCTGCTCGCCACTAGCATCTGAAGGGCTGGGGGTGGTGCAGCCGGGCACGGCCAGGGCGAGGGCGAAAGCCGACGTGTTCCAGATTACGGTTCGTCCACGCATGACCTTCTCCTGATCAATCGATAATGCCTGCAACGTTATGCCGAATCTGCACGAGATGCGGTACGACACCGTACAAATTCGTTGTCCGATGGGTTGAATCGAGTGATCGAAGTACTGCAACAAGAATCGCGGCGCAGAGCGCGGGAAAGTCCCGCACCGTACAGACGTGCAACCGCATGGGCCGCATGATCGGGGTTCGCGCGAGGGACCTCTCTCGTGTCAGTGAGGAGACGCTTGTGCACTACCCCCTCTATGTTCAACGGCGCGACGGCAAAGGCTATCGCGGCACATTCGCGGATTTTCCATGGCTCGAAATGGAACGGGATACGATCGACGATCTGGCGCTAGTCGCACAGCGTCTCGTGCAACGGATGTATCACCGAAGTGCGCGCATTATCCCTGCGCCGACCAGCGATACGTCAAAGCTGCAGGCGCTCGAGATGGACGATGGCGATGGCTTGTGGATCTTCGTCGATATCGACCTCGCGGACGTCCAGTCGAGCTCCGTGTTCGTTCGGCTGAGCCTGGGCAAGCGCTTGCTGCAGGAGATCGACCAGTCGGCCCGACGGCATCATATGGGCAGGTCGGCCTATGTCGCACTCGCCTGCGTCCATGAACTGGCGCATGAGGGTGATGACCGCGCGCTCCCACGCCTCTGAACGAGAAGGATTGGGCGGGCTTCGTCCGGCGTGACGCGACGCTGGATTAGCAGAAGACCGGGTTCCGCGCGAATTGCCGTTCGGAACTCACAACTCGATGAACGGATTGCCCTTCTTCGTGGTCGGTGCTTGCGTCGCCGTGACCAGATGGTTTTGCAGCCAGTACGAGGCCTTGCTCAGGCCGACCGTGTGGTAATCGTCGCCGAGTTCGCAGACCAGTATCCGGTCATCCGATGCGATCGCTTCAGCAAAAGCGCTCGCCAGTTGTTTGGCGTCGCGGCTCGTGTTGAGAATCAGAAAGACCCCCATCCGATGCAGATGGACGAATTCATAGTCACCGCCCGATATCTTCATCACGATGTCCCGGATTCTCGCGTGCTGCTCAGTGGGCGTCACGATGAAGATGCTGACGAGGTAAGTCACTTTTTTGCTGATGACCATGAGTGCACCGTTGTGTCGTGGTTGAAGAGGCGGCTTCGGCAATACGCGTTGCGGAAGGGGGCGGCGGGAGCCGGAGCGCGGGCCGCTTGGCCCATAGGGATACGATGCTCGCGTGCGGGCGCGGAGTCGGTACGCTGCCGTACTGGCCTGCGACAGTGCCGTCCGGCGTGCGGCCACCCAACGCGCCGTACGTCACCGTACCGATTTTCATGAGGATGGAGCGCATCCTGAGATCCTTGGGGAAGCGGAGGCTGCAATTGCCATGAGCTTTGTCGAGGCCGCGAAGGTGTACGGCAATCGGCCGGGCGCGCTGCAACTTCGCGCCATGAATATCATCTACGAGACCACCAAGGAACGTGGTGCGACAACTCTCTTGCCGACATCGATGGTCGATAGCCTGAATCCGGCGCTCGCGTTCGCGATTGCTGGAAATGAACAAGTCGGCGCTTCGCTGACTGCACTCAAGACTGCAGCATGAGCAGGTGGAGTTCTGTTGTAGCCGGCGCCGGTCGAGCCGGTGGATCCGGGCGACGGACGTTTGATCCAGGGAGCGGAATTTTCGCCCTTGGTGTCGAAGCAGGCTTCGGCACCAACACTCTGAGCAACTGAACAGCGAAGGTCGCGCGATGATCGATCTGCATCATGTCTGCGCGGCCTTCGCAAAATGGCTCGCTGGCGTGTGGAATGGCCTGAGCGAGACCGACATTGCGCTGCTGAAGTCGATAGGTGCTGCCTTGTGGCGCGCGACGGGTATGCAAGACGGTATTTAGCCGGTCCTGGTTCGGTTCAGGCAGCCGCACATACTTAACCCCTGCCGGAACAGGGTGGGGATCTCGACCAAAACGCCGGAGGACATATGTACCCACTCCTTGAGTTTCTCGCGACGCTCCCGCAATTTCATGCCGACCGTCTCGCCTGCGAGATTGTTCACATCGGGACAGGCTGTGTGCTTTCCATGGAAGACCGCGACCCATTGCCCCAAGAGGCGATGCTCAGAGCACGTTGGCCCGGACAGCTCGAGAATGAATATCGTCAGATTGAGGGCCTTGACGCAATGAACTTCTATATGCGCGAAGCCAGGAAATATGGGGCCGAAGTGTCGTCTATAAACCGCGCGATTGCTATTCTTGATCAGGCAATGGGCGGCTCGACGGCATTTTCTGCCCCAGTCCAATCACGTGATGCATTCCTGGGCGTTCCACGCAACAAATAGGCAGATCCTCCCTCGCAGATGGTTGTGGCCGAAGAGCGCGCCGGGCCAGTCCGGCAACTTGCGCGATCGTCGGCATCCGGAGATCGACCGAGGGCAGCGGCTACACCTGAGTCTCGAACCGTCGCGACCATCCGCTGACGCCATAGTCGACCGATCCGGTGAGCGACCACCCGCAGAGGTATTTTACGTTCGCGACGACGATGCCGGCGTGTTGTGGCGGAATCGAAGGTCTTCGATGCGGGGCCGCTGCTCGACCTCGTCGAGCAGATCGAGCAGCCGGGCTATGCGCCGCGCTCCCGAAGGAATGACGTATTGGTCGGCCAATAACGCTGCTATCCGGTTTCTCCAATAGGACATTGCGAAAAGGCCGTCCCGGGAAAATAACGGGGAGATCAGTTCGAGATGCGTCAGCTCCTTTTCGAATTGATGATGCAGCATGGCAGTCCTCGAGACGGTGAGCTTAACGGATCGAGTGGATTGTTCTCAGTCCGGCTTCGGATGTCTGCACGCTACCGTACTGATTCTTCCTCGGGTGGAAGACAAGCCTCGAGCCGTTACGGTGTCCCTTGGTATCGCGACCGGTGGAGAGGGGCACGCCTTTGGAGTGATAGCGAACGCACTCGCATCACATCAGGCACGGTCATGACCGGTGCCGTGCGGGCGTTCAACGTGCAACTGGAGGGGGCGTCTTGCCGAGCTTACGGTTGTTTCGCTGCTCGGTACGCTCATTTATTATCAGGCATCGGACAAGTTGTTTCACAACCCGTACATGCCACTCATGCCGGTTATCGGGGTGAGCGATACGTTTGTATTTGTGCCGCTAATCTGGCTGGGTGGAGCGATGAAATGTGACGCCCCTCATGACTCTGCCAGGAGTACGCACGGGAAGCCTGCTATTTCTTCTTTGCTGGCTTGCTGGTTACAGTGGTTTTCGACGGTGTCGGCCATGCCCCCTCTACAGTAGGAGACAGCAATTTTTTGGGTTGCTTGGGCTTCTTTGCCTCACGGTTACCACGCAGTTGACTCTTTGCCATGATATTTCTCCCATCTTTCAGTCGCGGAAGCAGCTGCCATGTCACTATTCTGGGCCTGTCGGGGAACCTTGTCGCTACTTATTTTGCGGTGAGACAACGCGAGTGGATTGATCCAGTACCTCCGGACACGCCTCACTCCAAAGTCGATACACGAAGCCGGCGCAGAAACTCTCAGGCGAGTGGAGCTTTACTCCACGGTAATGGAGCTTCTCAGGAAAGCGCGTGGGAATAATGCCAACAGGCATACTTAACACACGCGATTGTGTAACTGTTTTGCGGGCCGCCTTTATATGACCCTCTTGCCAGCCCCAGAATTCGGTTACGGTTGTGGTCGAAGACTGCCAGCAACGCGTTGCTTTTCCTCGTCTAATTGCTGGTACAGACATATCGCCACTTGCTGGCGTTGACATCGAGGCGAGCGTCATTATCGCGGCGCTTCTGGGCGCGTTCGTTTTCCGCCTTCTCCAGGACAGCGGCGCGCGCCTTCTGGGTGCTGGCGAAGTCGCACTGCCTGATGGGTGAAGCTGAATACGCTTTGGTTCGTTGGCGCATGCTGATTCCATAAAAAATTAAAAAGGGAGCCTCAATTGCGAGCTTGGCGGCGGCACTCGTTACGCACACCGAATTTCGGTCCGTCCCCACGGCGCAACCCAAGTTCGTCCTCCTGCAGATCACGGAGTGTCGCCCGGTCTGATTACTGATTGAAATCGTCCCGATCCGGGAAATTTGTGGGAAAGCGTCTTAAGTGCCCGGCAAACCGATTAATGCAGGGCTAAAGCCAAACGGACGGCGCACGAAATTGGTCGCTCCCATTCTGCAGTCGGGATCGTTATAACATGCTTTTTGGGAAGCCGCGTTAGCCGAAGGATTCGCGCGACGTCGATGCAGAGCCAGTGGCTAAGGACACACCGAACGTTATGACTATGCGCTCTTTAGTGTAGCAAAGCAAGTGCAATCGCAATAAGTTTGCAGGGGATTTTCCGGGGGGCGCTGCTCAGCACCTGCGTAGGGCTCGTTTCGGACATTTGGGACGGAGGATGTCATGCAATTTTTCACAAGCACTGGTCTGCTGGTCTCGTTGATTGCGGGAATCCTGATTTTTGTGGTTCCACGCCTTTTGAACTCTCTACTTGACCGTCATCAGGCTGCTGGGGCTTTTTGGTAGCCATATTCGCTGAATCAGGCCGCGGCTGCGACGGTTGCGTTGCGCGTCCAGCGGCCTCAAAGGTGCTTCGGTACTGTGGTGGGCATCATAGGGTACAGCGATATTTTTTCGAGTTCTGATTGCTCAACCAAGAGAATTGGCATGACTAATTTGATTTTAAAAATAAAATGAGAAATTGTTAATTCGTATTCCTATGCGCTCGCGATGACGGCCAACGAGCCCGACGAGACCGGCGAGCGCGGCGTGATCATCAACACGTCCTCCGGCGCGGCAGGGGCAGATGGGGCAGGCGGCGTACAGCGCGAGCAAGGCGGGCGTGATTGGCATGACGCTGCCGATATCGCGCGACCTGGCCGAACACGGTATTCGCGTGGTGTCGGTCGCGCCGGGGCTGTTCGAGTCGGGCATGTCTGCCGGCATGCCGCAGAAGGTCTCGGACGGCCTGCTCGAGAAGATGCTGTTCCCACGCCGTATGGGCAGGCCCCCGGAATTCGCGGGCCTCGTGCGGCATATCGTTGAAAATGCGTATCTGAATGCCATGACGATCGATATCGATTGCGGCATGCGCTGACGGATGCCGTCCGGTACGGTATGTGTGGACAGGTCGATTCCAGAGGTCAGGAGAGCGCCTTGAAAGTATTGATAGCAGTCAAGCGGGGAGTGGACGCCAATTGGTCTGCGAGGTCTGGGGTGTCTGATTGGCGAACGAGAAACGCAGGACGGCCAGAAACGTACGCGTATCAGTCGTACGTTGCGAAAATGTGACAACGGGACGGAGTCAGCAAGGACGCGCGAGCGGGGCGCGCGGCATTTCCCCTGGTCTCTCGGTCCACTATGTTCCGCCGTTCGCTGTGGGTAGAGCTGGGGGTAGCCTCGCACCCCCGAATCGGGAATCCCTTGCGGGGTGGGCCTCTGCGGCCTGAATGAGAACCCGACCCGTCCATGAGGCAAACGATTGCTCGGTTAATAGGGAATGGACCGGGTTCACTTAATTTAACATAATACCAATTTGGCGCACGTTTATTTAGGTTTGCAAACATTAATTTCCGGCGCGTGAAGATTAAATCCTGAAAAGCTCCGAACTACGGCACGCGTCGTCAATAATTTCTCCCATCGTCGGTCTATTGTGACGATTCTCTGCCTGTAAAGCCGATAATACGGATGATAAGACTTAGCGACGTTTGCAAACCTGAAAATTGGACCGGACGCGCTCACACAAAGCCGTGACGGCATTGCAGCAACAGGGAGCGGCTCGACCCCGACATCGGGTTGCCGCTCGTCGCGCGCCGTTTGCCACAGCGCTGCACGACGTCGAGCTGCTGCGCCTGAACTTCGGCGTGCCGCGCCCGGACCGCGTCACCGGGCGAAGCTCATGGTCTCCGCTGAACAAGGTGATCCTCGTCGACAATCTTGGCGAGCCTGAAGCTGAGTTCAAAAGGAGGTCGTGCTACACGCCACTCAGACGGCACTGTTTCTCATCGTTCTGCGCAGGCTCGTGGGCGCGGGCCTGCCGATCGGCTACAAGAACAAGGCGTTCGGCGAGTTCAAGGAAATGACCGAATGGCACTGCGTGATCTTCGCGCTGCGCATGCCGGGCCTCTTCAAGATCATTCCGGTGTTTTCGGGCTACGCGAAAACCATCCTCGGCGGCGACAACGTGCTGCTCGTCGGGATCGCGCTCGGCGCCTACGTCTCGCGACCGGCAGCTTCGTCGCGGCGGGGGCGCACGACATGATGTGGATCATCGTCGGCCGGGTGATCCAGGGCATGGGCAGCACCGCACCAAGGCCATGGCGATGGTGGGCAGCTCGATTGGCATGTCCTTCGCGGTCGCAATCGTGGGCGCGCCCATCGTGTTCCATTGGCTGGGCATGAGCGGCCTGTTCGCGCTCGTCGGCGTGTTCTCGATCCTGGCGGTCGGCGTTGTGCTGTGGATCGTGCCCGATGCGCCCAAGCCCGCGCACGTGCGCGCGCCGTTCGCCGAAGTCCTGCACAACGTGGAGCTGCTGCGCCTGAACGTCGGCGTGCTCGTGCTGCAAGCCACACAGACCGCGCTCTTTCTCGTCGTGCCGCGCCTGCTCGTGGCGTCGCACTGGAAGGTCTATCTGCCGGTGCTGGGCCTTTCGTTTGTCCTGATGGTACCCGCCATCATCGCCGCGGAAAAGCGGGGCAAGATGAAGGCCGTGGTCGTCTCGGCCATTGGGCTTATCCTGATCGGCCAGCTTCTGCTTGGCTCGCTTGCGCATACCATTGCAATTGTGGCGTCCGTGCTGTTCGTGTACTTCCTCGGGTTCAATATCCTGGAGGCCTCGCAGCCCTCGCTGGTGTCCAAGCTCGCGCCGGGCAACCGCATGGGCGCGGCTACAACACCACCCAGGCGATCGGGCTCGTGCTCGGCGGCGTGGTGGGCGGGTGGCTGCTCAAGCGCGAGAGCGCGAGCGCGGTGTTCTAAGCGTGCTCGGGGCTCGTGCTGTGCTGGCTTATAATCGCAGCCAATATGCACGTGTTGCCCCAAAGAGCAATTCGGGCAAGTGATTGAGAAACGCACATAACAGTGCGCTGGTATCACCCCCAATTTAGGGAAGTGGTCCAAACCCTGTTAGCATTGATTTGGGCGTTATGCTTGTGCGCCCAAAAAGGAAACGGCGCGAGAATTTCGCGCCGTTTTGTGAAGGGGAAGGGAACCGTCCTGAATCTTTCCAGGAACCTGGACGGCCCCTTCGAGCCATGCAACCCACTTTTAGGGAGGGCACATGGGTACAGCAAACCTGTACTTGCTCCTTGCCGTTGCGTACTACTGCGCCGGCTCGGTGTGCGTCGCCATTGCGTTGACTCATTGAGCCGAACTATGCGCAACTGTGTCGGGTTTTAGATTTCTTAAAACGCTGTTGGTTTTTCAAACAACACAGTCAGGTTAGCACAGTCAGTAGAGAGCTGACGTTTTATCCCGAGGGGCCCGCTTGCGGGCCTCTTTTCATCCACTCGCCCGCCGGCGAGAAAGATATCGCATCGCGCCCGGATATTACGCCCCATACTGCACGCCGTCGAGGGTTTCGTCGTGTTCGCCTATCAACGCGCGGGGCCGACGGCGCCTGATCGTCTCACGCTAAAAAAGCCCGCGCGCTTGGCGGCGCGGGCGTGGAGGGCTCAAGCGTGTTTAAGTAGGCATTCAAATCGCGGTGTTGAGCCGCACCTCTCGGGCGCGTGCGCGCGTTACGCTGTATCGGGATAACCCGGACGGACCGGGTGAGGTCAAAGAGCGCACCCCGCCGGCCGGAGGTGTCGTCCGCCTGACGCACATACTATATGAGTGAATTGTTACTCATAACACAAACGATTAATCCGGGTCGTATTGATTTGAATGCCACGGCTTGCGTGTGGCGGTATGTGTCGGGGTTCCTGGCTAGCTAACCGGGTGGTGCGAAGACGTCGTGCCTCTCTGCAAGAGCGCTCAGGATTTCGCGGCACGCCTGATGATTTTCGCCTGGCGTTGAGCGCCATCGTGCATCTGCGAACTGCTGAACCCACCAAATCCAAGGACGAGTCCCGGGCATGCGGTCCCTGGTGCGAACATTGGAGACACCGGTCGCACCGCGACGCGTTCCTGAGCGGCCGGTTGGACCACGGCGTGGTCGCCCAGACCCGCCGCTCTTCCGCCGCAGCCGAACCGAGCTGGGAAACTGTTTCCGCTGCCCTGAAAGCGCCGCTTCTGGATCCTGACGCACTGTCCGATGAACTGTTTGCCCTCCGCCTGGAGATTTACCGCGACCCGCGCATGAAGGCCGCGATGCCTCGTCTGCTGGCCTTCTCACTGGGCGACCAGACCCTCAGTGAGGAACAGTGGCGCAGTCTGACTGCTGCCTGTTGTCAAACGGACTAAAGTTGGTACGAATTTGCTACTAAAGCTGAGACTTTTCTGGTTTCAGTAGGATGTAGCAATGTTGGGCCCTAAGGGGCAAGGGGTTGCGGGCGATGAGAGTGTGCAAAACCCGGGGAGGCCTCCAGGGAGGGGCGCGCTCGCGCATCCAGACGCGGGGCCGGCTTCGTGCAGGATACGCTGATCGAAATCGCAACGATGGGAGCAAACGATGCGGCTAATCATCGAAGCAAGGATGGCAGACGAGGACAGCGACACGGTTCATGACGGTGACGGAGTCCTCGCGGTGGTTGAGCGCCGTGACTGCAGTCTTGCGCACCTGGGCTTGACCCTCGCGGAGGGACGATCGCTGCTGGCCAAGGTGTAGGCCGGGCTGATTTCGAAACAGGTGGAGTGGTGGTTCTCGGGTCAGACCCATTGCCGGCGCTGTGGCGCGGCGTTGAGCCACAAGGACAGCCGCTCGACGGTGCTGCGCACCGTGTACGGCAAGGTGACGGCGAAGAGCCCGCGGCTATGGTCGTGTGCTTGCCAGCAGGCTCGCGGGCGCCGCGGCGTGTGGTGCATCCCTTGTCCAAGGTTCTGACCAACCATACCACGCCGGAGCTGGAATACCTCCAGGCGGAGTGGGCAGCCCATCTGCCGTACCGGCAGGCGACGGCCATGCTCAAGGAAGTGCTGCCGCTGGACAAGTGCATTTCGTTCAGCGGCACCCGGAATCGGATTCACGCTCTCGGAAAACAACTCGACGCCGACATCAAGCGTGACATCGCCAAGTTGCCCCAGGCCGGTGCAGACGGACAGGTTCGCAAATCCAGCCATGTCATTTCCGTGAGCGTAGACTCGGCATGGTTGTGGCATTGCGGCTCCGGGGGAGGCCTTGGGCTGCGTAACGTGAACATCGTCGCCGGGCGAGCGATGTTCAAAGATGGTCCCCCAAAGTTGTACGCCTATGTGCACAAGGAAGTCATCTCGGCTGCAGCGCGACTCGATCAGTTTCTCAGCCGAAACGGCGTGGGGACCGATGAACGCGTGACCGTGATCAGCGACGACGCTGGCGAATTCGAGAAGGCCGTACAGGGCAGTCAGCTGGCTCGCAACCAGATCCTCGACTGGTTCCACATCGCGATGAAGTTCCAGGCGGCGCAGCGTTCCGTGTTCGGCAGCAAGATGATCGACCCGATGGAACGGCAGTCGGTGGAGACCGAAATCATCCACGCCAAGTGGCTAGTCTGGCATGGCAAGGGCAGCAAGGCGGTGGAGCGGATCAAGGCACTGAACGGTCGCCTGCTGACGAGGGAAGGATACGAATTCAGCACGTTGTGGTGGAACCTGAACACCGTCTCTTGCTATCTGAGGAACAACGCGCACACGTTGGTCAACTATGGCGCCCGGCATCGCAATGGCCTGCCGATCAGCAGCAGCATCGCCGAGTCCGCGGTGAACCAGGTCATCAGCCATCGCATGGCCAAGAAGCGACAGATGCGCTGGAGTGACGAAGGGGCGCACTGCATGGCGCAGGTCAGGGTCGCGGTTTTGAACGGAGAATTCTCGCCCCACCGCATCCTGGCGCTCGAGATGGCGGCCTCGCATCACGGTAAATGCATCGGAGCAGCACCGCCACGTCGGCACCGACCACCGAACAAATCAGACCCTGCAACCATGCCGAAAACTATGGATGCCTAACGAAATCGTCATCCCAAGTTTTACACACTCTCATTGACAGCTGTGTGAGGAGCGAAATGCATCCAACAGGTGGGGAAGTTTACAATCGCTTTGATCCGTGCCGTTACCTCCATGGCTGTTCCAGCAATGACACATCGGAGGGGGGCGGAAGGTCCCTAGCTGCGCATCGTCGTCAGTCTGGCCTTGGCTGATCGCATGAAGATGTCAGTGCCTCCAGCGACGTGGCCATTGACGACTTCTCTGCCTGAATGCCCTCACAAACAAACCTTGTTTCGAAGAAACCGCCGGTTTCAGCTGAAGCGATCACGGAAGGATAAAGTTCAATTTCCTGACGTATGCATGTGCGCACGTGAGCTAATCCGCGATGCGCATCTTCCGTTGAAGGATCCCCCGGATATTGTGAGGTTAAAAAGTCGCCTTCCTGCGGTTGCTGAATATGTGTCCTTTCCTCTATCCGTGCAAGGCACTCGGCGAGCAGGCGTTGATGCTCAAGCGTTTTCGCCAGTAGAGCTTCAATCGCGGCAGACAATTGCCCGCGATCGGGGTGACGCTCGAGGAACGCCATGAGCAACTCTGCCGTGCCTTGCTCGCACATATAGGCGCCGCGCAGCAGGCAAAGCAATTCCTCTCGACGGGTACTCACGAGGAATCGCCGTTTCGTAATCGCGTCGACAAACAAGAATGCCCATTGCTGCGAGACGCCACGAGAGAAAAGTAGTTCATAGTAATTTATTGAAGGATATTGATATTCGCTATTCGAATTAGGGGCAGTAAAGGGCCCAGCGAATACTGAAGGCAGGGCGCGTGATAGATCGGCGGAAATCTGAAATCCCTGTCTACCAAATTCAAAATAGACACCGCACGAGATACGGTCAAGGCATTCCTGGTAACACTTGGCATTTCTCGTAACACTTTTCAATCCGGAAAATCCGTCTGTCGATCGATGGCGATGACGCAGCCAGCTATCGCAGTCAGTGACGATCGTTCCAGGGAGCACGTCGACTGCGGCCTGACCTGCCGCTCCAGCGAAAGGTACGTCCCTTGGCGTGTACAGGGGCATTGTGGAGCGGAATTCGACCTTCGCGTTCTCCCACGACGTAAGGTTTGTGGCCGCCCTTGATCTGAAACGTTACATCTTTGAGGTCTCCTGCGGAGTGACCTAGTTCGACGTGGATCTCGAATCCGCGATTCTCGATCATCCGATACATGGAGCACTCCATTGAATTGATGGCTGGATACGCCGTGCGAGGCGACCGACAAATGAACGCTTTGGTGGATGAGTTCCCCGTCGGCAAGGAGTGTGCACGCTGGCGCAGTTAGAGAGCGGTCAACAACCGGAGTTGATGTTCACTTTCGGCCCCGCGAACCAGTGCGTAGGCCCGCACCTCGGCGCGCTCAAGGAGCGAAATGAATTCCGAGCCGGAAAAAGCGTTCCACGCGTCACCCGCAATTGAAGTCGGCGCGCCGCGAGCTCTCGCGAACGCTCGCAGGAGAAGGCTGGCCTCGCGGCGCAGGACATGGCGGTCGGCGTTCAGAACGTAGGGCGGACATTCATTACGTAAACCGAGGTAGTACGGAATCTCATTGCGATCATCTTGCATGGAGGCGATACCAGCGCGGAAGAATGCGTGCGTTCAGCTTCTCGCGCCGCCGTGGCCGACTGCTGCTTTTGACCGAACGAAGAAATGCGCCGAAGGATACTCTCCGCCGGTGGCCATTTTTCTGAAACAACGCCGGTCAAATCGGCCATCAAGGAGGGAGCAACTTGCCGCTTGAGCAAATCGGCTCTGAAGCCACACGCCAGCAGCCCTATCACGTGTCGATGACCGAAGCTTCGCTCACCTTTCCGTCGATGAGGTCCTTTCCCTGATGCTGGGCGGCACGCCTCGCCATACCGAAGTCGGAGAATGCATGCGGTTGGTTCAGCCTCAAAACACGGCTTGCGGTGAAAGTTGCTGTCGCGCCCGGGCGGCATAACTGTACCGCAATTTCCTACCCTTCGGCGTAACGGGAATGTCCGTCAAAGCGACTGAATGTGTGGGCGAAGACGAGGGGATGAAGTTCATATCCCTTGTAAAGAAGAAGCGGGTGTGTCGACATGCTGGTCACTCCACAAGGGACGACTCACTATACCCTGGAACGAGCAACGTAGCGCGGCGCGGAGACTGTTACCAGAATTGAATTGACCGAATGTGACCTCGCGCGTATGGTGAATCTGGAGGTCTGCAAAGCGGTTTGCTGCCCGTACGGCAGTCGGCTATTTAAGATGACCTGATGACGGCTATCAGCCTCGGTCCTCCTCCACTGTACGTGGCGAGTTCTTCAAGAACATTCACCGACCCCACGCCCGCTTGTCGCGCGATGAGGCGGATCCAGGATACCGGCTGCGTCGCACATGCGACTGATGCGCCCCCCCCCATGATGTGGCGAATGTAAGGCGAGGCTGGCAGTGCCCCGCTTCGTTAGCTCAGGGCTGCGCGGTGTTCGATCCAGCAGACGTAAGCGGAATGCCGGCTGCGCGAGCGCTTGCCGATGTGAGGCACGACGCTCGCTGGCAGGGCCGTCGCGAAGCCGCTTAAATCACTGTCTTGCCTGTGTCCGAGTTTTACGCCAAGAAACCCGCGTCGGGCCGCTCCGCCTCGTTGCTGTGGCTCATCAGCCGTTTCGGATATCGCAAGTGATCAAAAAACGGTTGCGTGCTGTGGCCAGAAGGAGTTACCTGATGACAACCATTCGGTATTATCGAGGTCTCGATATTGCCCTGCTCGTGTATCCCCATCGCCCGACCCAGACGGGATATGGTCACAATTACGAGGAGGGGTTCGACGCGTCGATTCGTATCAGCGAACCAGATTCCGTGATAGACAGTCCCCGGAGCCGCTTATTCCGTGTGCCCGGCAAGCGTCCTTTCCTGAATGCCGGCGACGCACGGCGCGCGTCCGTGGCCTACGCCGAAATGTTGATTGATGGTGACGGGGCTGATCGCACCATCTGGGAATCCGCTTGAGTGGTCCAACCACAGCAGACCACGCGTCAGGATGCGCTCGCGCGCCAGCGAACAGGATGATCGGGGCGATTCTGTCGTGTCATGGAGTTGCGTCTCGCGATTCCATCGGTCATTGTGATCACGGTCACATCAGGAGTGTCGATGAATTCTTGCATGACCGAGCCGGATTCCGGAGCTGGATCGAGCGAGGATGCACTCGAATTCTATCGCAGTTCTAACGGTGATAGATGGCTTCTGTGCCGCGGTGGGCACAAAACTACCGTCGTGCGCAACGTGCCGAATTCGGCGTCGTCGGGCGTCGTATCGGAACTTGCGGTTGCGGCGTTTCTATCGTCGGAGAGGTACGGGCCCGAGCACAATGCCCTGGTTGACCTGCTTTCCGTACTAATTCCGCCCGGCAGAGAACCTGCCCAGCCACACGGCGGCCTTGAGGCGTCTCTGCTATGCGCTGCGGAGTCGCATTCCACAGGGGCTGCGGACACGCTGCTTCTCGCCGTGAAGCGCGTATGTACGTTTGCGCAAGAGCGTCGGTTGACCAATGCAAGCGGCTTTTTCTTCCGACAGGGGGGCGCCTGTTTCTCGTGAGCAGCCGGCACGTCATGATTGACGTGTCCGGTGAACATTTCCCCGATCGGCTGGAGATCGAGTTTCATGTCGACGCTGAGAACCTGGCCGCTGCCACGTGGTTGGCCGTTCCGTTATACACCGCGGGGCATCCTCTCTGGCGTCAGGGAACGGATGATGGTGGCGAGATCGATGTAGCCGTAATGGAGATCGACAGGGCTGCGTTGCCGCCGGGCGCGAGATTTCAGGCATTCGGCCCCGGTCATCTGCCGCGTCCGGGTGATGCGATGCCGATTGGGGCGTCGCTGCTGATCGTTGGTTTTCCGCTCGGGTTCCACGACTCGCTGCAGCATTTGTCCATCGTTCGGCAAGGTGTGCTGGCATCGGCATTCGGCCTGCGTTTTCAGGGGAAGGGCTGCTTCGTCACGGACGCACGAACCCACCGCGGCACCAGTGGTGCACCTGTCGTCCTGAGAGCAACGTCGGACGGCCGGACGCCTGAGGAACTGCCGTGGCTGCTTTTGGGCGTCCATTCTTCGAGCATTGATATGGGCGGCAGGGATGTGCATATCGATGAGTCGCTCGGACTGAACAGCGCATGGTATGCGGATATTTTGATGGTCTTGACGGCACACTAGGCAGTATGACTTCACGTGAGGTAGACGGCTGGCCTGCCGTGAGGAATCAAACGCGGGTTAGCATTACTGCCAGAGCCGCACGGTGTGGACGGTGCCACACCCGGCGATTTCCCGCACGGAGGCCAGCATGGAACACGATAGCACGCTATACGTCGGCCTGGACGTTCACAAGGACTCGATCACGGTCGCGTACGCACTCGGTTCGGGCGAGGTCGAACTGCTTGGCAAGATCGGGACGACGCAGACCGACATCGATCGCCTGTGCAAACGCCTGCAGTCCAAAGCACCCCGCATACGCGTCGTCTACGAGGCGGGTCCGTGCGGTTATGGGCTCTACCGTCAGCTCGTGCAGAAGGGCTTTGACTGCATGGTGTGCGCACCGTCACTGATTCCCAGAAAGCCCGGCGAGCGCGTCAAGACTGACCGGCGCGATGCTATAAAACTCGTGCGGTTGCTCCGCACCGGCGACCTGTCGGCCGTCTACGTGCCCACCGTAGACGATGAAGCGTTCCGTGATCTGGCACGTGCGTGGGTAAGCGCCAAAGACGATATGAAGCGTGCACGTCAACGCCTGAAGGCCTTCCTGCTCTCACATGGTGTGCGCTATGTGGGTCGTGCCGACTGGGGGGCCGCGCACCGTCGCTGGGTAAGCGCGTTTTCATTCGACAACCTTTGGCAGCAACTCGCGCTCGACGAGCTTCGGCGCACGATTGAGGACCGCCTCGCGCAATGCGAGCGTCTTGAAGCCGCCCTGCGCGAGGCGGTCCTCAACTGGCGCTTCTATCCGGCGGTCCTCGGCCTGCAGGCCATGCGCGGTGTGCAGTTCACTACGGCCGTGGGCATGCTCGCCGAGCTAGGCGATCTCTCACGCTTCGCGCACCCGCGCCAACTGATGGCTTGGCTCGGCGTTACCCCGTCAGAACATTCCTCCGGCAACAAACGGCGCCAAGGCAGCATCACCAAGACGGGTAACAGCTATGCAAGAAAGTTGTTAGTCGAGGCTGCCTGGAGATACCAGCACCCGGCACGTGTGAGCCCCGAGATTCAGCGGCGACATGAAGGCATCCCCAAGCCCATCATCGATCGCGCCTGGGACGCGCAGGTGCGACTGTGTCGGCGTTATCGCAAGCTCATCGCCCGTGGCAAGGAGAAGAACATCGCGGTGGTCGCCGTCGCCCGCGAACTCAGCGGGTTCATCTGGGACATCAGCCGGCTGGCGATGTCGCTCGCTGTACCGCGCGAGGTGCACGCAGCCTAATGCAACACCTGAACCCACTTGACCTCACCCTAACCACTGGAGGAAGAGTTTCCTGAAGGCGGCGTAGCCCGGCATGCGAGTAACCCGCGCGTGGACTACGCAACGGACAACATCCGATTTGCGGCACTAGATAGCGGCAGGCTCGTTGGACGGGATGGAATGAACGCCCCCACCACGGCCGGTGAGGAAATGCAGGAAGGTGGATCCTCGCGGGCCGACGGCATCAAAGTGCCCAAGGTGGGAGATCATGACGATTTCCCAAGGCAAACCGGAGGATCCACAATGAACTATACGATAGTTGGTGCCGATATCGCCAAGAACGTGATGCAGTTGCACTGGGTGGATCCGGAGACCGGGGAGATCATCAACAAGCCAATCAAGCGAGCGGCATTTCTGGAGCACTTCGCGAATCGCGCTCCCTGCCTGATCGGCATGGAAGCATGCGGCGGCGCCCAGCATTGGGCCAGACGACTGATGGAAATGGGACATCAGGTGAAGCTGATACCGGCTAAGTTCGCCAAGGCGTTCAACATTCGCAATAAAAACGATGCTGCAGACGCCCGCGCCATCTGGATAGCCACGCAGATGCCGGGCAAATCTGTGGCAGTCAAGACGGAAGCCCAGCAAGCCGTACTTGCTCTGCACCGGATACGGCAACAGAAGATCAAGTTCCGCACCATGCAGATGAACTGCCTGCGCGGTCTGCTGACCGAATATGGCGAAGTGATGGGCAAGAGCCGGGCGGCCCTGGATAAAGCAATCCCAGGGGTACTGGAGCGGCTCGCCGGTCGTCTACCGGCAATGCTGATCGAGTCACTGCGCGAACAGTGGAATGACCTTCAGGATCTCGACCGGCAGATTGCCGAAATTGAGCGACGCCTGCAGGCATGGCTTAAGGATGACGAAGCATGCAGGAAAATTGCCGCGATCCCGGGCGTCGGGCTTCTGACTGCCACCGCCGCCGTCGCGACAATGGGCGATCCGAAAGCGTTCAGGAGCGGCCGCGAATTCGCTGCATGGCTCGGCCTGGTACCCAAGCAGGTAGGCACCGGCGGCAAGACCGTCCTACTGGGTATAAGTAAGCGAGGTGATACATATTTGCGAACTTTGCTCGTTCACGGCGCCCGAAGTGTACTGTCGCACTCTCGGGAGCCGGGCGCATGGATCGAACAACTCACCCAACGGCGACATCGTAACGTCGCCATAGTAGCTATCGCGAACAAGATGGCCCGCACCATCTGGGCCGTGCTTGCCCACGGGAAGTCGTACGAAAAAGGCTACGTCAGCAAAACGGCGTGATCGCGGGACGTTTTATGGAGCAATGAACCCCTTACAGGACGGATGGCGCGTCCAAAGGTTGCGGCGGCAATCGAGTGTGATGACATGACAGGTCGGACCGGAACTCGCATAGCCTGACGTTGCCCGCGAATTTCGGATCCCTTAACTGGGTGCAGATTATGCCACCCGTTGATTCTGGGCGGCGTGCCAGTCCTGCTCGAATTGCATCGGGCTGACGTAGTCCAACGTCGAGTGCAAGCGCGAATGATTGTAGAAGCTCAACCAGTCAATTACCTCGTCCATCGCTTCGCGACGCGTTGCAAAGCGCTGACCGAGGATGCGTGCACGCTTGAGCGATCCCCACAGGCTCTCGGTCGGCGCGTTGTCCCAGCAGTTTCCTCGACGGCTCATCGAGCTGCGCATACCGTAGCCTTTGAGCAGGTCCTGGAACTCCCGGCTGCAATACTGGCTACCCCTGTCACTGTGAACGATCAGGCCCGCTTGCGGCCGGCGGCGAAACCACGCCATACGCAGCGCTTCAGACACCAGTTCCGTGCGCATGTGCGGCTGCATCGACCAGCCTACTACCTGACGGCTGAACAGGTCGAGGATGACTGTCAGGTACAGCCAGCCCTCCTCAGTCCAGAGGTAGGTGATGTCCGTACTCCAGGCCTGATCAGGGCGGCCGGGCGAGAAGTCGCGTTGCAGCAGGTTCGGCGCGACCGGCAGGCTGTGGTTGCTGTCAGTGGTGGCCTTAAAGCGGCGTTTGGTCTTCGCCCTGATGCCGTGCAGCTTCATGAGCTGCTGGACACGATCCTTGCTAACACGAATGCCCTGGGCAAGCAGCTTCTTCCACACACGAGGCCAGCCGTACTCGCCTTTGGATTGCGCGTGCACGGCCTTGATGTGGACCAGCAGGGAGTCGTGGCTGATGCGCCGGCGCGGGCGCTCCGTATCGATATCCCGGGCCTTGCGCGCGTGGTAACCACTGGGGCTGACGCCCAGCGCCTGACAGAGCAACGAAACCGGCCATTGTCGGCTGTGACGCTCAATCCAGGCGTACTTCATGCCGACCCCTTCGCGAAGTACGCCGCTGCTTTTTCCAATATGTCGCGCTCCATCTTCACGCGCGCCAACTCCGCGCGCAGCCGCGCAATCTCCATTTGCTCAGCAGAAACCTGTTTGCCCGCGCCGTTCAGCTTGCCAGCAGTATCGGCCTTGACCCAGTTGTGCAGCGTCTTAGGGCTGATACCCAATATCTTTGCCACCGCCGCCATGCTCTGGCCGCCCCGGACCATGCGCACGGCTTCTATCATGAATTCCTGCGTGTACCGTGCTCTCGGATTACCCATCTTTCCTTCCTCCTTGCGTGAGTCTTACACACTCAGCAAGGGATCCATTTTTTGCGGGCAAGCTCAGCCTGGATTACAGAGAGAGCCTTGAGCTCGAGGACGGAATGAGGCGCGAGTTAGCGGATTTCATCGGGGCCCGCAGCGAAGCAGGCTGCAAAAAGGCCGAATGTAGAGCTGCAACCTATCCTGTCACTCAACACATGCGAAAACCCTCGCAAACGGGGGGCGTTCATGTAGACCTCTGTAATGCGGTAGCCAACCCGCGAATATCAGTGTGATCCACCGTCGAGATTTACTGCTACGTCGCCCTCAGGAAATTCACATGACATGTACTCAGGAAGCTGAAAACCGATCCCATTGACTCGTGAAGTCATATCAGTCCGTTGGGCCAGTGCAATTTCATTGGTTCAACGGACTGGGAGAGGTTCTTCCGTTACTGCAAAGCGTTGCGCCGTCGCTTGAGAATGCCCGCTCAAAATGTCCTGCTCATTGACGCGCTCGTTGTCCAGGAAGCGATAAGCTGCCTTGGTATTGGCCCAGTCCTGGCAGGCAAGCGGGATGGTTTGCCCCAGACCTTTCCACAACCGCTCCAGCAGAAAGTCGTGACGTGGAAAGGACAGATGTGACATTTAGATCTCGGTGCAGTGCGAGGTGGGAATCAGGCTGCATGCCATTCGACGAGTGGCGTGTCGTAGCCGAGCATAAAGGGATGCTTCGGATCTCCCCCTTCGTAAGGCCGAACGCCTGCAGGGGCATACCAGACGCGCGGAGCATCGCTGCGGCGGCGTCGAGACTGGGCGCAGAATCCCGGGCAGCTTCTTGCGGTCACCCCAGAACGGCACGAGCACGTCGGCATCGGCGATGATCCGCGCAAGGTGGACATCGTTTTCCGGGCCGATCGGGTCGATAACCGCAACCAAATCCTCGACGTACGGGGTGTGGTACGCGAACGGGTTGCCGGCGATGTACTTGCGGGCGCCCCAGCGGTGCGCGAAGCACGTCCACTTCAGGTCGGTCTGGTCACGCACGCTTGCATCCGCGCGTGACGGGTTGATACCGCAGGAGGCGGCGACGATGCCAGCTGCGCGAACTCGCTCGAAGCGGTAGCGATAGTTGCAGCAGGGGCTGATTATTGCGCTCATGCTAGGATTCCCCAGATCTCAAAGGGGGCTGTCATGGCGACGCGCGAGCTTGCTGTCGGAAATCACGAATTCGTCGTTACCACCGTGCCACTTGTTGGCGGAGACCATACGGTTACCGTTGTTCACCGCGAGTTTCATGGCGACGGAGTCACGGAAACCATATTCGATAGCGGGATCGAGTACCCCACTGAGGATGAAACTCTCGAACAGGGAATCGTTGTCACGAAGCATATGGCCGCGCGACGCGACATATAGATTCACGCCGGCTCCTTTACTGGATCAATTCGCTTGCGGACTGCTGCTGCCCGAGCCTGGGAGCATCCGAGGTACCTCCGGATCCCGATCACGGTCGGCGAAGTTCGCCAGCGGTGGCTGCGGCCCGGACTCGGGTCACGTCGTCGGACTGGTCGGCGGCCGGTGACTCCAGCACTGGCTAACGCTCGGCGGCGGGCGCGATAACGGGATCCACAGCCGTCGGGGCGGCGTTACTTTCCGGCGTGACCGCCGTTACTACTTCGGCGTGACTGCCTTTTGCCACGGGCGTTACCGGGGGTTTCAGCCACTGGCACCGGGCGCAGTGCGCGCACCCAGGCGAAACAGGCAAGCAATCCAGCGCACCTGCGAAGGCGAGCCCGGCGATCAGGTCGGTGCGCGCGGCGGAAAGCCTGATGATGATCATGGCACCAGTCCCCGGGTCAGCGAGGGCGGCGACGACGAGCACGACGCCGACGGCGATCCAGAGCACGCGCTCGGCGAGCAAGCCGCCGCGCTGCCAACCTGAGAGGATCGAGAGGCATGCCGCAGTCACAGTAGCCGCGACTGCGATTGATGCCGGTAGTGTTGTCATTGGCATGGCGAAACCTCTGCCATCGCGCTCGTTATATATGCCTTGTGATCGTGCAAGATTAGGCGCACCATAGGTTCGGGAATCGTACTTTCGATCTCACGATGGTCTTTCCGACTCTAGATGGGAGGATCTATGGAAACGCGCCTCGACACCTTTAATGGTTGGCAAATGCGGGCAGTCGTTGAAAGCAGGCTCACCTCGAAGGGCGAGGCAAAGTACTACATCGTGGAGCCCGTCACATACAGGGAATCTTCGGTAGTCCGGCAGAATCAAGCAATCGTGGCGAGCGGTTGCTCTGGTCCGTTTAATAGTCCTGATGATGCTTTTCGCGCTGCTTTTAGGGTCTGTAGGCAATCCATCGAGCGGGTGATCAGATTGCGCAATCGGCGAAGCTTCAGCTAGAGGGGTTCCTTTTACTGCGGGCCTCAAAATAGCGCGGCTCTTGCTGGCAGAGATCGTCTCTCGCCTGCCGAATGAATGCGCCGCAGCGACTGCGAGTGATGCTGGAGTCTTGGGCATAGAGGTGTTCATGCTACGATCGCCCGAAATGTTCCACTGAATACCGCATGGAAGCCCATACCGAGATCTACGAAGGCTGGACGATGGAGGTCTTCGTCAAAAGCAGAGTCAACAGAATGGGCGCGACTCAGTTCTACATCGTTCAGCCGGTCACGTACCAGGAAGCTCCGAGTAGCCGAGTGCGTCAACCTGCAATGGAAGGTCATGTTGACGGTCCGTTCCGTAGTGCAGAGGAAGCGTTCGAGGCCGCATTCCGGGATTGCAGACGCGACATAGACAGGGAAATCAATGCCCGCAAACCGCGAAGTGACGAGTGAACGGATGTGCATTTTCCTGTAGCCCTAAAGAGGACCAGCCCATACGGGCGCCGGCCAACACACACAACGTCACCCACGGGGGGCCGTCGCGAAACTGTTCTATGCGGCCGCGAGGCCGTCGTAGTTGCAGTAGGCGAAATTCGGATCGCCGGGGTATCGCTGAGAGCCGTCTGCGCGGTTCCAGCAGAACAGCGAGCCATGGCGGTGCGGGAACCAGTAGCCCGCGCAGGTACACGCCATGTGCGTGGTGTTGCGGCGATTCATCCACCGGTCGACGTGGTACGAGCGACGGCCGCAAACCGGGCAGGCCGGTAGCGGATGTACTCGTCGAGTTTTCGCTTCAAGCAGCGGCACGTGGCGCAGTGGTAGCCGCGGACTTGGCAACGCATGGCGGTCATTCCCGGACGCGCAGGTAGGGCGCGTCAGCGGCGAATTCGTGCTCGCGCGCCTGGCGATCGAGGAATCAGATCGTCGACCAAAGCGACCCCGCGATGAATCCATCGTAGAAACCCACAACCGAACGAGCAGGATTACTAAGAAAACATAAGGCATCCTCATAGGTGAGCCTTTACGGGGCTAAGCGCGAAGCGCGACGATCAGATACCAGCTAAGGCCAACGCCGGCAAACATGGCGAAAGCACCGGCAACATGCGCGACCTTTCCGTAGAGTTCATTGCACGCGCCGAGCAGGGCGTTGTCACGGACTGCTCGATTCAAATCTCAAGCTCCGTTAGGTATCGCAGCACTGAGCGGGGGAGTCTCGTTCCGTTTCCACGTATCGGAGATCGTTACGGGCTATTTAGAGTCGCAGCGCCGACTTGAGACGCGCCCTTTCAGAGCTTCGCGGCGTTCGATGAGTGCGTGAAGGTGGCTTAGGCGAGGCCTACGTCATGCGTCAAGCCAATGCCTAGATATTTGCTTTTAGTTGCGCCACGCGCTGAATGGGGGGCACAGATCTGTGCTTAAACGATCACTTCAAAATAGGGTGCAGAAGGCGCCTTTGGCTTCTGTTTGCAAGGTTGCTGCTGGCATACGGCAACGTTTCGGCTGCGCAAGCGGCGGGGCCAGTGAGTGGCCATGGCGCTCACTGCGATTCTGCGCCGCAGCGTATACGCCTATTGTTCATGCTGTAATATTTGTGAAAGGATGATGCGATGGCGCAGGAGGGACTTCGGCGCTGCAAATGGAACAGGCCGCGGGAGAGCCTACCCGCGGCTTCTTTTTTCGTGAAGCTTGAATCGTCGCCTACGACGAAAGTCCGGCCGCACTGTAGGCCATCATGGCGCGCGAGGAAGTACTACAGATGCTGGTTGGTGCCTAGCCATGGGCGGTGGCGTGGGGGGCGATCGAGCGGTACGTAGACCCACTGGCCGAGCTGGAGCGGGCGCTAGCCGGCACGAGCAGACCAGCCATTGCCAGAGACCGTGGAATCCTTCGTCAAGATCACCGGGAAGCAGGGCGCAAAACGCCCCGGTCGGCTCCGAAGCGGCAATTGCATTTGTGAAACCAGCTATCGCGCTGGCCAGCGCCGCTCAGGAAAGCGTTCAAAAGGCAACGAAGCAGGTAGTCGAAGTCGCGCCAGGTAACCTGGACGCCGCAACAAAAGGGGCATCGGAGGTGACTGAAGCGGCTGACCAGTCAGTCGAAAAAGCGGCGAAGACGGCGAAGCAATAATTCAAAAAAAGCGTTGAACCCGGGGTTGCACGACGCGGCTAGCATGCGCCTGGCGCACATTGCGCTGTAACCGCGACCCGACAAGCCCAACTCTCGTGTACGCTGGTCGTTCATTCCGGCGCACGTGATGTCCGCCTACGCCTGTTGCCGGTTCATGTCCGAAACCAGCAAACTTGGGGAGACCGTGTCACGGCGCATAGCTAGGAAGGAATGGTTCGCCGAGGCGGACCATTCTTTTGCGTGCAGCGAGTGCGCTAATTTGTCAGGATGGCTGAATGTTGGCCACCTCCTTTCCGTTCGGACCTTGCTTGACCACGACGCTCGCCTTTTGCCCGTCCTTGAGAGACTTGAAGCCCTCGGCCTCCACTTCCGAAGAATGAGCAAACAGGTCTTCGCCGCCATCGTGGGCGTAGTGAAGCCAAAGCCCTTTGACAGCCGGGACGGATCTGCCCATTGGCTGGTCGGGCTCCATTCCGACGCCGGCGAAGTATAGTAGCGAAGGTGGACAGCGAATTGCAGCAAGATGAGCCCGAACGCGTTTCGCGCGAGCCGCCGTGAAGGTAGGGCGATCGCGCACCGCGGGTTACGTCCCAGGACTCTCGACCCGACATCCAGGCAGCGCGCCGGATTCCACAGCCACCCGATAGATGCGAGGATTCCCGCCGTGCCACTGCGTTCGGTCCGCTCAATTGTCGACTGCACGTTCGGCCTCGTCGAAACCCGTTGGAGCCAGTCGCGCCGGGCAGCAACAGCGATTCGCCTGCTGGAGCATGGTGTATGAGCCGGAAAACGTCTCGACCGTCCGTGGTCTCACCACCACGGTCCGCCGTCCCTGCTGACCAACGGGAAGACCGTGCCCGGGAAAACCCTGGGCCGGTGGTCGGCATCGGCGCGTCGGCTGGTGGACTGGAGGCGCTGAGCAAACTCCTCAGACAGTTGCCTGCCGATACGGGCATGGCCTTCGTCATCGTGCAGCATCTCGATCCCCAGCACAAAAGCAGATTGCGTGACCTGCTGGCCGAAGTGACGCAGATGCCCGTGCTCGAGGCCTTTGATGGTCTGCCGGTCGAACCGGACCAGATCTATGTGATTGCGCCCAACACGACGCTGGCCATGGCCGGCGGTAAATTCCGGGTCAGCCCACGCGGCGAGGCGCGCGGCGTGCATCTGCCGGTTGACCATTTCCTCAAGTCACTGGCCGAAGACCGCCAGGCCCGCGCAATCGGCGTGATCCTTTCGGGTACCGGCACCGACGGGACCCTGGGCGTGGAGGAGATCAAGGCTGCCGGCGGCATCACGTTTGCCCAGGACGAACAGAGCGCAGCCCATGCCGGCATGCCGTTGAATGCGATCCGCTCGGGCTGTATCGATATGGTTCTGGCGCCCGCGGACATGGCGCGCGAACTGGCGCGCATCGGACGTCATCCCTATGTCGCCTCTGCCCGGGCAGCGGAACCCGAAACTGTCGCGGAAGACCGGGACTACCGGGAGATCCTGGGCCGGCTGCAGGTGGCGTTCAAGGTCGATTTCGGCAACTATCGCGATACGACTGTCAGGCGGCGCATCACGCGCCGGATGGTGCTGCACTCCCTCGGGAGTCTGGCCGAGTACGTTGCCAGACTCAAAGATGACCGCACCGAGCTCGAGGCGCTGTACCACGACATCCTGATCAACGTCACGAGCTTCTTCCGGGACCCCGACGCGTTTGATGCGATCAGACAACGCGTGCTGCCCGCGATCATGAAGAACAGGGAGCCCGGCACGCCGCTGCGCATCTGGGTGCCGGGCTGCTCGACCGGCCAGGAAGCCTATTCGCTGGCCATTGTCGTCACGGAATTTCTCGAGGAGACGCATCGCGCCCCGCTGCCGGTCCAGATTTTTGCCACGGACCTGAGCGATACGATGTCGCTCCAGCAGGCACGTCAGGGGCTGTATCCGGGCAGCATCGAGGTGGAGGTGCCGGCCGGCCGGCTCAACCGGTTTTTCAGCCGGGAGGACAGCCACTATCGCGTGTCCCCCTCACTGCGCGACATGATCGTCTTCGCGCGGCAGAACGTGGCAGCCGATCCCCCCTATTCCCGGGTCGACCTGATCAGCTGCCGCAACCTTCTGATCTACCTCGCGCCGTCGCTGCAAAAACGCGTCATCCCGACTTTCCATTACGCCCTGAACCCGGGCGGTTTTCTCGTACTCGGTGCGTCTGAAACCATCGGTTCATTCGACGTGCTTTTCGCCGCCGTCGACCCGCCGAACCGCATCTACGCGAAAAGGGCAACCGCAACCCGGTCGTATCCCTACTTCCTCACTGAACGAACCGTCGTGGCGCCCGGGCGAAGCGTCGCCCCGACACCCGCGATGTCGGTCGCAGACTGGCAACGCGAGGCTGACCGCGTCGCGCTGGCCCGGTACGCGCCACCTGGCGTGCTGGTCAACGAAAATCTGGACATCCTGCAGTTTCGCGGCCAGACCGGCCCATTCCTTGCCCCGGCACCCGGGGAGCCGAGCCACAATCTGCTGAAGATGGCGCGCGAGGGGCTGTTCGTCGGGTTGCGTGCCGCGCTCGCCGAGAGCCAGCAGCAGGGCGTCCCGGTGCACCGTCAGGGCATACGCGTGCGGACCGAAGCGGCCGAGCGGGAGATTGATCTGCACGTGATGCCGGTCAAACTGCCGAATGCGGTGGAGCGCTGCTACCTGATTTCGTTTGCCGAGCCTGTGCATCGCACCGGTCCGATGCCGGCGGCGCCCGCCAGCGCGGCGCCGGCGAAGCCGCCTGGCGATGAACTGGCATCGCTACGCCTGGAACTGGCCTCCACGCGCGAGTACCTGCAGTCGGTGATCGAGCAGCAGGATGCCGCCAATGAGGAGCTGAAGGCGAGCAACGAGGAGATCCTGTCGTCGAACGAGGAACTGCAGAGCACCAATGAGGAACTCGAGTCCGCCAAGGAGGAGCTGCAATCGCTCAACGAGGAGCTGACGACGGTCAACGAACAGCTGCAGGTCCGCAACGCCGAGCTCGTCCGGCTCAACGACGACATGACCAACCTGCTCGGCAGCGTCAATGTTCCGATCGTCGTGTTCGGCAGTGACCTGTGCGTGCGCCGGTTCACCCCGCCCGCCACGAAACTGCTGCACCTGCACGCCAGCGACGTCGGCCGCCCGGCCAGCCAGATCAGACTTCCCGTGCCGACTGCCGGTCTTGAAGCGCTGCTGGGCGAGGTCATCGAGACCGTGCAGATGCGCGAACACGAGGTACAGGACGGAGCCGGTCACTGGTACGCGTTCCGGGTCCTGCCCTATCGTACCGCGGACAACCGGATCGACGGCGCGGTGCTCGCGCTCGAGGACATTCACGCCGCAAAGCTCGCTCAGTCCGCGCTGCGCGACGCACGCGACTACGCCCAGGCCATCATCGAAACAGCGCGCGACCCGCTGCTGGTCCTCGACAGCGAGCTGCGCGTCCAGCTGGCGAGTCGGGCCTTCCATCGCACGTTCGGGCAGATGCCAACCGATGCGCAGGGGCACCGTCTCTTCGAACTGGGCAACGGTCAGTGGAACGTTCCCGAGCTGCACGCACTGCTCGCGCAGGTGCTCACCGAGAGCAAGCCTTTCGAGGACTACGAGGTCAAGGCGACCTTCGACGCGATCGGCCGCAGGACCATGCTGCTCAATGCCCGCCGCATCGTTCGCAACGGGGAAGAGACGGGACTGATCCTGCTGGCGCTCGAGGACGTGACCGAACGCACCCGCGTGGGGGAGGTCCAGGCGCGGCTGGCCGAGATTGTCGAATGCTCCGACGACGGGATCATCAGCACGACCCTTGACGACGTGATCACGACATGGAACGCGGGTGCGGAACGGATTTTCGGGCTGCGCGCCGATGAGGCGATCAGCACGCCTCTCGCGCGGCTGATGCCGTCCGCACAGGATAACGGCGAGGCCGATGTCCAGGCACGGATGCGGCGGGGCGAGCGCATCGCCCATGTCGAAACCGCGATCACGAACCGGGAAGGGCGGCGGGTGCACCTGTCGGTCGCCATCTCGCCGCTTCGCAACGCAAACGGCGGGGTGATCGGCATATCGAGAGTGGTGCGCGACATCAGCGAGAGCCGGCGCATGCAGGACGAGCTGAAAGCCTTCGCCGCCGGGCTTGCCGAAACCGACCGGCGCAAGAACGAATTTCTGGCGATACTCGCCCACGAACTGCGCAACCCGCTTGCGCCGATCCGCAACGCCCTGCAGATACTGCAGCAGTCGGGCACACGCACGCCGGCCGATCGGTCCGCGGTCGACATCATGCAACGCCAGATGGCGCAGATGGTTCGGCTGGTCGATGAGCTCCTTGACGTGAGCCGCGTCAGTCGCGGCAAGATCGAACTGCGCCGGGGTGAGGTCGAACTGAACTCGCTGGCTCACCACGCTGCCGAGGCTGCCCGCAGCGAATGCGATGCGATGCGGCAGGAGCTGGTGGTCAGCGTGTCGCCCGAGCCGATCTACGTCGACGGGGACCCTGTGCGCCTGCTGCAGGTGATCGGCAATCTGCTGAGCAACGCAAGCAAGTTCACCGAGGGCGGCGGCCGGATCGAACTGCGCCTCGAACGCGAAGGGGACGATGCACTCGTTCGTGTGCGCGACAACGGCATCGGCATTTCGCAAGTGCAACTGCCACTCATTTTCGACATGTTTGCGCAGGCCGATAATTCGCTGGAACGCACGCGTAGCGGCTTGGGGATCGGCCTGACACTGGTCAAGACGCTGGTGGAAATGCATGGCGGGGCTGTGGCCGCCCACAGCGCTGGCGCAGGCCAGGGCAGCGAATTCGTGGTGCGGCTGCCCGTGCTTACTGAAGCGCAACGGTCGCAGCCACAGCGCCCGAAACGACCCGGACACGCAGAGTCGACGGCACAGGGCCGCCGCATACTGGTTGTTGACGATAACCATGACTCGGCTGACTCGCTCGCCACACTGCTGCGAATGCTAGGTCACGATGTCCACATTGCGTACGATGGGTCCCGGGCAGTTGAGGACGCGGCGGCCCTGCTGCCCGACCTGATCCTGCTCGACATCGGTTTGCCAGGGTTGAACGGCTACGAGGCCGCCCGGAGGATCCGCGCGCAGCGGGCTGACGGGCGCTATCTGCTGGTGGCACTCACCGGCTGGTCGCAGGCAGAAGACCGGCGCCACTCCCGGGAAGCCGGTTTCGACGCCCACCTCGTCAAGCCCGTCGCGATCGACGACATCGGAGGATTGCTTGCCCGGTTGTCGGTCGATGATGCTGCCGCGTCCGAAGAGCCAGACCAGGACAATTGACGCCAGTCGCCAGTAAAAATCCCGGAGTCGCGGCGACCCGCGATGGGGGCAGACGGTCGTCCCCGTGCAACGACCCATCCATGCCTCCATTGCGAAAATTCGCGAAACCGCGGCGTCGGTGGACGTCCGGCATGTCTCGCGTGTCGGACGTAGATAAAAAGTGGCCCATCAGACGAGATGGGCCGGCGTGGTTCGTGGATCGCCTGATGATGAATACGAATGTTAGCTTTGCGACCAATTACGGACCGATTGACGTGCTCCCGGCTTTTCACCTGAGCTGATGCGCGGCGACAATCATTTTGGCCGGCGCATTGACTCAGGATATTTGTTACCCGATCGTGGTTGTTGCCTCATGTATTTTGCTACCTGCCAGAGGGCTGGCAGGGGTGACTTATGGCGAGGCGACTCAGCATGGCAACACGCCGGGAATTGATAGAAGCAGTCGGCGAGCGTTACCGGCGAGCGAGCCGGGATGGCAAGCGCCAGATCCTTGAGGAGTTTCTCAGGCTAACGGGCTATCACCGCAAGCACGCGATCCGGGTACTGTGCACCGAAGGCCAAACCGGGCCCGCAAAGGCGTTACAACGACGAGGTGCGCGCGGCGCTGATCACGCTATGGGAAGCTGCTGACCGGGTGTGCAGGAAGCGCCTGAAGGCCGTGATTTCGACGCTGATCGAGTCGATGACCCGGTATGGTCATCTGGCGCTGTCGGATGGCCTGCGCGAGAGGCTGCTCGAAGTCAGTGCAGCGACCACGACAGTGTCAAAGCTCCTGCTTACCGAATGGCCATCGCCCGTGAAGAAATTTTCGGGCCGGTGCTATCAATCATTACGATTGTCCCGAGCACTCCACCAAATGGCAGCAGCGCGGCGATCGAAGCCGACTCACGCGAAGCGAATGGAGAACGCTGCATCAGCGTGGGCAACCAACTGGCCTGCAGATAGAAGACGAGCAAGTCCGTGAAATAGCCAATCCATAGCCAGCGGTTGCTGGTCGATCCTCAGCCTTTTTTGCCGACATGCCACGAAGGCTTTCTGTAATGCACCAATCCAAGGGAGTGGCGCACCAAGTTGAACATGCTGCGAACCACGATGGGTCATTGACCGGATATCGAACACTCGCTCGCGTTGAGGCGAAAACCCTTGTCCTGCAAGCGTTCCAGACCGAGGCGTCGGAACTTGGCACAGTTGCTGCTCTGATGAGCGCCAACTTGTATTCAAGATGGGACTCATGTCTCAGAACGCTCCCTTCAAGGTTCGTGCGTTGCTCGACGCCTACGCCAGTGGCGAGACCGCACCTCGCGAGGTCATCGAATCACTGACCGCACGCATCAATGCTTCCGGCCGCCCCGAGGTCTGGATTTCGCGCGTGAGCGCGGCCAACCTCGCCGCGCGCATCACCGTGCTCGAAAGCGCGCTCGAACGTCATGGTCAGGCTGTCTTTGACCGGATGCCGCTTTTCGGTGTGCCTTTCGCAATCAAGGACAACATCGACGTTGCCGGTCTCCTGACCACCGCGGCCTGCGATGCGTTCGCGTACACGCCGGCGACCTCGGCCTTCGTTGTCGCCCGCTTGCTCGATGCGGGAGCGATCCTCGTCGGCAAGACCAATCTCGATCAGTTCGCCACGGGTCTCGTAGGCACGCGTTCGCCGTATGGAGGCGTGCGTCAGTTCGAGTCCGACGCACACATATCGGGCGGCTCGAGTTCCGGTTCGGCCGTTGCGGTCGCGGCGGGGTTCGTGGCATTCGCGCTCGGCACGGATACAGCCGGTTCCGGGCGCGTGCCCGCCGGCTTCAACGAGCTGGTTGGGCTCAAGCCCACGCCGGGTCTCGTGAGCAAGCGTGGCGTGGTGCCGGCGTGCCGCAGCCTCGACTGCGTGTCGATCTTCGCGCACGACGTCGGCGATGCCTGGCAGGTTCTGCTGCAAATGGCAAAGTACAAAGTACGACGAGGAGGATGGCTTCGCGCGCTGTGTGCCGGCGCTCGGTCTTGCGCATGTGCCGCTGCGTCTGGCCGTGCCCGAGCCATTGACCTTTTTCGGTGACGTAAAGGCAGAACGAGCCTTTGTCGCCTCACTCGATTCGATTTCCTCCCGTCTCGGTCTGTCACCGGTGCGTGTTTCGTTCGAACCGATGCAACGCACTGCGGCACTGCTTTACGACGGTCCGTGGGTGGCTGAGCGGCGTGCTGCCCTCGGCACCTTCTTTGAAACGAATCGTGCCGACATCAATCCGGTGGTCGCCGAGGTGATTGCGAAGGCGGACAACTACAGTGCGGCCGACGCATTCAACGGCCAGTACGCACTCGCCGCGTTGCGCCGCGAGGTCGAAGGGATATTCGAGCAGGTCGATGTGCTAATCGTGCCGACCACGCCTACGCATCCGACTTTTGACGATGTGCGCGCGGACCCGATTGGCGCGAACAGCCAGCTTGGGGTCTACACCAACTTCGTCAATCTGCTCGACCTGTGTGCGCTCGCCGTGCCCGGCGTGCGCCGCGCGGACGGCCTGCCGGCCGGCGTGACGCTGATTGCCCCTGCGGGCGCTGACCAGCGGCTCGCCGTGCTCGGCGCGCAGATCCAGGCGCTCTTCATGGCGGACGCCTGCGCAGATGATGCTGCCGCAATCACCGCCACGCCATTGCCGTTCCAGGAGCAAACGGTGCTGCTCGCGGTGGTCGGCGCTCATTTGCGCGGCCAACCGCTCTGCTGGCAACTGCTCGAAGCGGGAGCACGCTTCGCTCAGACGACCAGGACTTCGTCGCAATACCGTCTGTATGCGCTCGCCCGCACGATGCCACCCAAGCCCGCGCTGGTCCACACGCCGCAGGAGGCGGGTGAGGCAATCGAAATCGAATTGTGGGAGATGCCGCTGCGAAATTTCGGGGCATTTGTCGCACAGGTCCCAGCACCGCTTGGCATCGGCAGCGTGGTGACCGCGGACGGACGCACGGTCATGGGTTTCATCTGCGAGCCGGCGGCGGTCGGGCCGGCCAGCGGCGCGCGCGACATTACTTCGTTCGGCGGCTGGCGCGCGTGGCTGGCAAATCCAGCCGAAGCAGAAACCGAAGCACAGTCCAGCCGCTAAACGTTCATCAAATAGCGTGAATCACGAGGAGTCCAACCATGAGCAATCGTCGCGATTTTCTCAAAGGCGCAGGCGCGCTCGCTCTCGGCAGCGCATTCCCTTTCGAGCTGGCTTTCGGCGCTGAGCCGCTGACGGTCGGCGTCATCTACGTCGGTTCGCGCGGGGACTATGGCTACAACCAAGCACAGGCGCAGGCCGCCGCGATCATCAAGAAGCTGCCGAACGTGAAGGTCGTCGAAGAGGAGAACGTGCCCGAAACCGTGGCGGCACAGAAGACGATGGAGGCCATGATCGAGCAGGACGGCGCGACGCTCATTTTCGCGACGTCGTTCGGTTACTTCGACCCGCACGTGCTGAAGATGGCCGCCAAATATCCAAAGGTCCGCTTCGCGCACTGCGGCGGCCTCTGGAAGAGCGGCAACCCCGCGAACATCACGAGCTACTTCGGCTATATCGACGAATGCCAGTATCTGAACGGCGTCGTGGCGGGTCACATGAGCAAGACGAAGAAGCTGGGCTTTGTTGCCGCCAAGCCGATTCCGCAGGTGCTGCGCAACATCAACTCGTTCACGCTGGGCGCGCAGTCGGTCGACCCGTCGATCACGACGCACGTGATCTTTACCGGCGACTGGTCGATGCCCGTAAAGGAGGCGGAGTCGGCCAACAGTCTCGTCGATCAGGGCTGCGACGTGCTCACCTGCCACGTGGACGGGCCCAAGGTCGTGATCGAGACCGCGGAAAAGCGCGGCGCGATGAGCTGCGGCTATCACGCGAGCCAGGCGGCGCTCGCGCCGAAGGGCTATCTCACGGGCGCCGAGTGGGACTGGGTGACGCCGTACAAGGCGCTCGTTACCGCCGCACAGAGCGGCAAGCCCGTACCGAACATCCTGCGCGGCGGGCTCAAGAAGGGCTTCGTGAAGATGTCGCCCTACGGTGCGAAGGTCACGCCGCAGGCGAAGCAGAACGCGGACGCGGTCAAGGCGCAGATGTTGGCCGGCCAGTACGTGATCTTCAAGGGGCCGATGAAGGACAACAAGGGTGGCAATGCCATCGCAGCCGGCACGAACTACGCGCAAACCGATATCGCGCTCGAAAGCATGAATTACCTCGTCGCCGGTGTGGTCGGCCAGATCTGAGAGGCGCACGCGTCCTCCTGGGAGTCCTGATGTCTGCTTCTGTTTCGCCCTCTCGCGGGCCGTCCCGTAGCGTGTCCACCGGGTTCGCGCGCCTGCTGCTCGCTGTGCTGCCTGCCATACCCACAGTGTGTGCGGTCGTTGCCACGCTGGTGCTCTTCGGCGCATTCCTGCTCGTGCAAGGCCAGCACGCAGCGGACGCACTCGGTCTTATCGCCGAAGGCGCATTCGGTTCGTCGTTTGCGTGGCAGAACACACTGCTGCGTGCCGCGCCGCTCATGCTCACGGCGCTGTGCGTCGCGCTGCCGGCTCAGGTCGGTCTGATTGTCATTGGCGGGGAGGGTGCGCTTGCGCTGGGCGGTCTCGCGGCGGCAGTCATGCCCCAGTACCTTCCGCATGCCACGCCCTGGTTCATCGCCACACCGCTGATGGCATTCGCAGGCATGCTCGCCGGCGGCCTGTGGATCAGCGCCGTCGGTGCACTGCGTCAGAGGCGCGGCGTGAACGAGACCATCAGCAGCTTGCTGATGTCGTACATCGCGATCGCCGTCTTCAAATTTCTCGTCGAGGAGCCGCTGCGCGACCCTGCGAGCCTCAACAAGCCTTCGACGCTGCCCGTTCCGGACGCCATGACCGTCGGCTCGCTGCCGGGCCTCGACGTGCATTGGGGGCTCTTCTGGGGCGTGCTCGCCTGTCTCGCCGCCTGGGTGCTCGTGCGTCGAAGCACGCTCGGCTTCGCCATGCGCGTGACCGGCGGCAACGTGCGTGCGGCGCGCCTTGTCGGCCTGCCGGTGGGCGGGCTTGCGCTCACGGCGTGCGCGCTCGGCGGCGGGGCGGCGGGGTTGGCCGGCATGTTCGAAGTCGCGGCCGTGCAGGGCAGCGCCAATGCGTCGCTGCTTTCGGGCTACGGCTACGCGGGCATTCTCGTCGCGTTCGCGGCGCGCCAAAACCCGTTCGCGGTGATCGTCTGTGCACTGATGATTGGGGGCATCGAGGCGAGCGGCAGTCTGCTCCAGCGTCGCCTCGATCTACCCGACGCGGCCACGCTCGTGCTGCAGGGCCTGCTGTTCGCAAACCTGCTCGCGTGGGAGGCGCTCGGTCCGCGTCTTGCCGCCTGGCGCGTGAGGCTGCAGGCCGCCGCGCTCGCGGCTCCTTCCGTTTCTCTGGAACGTACCCATCATGTCTGATCTTCATTCGCCCGTTGCCGTGTTGCTGCTCTCGCTCTTCGCGGGCGCGGTCCGCGTAAGCACACCGTATCTCTTCGTGAGCCTCGGCGAGTGCCTCACCGAGAAGGGGGGCCGCGTCAATCTCGGCCTTGAAGGCATTCTCGTTTCCGGTGCGATGTGCGGCTACGCGGCGTCGTATCTCTCGGGATCGCCGTGGATCGGCGTGCTCGCCGCCGCGCTCGCCGGACTCGTGCTCGGCTGCCTGCACGGGCTCGTCTGTTCACTGCCGCGCGTCTCCGATATCGCGTTCGGCATCGCGCTGATGCTGTTCGGCACGGGCCTCGCGTTCTATCTCGGCAAGCCGTTCATCGAGCCCCAGGCGCCGATGCTGTCTTCGATCGATCTCGGCGGCTGGTCCGCCTCGCCACAACTGCATAACGCGCTGCACGTGAACCTGCTGTTCGTGATCGGCGTCGCGCTCGCCTTTGCGCTGCAATGGGGCATGCGCTCGATGCGCTGGGGCATGACGTTGCGCCTCGTTGGCGAGAACGCCGAGAGCGCCCGCGCGATGGGCTATCCGGTGACGCGCGTGCGCGTCATCGCAACGGCCGTCGGCGGCCTCTTTGCCGGTGTGGGCGGTGCGTATCTTTCGCTGGTCTATCCCGGCAGCTGGAACGAGGGGCTGTCGAGCGGGCAGGGTCTCATGGCCGTCGCGCTGGTGATCTTCGCGCGCTGGCAGCCGCCGCGCTGCCTGTGGGCCGCGCTGCTGTTCGGCGCCGCCGGCGCACTTGGTCCTGCGTTGCAGGCGATCGGCGTGACGAGCGGCTACTACCTCTTCAATGCGGCGCCGTACGTGCTGACGCTCGTGCTCATGATCGTCAACTGCCGGCCGGACCGCACGCTCGCAGGCGCGCCTGGCGAGCTGAGCCTCACGCGCTGAACGCCAGCAGGACCGCAATTTCAACGACCGAACCGATCTTCGCGTGCGCTCACGCAGCGCACGCACCGGAGCATCACCATGACCCGCTACATCGAAGCCCGTCCTTACCCCTGGCCCTACGACGGCAATCTGCGCCCCGACAACACGGCGCTAATCGTCATCGACATGCAGACCGACTTCTGCGGCTACGGCGGCTACGTCGACAAGATGGGCTAGGACCTCTCGCTCACGCGCGCGCCGATCGAGCCGATCCGGAGGGTGCTCGCGGTCATGCGCGAACTCGGCTTCACGATCATTCATACGCGCGAGGGGCATCGCCCGGACCTGTCCGACCTGGCAGCGAACAAGCGCTGGCGCAGCCGCCAGGCGGGTACCAACGGCATCGGCATCGGTGACGCCGGGCCGTGCGGGCGCATTCTCGTGCGTGGCGAGCCTGGCTGGGAGATTATCGAGGAGCTAGCGCCGCTGCCCGGCGAGATCGTCATCGACAAGCCCGGCAAGGGCTCGTTCTGTGCGACCGACCTCGAACTGATCCTGCGCACGCGCGGCATTGCCAATCTCGTGCTCACGGGCATCACGACCGACGTGTGCGTCCACACGACGATGCGCGAGGCCAACGACCGCGGCTTCGAGTGCACGTTGCTGGCGGACTGCTGCGGCGCGACCGACACGGGCAACCACGAAGCCGCCCTCAACATGGTCCTCATGCAGGGCGGGGTATTCGGCACGGTCTCGGATTCGACGGCGCTGGTCGCCGCGCTGGAGCGCTGATCATGGCGACCGCCATGCGCGCCCTCGGCGTCGAGGTGATCGGTGCAACCAAGTCGTTCGGCGCGTTCCGCGCGCTTGACGACGTAACGCTCAAGGTCATGCCGGGCACCGTTCACGCGTTGCTCGGTGAAAATGGCGCGGGCAAGAGCACGCTTGTGAAGGGGCTCGTGGGTTACGGCGTGCTCGATCATGGTGCGATTCTCGCCAACGGCCGCGAGGTCCATATCGCGTCGCCGCGTGATGCCCAGGCGCTTGGCATCGGCATGGTCTATCAGCATTTCACGCTGGCGCAGGGGCTCTCCGTTGAGGAGAACCTGCTGCTCGCGCGCGGCAGCCTGCCCTGGAAGATCGACTGGGCCGCAGAACGTGCCGCGCTCGACGCGTTCATGCGCCGCATGCCGTTTCGCCTCGCGCTCGACGCGCCGGTGTCGTCGCTGGCGGCAGGGGAAAAGCAGAAGCTGGAGATCCTCAAACAGCTCTATCTGGAGCAGAAGTTCCTGATTCTCGATGAACCGACCTCGGTGCTGACCCCGCAGGAAGCCGACGAGGTGCTGGGCCTCATGCGAACGCTGGCTTCACGCGGCGACCTCTCGGTGCTGATGATCACGCACAAGTTCCGCGAAGTCATGGCCTATGCCGACGACGTGACCGTGCTGCGCAAGGGCCGTCTCGTGGGTACCTGCGCGGTGGCCGACACGAACCGCGAGCAGCTCGCGGCATGGATGATGGGCACGGACGCGAGCGAGCAGGCGCGCGAAGGGCTGGTCGAAGATGCCGGCGACACAGGCGCGGCACGGCTTGCGCGCCGTGCATGCGCGAGCGATGCGCCCGTGCGGCTCGCGCTCTCGAAACTCTCGGTGGTCGATGATCGCGGCCATGCTGTCGTGCGCGAAGCGTCGCTCAAATTGCGGGCCGGAGAAATCCTGGGGCTCGCGGGTGTATCGGGCAACGGACAGAAAGAACTGATCGAGGCGCTGGTCGGCCAGCGCCGGGTCCATTCGGGTGAGATGAGCGTCGAGGGTGCGCCTTATGCTGCGACGCGCGAACAGATGACGCGTCTGCGCGTGTTTGCCCTCCCCGAAGAGCCGCTGCGCAATGCCTGCGTGGGTGGCATGAGCGTTGCCGAGAACATGGCGCTTCGGGATTTCGACCGTGCACCGCTGCGCCGCGCTGGCTGGTGGCTCGACCGTCGCGCAATGCGCGCCCGGGCCGAACGGTTGATTGCGGAATTCAATGTACAACCGCCGCTGCCTGAGCGCGCCATTGGAACACTCTCCGGCGGCAACGTTCAGCGTGCCGTGCTGGCACGCGAGCTTGGGCAGCCAGTCAACGTGCTGATCGTCGCGAATCCGGTGTTCGGCCTCGACTTCGCGTCCGTGGCCGATATCCATGCCCGCATACTCGCCGCACGCGACGCTGGCGCGGCGGTATTGCTGGTGAGCGAAGACCTTGATGAGCTGCTGGAGCTCGCCGACCGCATCGTCGTGACGGCCGCCAGCGAGGCCGATCGTGTGGTGCTCGGGCGCCACATGGCCGGCCACGAGGACGAGGTCGTGCACTACGTGGCTGGGACCGCCGTCGCGCATGCGAACGCCTGAAGGAACGGGCGGTGCAATGAAACCGAAGGCATCCAAAGGAGAAACATCGCGATGACAAGCATCGCCTGTGCAAAACCTGCTCCGTTCACATTTGACGCGCGCACTACCGCGCTCGTCCTGATCGACATGCAGCGTGATTTCATCGAGCCCGGAGGCTTCGGCGAGGCGCTCGGCAACGACGTTTCGCTGCTCGCCGGCATCGTGCCGACGGTGGCGCGGCTGCTTGCCCATGCGCGCGCGGCGGGCTGGCAGGTCGTGCATACGCGCGAATCGCATGCGCCGGATCTTTCCGATTGCCCGCCGGCCAAGCGCCTGCGTGGCACGCCGAATGCACGCATTGGCGATGCGGGGCCGATGGGGCGCATCCTGATACGTGGCGAACCCGGCAACGATATCGTCGAGGCGCTCGCGCCGCTCGAAGGCGAACTCGTCATCGACAAACCCGGCAAAGGAGCGTTCTACGCGACACGGCTTGGCGAAGAGCTGGCGCAGCGAGGTGTCACGCACCTTGTTTTCGCGGGCGTGACGACTGAGGTTTGCGTGCAGACTTCGATGCGCGAAGCGAACGACCGCGGCTTCGAGTGCTTGCTGGTCGAGGAGGCAACGGCGAGCTACATCCCTGCGTTTCGCGACGCGACCCTGTCAATGATTCATTCGCAGGGCGGTATCGTCGGCTGGACCGCCACGCTCGACGCCCTGCTGGAGGCAGTTTGATGACGATGGACGTGAACCGGCCCGAGATCGTCGCCGAGGTGGCGGCGGCGTTCGAGGCCTATGAGCGCGCGCTCGTGGACAATGACATCGAGACGATGAACCGGCTGTTCTGGGACAGGCCGGAGACGGTACGCTATGGCATTGCCGAGATCCAGCACGGTGGCGAGGCGATCCGCCGCTGGCGCGAGACCTGCGTGCCGGTGCCGAGCTCGCGCCGGCTCCATCGCACGGTCGTGACGACGTTCGGCCTCGATTGCGCTACCGTGAGCACCGAGTTCACGAGCGACGCCACGCCGCTCATCGGACGCCAGATGCAGACATGGGTGCGTCTTGGCGACGTCCATGACGCTTTCGGTGGCTGGACGATTGTGGCGGCACACGTAAGCCTTATTGAACCCGTCTGAAAGGCAGATAATGCAGCGCAAGCGCGAATGTGCGCGCGGACTTTCGACGTCAACTACACCCGACTCATGGACGACATGCACGAAGTGGCAGCAGAAGCCTCCGCGGCCAATGCAGCGAAGGTGGTCTATAGCGCGAACCCGCTTGCGGAGCAGGTGTATCAGCTGCTCAAGCAGGACATCTTCAACTTCCGCCTGTTTCCGGGCGACCGCTTTTCCGAGAACGACATTGCCCAGCACTACGGCGTGTCGCGCACGCCGATGCGCGATGCGCTTTTCCGTCTGGCGCGCGAAGGGTATCTCGAAGTGGGCTTTCGGCGTGGCTGGAAGGTCTGTGACATCAACTTCAATCAGCTGGACCAGTTGTATGACCTGCGCATCGTACTCGAGCTAGCGGCGATCGACCGGCTCCCGGCGGCGCCGCATGACTCGCTGAACGCGCTGCGCGCCGTGTGGTGTATCGATGAAGAAGACCGCGAGGGCGATGCGGCTACGATGTTCGTGCTTGACGAGGCCTTTCATCGTGGGCTTGTCGGCGCTGCTGGAAACGACGAAATGCTGCGCGTGCATAACGAGGTGACCGAACGGATTCGTATCGTGCGTCGGCTCGATTTTCTCAAGGCGCATCGTACGAGCGCGACCTACGACGAGCATTCGACGATGCTCAAGCTCATCGATCGCGGTAAATTCGCGGAGGCGGGTATCCTGCTGCGCGCCCATATCACGCAAAGCAAGCTCGAGGTTCGCAAGATCACGCTGTCGATGCTCGCCGCCGCGCGCGACAGCAAGTTGCCTTTCGTGAGCTGAACGCTGCGCCTTGCGCGTAAGGGCGTGGGCCGCGACGAAGACCTGTACGATTCAAGCCCAGCTCATACGCGTACCCAAAACCCGCGCTGCACCTGCAGTACTTCTTCCTCGACCACGGCCACGGGCCCGACCAGGTCAACACGCTTCAGACACTGGTCGAAGACAGACTGCGATGACACACTCATTGTCGGATTCTCCGAATGATTGACGGAATCGACATTGCCCTGTTCTATGAGAACAGTCTCCTGATCAGGTCCGGCGAGAATCGCCCCAAACAGGTGGTGGCCCATCAGCATCACGCGTTGCGCGACAACGCCAGCATGGCGAAAATGGCGGACGATCTGATCGCGTGTCGCCGCGAGCCCTTGCTCAGCGAAGTCCGACGCGTTCTGTTTCGGGGATTAGTACGGCTCAAACCGTGTCTCCTCCATGTTGGTCGTGTTACCTCGGCAATGAGCCGTCGACGCCCTGCACGAACCAGTTCAGCCGCAGCAACTCGGCATCCGGCAGCGATGTGCCGGCGGCCACCTTGATCGCGCCGCTCTGATCCCTGATCGGTCCGGCGAACGGATTGAATCTGCCGGCGATGATGTCGTTGCGCTTTTGCGCTAGGGCCTTTTGCGCGGCAGGTGACACGGCCGCGGTGTTGATGTCGGCGAGGTCGATTGCTTTTTCCTTGAGGCCCCACCACGTCGGCGCGTTGGTCCACGTGCCGGACTGCACCTGCTCGATCAGGTGCGAGTAGTAGACGCCCCAGTAACTCACGCATGCGCCGAGTTGCGCATCCGGGCCGAACTTCTTCATGTCAGAGTCCCAGCCGAACGCGTGAACCTTCTTCTGCTCGGCCGTCTGCATCGTCGCCGTCGAATCGGTATTCTGGATTAGCACGTCCGCACCCTGGCCAATCAGCGTTTCGGCCGCCTGTTTCTCCTTGCCCGGATCGAACCAGCTGTTGATCCATATGACCTTCACCCTCGCATCCGGATTGACCGAACGCGCGCCCATCGTGAAGGAGTTGATGTTGCGTACCACTTCCGGCACTGGCACCGAGGCGACGAAGCCAAGCGTATTCGTCTTCGTCGTATAGCCTCCGACGAGCCCCGCCAGATAGGCGCTCTGGTAGGTGCGCACGTCGTAGGTCGCGAAGTTCGCGGACTTCTTGTAGCCGGTCGCATGCTCGAAGACGACGTCGGGATAATCTTTCGCGGTTTTCAGTTCGAAATCCTGGAATCCGAAGCTCGAGCCAACGATAATCTTGTTGCCCTTGCTCGCGAGGTCGCGAAACACACGCTCCGAGTCCGCGGATTCGGGTACGTTTTCGACGCGCGTGACCTTGATCTGGTCACCGAACTTGGCTTCGATCGCCTTCACGCCCTGTTCGTGCGCGTAGGTCCAGCCTGCGTCACCCGGGTTGCCGAGATAGACGAACGCGACGCCCATCGGCTGTGCGGCGGTGGCAGTAGGGCTCAATACGACATAGGTGCCAAGCGTGACCAAAAGCGCTGCCGCATGGCGCAGCGAGCGTACCGCTGCGCGAGCGTATTTTGTTCTCATGGAGTCTCCGAAGACGGGAAAAGGGGAGGGCGCGACACATTCGGCAGACGGCCGCTGCGTCGCGTCGCCGGAGATGGTGGTCAGTCAATATTGTGGCCGAAATTGCATCCTGTTATAGGATGTATAACTGAACGGATATAAATGATGGTGCGCCGATTACAGCAAATTAGACGGCTCTCAGGAGGGTGGTGGCGGTAGAGCAGACCGATAAAGCAGATTACATACGAAACGATTGGTTGTTGGTGAGACAAGATCGGCGCGACGAGCCTTCAGACCTAACAGGCGGTGGCGCCGCAGGGCGTGAGCCCTGGATCGTGGCGTCCTGGATAGGCGTGACACCTGCTGACCTCTCATGCGCACTGGCGCGCCTTGGCTGGACCCAGGTGATGATGTTCGCTGCATATTCGGGCTACGACCGCCGCACCATTGGTCGATGGATCCGCGGCGAAACAAACGTTCCGCTGCTCGTTGAAAGGCACCTCGATCTGCTGCTCGCTATTCGTGACCGCTTGCCCTGAAGGTCTATTTTCAGTCAGGCGTACCGTGTGAAGCACTCAACGGGCTGCTCCTCGACATGTGAATTTCTTCATCTTCAAGTTACGGTGCGAGTCATGTTGCGTCGGCAAGTTCGACGATTGCGCTCTCCATACGAAGAACGTCAGCGTCGGAGCAGCGGCCGCGCAGTCTGTTGATGCCGGAATAGTCTGGAGGCGATTGGAAGCCAGAAATATCTCTTGTAATGGGTGTCAAAATTCGCATGATGAACATCCCGGTGTGCGGGCAGGACGTGAATCGCGCTGGCAGGTGCAGTCGGTTGCGCAGGGGAGCATCGCTGCGGCGCAAAGCCGAATGGGTCATATCGATCCTCAGGCGCCGTTCAGACTAGCGCCGCTGCAACGACCGGTTCCGGAGCCGTTACGGCCAGTACAGTTAATTTCACCAATGTCCCAAGTTGGCCCGTAAACGACCTGTCAAAGCTGAAACATGGACTCAGCCCAATTGACGCAGCTACTCATCGATCGTCCTTGTTAGCCGCGACGCGACGTCGCCGGTGTGCTTCGTCTGCACGGGCTCGATCAGCAGAATCCAGCATTCGTCCGTCGTACGTGCTGCCGCGCGGCACGCCGCACAATCCGGTCGCCGACGCTCAAGATCGAATATGAAGGCGGCCGCGTCGACGACCTGCTGGCGGGTTCAATGCGCATGGTCGTGCCGGACGAGTTGGTCGCGTACTTTCGCGATCCTCACGTATTGATCGTTGACCTGCGCGACGATATTCGACCATCAGTCTTCCGACACACTGCCGAACGCGGTTTCGTGGCCGAACGACTCGGCAAGCGGAGGGACCGGCATGGCTATTTCCAGGTGGGGATGACGGATACGGCGAGCAGCACGCCCATCGCTAGATTGAAAATGCGCCAGTGAAACGACGCTCGAAACAGCCGTGCAAACAGTGCACCGAGTGCGCACCACAGCGCTAGCGACCCACATGCGGCGAGGCCGAATGTAGCGCCGAGCAGCGTCGCGAGCCGGGTGGGACTGTTAGAAAGCAGTGCGAAAGATGCGGCCGCGCCAACCGTCATCGCCCAGCTTTTCGGATTGAGCCACAGCAGCAGGAAGCCGTTGACCAGCGTGGCCGGCCGCGCGGGGCCGTGGCCCGCGTTCGGCGGCCCGCTTCGCGCGATCCGCCACGCGAGCCAAAGCAGATACGCGGAACCGAGCGCTTTCACGACCGTTTGCAGCGCAGGCATCGACAGCAACAGACTGCCAAGCCCGAGCGCGGCAACGGCGGCGAGCAACGCGAGACCCGTCGCGATACCGAGCATCAGCGGAATCGAGCGCACAAAGCCAAAGCGGGCTCCCGACGCCGTGGCGAGCGTGGTTGCGCCGCCGGGCGTCACAGTCGCAACGGCGACGAACAGAAAAAGCGGAAGGATGGAGGAAGTCATTGGCGCGCATCCGGATGATGGAGACTGGCACTGTATGAATCGCCGACGCATCATCAGAGCCAACATTACTGACGCTAGTCATTACACAGCCTGATGCGTCAATGACCCGAAACCTCGGCACAATGAAAACGGCACCTCCGAAGAGGTGCCGGCCCGTCACGGTTGGTGCGGACGATTTCCCTCCACCATGTGGAAGACGTGGCCCATGGGTTCTTCCCAGATCAGGTTGCGCTCCATCGCACGTGCGGGCATGTCCTGAATCACGTATTGGATAGCGGGCTCAGTGCCGGTGTTGATATGCTCGTGGCTGGCCATCGGCGGACAGGCGAATGTATCGCCACGCTTCCAGTCAAACCGCTTGCCGTCCAGGATCGAGTAACCATCGCCCTGAATAATGTGGTACAGCGCGTACGAGCTATGACGGTGCGCGATGATGTGCTCGCCCGGGTTGAACCCCTGAATGCCCAGAAAGATCGACGGGAATACCCCGGCCGCTTCGCCCGTATCGCCATGGACCAGCGAGATAAAGCGGCGATCCGCGTTGCGCAGCGGGTCTTTCAGCACAACATTGAGCCGCTCCACCACATCCTCCCAGCGCCAGATGGCAGGACGCAAGTTCTTCTTGACGAGGAACGGATAGTACTCGTCGTCCGTCATCATCTGGGCCCACTCGGTTCGGTCGACGACTTCCGTTACCGGCGACGTTTCGAGTTTGACTGCGTTTTCTTGACTCATTTGTGTCTCCTTGAATGAAATGAGCGGGTTTGGCCAGTGCGCGCCGAGGTGGCCGCGCAGGTGCCAGTTCAGGAAAATTCGCGTGCGTTGCCAGGCGGCGCTCGACGCAGCCGGCCTGAAAATTGCGGGCCGGAACCATTCGTCGAACGCGTGTGGCGCGCCGTTGTAGATGAAAAGCTCGTACGGCTTCTGGGCCGTGCGTAGTCGGCTCGTAAATCCGTCAATCTCCTCGCGGCTCACGAGACGGTCCCAGTCGCCGTAGTGGCACAGCAACGGCGCTTTGATCAAATCGGCGACATCGACCGGTGCTACGGGTTTGCGCTCGGTGCGTGACGAATAGTTAAGCTGTCCGTAGTAATCGACCGCGCAACCGACCGCATGATGGGCGCTCGCCAACGCAGCATAGGTTCCACCGATACAGAAACCGAGCAGGCCCACTTTCGAAAGCGGGAAGCCTTCGGTCCGCGCCCACTCCAGAATTTCTCCGAGATCCCCGAGCACACGCCGGTCATCCAGCGCAGCCACCGCCTCACCAATCAGTACAGCGTAGAGAGGTCTGGGACCGTGCCTTCCCGACCAAAGTAGTCGAGCACCGCAACGGTGTAGCCCTCCGCGCACAGGTCTTTCGCTCGCGTGACGACGTAGTCGTTGACGCCAGCGATTGCTGCCAGCATCACAACGAGGGCCGGTACGCCCTGCGCGTCCTGGACTGGCCGCAGAAGGTGGCATGACGCGCCACCGGGAAACGAAATTCGTTCTATACCGCCGCTGTTCATGGGGATGTTGCTCCTCGGTCATTGGCCTCAAGTGTTGCGGGAACGGTCTCATGGCACAATGCCGATAATTTAGTTATCACTATTCGTGAAATGAATAATACTGCTCCGACTCTCGACTTGAAGCGGCTCGTCGTGTTCCGTGCGATATGGGATCATCGGAATGTCTCCCGGGCCGCCGAGGCGCTCGGCGTCTCACAGCCGACCGTCAGTCATGCTTTGCGCGCGTTGCGAGAGCATTTCAATGACCGGCTGTTCGTGCGATGTGCCGGTGGCGTGATGCCGACGCCGTTGGCCCAGTCTCTCGCCGACCGGATCGCCCACGCCCTGATCGCGCTCGAACAGGGCCTCGAGATGCGCGATCAGTTTGATCCCCGCACGAGCCGCAAGGAGTTCACGATCGTCATGACCGACATCGCCGTTGCGATCATCCTGCCCCGGATCATCGACATCTGCCGCAACGAGGCCCCTTTCATCAGCTTCAAGACGATCGAGTTACCAACGGAATCTGTACTGTCAACGCTACGCGAAGGCACGGCAGATCTCGCCGTTGAGTTCAATCCAGCGCTTCATACGAGCCTGCTTCACAAGCCGTTATTCCGGAGTGAATATGTGTGCATCGTCAGCTCGGAGCATCCGCGCATTGGACGCCGGCTTTCGCGTGTTGACTTCATGCGAGAGCGTCATGCGGTGGCACAGGCGCAGGGAACCGGTCACTACGTGGTCGAATCGACGCTGCAGCGTCTCGGGCTAGTCCGTCAGATCGGCGCCAGGGTGCCGCATTTCCTGGCACTGCCGTTCATCATTACCTCGAGCGACATGATCGCGACCATCCCGCGACCTCTGGCTGAGGTGATGCTCCGTGTCGCGCCGGTGAAGATTTTTCCGGCGCCGATCCGACTGCCGAAGCCGACCATTGAGATGCTGTGGCATGAGCGGTTGCACGATGACATGGCCGCAACCTGGCTGCGCGAACTTCTGCCTCGCGCGATGCAGCCCATCTTCGCCTCCGGCTTCTGTGGTTTCGGTCACGCCTCAGAGTGACCCTGCAGTCGCACCGCGAGGGAGGTAAAGCAATGAGCGCCGTTCAGGTCCTGTCTTGAACGCTTGTAGGCATGTTTCAGATACCGCAGGCTCGCCATCAGGCGCAGCGGGAGACGGGGACGACCGGCTGCGGCAACGCCGGCACCTACAACCTGCACGGACGGACCAAACAGATCCTCTTGCGCGATGGCCCGGCCTTCACGCACCTAGCGGGCAAAGTGCGGTGCCTGGGCCGCCTCGATCTGCGTCCACGGCACCGGCTCGCCAGCACCGCCGACGGATGCCGCAGATCGATCATCTGTGCCAGCGGCTGACGGAACAAATCGCCGCCTTCGCTCAACTCGGACATCGACAATCCCCCAGAAATCCACCTCTGATTACCTATTCTCCGGCGATTCCGCTTGACTCAACACCGGGAGTAACCCAATGCCTGCACCGCTCTGCGGGCATTTGCAGGGGCGACTACGAAACCTATAGCTCGATGTCCAGGATGTGTTAGCCGCTAATAACGATATCGTCGTATTTGACGTGGGAGTCCAGCCGATATTGAGGATTTGGAGAATATGAAAATCGCATGCTGCGCGAGTCAAATTGTATTTGCTGTGAAGAAGTGTTGCGTATACATTGGTGTCGCCAAATGGCAGCTGGCCGCGTAATTCGGTCTTTTGCTATGGATGTCATATGTTTGAATATTTCGTAAAATCGCCAATTGACGCGGGTCATGAAAAGCTAGACGCTTACGAAATTTCATCGAATGAATTGAGTGCTGTAATTATAAAGAGAATAAAAAATGCGACTTCGGCTGAGGTTGCTAATGATGCACCAGAGGGTGATGATGAGCTGGTGGTGAAATGCAGACTCAACGTAACCGGCAATGTTTGGTACGGCATAACCACTAAAGATGAATCACGCCAAGAAGATACAAAAGTCCTCTTTAACGGCGTCTTGGTGCTTTGTGCTGCCATGAAGAAAGCGATGACCGACGAGAATAAGAGCCTCGTAGAATTCGATGAATGGAGAAAAATGATTCGGAAGTCCGGCTTTTTCATTGAAGTCAGCAAAGTTCAAAAACGCATGTCGATCAAGTCAATAGCCGTTTCGGTTGACACACAAATTTTGTCGCAGCTTCTTCCAGGAGTTGACAAATCGCCGTCGGCCATGCGGATTGGTAAAGACATTTTGAGCGCTTTGAATGGTGAATGCCGCAGCAAATCAAATAAAGAAGAAGCCAAAATGGCTCACTTGCTTTTCGTCTGCGAGTAATTAACGGGGGCATCTGCAGTGTCTGTCTGCTTATTTTTTGCCGACGGCAAACAAATGGAGTCGATGACCAAATCTCCATGTAACAAGATTACGGCTGAATCTCGCGAACAAGAACAACGCATTGACAAATTTCGCCTTTCATCACCGGAAAAAATTGCGAAGTACGCGAAGAAATTCAAAGCCGATGATCCGGGCTATTTTGAGCTTTTCAAAAAACTCAAGGATTCACTGACCAATTAGCATTTTTATCAACTTCAAATTACCCTGAATGGCAAATCTGGATGCAAGGCGAAGATTTACCGTATCTTCCGGTTAGCGATTCCATGGCGCGGCTACTACGCGATTGATTATCTCGGATATGTATGGCCCTGTCGAAGGGCCGCAGTTGGCCGAGGGTGTGTCAAAGCCCGCGCGATCACCTAGACTGAATCAACCTGTTAGCGCGAGAGGCGAAGATGGGGCGATTTGTCGAAGGTGCAAACCGCAATCAGGCGACGCTGCTGCCGGAATGTCTCGAAGACTTTATCGCCGAAGACAATCCCGTGCGGATAGTTGATGCATTCGTCGACGAGCTCGATCTGGCTTCAATGGGGTTCGAGGGCACCACGCCTGCGAATACGGGCCGACCGTCTTACCATCCATCCGTTCTGCTCAAACTCTACATCTACGGCTATCTCAACCGCGTGCAGTCGAGCCGACGTCTGGAGCGCGAGTGCCAGCGTAATGTCGAACTGATGTGGTTGACCGGGCGCCTCGCGCCGGACTTCAAGACGATTGCCGAGTTCAGACGCAACAACGGCGTCGGCATTCGCAATGTATGTCGGCGCTTCGTGGTGATATGCCGAGACCTGAAGCTCTTCACGCAAGCTGCCGTCGCCATCGACGGCAGCAAGTTCAAGGCCGTCAACAGCCGCGATAACAACTTCACGCCCAACAAGATTGCGAGGCGTCAGGAACAGATCGAGCAAAGCATTCAGCGTTATCTGGATGCTCTGGAAACGGCTGATCGCACGCAACCAGTCGAGGTAGAAGCCAAAACCGAACGGCTACGGGACAAGATCGAGACGCTGCGCGAGCAGATGCGGGATCTGGATCGAGCCGCAGAGCTGTTGAATGATTTACCGGGAAAACAGGTCTCGCTGACTGATCCTGACTCGCGCTCGATGATGTCGCAAGCAAAAGGCACGGGCGTGGTTGGTTACAACGTTCAGGTGGCTGTTGATACGAAGCATCACCTCATCGTGACACACGAAGTGACGAACGTCGGTAGTGACCGCGCACAGCTAAGTCCGATGGCCAAAGCCGCGCGCGAAGCAATGGGCAAGAAAAAGCTCAAGGCACTGGCTGATCGCGGATACTTCAATGCAACGGAAATCAAGGCTTGCGACGACGCGGGAATTGCGGCGCTGGTGCCGAAAACACAAACATCGAGCGCCAGGGCTGACGGGCGGTTCGACCGGGCCGACTTCATCTATATCGCCAGGGACGATCACTACCTGTGTCCAGCGGGTCAACGTGCGATATACCGATACACCTCCTTCGAAGGCGCCAATCTGCTGGAGCTGCGAACGTACTGGAGTAGCGCTTGCCCGAAGTGCCCGATGAAAAGCCAGTGCACGCCTGCTGATTACCGTCGTATCCGACGATGGGAACACGAGGCAGTGCTTGAGGCAATGCAGTCAAGACTGGATCGTCAGCTTGACGCCATGACGATACGACGCCGGACAGTTGAGCACGTGTTCGGCACACTCAAACACTGGATGGGCTCAACCCACTTCCAGACCCGCGGTTTGGGCCATGTTGCGGCCGAAATGAGTTTGCATGTGCTGGCATACAACCTCAAGCGAGTCATCAGGATCCTCGGATTCGCACAGACGCTGCGAGCGATGAAGCTGGCAGGCGCGTGAACACGTGCGCCGACGCTGTTTGCCCGTAAAACACGATCACTTCATCTGCCTGCGCCTCGGTCGAAAGCAATCGAGCGCCCAACTGCGTGTCGCCGGTCAGCCGTTCTGCACGTTTTTACACGGCCTCGGCCGACGGCTGTCCGATGCGGTTGGCCGTAGTCGACCCCGAAGCAGTCCTCGCCGCTGACGAAGGGTGTATGGCCGCTTCCCGGTCCGGAACGATCTCCCAAGCGTCGAAGCGGCGGTGAGCGGAGTTGAAGCCTCATGGCCTGTAGGCCAAATGCGGGTCCGTGTGGTGATAGCGTTCATCGCGCCACAAAAGCATTGGCCGCGACTACTCTGTCAGCTTATAAGGGCCAAGGTGCTTGCGCAGGGTGCGAGCGCGGCCCTTATCGCTGGAATGAGATCGTTGAGCTGGGGAGACGTCCCGCATATACCGGTCCAGCAGGCCAGCGAATGTCGTTCCGACCCCGTCGCGCTGGGCTCCTGATGGGACGGCGCCATCGAAAATTGGGGCTCCCCTACCTTCCCCCCCCCAAAAAAGAATTCCGGCCTCGCAAAACCGAAAATGTGCGCTGCGCTATAGTTGTCCGCTCCAACCCGTCCTGGTGCTGCGCAATGCGTCGTCCTACCAACAGCGCGATCGAGCAGTACTACTTCGGCTTGTTCAGCTCGCACTACGCATTGCCGGCCGGACGGATTGAATACGCGGACAAGCCGGACGTCATCCTGCACGGCGAACGCCGCCTCGGCATCGAGATCGCGAATCTGTACCTCGTTGATGGCAGCGATCGGACAAGCGAGCAGGTTCAAGGGCACCGCAGGGACCAAGTCATGGGGCGAGCTCAATCTCTACACCGTGAGTCGGGTGGGCGAGACATCGAGCTTTGGGCGACGTTCGATCCTTGTCAGCCTGTCAGCGATATCGAGTCCCTCGCGCGCAAACTTGCCGAGATCGCAATGCGTGTCGAGAACTCGGCCGGCCGAGTAAATCCTCTTACCTTTGTCCATGTCCCTGAGTTGCACTCTCTCTTCCACAACGGGGAAGAGTACGAGGACGCAAAATGGCGGCCCAATCAAGGCTACACAGTGCCTCTGCTTTCGGTAGATCGCGTACGTGAACTCGTAGCCGGCAAGACCGCGAAAGCTGTGGGGTATGACAAGGGCTGCGAGGCTTTCTGGCTTCTACTGGTGGTCGAGTATATGGACCCTGCGCAGGACCAGTTCATCGAATGGCCTGATGGGGCTGCGCTCGCAAAATCGCCCTTCGAACGCATCCTGATTTACAAGCCGCAATTTGGGCAAGTTGTCGAAGCGCCGCAAGCGGCCATGTAAATGACGCCAGGCCGGGCGCCGAGGTTTGCCGTTGCGGGTGAAAGTTGCAATCCATTCCGATCGTGAGTTCACATATGCCCAGAGAAAGTCTAGTCCGCGTCCTTAGCGAACTATTGCGCACGAAAGACCCCACGTTTTTAAAGTTCTCGCTCCCGGGAGACTCGTCAGGTCATGTGCATTTCTACGTTTCAGACGAGCTTCGAGACGCAGTGTCGGCCATACCGCAGGTGAAAGAGAGTGACGGGCGCATGCTAAATCACGGCGCGATGGCGGCTTCCCTTCACTCTGAGACGATCGCGCAGGGGGTGGTGGACAGGGCGATTCAAACGAGCGCGGAGGACGCCATCGCGGACCTTTACCGGTTTTTCGAGCAAGATTACTCGCGGTGCGTCGAGGTCTGTCTCTTCCGGGGCATCAGCGTAAAGGAGTAAATCGAGATTTCGAATGGAATATTTCTTGGCACATTGTCGGCCGTCCCCTCAGATTCACTGCAGCAATTCATCGCTCGCCGCGGTACGGGGGCCGCTGACATCGCGGGGATGACGCCCGTTCAGGTTGACGAGAAGCGTCCGCCTCTGGAAGCCGCACTGTACCGGCGGAAGAAGGTCAGTTGCATGAGGCAGGGTACCTGGCGAATACGCCACGCTGCTTCCGGTCGCTAATGGACGGAAATGCCAGTCAGCGCTACCTTGCCGTTCGTGCTGAGCGTCTCGACGGGCAGGCCAGAGTCGCACAACCCTTCGAGATCCCGACGCTGCGTCCAGCGCAGCACGAAGAACGTCGCGACGGTCGACAGCATCGACGGCACAGCGAAGCGCGCCAGCCACAAGCCCAGCGCCGGCGGGTGATTCGCGTACAGAACAAGATTGGCAGGATTCGAGATCGGCAGCACGAGACTCGCCGCATTGGCGATGAACGCGCAGATGTACAGCAGCGGCAGCGGCTTCGTATTCGCCTTCTTCGCGGTCGCGAACACGGCGGGCGTCAGCACGACAGCGGCGGCATCGTTCGAGAGGAACGTCGTCACTACGACGCCAACCAGATACACCAGCAGAAACAGCTTGCGCGGCGAGCCTTTCGCATGGTTCACGGCGAGCACCGCGATCCAGTCGAACACCCCCCTTCGCGGCGCCCCAGCTCGGACAGCAGCATCATGCCGATGAGAAACAGGTAGACGTCGGTGCCTTTGCCGACCGCCTCCAACGCGAGGCCGACAGGAAGCAGTCGGAGCGCGACGAGCAGCACGGCGCCTGCCACGGCCCAGATCGCTTCGGGCCAGCGAAACGGTCGCAGCATGACGCCAGCGGTGGAGGCAAGCGCGATACCCCAGGAGAGGAAAGTCGGATTCATGTTGCGATAGACCCCGGGTTGGCGAGTTCGCGGCAACTGCCGCAGGCTTTCTTCAGGGAGGTGCCGAACAGCAGCCATAGCGCGAGCGAACCGGTCGACACCGCGCCCAGCACGAGGAATGCCGCGGCATAGCCAAAGTGCTGGGCGAGCACGCCGCCCAGAGTAGGGCTTAGCGCCGCCCCGACGCCTTGCACCGTCATCACCACGCCCTGCCCGACGTTGACGCGCCCGGTGCCCTGAAGAAGCCGCACGACGAGCGCGGGAACAGCCACGCTTTGCAGCCCCGCGCCGATGCCGTCGAGCGTCTGCACGGGCCACACGCCCCACGCCGTAATGAACAGTGCCGCGACCAGGCAACGCAGCGGCAGCGCGAGAAAGGTGATCAGAATCACACCCCAGTACACGAGTCGCAGGATCAACCGGTTAGCGAAGCGCGCGGCGATAACCATCACCAGTTGCGCGACCACGATCGTCTGCGCGGTGAACGCGCTTGGATCGCCCTTGTGCGCGGCGACGACCGCAAGGCCATAGAGCGGCAGCATCGCGGCATTGCCGAGGTGAAACATCGCGAGCGCGGCGGACAGCTGCAGCGGGCGGCAGGTCAGCAAGACGCGAAAGCCGCTAGCGTGTTCGTGCTCTCGCGCGGACGCCGCCGCGACGCCTCGTGCGCTGTCGTGATCGATCGAATCGCGACGGATCAGCAGCGTCGAGATGACCGTGAGCGCGAACACCGCGCCGAAGCCATAGCGCCAGCCGAGCCAGCCCGACAGCGCCGCACCCGCGACATTGCCAGCGTGATTGGCCACCTGGTTGCGGCCGAACTGCCGGTCGAAACCGCGTGCATGGACGATGCCAAGCGTCACACCCGCCACAGCCGGCCCGAGCGCGGCGCCCGTAAGTGCCGTGAGGATCTGCGACGCTGCGACTATCCACCCGCTATGCGCCACCCGGAGCGCGAGCGAGGCGAGCGTCGTCATTACGCATGCTGCTACGATGATGCCGCGCTTGCGACGGGTCGCGTCAACGCAGATTTGCGCCGCGCGTCGTCGGCCGCGAGCGCGTTTTCAGCCTTGAGCCGCATGGCGCCAACCGGATTGCGGATCTCGTGTGCCATCTGGGTGGCCATCTTGCCCAGCGCGCCGAAGCGTTCCGCCAGCCCGAGCTTCGTGCCCAGTTCGCTCGCCTCGCGCTGCAGGCGGTCTGCGCGTTCGACATAGCGGTTGAGCGCATCGATGATGTAATCGAGATCGCGTTCGCCGAGTCGCTCGAGCCGCCTGGCCTACTCGGGTTTGCCGTTCGGCGCGAGCGCCTGTTCGAGTCGCGTGAGGTTGTGCTTCCAGCGCCTGAGCGTCAACGCGAGCAACAGGGCCAGCGCCACGATGATCGCGAGCACGCCTGCCAGAAACGTCGCAGCGCGCTCCCCGTACGGTCCGAGCGGCGGCCGCGCGCGCGTGAGCATCCAGGCGAGGAGGCCTGCGTGGTGCGGGACCGGGCAGGCGACGGCGATAACCGCATCCGCGCCGCTGGCCACGACGTCAGCACGCGTCTGGCCGGTCTCGGCAACGTCTCGAAGCGTGCGAAGGATGAGTGGTATCTCGGCTTCGGGGACGTCGCGCTTAAGGCCGCTCCCTTCGTAGGTAGGAAAAGCGTAGGCGAGAAAGCCATTCGGTGCGCCATGCGCGGACGCAGAAGTCCAGAAACCGCCTTCGATGCCCTCTGTGCGGACCAGCACCAGGTCGAGCACGGCATGCATGAGATCGACGTTGGTTTCACCCGGCCGCTGCATCGACAGGTCGTAACGCGACGCGACCGCCATGCAGGTCGTGGCCGCCTGCTGTTTCGCGACAGTGACGCGCTCCCCGAGTGCCGATGACAGCATCAGCCACACGACACCGGTTAGCAGGCTGCACAGGATGACGACGAGGATCCAGAGCACGTAGAGCTGGGTGGAAAACGACGGTCTCGGCATGAAAAGTCTGAAAGGGTGCTGAGCTTGGACAATCCGCAGCAAATATACTGCCAGCACCAATGGAATACGCAGCTTTCTACTACTGCAAATCGCTACGAGCTCAGCGGCCATATAGCGATCGGCGTTGCGTTGCAATATGCACATCCCCGAGAGGAAAATGGGACGTATCACGCTTACCCGCGAACGTATCGGGCTCTGCTGAAGGGTTATTGCTGGACCGAACGTCATTTGTCCCGTTTGGGCATCTTTTGCCGGTCGAGACCTTGCACGCTGTCAACGCCCCGTATTGGTGTTGCGTAGGTAGGTTGTCCTCGGCCGAGGACTGCGTTTGTGCGGTGATGGATTCCTTGGCGCCGTGGAACGTCTGCGGGGAAGGCCGCGCATCGCCCTTCGGCACGGTCTGGTTTCGCAACGCGACGATGATCCTCGTGGCTTTGCGTCGCGATCAGTCGAGATCCAGCGCCCGTGCCTCAAAGGACGTCCACATCATTGACGAGGTTGCGCTCCGGGCTGTGCAATGCAACTAACCGTCTAGGCCTTGGTCATATTCGCAACGCCGGTTCCCGGCGCATCCAAATCGCTGGCAGGGCGGTCGGCCCCACGACCGCGGTCCGAGGAGCGGGTCGGTGCGGCGCAGGCCTTGAGCAGGGCGAGTCAGCGGATTTTTCCGGGGAAAGCACAGGCGGCCCGTGTTGCCGGTTGATTTCGCACTTCGCGCGGCCCAGTCGCCTCGCAACACGACACGAAACCGGCGGTACTTGAGGCACAACATGTACCGTTAGTTGTACGTGTTCGTGGCGCGTGATAAACTTGTACTCATTTCGGTACAAGTTCCCCAGGAAGGAGGGCGCATGCGCACAATCCCCTTTTCAGACGCCCGCGCGAATCTCAAGCGCGTCATCGACCAGGTGGTCGATGACGTAGACGTTACACTCATCACCCGGCGCGACGCGCCTAACGCGATTGTCATGTCTCAAGAGCATTACGACAGCCTGATGGAAACGGTTCATCTGCTGCGCTCTCCGGCCAACGTGGCTCATCTGGAGCGCTCAATTGCGCAGGCAAGGTCTGGCAAGGTCAAGCCCCGCAAGCTGGTTGAAGACGGCGAATGAGCGGCGCTTTGAACGTCATGTGGACGGCTGAGGCATGGGACGACTATGTCTACTGGCAGGGACAAGACAAAAAGACGCTGAAACGCATCAATCAACTTATCAAGGAGACGCAGCGCGCGCCGTTTGAGGGCATTGGCAAACCCGAGCCATTGAAAGAAAACTTGGCGGGTTTTTGGTCGCGCCGTATCGATGAGACGAATCGCCTGGTCTACGAGGTCGACGGCAATCAGATCAACATCATTTCGTGTCGCTACCACTACTGATACAACGGAAAACACGATGACATCAATCAGAGCCGTCTCGCTCAACGACGTCGAGCTAGCGAAATTGGAATTTAACCGAGAGTTCCCGAGGCCGAAGGTGGGAGTGGTCACACTGAGTTCGCCGTTTTTCATCGTTGACGACTTTGCTTTTGCCAGCTTCCCCAATGCTGCCGCTGCTGGGGTTTATTTCGTCTTCGACCGCGACGACAATCTGCTGTACATCGGAAAAGCAGACGGTCTAGGTGCTCGCCTGGGCGCCCACTTTGGCTGGAACGCCGATCGGACAGCGGGCCGCGTAAAGAGCGCGAATCTGGACGGAGCACATGCGGTACGTACGATAGGACTCCCTGGAGAGAGCTCTTTCGAAGCTGCCGCAATCGAGGCGTATCTTATCCGGCGGCTGGATCCTGGTCTCAACGTGATTGGTCGCGACCGCTCATAATCCGGGACAAAGGAAAGCGGGGAAGAGCATGATGCGGTTGCTGACCTCTAGGAGAAAGTGAATAGGGAAGTCGCGGCCGGTTGGCGTCCACGAGGTGATGTCGCGTTGGTTGCGATTGGCACGCGGAACTGCCTGTTCCTTGCCTCGCAGGCAATGACCCGCTAACGAGTCGGAAAACAGGGAGGTCGAAGTGACTCGGTCAGGCAAGGTTCTGTATGTGTACAACTGTGCAGATTGCCGGCATCGCGGTGAACAGCACCTCGATGACGACTCGCACGACGGCGAGGCATCTACCTGTGCCTCGTGTGGTGCTGCCGTGACGCTGGAATGGGACGGCGGTGTGACGTTCGAGACCCCGAAGGCGATCGCGGACGAAGCGTTCGATCGCGGTCGCGGTCGAAAGTAAAGGACACCGGAAAATCGCGATGGAACGTATTGCAGTGTCGGCTACCTACGAGGCTGTGAAGCATGGCGAACCCGTCGCCGGCAGCATCGATTTTGTCGCTCGCGTAGCAGACCCATCCAAAGGACTCGATCTGGTTACGCGGGCTCAATGCGCAGTGGCACGTCGTCTGCGCGTGCGCTTGACTGACGTAAAAATCCTCGGCGTCATGTCGAGCTAACGCAAGGGAAGCTCGACACTGCTAGGATGAGCTATCGCAAGGCGATCGACCCGCGCAAGTGACGGCGAAGGAGCAGAATGGTGGGGTGAGGTTGCAGACGAGGTTTGCGACGTGATCTCTGCGCGAACGTTGAGCGACGCCGCTGCAGTGGTCCAATGGTGCCATCACGACTGGACACGGGCATCCGACACGCCACGCGATGCGGCCCGGCGAATTCGAGAGCTGGCCCTAGCGCTGCGCCTTAGCGCGTAGGAAAAACAGAGAAACGGCATTGATCGAGCGATCAGGGAGTACGCCAAAATCTAAATCGCGTGTTCGATGCTTGATATCGCGATAAAGATCTATCTCGACGGCGGTGACAGGTTTTCGGTACTCCACCTTGCGCCGGCCGCCGAAGAAGTAATTGCTGGCTTGTTGCAACAACGGCGTTCGAGGTCATCGCGCGTTTTCCCGCAGGATTAAACGGCACGGGAGAAAGCGATCGCAGCCGTCACCGAGATCCTCAAAGGGCGGGGACAATTCCGTACCGAAAAGGAAGTCGGCACTTTCTTGAACGTGGCGCGCAACGGATCGAAGCACCATGGCAACAACGATCCAGAGACCATCGTTGCTGATGCGGAGTCGGGTCGATATGGAATCGGATTGAATCGAGCTGCATTTGCCTTCCTCCTTCAGGCGCTGCGGGACCAGTGGCCACCGCAAAGCATTTTGTTGCGACCAAAGCCATCAAGGCTTGAGGAGTGCCATGATCTGGCCTGCTTCCAGGTCCGATTCGCAGCTCGCCATCCCGTCTTTGCGCAACAACGCGCGGATCGAGACAAACATCAGGTAAGCGTCCTCATCGATTTCATGACGACGATCGCGAATTATGCCGTCGAGCTCGGTACGAGCGTCAAACGGCGGGAAGTGCTCGATGACACCAGAATCATTCTGTCGAATCCATTTCAATAGGTCTTTCCTGTCCATATCCAGCCTTCCGCCATTGCCGGCGCGCCATGCGCCAGGCGTGTTTGAGTCTGTGACGGCACCGCGGACGCAGAAGCAGGATGGACCGAGGAGGAGATCAGGACGCGTTATCCAACACACTCATGTCCTGTAGACACGCATCGATCAGGCGCTTCGCATACGCAGTCGATACGCGTCGCGCCCGTCCGCATTGCGTGGTTTCGATGAGAGGCCCGATCACGTTCGGAGGAGGGGGCCTTGAGTGGCGCGGGAATCGGTGGCGAGTCAGTCAACAAGTGCAACTTACTCCCATTGGCGTGCGCGAACTTCCGCATGGCACCACGTGCCGATTGGGCGCGGGACGAACCGGCTCAGCCACCTGTGAACAATCGCCGATACGCGGGGGCGGCTGATGGAATCGTCGAATATCAATTAGAAATTCGAAGAAAATCAAAATCAAGGAGCCAAGGGTGTACAACCGTGACGCGCGTTGCCGATCGTGGCGTGTTCTTGCGCTGCCGTCCGAAATGCTCTGACCGAAACAGCTTGACAGGGTGTCTGGCCCAGCGTAGGGTCAGTGTCTGAAGCCTTCAAGAAGCGCGATTGCTGCTCATCACTGACCGCGGAATGCGGTATTCGTTGTCCTCTCCCTCCTTGATCCTTTTTCATGCACCCCTATCGGGGCGCATACATTTGTCCAATATCAGGAGAATTTCCATGGATACCGGTACCGTCAAGTGGTTCAACGACAACAAGGGTTTTGGCTTCATCACGCCTGACAGCGGCGGCGATGATCTGTTCGCGCACTTCTCGGAGATTCGCGGCGATGGCTTCAAGACGCTGGCCGAAGGTCAAAAGGTCAGCTACGAGACGAAGCGCGGGCCCAAAGGGCTACAGGCATCGAACATCATTCCTCAGTAATCCACATCATTCGCCGGCCCTGCGTGTGGGATTGGTCACTCAGTCATCGGTCGGGGATCTTTCGCATCTATCGCAGGCACCCTCGGTCCTGATACGGCTTCCGTTTCGCCTCAAGACGACCCGCGCGGATATGTGCGGACGGACACCCCAAGGAAGAAAGTGGGGTGGAGCGCATGCACAACCTCGGTGATGCAGGTGACGGCCTCGCTGGTCCGAGCCAGAGCAGAAACGCGAACGAACCGGGCAGTATCCAGAGCGCCAGTGAACCGGACCAGCCGCAGACTTGCACAAGCGGCGCGGCAAGCGCGGCCGCCGCAGCGGCTCCGCCCATGATGACGGTGGTGTGTACATGCCCATCATGGCACCTTCCGGGCATCACCGGGTATCTTGGCGACAATGTCTCGTGCCGGCACATCCAGATTGAGCACGTGCGCATCCCGGACAGCGGCCAGGTGGCATCGTGCATCAAGACTTTACGCCCTTACGAGCTAACTCGACGCCAGCGTGCTCTGTCGGCCGGCGGGCCCGGATGAGATGACCGCGGGCCGTTGATGACTGTCCGGGTAAGAACGCACGGAAAGTGAGCGTCAAACGCCGCAGTCGTGACGTCGTTCGGTTCCCTCGCGAACGTCGAGCCGGCAATGATCTTCGACAACGCGCATCAACTCCCTGATGTCAACCGGTTTTGGCAGATGATAGTCGAAACCGGCATCGATCGCGGCATCGCGTTCTTCGGGTGATACGCTGCCAGTGACTGCGACAAGTATCGCGTTCGACAGCTCGGGGATCCCCCGAAGCCGACGCGCCAGGGTGAACCCGTCGACCACTGGCATGTGCAGATCGATGAGAGCTACATCAGGAGCAAATTCGGAGAAATTTTCGAGCGCATCGCGCGCTGTTGTCGCGGTCTGGGTAATATGACCCTCGAGCGCAAGCAGGGCGGCCAGCGCCTCAACAGTGTCAACGTCATCATCAACCAGCATGATGCGGCATGGTGTGACGGACTTGCACGACGCAGCGAACAGCCCCGGATTATCGAGATTCTCGGCGACGATGGGCAGCAGAATCGATACCGTGGTACCGGCCACCTGTTCATTATTGCGGATGGATACCGAGCCTTTATGTGCTTCTACAAGATACTTTACGAGTGCGAGGCCAATTCCCAGCCCCCCTTCGCGCCTGGCATGCGCTCCGGCCTGGGCGTACATATCAAATACCCCCGGGAGGTCGGCCGCAGGAATGCCGTAGCCTGTGTCGCGAACGGTGAACCGGACGGCACGGGCGTCGCTCTCAAGCCTCTGCCCGGCTTCGGATTCAAGCGATACATCCAGGTGAATGCAGCCGCCGTCCGGTGAATACTTCGCCGCGTTGCTCAGGACGTTTTCCAGCACCTGCGTAAGACGGACGGCATCTGCAATGACATGGACCGGAGCTTCCGGGGCACTTACCGACAGGCTATGTCGCCGGGCTTTGACCACGGGCGTCACGGCTGTAACTGCATCACTAATGATGTCTTCTAGCAGACACCTGGCGGGCGCTACCGAGATCTTGCCGCTACGCAGCCGCGATGCATCAAAGAGGTCGCCGATGAGCCGCTGCAGGCGTGCCAGTTGACGCGCCGCAATATCAAGTGGCTGGGCGACCTGTGGACCAGGCGCGAGCCGTCTGATCGTTTGCAGTGCAGCGCTCACGGGTGCCAGCGGGCTGCGCAACTCATGGCTGAGCGTGGCAATGAACGCGTCCTTGCGTTCCTCCACGTTCCGAAGTGCCGACTGCGCGGCTTCCGATTCGGCTGCGCGTCGTTCCGCGATGTCCTTCAGCCGTGCCACTTCCATCGCCGCGCCGGTGAAGTCAGCCAGACTGGTCAGCAGACGAAGATCCTCCGCATCGAAGCGCACGGAACTGTCATGCGACATCACCCAGATGGCGCCCCAGGGGCCGTTCCTGACAGGGATCGGGACGAGCAGCGCCTCCACCACGGGCGGTTCTACCCGCGCTATCGAAGAAAAATACTTCTGTGGCGTGCGGAATAATTCCGGCTGCCCCCTTTCGAGGGTGACGCCGCAGAGGCTGTCGTCAAAGGGGCGGTGTGTGTTCGCCAGCGGGACGCAGTGCCCTGTAAGTGCTGCCCACCTGAAGCTCGCCGGGCTGCCGACGGGGGACTCCAGCACGCTGATGCCGGCACTGCCGGCATTGCAAAGCCGAGCGGCTTCGCGCGCCAGCAGATCAAGCATAACCACGTCCGAACTTGCCAGAGCGCGCGCCAGACCGCGCAAGGCGTTGGCCTCGGCCTGGTAGTCAGGGTTCCGGCACGCCCGTATCGACAGCTGGTCTGTGATGAGCGATTCGCGCCGTGCGTCCCGGACACTGCGATCAGTAGATGTTGGCATACGATGAAGCGGTCGTCATGACGGCAACAAGGCACCATGACAGGCGTGCACGAAGCATAAGCCGTGCCGACTATCTTTAAAGACTCTAGCGCAGCGACCTGAAAGGACCGGCGCGGGCTTATGCACGGTTAACGCGTGTTCCGCGTAACCAAACCACTCAGTACATGATAAACGCGGTTGTTCGCTGTGCAAATGGGGTTTAGCATGATCTGGCCGGAGCGTTCGCGGAACATGCCTTGGCTGCCGGGAGCGGTACTTGCGCCGTCGTGAAGTTATCCCCGATCTGGCCACAACTGTGGAAACGATCCTGCTGGTTGACGACGACGCAAGACTTCTTGCTCCCCTGCAGGTACTGCTGGAGGCAGAGGGATACCGTATCCTCCTTGCCCTGGATGGGGAGGCAGCCGCCAGCGTGACGGATCTTGAACATCCGGATCTGATTGTTACCGATTGGATGATGCCGGTGGTTGACGGCGTTGCCTTTTGTCGGCGTCTCAAGACAAGCCGGGCCACGGCCCGCATTCCCGTCGTAATGCTCACTGCTGCAGTGCCGCCTGCGCCGGCAGAGCCGCTCTGGAACGCGCTGCTACGGAAACCGGCGCCGGTAGCATGTCTTATTGAGGTGATTCATGACCTCCTGGCGGTCTCAAGGAGCAGACGGCCCGATTGAGCACGACAGTGGCATTGGGGGTAGCTTTGGCCACTACGCATAGAGTCGCAACGCTGACATCAGCCGGCAACCCTGTCTGTCCGGGGGCCAGAAAACCCATGCTCCAACTGCGCGCACCTCCCGGGAGTGAAGAGGCCGTCCGGATGTCACTCCAACATCCGAGACCGACGACGCTTCCTGGCTGGCATGTCGATCCATGTAATTTGCATGGGTCGACGTCCACCTCGTAACGCCGCGGCCGGCTGAGTGGGCACTGGCCACTCGGCCCAGATCAGAACCGGTTCCCCCTGTGAAGGTTACGCGCGACATCCGGCTGGGCACCAGACGGCCGCTTCAGCATGGTTGCATGGCAGTTCCCGGTTAGTACCGCTTTTTCGGCGGCAGCGACCGTTTGATCTGCTTGCGCAGGCGTGCCACTGCCGCAGCCTTTTTGCGTTTGCGTTCTGCGGTAGGTTTTTCATAGGCTGTCCGGCCACGAAGCTCCGGAATCAAGCCGGTGCGCTCGATCGCGCGACGGAAACGGCGTAATGCAACTTCCACGGGCTCGTCGGGTTTCAGAGTTACGGTAGTCAATTCTCTTCCTTGGTTGAGATCCGGCAGCGATGCCGAATAGTGATGTGGATGTGCACGCAGCGTCGTGGCGCAAGCCGATGGTCGTGCATCGCGCCATCAACGGCGGGGAAATGCGCCTCTGTGGGTGGCGCCGCCGGGCTGTTGATCCTGATGTCAAAAATTGATTCGGCCTTTCGGCAGGTCGTACACCGGAGTTCCAGTGTTGCCCGATCGTTAGCAAGGATGCGAATGTGATCCTTGCGAATACGACCGGGACGCGTACGCCACTACCACCACACCATTGTCGAGCCTGACGCGGTAGTGGCTGTCTGGCAGCACTTCGTCAACGCGAGTTCCAGCAGTGCTTCTTTGGCCATTCACGGTTCCTGATCAATTGGCGGGATCGGGCTCGGATGCCGCATTGAGGGAGAAGCCGCGAGCGTTGATCGACACGCGCTCGTGCGGTGGTGGGAAGCATGAAATTTGCTGGGCAGCCCTTGCGTCCTGGAAGTCATGAACACCGCCCTGGCCGGGTGGCGAATCAGGTACGCGAGGGACTGGTCAGACGCGGCGACATCGCAATACCGGTCCGATACGCGTCGGGGCGTGCAGTCCAGAGAGAGCACTGCTATCGTTTGCCTCACTGGACTATCAATCAAAGGAAGATTCGCGGCTCACCAACACGCGTCTTTTCGGTGCTGTGCGAAGCGAACTGGTCCTGCATTGTAACCGAAGGCCGCCATCTGCTTCCCACTATCGGCGGGGTCAGCGGGAAGGGGGTGTTGTCAGCCACGCGTGCCTGCGATGCCAGTTCGGGATCCCGTGTGATGTTGAGGCGCGTTTTGTTGCGCTCGCCATGGTGCCTCAGATGCGTTGCGTTTTTCGAACCGCGGCGTCGTCTTTAACCGCGCGTGTCGACCCAATTGCGTGCCCAGTGGGTCGAGTGCTGCAATGCCTGCTCTTCACTCTTGAAGTAATCGAGCGAATAGAACCAGTAGCGGCCTTCGACCCGCGCGCTGTCGATGCGTTCGAGCAGCAGGTTGGATGAAAAGCTACCGTCGGGCAAGCGATGCGCCGAGGGTTGGAGGGCATAGCCGTTGTATTGTTGAATTTGTTTGTTCTGCATTTTAATTTTAATGATATTTGAGCGCGCCCGTGCCGCGCGAAAAGTGCAGGGGTGCGCCGATTCAAAGCAATTCGAACCGAATTCTGAAGCAGTCGAAAAGCGAAAAATGGCGTTGAAGCCTGAGGGGGGAATGAGGCGCATGGCTAGCTGCTCAATAAACAGATGCCAATCAGGAGCGATCGCGCTAACTGAGGGAGGCAAAGCTCCGCGAGGGTGTCGCTGCAACCCGGCATCCGTCGCGGGAGGCCGGACCCTTCAACTTTACATCGGCTTGATGTTAGCCGCTTGCAGCCCCTTCGGGCCTTGCTTCGTTTCGAAGCTTACCTTCTGATTTTCAGCCAGCGTCTTGAAACCGTCGCCTCTGATTTCGGAGAAATGTGCGAACAGGTCGTCGCCGCCCTTGTCCGGGGCGATGAAGCCAAAGCCTTTGCTGTCGTTGAACCACTTAACGGTGCCGGTATCCATGAAGAATCCTTGAGGAAAATACGGAAATTTGCTCTATTGAAGAGTGTGTGAAGCTTCAAGGAGGGAGAGGACAACGAATACCGCTGAGGAGCGAGCAATTGATGAACAGCAATCGAACTTCTTGAACTTCGAAGGGCACACTACCCGCTGAATGGATCAGCGTCAATACTTATCTTGTAACTGTTTCACGAGGCGGTCAGTTCTGCAGACAAAGCGATGTGGTCCTGCCTGGCTGCGCCACCTTGCCTGGTATGGCGCACAGGTTAGCTCGAGCCGCTGCACAAAAATGGATGGAGCTACCAGGCGCCATCGGCACAGCGCGCTACGTTGCCCCCCACCGCATCGCCCCGGCAGCAGAGTGCGAGGTGCATTCGCGGGCACGGCGGCGATGATCTGCGACGACGCGATGACGATGAATTCCTCCGGCGCGATGCCAAGACTGTGTTCGTAGTAGATGCGAATCTCCATGGTTATTTTGTCTTGGTAAAAAGTCGCCGGCGTTGTTCGCGGCGTTTATACGCCACGTTGTTCCGGGTTTTAAACGGACGCACCCTAGAAGGTGTTATGAACTTTCGGCCAGACCTGGTACCCTGGCGGGATGAAGAAACGCAGGCCCTACCCAACGGATGTATCGGATGAAGAGTGGTACTTCGCCGCTCCGTACCTGACATTGATGAACCAGGACGCGCCTCAGCGTCGCTACGAATTGCGCGAGATGTTCAACGCCTTGCGCTGGATTGTCCGCGCGGGTGCACCGTGGCGTCTGCTGCCCAATGACTTTCCGCCGTGGGAGACGGTCTACCAGCAAACGCAGCGCTGGATTCAGGCAGGCTGTTTCGAGGCCATGGTAAATGACCTGCGTTCGCTTATCCGGGTGGCGCAGGATCGCCGGGGTCAACCCAGTGCAGTCATCCTCGACGGCCGCACGCTGCAGTCGACGTGCGAGAGCGGCCCACGCGCAGGCTATGACGGGTACAAGCGCAAGAAAGGCAGCAAGGTGCACATGGCGGTGGATACGTTGGGGCAACTGCTTGCGGTTCATGTGACGCCGGCCAACGAACAGGAGCGTGCACAGGTCGGAGAGCTCGCGCGACAGGTCCAGCAGGCGACGGGGCAGACAGTGAGAATCGCGTTCGCTGACCAGGGCTACACCGGCGAAGAGCCTGCAGAGGCCGCGCGCGATGAAGGCATCGAGCTTCAGGTGGTCAGGTTGCCGGAGGCGAAAAAGGGCTTTGTACTGTTGCCGCGTCGCTGGGTGGTGGAGCGCAGCTTCGGCTGGCTCAACCGCTTCCGCCGACTGGCCAGAGACTACGAGCGATTGCCCGAAACGTTGGCTGGTCTGCATTTCGTCGTGTTCTCCGTGCTTATGCTCGTCCACTTTGCAGCCCTTAGCAAAAGTGCATAACACCTTCTAGACCGGATCGCTGGTTGGTTTCCGGTGGTCCGATTGCCGAAATGAGGCGTGCCCTGCCAGGTGACCCCGTCTCGCCCCTCGTTTGCCCCGTCCGGCAACGTGACTTAAGCCGTACCCGTCGCATGTTGCGTCGCACAATGCAGTCTGGTATCATTTAGGATTCCCCAATCTGCGCGCACCGGATTGCGGCGGAGGCATTCCGCCCTCGATTGTCCGTGCGTCCATCCTTTCTTCCACGATTCCGTTCGCGCCCCGACGGTCAGATTGATTTCCGTCATGCCTGCGACGATCGTCGGCCAACCTGTCGAGGAGAATCTATTGGCAAATCCCGTTCGTGACGATTCAGCGTCCCGCATGGCCGCAGTTGCGCCAAAGGCCGGCCGCCGCGCGCTCAAGGGAAAGCCCCGGGGCGGCGAAACCTCTCTGGAAATCGAGTCGATGGAACGACAGGAGGAGGAGCGTCAACGCCAGATGCGCGCGCTGATCGCGCTTGGCCGTGAGCGCGGTTATCTCACGCATACGGACATCAACGATCATCTGGCAGACGACTTTGCGCACACTGCCGCAATGGAAACGATCGTCAGCACGTTCAGCGACATGGGGGTCGCAGTGTATGAGCAGGCGCCGGACGCGGAGATGCTCCTGTTAAGCGGTGCCGCGCCCGCCGCGTTGTCCGACGATCAGACGGACGAGGAAGCGGAAGCTGCCCTGTCGACCGTCGATTCCGAATTCGGCCGCACGACGGATCCGGTCCGGATGTACATGCGCGAAATGGGCGCAAAGGAACTGCTGACCCGCGCTGGCGAAATCGAGATCGCGAAACGCATCGAGCACGGCCAGCAGGACATGATTCAGGCGATCGCCGCATGTCCGTCGGTTGTGGTCGCCATTCTTGCCGAGGTGGATCGCGTTGTTGCCGGCGAACTGCGTATCGACGAACTGGTCGCCGGTATCAGCGACGACGCGAGCGAAAGCGAAATGACGCTCGAATCCGAAGAAGACGAGGTGGGAGCCTCCACCTGCGGCGATGGCCTGGACGCTGACGACGTTGAAGCGGACGTCGGGGATCCGGAGGCCGTGAACGCAGCCCGCCTCGAGCAACTCACGAACGACAGTCTTGCGGTTTTCGCGCGTGTGCGTGCGCTGTCCGGGCAGTTGCAGGGTATGCCCGCGACTGGCAAGGCACGTTCCGCGGCGGTTGCGCGCCTGCGCGCGGAGATCCAGCGTGAACTGGCGCCGATCCGCTTTACGGCCAGAACCATTGACCGCCTGTGTGCCAGTGTGCACGAACAGGTAACGGAGGTTCGTGCGATCGAGCGCAGCATCCTCGAGATCGTCGTCGACCGTTGCGGCATGCCACGCGAGTCGTTTGTCGAGTCGTTCCCGGGCCACGAGACCGATCTTGATTGGACCACCCGCGCCGCGGCGGCTTCAAGCCAGTTTGGCGCGGCGCTCGAACGACATCTGCCAGCCATTCAGGCCGGGCAGCAGAAACTCGCCGACATCGAGGTCAGGGTCTCGCTGCCGCTCCAGCCGCTCAAGGACGTCAACCGCAGGATGAGTGCCGCGGAGTCGAAAATGCGGCTGGCCAAGGGGGAGATGATTGAGGCGAATCTGCGTCTTGTTATCTCAATTGCCAAGAAATACGTGAACCGCGGCATGCCGTTCCTGGATCTGATCCAAGAAGGCAATATCGGCCTGATGAAGGCGGTCGACAAGTTCGAATACCGGCGCGGCTGGAAGTTTTCGACGTACGCCACCTGGTGGGTACGGCAGGCTGTCACGCGTGCGCTTGCCGATCAGGCCCGAACCATTCGTGTGCCGGTGCACATGATCGAGGCGATCAACAGACTGAACCGGCTTTCTCGCGCATTCCTGCAACAGACGGGACAGGAGGCGCACCCCGCCGTCCTCGCCGAACGCATGGAGATGTCCGAGGAAAAAGTGCGCGGTATCCTCCGGATTGCGAGGCAACCCGTGTCGCTTGAAACCCCGGCGGGCGACGACGCCGATGCGACGCTCGGCGACATGATCGAGGATGTCTCTGCAAGTTCACCGGCCGAGGCCGCGATTCACGCGAACATGCGTGCCGCGATTGATGAGGCGCTCAATGGGTTGTCGCCCCGCGAGGCCAAAGTCCTGCGGATGCGATTCGGACTCGATACAACCTCTGATCACACGCTTGGAGAGGTCGGCGAGCAGTTTGGCGTGACTCGCGAGCGAATCCGCCAGATTGAGAGCAAGGCGCTGCGCACACTGAGGGACCCCCGTCGCGCTGACAGGTTGAAGGCGTTTCTCGAGCGCTGAGCAAAAGCGTGGCACGCCCCCTGTCGACGTCCGACTCCAGACCGGCAGCGATCATGTGTCGGCCTGATCGCTGCCCTGAACGAACGCCGTTTCGGCCTGGAAACTTGCAACTTCTGATGTTCGCAGCCAGGTTTTCTCTGGGGGCCCTGCTTGACTTCAAAACTCACCTTCCGGCTTTCCTGAAGGGGTTTGGAGCCATCTCCCTGAACATCGGAGAAATGTGCGCACAGGTCATTTGCCGCCCCAGAATCACTTCCAGCGGATAGTGCAAGCGTTTCAGCAAGTTCGCCGCCGCCGAATTCAGCCTCTTCATCAATTCACTCGCCGACGTCGTGGTATCGCTGGAATTCCATCGTCCAGCGCTTACTGCGAAAGAACTCGTGCAGGCATGCCATGCTGACTTGTACCCAAAGTGATCCTGAGCAGAAAGGTCTTACTTCTTCCGTTCAGTCTGCCGTTTCGCATCTGCGTTGAAACGACGGACGATAGTTGCCGCCCCTGGGCGGAGACGTTTTTCGAGTGTTTGTGCTAATAGCTCCAGGAATACAGCGAGGTTATCGCTTCCGTGTCGATTTCGAAATTCGCTTACAACGTCAGTGATGGCGGTGTGCTCGCTGACGCCTGACAGCGTACTGGCAATATGCGAACCTGCTCGCGCAATTTCGGCCATATACTGCCGCTGGTATCCGAGCATTCGTTGCGCTCTAGAAACAGCCTTTCCCGTTGTCATTGTGTGCCTTGTTGAGTTCCGTATGCAGGATCCGCTGGCCGGCGCGAGCCCTGTATGTGGGTCCTTGTTTCGCCTCAGCAGGCCGACCTGGTAGCGTGGATGCCGGTACTTTGCACTTGAACATGTGTAGCTCGCATTGACTGGGAAAGGGGCCGCTTTCGGAGTGCTGACGCGAAACAATTGCGGCACAAATCAGCAGCCATTAGATATCTCTGGCAGAAAGCGCCGCTTGATCCAGCAACGGAACGACTTCCTCACCATCACGCTGGCCCGGGCTGATCGTTCAACGATGCACGCTGCTCCAGCCACGCGGCCATCGACAATTTGTCAGATAGAACGCCCTCGCAAACCAATCTTGTGTGAAAGAAGCCGCTGACCTCGGCTGTGGCGATCACGCAAGAATAGCGCTCGATTTCCTGAAGTATGCCTGTGCGCAGATGCGATAGTTCGCGTAGCACATTTTCCGCGGACGGGTCTTCGAGACGCAGTGCGGTCGAACAATCCATCGCCTGTGGCAGCGGAACCTCAGTCTTTTCTGCGATCCGGGCAAGACACTCGGCGAGCAGGCGTTGATTTTCAACCGTTTTCGCCAGGGAGATTTCAATTTCAGCGCAATCCTGTCCGCAATCGCGGTGACGCTCGAGGAACACGGTGAGTAACTGTGCTGCGCCTTGCCCATACATGCAGGCGTCATGCAGCAGACAGAGCAACTCCTGTCGACTATTGTTCACGATGGCTCGCCGTCACCCGATCGGAGAGCAACGCTGCCTCACCATCGGACTCAAGGATAACGAAGCAGCTCATGGACGCTCCTTGATGACCATTGAGCTTCTCGTGGCCCGACGGCGGGTATAGGGGCCATTGTGGAGCGGAATTCGACCTCCGTGCTTTCCCACAACGTGAAGGTCCTGGTCGGCCTTGATCCAGAACGTCAAATCGCAGATCTGCGAACTGGCCGAGTTCGACGTGAATCTCGAATCCGCGGTACCTGATCATCCGAGACACGGTATGCTTCACCGGCTGGATGATTCGATGCGCCTCGTGAGCCCGTCGTCGGCAAGAACTGCGCTCGCTGTCGTGCTCAGAGAGACGCCAGTAACCGGAGTTGATGCTCACTCTCGGCCCCGCAAACCAGTGTGTAGGCCCGCACATCTGTCCGCTCAGGAAGCGAAATGGCCTCGGCGCCGGAAAAATCATTCCATGCGTCATCCGCGATCGAGGTTGGCGCTATACGGGCTCTCGCGAACGCTCGCAGGAGCTGGCTTGCTTCGCGGCGCAGGACGCGGCGGTCGACGTCCAGAACATACGGCGCACAGCCGGTGCGAAACACCAGGTAGTAAGGAGTCGCATCGCGTTCATTTTGCAAGGGACGATACCTATGTGAAAGAACAAGGTCAGGCGATGCGTAAAGATGAGCGCTCACAAGCCGTTCTGCGTGAAGCGTGCACGCCTGGCAGCATCAGCTCTCGCTCGCGGCCGGCTCGGAGCCTGTCTGCTGAATGCCTTTTGCGGAGTGTTGCGCGAGATAGAGCACAGCACCGACATGCACCAGTCCATTCCAGTCTGGCGTATTCATCGTGGTGTGCTCCCGCGCGAGGAATTCCGCCAGCCAGTTCAGAGAATCAGCCGTGCTTGACGCGTTGCCCGCGTTCCTGGCGATCTCGTGGAACATGTCGAGAATCGCCTCCATATTGATATACGGCTTGTTCATTGCGGTATCCTGATGATGCCGGCTCGGCTGCAGGCTCCATCGATCGCCCCTGCGCGCCCTGGCGTCAATTTCCCGATCGATCTCACGGGCGCAATCGCTGAATGCTGCGCTGAAAGCTCTGTCGATGTCGCGAAAGCGGCCCACGGTGTGTGTCCCCATCTCGTGCTGTCGCGGGGCGTCTGTCGCGAATTCCCTGTACGTGACTGGAGGAAGGATGTAGTACCAGACTTTTCCAGTGTCATCTGGCCGTTGCTCTACGGTTACGCTCATCTGCCAACCGTTATACGTCGAGAAGCAGCTTTCCATGAAAGTCTCGCACAGTGAGCGCAAGCCACTGCGCGTTGCCCGAAAAGTTGCCGCAGGCAGTCCGTGCGCAGACTACGTCATGGCGCACAGGTATTGAGAGACGTCGAGAACGGCGACAATCGTGTAGTCGCGATCAGGCGGGAAGTAAGAGAATGTAGCCGTGCAACGCCCCATGACCCTGCCCCTGTGAAAATGAAAAGCTGAAGCATGGCGGAAGCCGGCACTGACGCACGCAATTAAAAACGAACCGCTATCAGACATCAACCTAATCCACGGTACGCGCCAGATGCCGGACCGTCAAGCTGTTTCCGCGAATGCTGGAGTGCGGCGCGAGTTGGCTCGCCGGTGGACCTGGTATCCATCCGACCGGCCGGGACCAGGCGCAATGGTGTACGCTGGCAAACGCAGTGAAATGCATGCATAATTCTGAACTCGACTCGTCACAGCCACGATACTCTTTCCGTGCGCGCTGTACGCGTGCCGCAGATTCCCTTCACCTCCGTCCGTGTGTTCTCTGTCGCGATCGGTTTGACCTGGCTGCGTGTGCCAGATCCCCGCATTTACCTGCCGTTCATGGTGCCCGCTATGCCCGCGTGGGCGCTGGTGCGTATTGAATCGCAGCGCGCCTGTCCAGTAAAGCCGTCGTTACCGGACTTGCACAGGCAAACACAGTTGCGATGCCTGTATATCTTTTGCGTTGAGTCGCCATAGCGACGCTCCATGTCTAACCGCCCAGGAGAATTGATTGGCGAAGGAAGACCTGCTCGAACGCGATGGCGTTGTTAATGAGGTGTGGCCTGACAGCCGTTACTGCGTCACACTGGACAACGGTGTGGTCGTTGGTGCATACGCATACGGACGCATCGCATCCACGTCCGTGCAGGAGACCGCGTCACGTTTGAACTGTCGGTCTACGATCTCACGAAAGGACGCATCAACTTTCGTCATAAGGGCGAACTCAGTTCCGGCTCGACACGCCTGGCCGCGTTCCGCCAACGTTGACGTGGCGCGGGCGGGGCCTCACACGCCTGCCGTTCAGGAACCATGCGCAGCCAGCGACGCCCAGCGAATGCAGATCGAGCAGGGAATACGGGTCGAAACTTTCGCTGTACAAATGGCGGATTGGGCGTAGCATGAAAACATCAGTCAACCTGCGGCCGATCCTAGCGCCTCTCCTGCAGTCTTTTCTACAGGGATCGAGCTGCCTCCCCCCCAGCGCAGAACAACTGACGGTGCCGACCGCGCGGCGCAGTGCCGGCGCTCGCGCACGTTCCTATCCCATACTGCCGCGAAGCGTGCGGCGCCAGGAGGTAATTTCATGACGGTCTCTTTCCGGCTCTACCGTGGTCTGGAGATCCATCCACTGGTTTATCCGCACCAGCCGACCAGGCCCGGATTCGGCCACAACTACGACGAAGGATTTGATGCAGCTGTTCGAATCCGGGAAAGTCAGGACACGCAGGAGCCGACCGGCCAGCCGCGCAGCCGTGTATTCGGAATCGCGGTCGGCAAGCCGTTCAGGAATGCGGGTGATGCGCGTCGTGCATCGATTGCCTACGCCGAACATTTGATCGACACGTGTTTGCCTGGCAAGACGGTACTTGATTTTGAATCCTGATTATTCATTCCACTACCGTATCCGGGCTGACGATACATTTTGGACCAGTGGCTGACGGCATCATTGGAGGTGTGGCATGGACAGAAACGACCTGCTGAGGCGAATCAGGGTCGACGGGCGTGAGGTTGTCGACGAATTCCTTCCTTCAGACGCCAACACGGAGTTGGAGGGTCTGATAGTTGACCGTCGCCATGAGGTCAACGCAGAAGCGTTCCTGATGTTCGTATCAGTCCGTGCGTTATTGCGTGGAAGTGGTATGCCGAGTTGCGAGTCGGACTGTGAGGCGGGGCAGATCATGGCCCTGCTGAATGCAGGCGCAGTTTGAACCAGGTGAAGAGGTAATCAGCGGCAAATGGATGCCGCGCGTATTGGCTGAGGTAATATGCGTTCCGATTCGACACGATTCCGGATTGACCCGACACCGCGCCGGGCAGACGGTGAATACATGGCACACGCACGCATCAGTGCGAACCGCGCGGATGGGAGCGAATACGACGTCCACATGAGTGGCGATCTCGCAGGATTCGAATTGCGTGAAGACGCGATTGACTATGCGAAAGGCTGGGCACAACAGTGGCTGCATGCGCGTTTTGGTTAGAACGCGTCGGGTGACCAACCTGCGGGCCGTCTGACGATCCACGCAGTTGGCAGCCGGGGAAATGCGTCGGACCAGCCAGGGAACGGACCGATTCGCCGTTGACCCCGGCGGCGCGTAGGAGATCAGTCTTTACTGTTGGTCCGTTCCGGTCCCCACCGGGCCGAAAATCTTGACGCCTCTGTTTCTGTGGCGAAATAACCGAGCGAAAAGAAGTCGTCACACGCGGGGGCATCGGCAATGCTGGCGCGGCTGAGTGAGCGGTTTGAAGAAACGTGACCTCCGGGAAAAGGATGAGCCGAGGGCCTGACCGCGTAACCGCGGTAGGGCGTGGCGAGAGGGTGCTGCACTATGGCCCGCCCGTCATGCGGTTCCGGTCGGTCAGGACGCGCACGTCGACGTGGCGCGTACCCGTTGGGGAGGAGGTCGACGACGGCCCAATGGGACGTCGCCGGATAGCATTCGACCAGTCTCGGTGCACGGAGCACGAGTCTCCGGGTATAGACGCTTGTGACACAGCCAGCAAGCGTTCCGCGATGGGCCAGAAACTGCAGGATCCCGGGATCGTTCATTGCGTGAATCGGACCCATGGTGCAGCCGGGAACGGAGAGGATATCGACGCTTTCCGGGCATTGGGAGAGCGAACGTATGGCGCTTACCGATAGCCCTTCTGGCGTGTGCGCCGGTGCGATCGTCTTGCCCACGAGCATCGTATCGAAACATGCCACCGTGAAGACGTTCAGCGGGCCGATCAGGTCAAGCGCAACCATTTCCGAATAGAGTCCAGAGCAGGGCGCCGGCGGCGCGCACGCGTGATCCATGCGGACGGCAGAGGGGGCAACAGGTGAGTGCCCACGACCAGCACGACGCCGACCGTGATCCACAGGGCACGTTCAGCCGGGAGGCCGCCACGCTGCGGACCTGAATGGACGGAGAGGAACGCTGCAGTCACGGTAGCCGCGACCGCGAGTAACCCCGGCATCGTTCTCATTGGCATGGCGAGATCTCTGCCTTCCCGCTGCTATTTATGCCTTGTGAACATGCAGCACTAGGCGCACCATGGGCTTGGGAATCGTACTTTCGGTCTCGCGATGGTCTTCCCACCTCTCGATGGGGGGATCTATGGAAACGCGTCTCGACACCTTTAATGGCTGGCAAATGATGGCAACTGTCGAAAGTAGGCCTGCGATGACAGGGAACTCGCGCTACTACATCGTGCTGCCCCTTGCATACAAGGAATTTTCGATGTCTGAAGCTATGCATCCGGCGACAAGCAGTCATATCAGCGCCCCGTTCGATAATCTGGATGATGCGTTTCAAGCAGCGTTCGGGGTTTGCAGGCGCGCCGTCATGAATGCGATCAAATTGCGCAATCTGCAAAGCTTCAGCTAGAGCGGCTCCTTTCTCTACGGGCCTCAAAATAGGGCGGCTCCCGCCCGCCGAATGAATGGGCTGCCGCGACTGGGGTTAATCTCGGTGTCCGTGACTTAGAGGCGGTCGTGCTACGATCGCCCGAAATGATCGCGTTGCGTATAAGCAGTATCAGTGTGGAAGCACTTGCCGCTTGAGAAAACTAGCTGATGCCGCACACCAGTTGCCCTTTCACATGTCAACGACCGAAACTCCGTTCACCTTTCCGTCGATGATGTCCTTTCCCTGCTGCCAGGCGGCACGCCTTGCCATACCGAAGTCGGAGAAGGCGTGCGGCTGGTTCAGCCTGAAAACACGGCTTGCGGTAGAGGTCGCGATCGCGCCCGGGCGACATATCCGCACCGCAATGTCATACCCTTCGGCGTAGCGGGAATGTCCGTCAAAGCGACTGAATGCGCGGGAGAAGACGAGGGGGTGAAGTTCGTACCCCTTGTAGAGAAGAAGCGGGTGTGTCGACATGCTGGTCACTCCACAGGGGATGGCCCACTATACCCTGGAACGGCAGCGTAGGACTGCGCAGAGAATTTCACCAAAATTGAATTGGCCGAAGGTGCCCTCGCGGTACCTTGAATCACAAGGTTCGCAAGGGTCAAGATCCGGCGCCAGATAAATCCGAGTTTTTACAGGCGGCTTCGAGGTCCAAGTGCAACATATCCTGAATGATGTGTTGCACTTGGTCCTCGAGAAACCGCCCTGATTATTGAGTTTCCCTCCATTTCGAAACCGTCGTCCCAAATTGCTTCCTGAACCAGAAAGCAAAAGCGCTTGAACTGGAAAAGCCGAGCAGATCCGCCAGCTCGGCGAGCGAGCGGTCACTATCGCGGATTTGCCGCGCGGCGAGTTCGCACCGCACTTCCCGAAGCAGCGATGAAAAGGTGGTGCTCTCGGTGGTCAGGCGTCGATGCAAAGTCCGGCGGTCCACGCCGAGATGTCTCGCGACACGGTCGGCCGTGCATCGGCCATTGGGCAACATCGCGACAATGACCTGACGAATCGAATGCGTGTCGCTGTCATTCGCGCTTGTCAACGCCTGATCCAGAAAGCGGCGCGCATAGAGCGCCATCTGGGAGCCAGTGGCAGGCCGGCACGCCGCCATGTCCCTCGCGTGGCACACGATGCCATTGAAATCCGCATTGAATTCGACTGCCGAGCCGAAGAAGGTCTTGTGGCATGTCGCGCCATCCGGCGGGCGGTGCTCGAAGCAGACGCTGCGCGGCCGCCAGTTCGGCCCCAGCAGCTCCGCGATGCTGCGATAGAGCACGCCGACGGCCATCTCGATGGACTGCCGCACGGAGTTCTTGTCGTCCACGAGAATGTGCTCACGAATCAATACCGCGTCGCCATAGTCCTCGATGCGGGTCAGCAGTGAGGCATTGATCAGGCGTATGTACCGGCACAGGCTCTCGAGGGCCTCTCGAGCCGTGGGCGCTTCGCTCATGACCGCGCTGATCGGACCCAGGTTGGACAGCCGCCGGCTCATCGCCAGCCGCAAGCCGAAATCTTCCACGTTGGCCGCTGCAGCGCTGCTCTCCAGCAGTTCGCGGACCGCATTGCTGCTGATGGGCGCATCCGGATCGACCAGATCGCGTGCACTCAACCCGACCCTGCGCAGCATCCGCGCGGGATCCAGTCCGACATGGCGTGCGAGATCGCTATAGCCAGTAAGGCTCGCGCTTCGGATCGTGAGCATGGATCGCTGCATGTCGGTGTCCCAATTTAGACATCTGATGTCCCAAATAATACATTACGGTCGATTTCGCAGCGATATTCTTCTGGTGTGAATCTGATGTTGCCGGCGCCAGGACGCTACGCGCCAAGTTCCAATCATCGCCACCGCATTATTAGTTTTCCCAGGAGACACGCCATGAATTTCCTCGACGGACACCTGTTCCCCGAAAACCAGCAGCCGTTGATCATCACGGCCGCCCCCTATGCGCCGTCGTGGGTGCCGTCGGACTTTCCCGAGGACATTCCCGTCACGATGGAGGAGCAGATACAGAAGGCGGTGGACTGCTACAACGCCGGCGCGACGGTGCTGCATCTGCACGTGCGCGAGCTGGACGGCAAGGGCAGCAAGCGCCTGTCGAAGTTCAACGAGCTGATTGCCGGGGTCCGTGCGCGCGTGCCGGAGATGATCATCCAGGTGGGCGGCTCCATCAGTTTCGCGCCGGAAACCGAGGGCGCAGCAGCCAAATGGCTATCGGACGACACGCGCCACATGCTGGCCGAGCTGGACCCCAAGCCCGACCAGGTGACGGTGACGATCAACACATCGCAAATGAATTTCCTCGAGCAGTTCGATGCGCGCGACATCAAGGGCACCTCGATGGAAGACCCGGTGGTGTTCAACGCCTACAAGGAGATGACGGTGCCGGCACAGCCCGGCTGGGCCGAGGAGCATATCCGGCGCCTCACGGCCGCGGGCATTCAGAGCGAGTTCCAGTGCTACAACATCAACAGCTTCGAATCGGTGGAGCGGCTAATGCGCCGCGGCATCTACAGGGGGCCGCTGGTGCTGAACTGGGTGGCCATCGGCGGGGGCATGGACGCGCCGAATATTTACAGCCTGGCCAACTTCGTGCGCGCGGTGCCCGATGGCGCGGTGCTGACGGTGGAAAGCTCCGTGCTCAACGTGTTGCCGGTGAACATGATGGGTATCGCGATGGGCCTCCACGTGCGCACAGGTACTGAGGACAATTTATGGAACCAGTCGCGCACGGCCAGGATCGGCACGGTCGCGCAGATCGAGCAACTCGTGGACATCGCGCGCATCTTCGGCCGGCCGATTGCCACGGCCAAACAGGCGCGTGAGATCTGCAAGATCGGTGTGTTCTACGACACGGTGGAAGAAACCCTGGCGGCCAACGGCTTCGCGCCCAACCGCAACGGCGGGCAACAAGGCTATCTGCGCAAGATCGCCTGACCAGCAATGATGAACGACGGTGCACACGCGCGCCGCGTCGTGGGCCTGCCAATCAAGTATGGTTACCTAATTAAATAAAGTCGGAGGAGACAAGTTGAAAAAATATGCAGGCGGGATTTCGATATTGCTTTCGCTTTCTGCGGCCCATGCGCAGAGCAGTGTTGCGCTGTACGGCGTGGTTGACGATGCGTTGACTTTCAACTCGAACGCGGGCGGACAACGCCAATATTTCCTGACCAGTGGAGCGAAGACCGCGAATCGCTGGGGCTTGACCGGCACCGAAGAACTGGGCGGCGGCCTCAAAGCGATCTTCTCCATCGAAAGCGGATTTACCAATAACACTGGCGCATCGCTGCAGGGCGGTGCCGTTTTTGGCCGACAGGCCTACGTGGGTCTTTCCAGCAATGCCGGCACGCTGACACTCGGCCGCCAATACTCGAGTGGCTACTGGTATGTCGGGGGGCCACTGACGTCGGGCGGAGGCTGGGCCTTCAGCGGCTCGGGCTATGGCGCGCATCCTGGCGACGTCGACAATCTCGACAGCTTCAATCGCGTGAACAATGCCGTGATCTACACGACGCCCAAGCTCTACGGGTTCACGGGCTCGGCCATGTACAGCTTCGGTGGCGTGCCGGGCTCGACGCCCGAGCATCAGATCTGGGCACTCGGCGCGGGGTACGCGAACGGCGCCGTCACGCTGGGCATCGGCTATCAGGTGGCCAACCAGCCCAACTTCTCGTTCTACGGCAATAACCCGTCGTCGAGTGCAACCGGCAACAACATGTGGAGTCCGGTGAACGCGGGTTACGCATCGGCAGGCGCACAAAAGATATTCGCCGCAGGGGCCGCGTACACGCTCGGCAGCGCGACGATTGCCGCCGTCTATAGCAACACGCGCTATACGGACCTCGGCGCGACGACGGTCGCCGGCTTGACGGTGACCGAAGCGGGCTACCGGGGAGGCGAGACGTTCAACATCGGCGAGCTGAATTTCAAATTCATGTTGACTCCGGCACTCCTGCTCGGCGCATCGTATGCCTATACCCATTCTTCCGGCGTGAACGCCGCTCGCTACCAGCAAGTCGATCTCGGCTTTGACTACTTCGTGTCGAAGCGAACCGACTTCTACGGGGGGACGATCTACCAGCACGCGGCGGGAACGAATTCGCTGGGCTCGCCCGCAGTCGCGGAAATCGGCCCCGTGACTCCGTCATCGAACAACCACCAGATCGTGGCGATCCTCGGCATGGGCCATCGGTTCTGAAGGCGCGAAATGCAATCGAAGGAGACAAGCATGCATATCCCGCGCGCCGATGCCCTGGCGAAGCATGATCGGGCCATGCGCACCACGCCTCATCCCTATACATGGGTCGTGCTCGTGCTCACCATCGGCCTGATGCTATCCGACTATATGTCGAGGCAGGTGCTCAACGCCGTCTTCCCGGCGCTCAAGGCCGTCTGGCACCTCTCCGATGCGCAGCTCGGGTCGTTCAACAGCGTGGTGGCACTGATGGTCGGCGTGCTCACGCTGCCGCTCTCGATACTGGCGGACCGCTGGGGACGGGTCCGCAGCATCGTATTGATGGCGGCGCTCTGGAGCCTCGCGACGCTCGGCTGCGCGCTCTCGACGAGCTACGGCAACATGCTGCTGGCGCGCGCGCTGGTTGGGCTGGGCGAGGCGTCGTATGGCGCAGTCGGGCCCGCCTTGATCATGGGCATCTTTCCGGCGCACCTGCGCTCGTCGCTGACCGCGAGCTTCATGGCGGGTGCCGCGCTAGGCTCGGTCATCGGCATGGCGCTCGGCGGCGTGATCATGGCCCACCTGGGTTGGCGCTGGGCGTTCGGCACCATGGCCGGTTTCGGCATCGTGCTCGTCGTGCTCTATCGCGCCGTCGTGACCGAGGCGCGGCTCGCGCCGCACCGCATCGAAACTGCATGCCGCGCGGCGCCGGGCCGGATGCGCCTCGCACAGAGCGCCCGGATCGTATTTGAAGGGTTGTTCGCGTCGGTGTCCGCACGCTTTGCCTATCTGGGCAGCGGCTTGCAGGTCTTCGTCGGCGGCGCACTCTATGCGTGGCTGCCAAGCTATCTCAACCGCTATTACGGCATGCCGCCGGCACGCGCCGGCGTGATGGCGGCGGGATTCGTCCTCATCAACGGACTCGGCATGGTCCTGTGCGGCATGCTGGTGGATCGCGCGAGCAAGGGCGATCCCACCCGGAAGTGGGGCATCGCGCTCGCCTATTGCGCCATGTCGGCCCTGTTGCTCGCGGTCGCCTTCCGCGTTCCTGACGGCACCCTGCAACTCGTGCTGATTGCTGCCGCCATGTTCGTCGTGTCCGGCACCAATGGGCCGTCCGGTGCGATGGTGGCCAACGTCACGCCCGCCGCCATCCACGGCTCGGTCTTCGCGACGCTCACGCTCGCGAACAGCCTGCTTGGCATGGCGCCAGGTCCGTTCGTGACGGGCTTCGTCGCGGACCGTATCGGCCTGCACGGTGCGTTGCAAGTCCTGCCCTGCGTCGGGCTCGTCTCGATGCTGGCGTTTGCGCTAGGCAAGCGGTATTACGCTGGGGACCTCGAGCGTGCACGACGGGCGCATGCCTGAGGGATCGCCCGGGCTTTCCGGAAGGGAACGGCTCCTCGCATCCAGCGTGAGGATTCCTGGATTGTCAGCCAATGCCGCGATATTTCACAACGTGCGCGAGGAGGGCCCGTGAATTCGACGACAAGCGAAGAAGGGACTTCGAATCCACCGGGTACGCCGGAGCGGTGCGATCCCGGACGTCCGAAGTGCCTGCGTGCCGCCAGCCCCGATCCGGAGGCCGAAGTGCTTTTGAATGTGCTCAATCTCATGAAACGCAAGCCGGTTGACCGTTTCAACCTGCGCCAGCATCGGCTGGCGTGGCGTTTGGCCGCGCTCGCGCTTGGCCGCGCGGATGTGGTGGCCCGTGTCGAGACACACGCAATTCCCGGGCCGTATGAGCCGATCCGGGTGAAGGTGTATCGGCCCTCACTGACGGCCGAGGCCGTGCCTGCATTCCTGTGGTTTCACGGCGGCGGTTTCATGATGGGCGGACTCGCGACCGCCGATGCCATTTGCCGGCATATCGCGGCGGCAAGCGGCGTGATTGTCGTTGCGGTGCGCTACCGTCTGGCGCCGGAGCACGACCTGTATGCCGGCCGGGCCGATTGCATGGCCGCGGTGGACTGGGTTGCCCGCGAGGGCCGCTTGCTCGGCATCGATACCACGCGCCTGGCTGTGGGCGGCGACTCGGCCGGTGGCAATCTCGCCGCCTCGGTGGCCCAGCGTCATGTCGAGCAAGGCGGCACGGCGCTGCGGCTTCAGGTGCTGGCCTATCCCGCCACGAATCTGCTAGACGATTTCGCTTCCAGGGCGGAAAACGCGGGCGGCTATATCCTGACATCGGACGGTATCGATGCGATTCGGCGGCTGATTACGCAAGGGCGCACCGATCTTGCGGATCCCACGATCTCGCCTGCATTCGCCCGCGAACTGCGAGATTTGCCGCCGGCGCTCATCGTGACGGCAGGCTTCGACCCGATCCGCGACGACGGCCTGGCCTACGCCGGGCGTCTGCGTGAAGCCGGCGTGCCGGTCGAATTGCTGCACTACGCGGGCCAGTTCCACGGCTTCCTGAATTTCGACGGCGTGCTGCGGGCGGCGCGCGATGCGCTCGACCGCATTGGCGCGGCGCTTCGGCTCGGCCTGGCAGCGCCCGCCGGCGAAACGGCGGCGCCGGCCGACCGCACCATGGAGCTATCGGCGCAATGCCGCGACGATGGTGCATGGGCGGGACTTCCCATGAGCCGCAATCTGGCGATTGCGTGGCTCATGCTCGGTGAGCGGCTCGAGAGCTGGCGCTGGACGATGCTCCACAGCACGCTGACCGACCTCGGCTGGACCCAGGCCCTGAACGCCTTCCCGCTGCTCAATCCGGTATCCGTCTGCCGCGAGCTGCTCGGGCAGTACTTCGCGCCGATTCAGGCAATTGAAACCTACCAGGGGAATGCACATGCACGCGCCTGACCCGTTGAGTTTGCGCGGCGCGCGTGCCCGCTATTTGCGCGTCCCCATCCCGCTCTGTCGACCGGTATAAACGATATGGCTTCCTCTCTATTTCCCGATCCGTTTCAGATCTGGCGCGAAGCCTTGTCGAAACTCGAGAACGACGCCAACGCGGTCGCGGCCGGCAGCTTGAAATCGCAGGAAGTGCTCCAGTCATTGCATCAGTTTTCGTCGGCCTCGCTCGGCATGCAGCAATGGTTCGAGAAGACCATCGAGGAATACTTGCGGCGCGCCAATCTGCCAAGCCGCAAAGCGGTCGATGAACTCGCGGTGTCGTTGCGGCGCATCGAGGAAAAGCTCGACCGCTTGTTGCCGCAAGCGGCGTCTGCCACGTCCGCGCCGCGTCCCGCGCGAACCCGCCGTCCTCCCGGCGCGGCGTCCTCCACCGAAGCCGTGGCCGCCGGGAAACCCGCGCGCCGCGGCAAGCCTGCCGGGCGGGGCTGAACGATGGCCTCGCCGTCCACGGGAAAGAAGCGCGCGAATCCCGCGCTGGCCGAGCGCCTGCAGCTCGAGGTCGAGCGCGCCGTGCAGCGTGGCCTCAAGAGCATGGAGCTGCTCGGCTTGAACACGCCGTCGGTCGGACGCACGCCGAAGACCGTGCTGCACCGGCGCGGCACGCTGGAACTGGTGCACTACCGCGCCGTTGTCGACGAGGTCTATCGCCTGCCATTGCTGGTCGTGATGGCGCCGACGAACAAGGGGTATATCCTCGATCTCGCGCCGGGGCAGAGCCTGATCGAGTTCCTGCTCGGGCGCGGCTACGACTTGTACCTGATCGACTGGAACGCGCCAACGGACGACGAGCGCGATTTGAAGATCGACGACTACGTGCTCGATTTCATCCCCGATTGCATCCGCCGTGTGCAACAGGATTCGGGCGAGCAGGATGTCACGCTGCTCGGCTACTGCGCGGGCGGCATGCTGTCGGTGATCTACCAGTCGCTGCATGTTGACGGGCCGGTCAAGAACCTGGTCTGCATGACGACGCCGGTCGACTTCTCGAAGATGGATCTGTTCCGGTCATTGGCGGACGAGCGAAGTTTCGATGTCGACCGTTTCGTCGATGGCGTCGGTGTCGTGCCGGCGGATTTCGTGCTCGCGGGTTTTGACGCGTTGCGCCCGGCCAGCCGCATTGCCGGGCAGGTCAGGCTGTGGGACAACCTTTGGAACGACCAGTTCGTCAAGGGCTACCGCATGATGGAGCGTTGGGGCAACGAGACGTTGCCGGTTCCGGGTGGCTACTTTCGTCAGATGACGCGGGAACTGCTGCAAAAGAATGCCCTGTACGAAGGCACGCTGCGCATCGGCGGGCGGCTCGTCGAGCTCGGCAAGGTCACGGTGCCGCTCTTGCACATCGTTGCGCAGTACGACCATATCGTGCCACCGGCTTGCGCGCGCCCATTGGTCGAGCGCGTCGGCTCGTCCGACAAGGAGGAGGTCGTGTTGCCGGGCGGCCATGTGAGCATCGCCGCCGGTGCAAACGCGATCAAACGCATGTGGCCCAAACTCGATTCCTGGCTGGAGGGACGTTCCTTATGACCCAAGCATCACCTAGCTATCCCCTGAGCATCGAAAGCGCAGGCAAGCAGATCGAGATCGCGCGGATGACGAGCGACGACCGCGTCGCGGTGATCACGTTCATCGCCACGTTGCCGGTGCACGATCTGCTGTTCGTGCCGCGCGACGTCCGCCGCCCGGAGGTCATCGACGCGTGGATGCGCGCGCTCGACGGCGACGAGGTGACCAGCCTGATCGCGCGCGAGCACGATGGGACGGTGATCGGCTGCACCGCTATCGTCACGGACAATCTGAGCTGGTCGAGGCATGTCGGCCAGCTGCGTGTTTTGGTTGCGCCCGCGTCGCGCGGCACGGGGTTCGGGCGGGCGCTGATCCAGGCGTGTTTTGCGCAGGCGCTCGAGCGCGGATTGAAAAAGCTGGTTGCGCAGATGACGACCGATCAAGGGGCCGCGATTGCGGTGTTCGAGGAACTGAGCTTTCGGGCGGAAGCGCTGCTGCATCGCCAGGTGGCCGACCAGGATGGCAAGCTGCATGATCTGGTGGTGCTCAGTCACGATGTCGACGCGGTGGCCATGCGCCACGCGCTGTATGGATACGGCGACGCGCTGGATGACACGAGTCCACGATAAGGCGCCACGCGTCGCCGCCCGCTGACGCAGTGGGCGGCGCGCGACACTGCGCTGTTCGAGCGTGTGAGCAAGCCATGAAGGTGTCCCGCGCGCCCTCGCTGCGCTACCGGCACGCCTCGCCGTTCCCGGCCTTGCTCACACGGCTGAAACGCCACCGTCCACGGCGACCGCCTGGCCCGTCATATACGAATTCTCTTTTGCGCACAGCATCAGCATCGCCGCGACCATCTCGTCTGGCCGCCCGAGCCGCTTCATCGGCGCACCTTGCGCGAGCATGTCCTGCTTCGCGCCGATCTCGCTCCCGGTCACCATCGGCGTTGCGCTATAGAACGGGCAAACCGCGTTGACGCGAATGTTGTTGCGCGCATATTCGGCCGCCGCGGTGCGCGTCAGGCCCACCACGGCGTGTTTCGCGGCCGCATACGCCGCGAGCTTCGGCGCGCCTGAGAGGCCTGCGAGCGAGGCCACGTTCAGAATCACGCCGCCGTCTTGCGCCAGCATCTGGAGAATCTGATGCTTCATACCGAAGAACACGCCCTTGACGTTAACCGCGAAGCTCCGGTCTAGGTCGGCTTCCGTGGTCTCGGCCAGCGATTTCATCGGCAGCAGAATACCGGCATTGTTGATGCCGACATCGAGCCGTCCGAACCGCCGGACGGCGGCTGCGACCACCGATTGGACCTCGGCTTCGGATGTCACGTCGCAACGCTGCGCCAGCACTTGAGCACCCGTATCGAGCAGTGTCCGGGCAAGCCGTTCCAGCCCCTCTGCGTCGCGGTCCGCGAGGACCAGACGCGCGCCCGTCTGCGCCAGCTCCGCCGCGAGCAGGGCGCCAAAGCCGCCAGCGGCCCCCGTGATCATGACGGTCTGGTCGCGATAGCTCTCCAGTCTCATGCGGTCTCCTGTCGATCAATCAAGTTGCGGATGGCCTTCTTGTCGATCTTGCCCACGCTCGTCTTCGGTATTTCAGCGACGAACGCGATCCGGCTCGCCTCCGGCACCGCATACCGGCTGATGCGCTTCGCGTCGGCATGCCCGAGCAGATGCCGGCGCACCGCTTCGACGTCGAGCGAGCTGCCCTGCATGGGCACCACGAGCGCCATGGGCCGTTCTCCCCACTTGTCGTCCTTGACGCCGACTACTGCGCACTCCTGTACATCCGGCAATTCGGCGATCAGCCCCTCGATCTCGATCGACGAGACCCATTCGCCGCCGGTCTTGATCACGTCCTTGATGCGGTCGACGATCTGCACATAGCCATCCGGCGTCATGACCGCAACGTCCTGGGTATGCAGATAGCCGCCGCGCCATAGCGCTTCGGACGCCTCGGGCTGGTTGTGATACCCAAGCGTGAGGAACGGCGCGCGCAGCACGATCTCGCCGGGTGTCACGCCGTCGCGCGGCACGTCGCGCATGTCGTCGTCGACCACACGCAGGTCCACCATCGGCAGCGGGCGTCCAGTCATGGCGCGTTTTCGTATGTTCTCGTCTTGCCCGGCGGGCACGCCGCCCGGAGGGAACTGGGCGAGCGCGACCGTGGGGCCCGTCTCGGACATTCCGTAGCCTGCGAACACGTCGATGCCCTGCTCGACGGCGGCGCGGCACAGTGCGGGCGGCAGGGCCGAGCCCCCGATGACGATCTTCCATCCATCGAGCTTGCGGCCTTCGCGGCGGGCTGCGTCGAGCAGCATCTGCAGGATCGTGGGCACGCAATGCGAGAACGTGACGCGTTCGGTCTGCTGCAGCGCCAGCAACTGCTCGGGAACATAGCGGCCGGGCAGCACGATGCGCAGCCCGAGCAACACGGCGATATAGGGCACGCCCCAGGCGAGCACGTGGAACATCGGCGTGATCGGCATGTAGACATCTTCGCGATGCAGCCGCTGGCCCTCGCGCGGCGAACAAAAACTCGTCGCGATCGTCAACGCGTGCAGCACGATCTGACGATGGCTGTAGCACACGCCTTTCGGGTCGCCCGTGGTGCCTGTGGTGTAGAACATCGCGGCGCGCGTGTTCTCGTCGAACTCGGGAAAAACAAAATCCGGCGATGCCGGCGCGAGGAGCGCCTCATACTCGCCGACGAAGGGGAGCGTGGTCGAGGGCAGCGGATTGCCGTCGGCGAGCACCACGACCTGGCGCACGAACGTCAGCTCCGCCTGGATCTGTTCCAGAACCGGCAGGAAGTCCGCGTGCGCGAGCACCAGCTCGGCACGCGAGTCGTTCAACGCGTAGGCGATCTGCTGGGCCGAGGTGCGGACGTTGACCGTAAATAGCGTGGCGCCCATCATCGGGATGGCGAAGTAGCATTCGAGGTACCGGTGACTATCCCAATCGAGCACGGCGACGGTGGACCCGTGCCTCACGCCGAGGGTTTCAAGCGTGGACGCAAGTTGCCCGATACGCTTGCGCAGATCGGCAAACGCATAGCGCAGCTTGCCGCGGTAGCTGATCTCCTGATCGGCGCTCACGCTTTGGGCATTCAGCAGCAGTTGCTTGATGAGCAATGGATAAGCGTAGGCCGACGGGGTTGCGATGATCAGGTTTCCGGAAGCATCGGGTGTAAGGGGCGCTGACACGAAGACGACCTCATAGGGCTAGCGGCGCAGCAACGTGCCGCGTCATCGTGCCAAGCATACTGAACGCAGGCGTTCGACTTCCCCCCATCGTGGAGGGGGAGGGTTATCGAGTATCCATATCTCACACGCGGCCCTGCCGCCGCGGATCCCGCACGGCCGCAGCCGGCGTGCCGCTCCGGCGAGCGTTTCAGTCGCTGCTTTCCAGCAGTCCGAGTGCCGTCGCGCGGTGCACCACATGCTTGCGCGTACTGGCATCGAGCTTGCGAAAGAGATTCTTCAGATGCCATTTGACGGTCGCCTCGCCAATGGCCAGCGCCAGCGCAATTTCCTTGTTCGACAGATTGCGTGCGAGCAGCTCGAGGATTTCTCGCTCCTTCGGCGTGAAGACCATGCTGGGCAACGCGCGCGGTCCCTCCATGGCGCGTGGCGCCGGTGTGGGGACGATGTGCCGGGCCGCAAGCACGGGCGTGCCGCGCGCCGCTGCCAGCGCCTCGTCGCTCACCCGCGCGACCCAGTGCGCGAGCTCGGGATGCGCGTCCACGATGATGCGCATCAGGTCGAACGTCTGCGCCAGATTGATTGCCTCGAGCAGCAGCGTGCGGCCATGGCCTTGCGTTTGCTCGATGACCCAGGCGCGCAACGCTATCACTTCGATGCGCGCGCGACCGAGCTTCATCGTCTCGGCCAGCTCGCCCGCATGCGAGAGGACCTCGAGCGCCTCGCGCCAGCGGCGGGCGGCCATCGCGGCATAGGCCTGGGATAGCGTGTGCGGCAACGCGACCGAGCGGGCTCAGCGCGTCTGGGATGCACCGTGGCCCGTCGCGATTTCAGTCATGCGCCGCACGAGTGCCTCGCAGGTCTCGGCGCGATATCGGCCGGCGTGCATGCGGATTTGCTCGCCGAGGCTGGCGATGCACAGCCTCGGCAAGCGCCTTTCGCTGCCAATCGTGTCCAGCGTGTCGAGCAGATCGAGCGCGCGATGCGCCACGCCTTGCGCCGCTGCAACGCACGCCGCCGTGCGATAACCGTAGATGACCGTGTCCGGCGTGCCCGCATGCTCGAGCACGTCGAGCCGGTTTGCCAGCAGCGTCGAAGCTTCGTCGATGCGATCGGCGCCATAGACCACAGCGGCGAGCGTTGCGGCGAACATGCACGTGAGCGGATGGCGCCGGCCCAGATCCGTCTCGGCGCTTTCCAGCGCCGGCCGAAGCACCTGCTCGGCCTGATGCATCTTGCCTTCCACGAAATAGCTCTGGCCGATGGAGGGATCGCCCCAGCGCGCGATATAGCCCGTGCGCTTGTCCAGTTCGCCGCGCGGGATCGCCTGCAGGCCGCGTCTCGCCTGCGCCGGCTCGGCGTGGAGCATTGCACGCGTGGCAAGGCGGTTCGCATGAGCCTGCAACAACCACGCCGGGCCTTGCGGCGGCGCTTCGACCCAGGGCTCGAAGATGTCGATGAAGCGATCGAATTCATCCGAGTAGAACGCCGCGGCGCTCGTGATCAGCGCGCATTCGTATTGCAATGCGACATCCGTATCGGCAGACGCGAGGATCCGTTCAACCTGCTGTTGCGCTTCGCCGTGCCGCTCGCCGAGCGCCAGCGCCCAGGCCGCTGCAAGCCGTAGACGTGGGCGCCGCTCCAGCTCCTGCTGCGGAATCAGTTTCAGCCACTCAAGCACCGCGCCCAAATGCCCTTGCGTAACGGCATCGTGCAGGCACCGCTCCGCCAGCTCGTAGGCAATTTGATGCTCTCCGGCCGCATGGGCATGCCGCGCCGCCTCCTCGATCATTCCATGCTGCATCAGCCAATTCGCTGCGCGCGCGTGCAACTGCGCCTGCTCGGCCGCCGGCAAACCGGCGAGGCGCACGCGAAACGCATCGCCGACCAGCAGGTGGAGCCGGCACCACGCGGCATTCTCCGCGGTCGTGAAGAAGGGCGTCTCACGCACGAGGCGGGCCAGTTGCTCCGCCGCACGCGGGTCGGCGCTCAGCACGCAGCACAAGTCGGGGTGGATCGCATTGGCGATGCTGATGCGCGTCAGGAACTCGCTGTCCTCCCTGGAGAGCGCCGACATCAACCCGGTGACGAAATGATCGCGCAGCGTGCCGGAATGGGTGGACATGGCGTCGATTACCCGGCACGGATCGCCCGCGCGGTCCATGGCGGCAAGCGCAAGCTGCAAACCGAGCGGCCAGCCATCGGTGCATTCATGAACCCGGGCGCAATCGTCGGCGTTGACTCGCGTTCCGAATCGGCTCCGGATTAGCGAAATCGTTTCGTCGAAACGGAAGCGCAGGGCCTCCGGTCCGACTTTCACGCCTTGCCCGTAGGCCTCCAGGTCGGCTGCCGCGAATTCGAGCCCCTGCCGTGCAGCCGCGATGAATTGCAGGTTGGGCGGCGCATTGTGGAACAGATAGCTCAGGGCTTCGATACTCGCTGCCGGCAAGCGCTCGATTTCGTCGACGATCAGCACGATGTCGAGCGAGAGCTGCGCGATTTCGGCTAGCCAGCCCGTCAAGCCGTCGAGGTCACGGGGCGGCGCCATCGCACCTTCGAGCACCGTGCGGCCGAATTGCGGACGCGCGCATCCCGCCCTGATCGCGTGCACGAGTCCGAGCAGCAGCCGGCGCGGATCGTCGCGCTCATCTGCCGAGAGCCAGGCGACCGCCGTTCCGCGCATCAGGCATTCGCGCCGCCACTGCGCAAGCAGACAGGTCTTGCCGAAGCCTGCTGGCGCCTGAACGACGGTGATTTGCCGGGATTTCAGTGCCGGCTCGGTCGAGCTGAGCCGCGGCCGCGCAAGAAAGTGCGCAGGCACGCGTGGCGCAACTGTCTTCAGCAGAAGCTCGCAAGCGTGCCTGTCGTCATCGTCGGGGGCGGGGGGCATCCGGTGCGTCCGTGACCCTGGAGCGCGCTCCTGCGGGCGGTGTCGGGTTGGGGAAATGGGCTTGCCGGCTGGTTCGATCCGTGTATTCCCCACAAAAAAACGACCTGGCAGGCGGTGACTCGCCCCCCTCGCCGCGAGTGGGATCGGTGATGGGCTTTCGCCCTACCATGCCTTCAATCCCATTGTATATGAGGAGGCGCAAATGGCATTTGAGTTGCCGGATTGCTCCGGGGCACTTTGCGCGCTCCAGGACGTGCCGTGTATCGCCACCTGATGGTACCTGTGGATGGCTCCGATGCATCCAGCGAGATCGTCGGGTACGCGGTGGAGTTCGCCCGCGTGCTTGGCGCGCGCGTGACCTTCCTTCACGTGCTGGGCGATTCCGACCTGGCCGCTCGAGCGGGTGCGCGGGTTGTGGAGCCGGGCGGACTCGCGTGGGAGCGGCTGGCCAAGGCCGAAGCCGCCGCTCGCGCACACGGCGTAAGCTGCGATGCCGTGGGTCACTCTGTTTCGCCCCCTTACCGCGCGATCTTCGCTGCCTCACGCGAGTGCGGCTGCGACCTGATCGTCATGGCGCCTCGCGGCAAGGCTGACGAAGACGGCGCGCCCGCAAGCCAGACCACCCAGGTTCTTGCGGCGGCTGAGCAGCCGGTGCTCGTGTGCGCCATGGAACAACGGCCGGCGCCCAAGCGCGTCACCGGCGCGCTGCTGGACGAGCATCGCGCCCACGCGGGGGTTCTGCATGCGTGGCTGCGTGTGCTGCGCGGTGCGCGATTGCAGGACGTGCGTCCCCACCTTGCGCCGATACGCGCTTGCGCCGAGTATCTGCGCGCTTGCCCGGCTGGGCGACAGGACGGGAACATCACCGCTTGCCTGGAAGAAAGACTGCGCGGCCGCACCCATGTGATCGACGCGGAACTGGGCGAGCTTGCACTTCGTCGCCAGCGCAACAAGCGGATGACGCGTGCGTTGAGCGACCTGGTCGAGCGCTATGCACAGGGGCGCGCCGTCGCGTCGGAGCTCGTACACGCGGTGAGCGCCTACGCAACCTTTTCATGGGAGTACCACGGGCGCGAGGAGGGCGTGGTCTATCTGGCGGCCCGACGCTATCTGCGCGACGCGGACTGGCAGGCGATCGACACGATGCTCAGTGAGCGGGCCCGCTCGCGTGCCGACGTGGAATATGGGCGGCTGATTGCCCTTATCAACGAGAAGAGGGAAGCCGTGGGCGGAGGCGCACATGGCGCGCCGTCGCATGACGGGCTGTCTGCCGCCGCGACAGACCCACGGACTTGAGGAGACGATCTTGCACGTACATCATGTTGACGACTCCGCGCGAGGCGGGGCCGGCGCCACGAGAACGCCGGTGCGCGCATACGCGTGGGTGGTTTTTGCCTTGACGCTGGGGCTGCTGATTTCCGACTACATGTCGCGCCAGGTGCTCAATGCCGTCTTCCCCTTGCTCAAAGCCGCATGGGGCCTGTCCGATACACGCCTCGGCTCGTTGAGCAGCGTGGTTGCGATGATGGTCGGAGTCCTGACTTTTCCCCTGTCGGTGCTGGCCGACCGCTGGGGGCGTGTCAGGAGCATTGCGCTCATGGCGACCCTCTGGAGCCTGGCCACGCTCGGCTGCGCGCTTGCCACCAACTACGATGAAATGCTCACCGCGCGGGCGCTCGTCGGCATCGGCGAAGCGGCTTATGGAAGCGTGGGAATCGCGCTCGTGCTGAGCATTTTTCCCGCCTGTCTGCGTTCGACCTTGACCGCCGCCTTCATGGCAGGCGGCTCTTTCGGCTCCGTGCTGGGCATGGCGTTCGGCGGCATGGTGGCAGCACAGTTCGGTTGGCGCTGGTCGTTCGGCGCGATGGCCGGATTCGGCGTTCTGCTCGTCCTCGTCTTTAGCGTCGTCGTTTCGGAGAAGCGGCTGAGCACCGGGCAGCCGTCCGGCGTGCAGGCGGTGCGCGGCACGCCGGCCATGCGTGCGAGCTTCCGGATGCTGATGAAAGAGCTGTTCTCCTGCCGCTCGGTGAAGTGCGCGTACGTCGGCAGCGGCCTGCAACTGCTCGTTCCCGGCGCGATGTACGCATGGCTGCCGAGCTATCTGAACCGCTATTACGCGATGGCGCCCGGCAAGGCCGCCGTGTGCGCCGCGGGCTTCGTGCTGGCAACGGGCGTTGGCATGATCTGCTGCGGCATCGCCACCGATCTCGTCAGCAAGACAGTTCCGAAACGCAAGTGGCTCGTCGCCGTGACCTACTGCCTGCTGTGTTTCGTAGCGCTGAGTATCGCCTTTCGGCTGCCGGTCGGCACAGTGCAATTCGCCCTGATCGGCGCCGGCATGTTCTTCAGCGCGGGAGCCTGCGGGCCCTCGGGCGCGATGGTCGCGAACCTCACGCCAGCGAGCATGCATTCGTCCGCGTTCGCCACGCTGACGCTCGCGAATAATTTCTTGGGCCTTGCGCCGGCCGCCATCCTCACCGGGTTCATCGCGGACAGGACCGGTTTGCTCGGCGCGCTGCAAATCATTCCGTTTGCCACCTTCATTGCCGCGCTGGTGTTTCTGCTCGGCAAGCGCAGTTACGCGGACGATCTGCAGCGGCTAGAAGCCCAACGCGTGCGAGCCGCGGACTGATCGAGGCCAGCATGGAACCTTGCTGATGGCCGCTGCCGAGTGTGACCGGTGTGGCCGAGCACGTGCTCGAATCGCGCAAGACTGCCCGGCGGCGCGCGTGCCGTCATTGTCGAACCACTACGCGGTCGCAACCGCATCCGAACAAGGAAACCTCATGAGCCTTACTGCACTTCAAGATCTTCGCGGGCGTGTTGCGCTCGTCACCGGCGGCTCGCGCGGCCTGGGCCTGCAGATGGCCGAGGTGCTGGGCGAACTGGGCGCAAAGGTGGCGATCACCGCTCGCAAGCAGCATGAACTCGAAGCCGCCACCGGGCATCTCAAGGCGCGCGGCATCGAAGCCGTGCCGCTCGTGTGCGATATGGGCGAGCTGGCCGCGATTGCGCCAATGGTCGAACAGACGATCGGCGAACTGGGGCCAATCGACATCCTCGTCAACAATGCCGGCACCTCCTGGGGCGCGCCGACGATCGAGCATTCGCTCGAGGGCTGGCAAAAAGTGCTCACGCTGAACGTCACGGCGATGTTTGTCGTCACGCAGGAGGTCGGCCGCCACTGCATGGTCCCACGGCGCTGCGGCAAGGTTATCAACATCGCCTCGATCCAGGGCCTCACGGGCACGTATCCCGAGGGCATGCCGACGCTCGCCTACAACACCAGCAAGGGCGCGGTGGTCAACATGACCCGCACCCTGGCCGTGGAATGGGCGCCGTACGGAATCAACGTCAATGCGATTGCGCCTGGTTACTTTCCGACCCGGATGACAGCGCCGATCGACGCTGCGATCGGTGGCGACAAGACCGCGGCGATGGCGCCAATGAACCGGGTTGGCGGCGCGGAAGACCTCAAGGGCGTCGCTGCGCTGTTCGCCTCCGATGCCGGTGCCTTCATCACCGGACAGATACTTGCCGTCGACGGTGGCCTGACCGCGATGTGATGTCCGCCCAGGTCTCGATGCCCGCGCGTGACAGGGGAGATAAGCGCGGCATCCTGTTCTGCAGCGGCGCGGCCGCTACCGACGGCTGATCTCACATCACCCATCCGCTGACGATTCATCTTTTGTCATGGGCGCGTTTCGCTTGTTAAATCTGCGCGTTGCACCTTCGCAGAGACGCAAGCGTGACGCTTTGCCATCGAATAAAAGGAGACATCGTGGGTGGAAGTGCTGGGTTGTTGTTGGTTTTATTTGTGGCGATCGCACTGATCGTCGTGCTGATCGTCAAGGTCCAGGTTCATGCATTTCTGGCCTTGCTTGCCGCGTCCTTCGTGGTCGGGCTGGGTACCGGCATGCCGCTATCGAGCATCGCGTCCACGTTTGAAAAGGGCGTCGGCGGCACCTTGGGCTTCCTCGCGGCCATCATCGGGCTGGGCAGCATTCTTGGCAAGATGCTCGAGGAATCCGGCGGCGCGGAGCGCGTGGCGCAAACGCTGCTTGCCACGCTGGGCGAGCGCCGCGCGACCTGGGTCATGATGCTCGTAGGTTTCATTGCCGGCATCCCGGTGTTCTTCGAAGTGGGCTTCGTGCTGTTGATTCCGCTCGTGTATGTGGTCGCACGGGATACACGCATCAACCTGCTTTATCTGGGTGTGCCGCTGGCGATATCGCTGATGACGGTGCATTGCATGTTGCCGCCGCACCCGGCTGCCATGGCCGTCACCGGCATGCTTGGCGCCGATGTCGGCAAAGTCATTCTGTATGGGCTGATCGTTGGCGTGCCGACGGCCGTGATTGCCGGCCCGGTCTGGATCCGACTGGTCTGCAAGCGCGAGGCGCCGCCCGAACAAGCCGCATTTCTCGAAGCGCATGGCGAACTGCGCAACCGGCGTGACGCGCTGCCGGGATTCGGCATCACGCTGCTCACCATTGCGCTGCCGCTGCTGTTGATGGTGGTGAAGACCCTTTCCGCTGGCCTGCCCAACGCCTCCGTCGCCGCCAATGTCATCGCTTTCCTCGGCGACCCGCTGACGGCGCTCGTGATCGCCGTCGCCTTCGCGTACTGGTCGCTGGGCATGCGCCGCGGCGCGACCATGGCGGAGTTGCTGCAGAGCACGCAGAAGAGCTTTCCGCCGCTGGCCAGCATTCTGTTGATCATCGGTGCAGGCGGGGCATTCAACGGGATGCTGATCGCCAGTGGCATCGGCGACGCACTCGCCAGCGGGCTCGCCCACTCCCACCTCAACCCCATCGTTCTTGCGTGGCTGATTGCTGCATTGATGCACTTTGCCGTCGGGTCCGCCACAGTCGCGATGATGAGCGCCGCCGGCATGGTGATGCCGCTGCTGGCCGGCCATCCGACGCTGAGCCCGGCAATCATGGTCGTTGCTGTGGGGGCCGGAGCCATTGGCGGGACGCATGTGACCGACTCCGCATTCTGGGTCGTCAAGGAATATCTGGGCGTCTCCTTGTCCGAGGCGCTCAAGCGATTCAGCGGTGGAACGATGCTGGCGTCCGTGATTGCGCTGGGGCTCACCCTGTTGTTGTCGCACCTGGTGCACTGACCCGCTATTCCAATCGAAACGAGGAAGCAGAATCATGATTGCAGGAAAATCCGTCGGGCAGTGGCTGGAAAGCCACCCTCTGATTGCAGACCTGGTTGCCCTGAAGGAGACGACCTGGCTCAACCCGGCCGTGCGGCCCGCTGCACAAGCGTTGCCGGACGTCGGCTTGACGAGAGAAGACGTGGCCGACGCCAGCGCCAGGCTCGCGCGCTTTGCGCCCTACATCGCCCGCGTGTTCTCGCAGACCGCGCAGGCGGGTGGCATCATCGAGTCGCCGATCCGGGCCGCGCCTTTGCTGCAACAGGCGCTCGTGAAGCGCTATGGCATGGCGTTGCCGGGGCAACTGTGGCTCAAGCTTGACAGCGACCTGCCGATTTCCGGGTCGATCAAGGCGCGTGGCGGGATCTACGAAGTGCTCAAGCATGCGGAAGACCTCGCGCTCGCGAAGGGGCTGCTCAACAAGGACGATGACTATTCGAAGCTCGACAGCGAAGCGTCGCGTGCCTTTTTTCGCGATTACCGCATCGCCGTCGGCTCCACCGGCAATCTGGGGCTGTCGATCGGCATCATGGGCGCCACACTCGGGTTCCAGGTGAGCGTGCACATGTCGTCGGACGCACGGCAGTGGAAGAAGGACAAGCTGCGCTCACACGGCGTGACGGTGGTCGAACATGCGTCGGATTACAGCGCGGCAGTGACCGAAGGGCGACGACAGGCGGCTGCGGATCCCGCGTGTCACTTCATCGACGATGAGAATTCACGGAATCTGTTCCTCGGATACGCCGTGGCCGCCGAGCGGCTCAAGCCGCAACTTGCCGCTGCCGGTGTCGTCGTGGATGCCGCGCATCCATTGTTCGTCTATCTGCCCTGTGGTGTCGGCGGTGGCCCCGGCGGCGTGGCGTTCGGATTGAAGCTGGCATTCGGTGACGCAGTACACTGCTTGTTCGCGGAGCCCACACATTCACCATGCATGCTGCTCGGTGTCTATACGGGACTGCATGACGAAGTGTCCGTGCAGGATTTCGGCATCGATAACGTCACGGCGGCCGATGGACTCGCCGTGGGACGCCCGTCCGGTTTTGTCGGCAGGGCAATGCAACGGCTCATCGATGGGTACTACACCGTCGCTGACGACGAACTCTATGCGTTGCTCGCGTTGCTCGAGCGGGAAGAAGGCATTCGTCTCGAACCTTCGGCACTGGCCGGCGTGCCCGGTATGGCTCGGGTTCTGGCGCGCGATCTGGAAGCCTGCCGCCAGCGCACGCAGATGGATCCCGCTGTCCTCGCCAATGCGACGCATCTGGCGTGGGCAACAGGTGGCAGCATGGTGCCGGAAGCGGAAATGAGCGCGTACCTGTCCAAGGGCGTGCAGGCCCTGCAGGCTTGAGTGGCATGGGCGTCAGTCGGCCCAAGGCCGGCGCCCATGGTGCCATTGACCAGGCTGTGGCGATGCGTCAAGCTCACGACCGACCCCAAAATGGGAGCTGACAACATGTACAACCTGCCGCCACGGATCGCGCATCGGCTCGACAGCAGCCAGTTTGCCAACCTGCACACGTTCCTCGCGGTCGCACGCCACATGAGCTTTCTGCGGGCGGCGGAAGAGCTATGCCTGACCGCCAGCGCGGTCAGCCACCGCATCCGGCGCCTCGAAGGCGCGCTGGACATGCGCTTGTTCGAGCGCCTGACCCGGCAAATCTCCCTGACGCCCGAAGGCGAGCGCCTGTTCGGCATTCTGCAGCGGACGATGAGCGAACTGGCCGAGGCGCTCGAGCCGACCACCGAAGAGAACGTGGAGGGGCGAATTACCGTATACGCACGTCCCTCGGTGGCGCAATGCTGGCTGGTCCCGCAACTGGCTGAATTTTCGACGAAGTATCCAGGGCTGTCGGTCGACCTGCGGGTCGGCAACGACAATATCGATTTTCGGACGCAGCATGTCGACCTAGCAATCGACTACGCAAATGGCGAGTTTCCGGGGCTGGTGAGCCACAAGCTCATGGACGAGCGCATGGCGCCCGTATGCAGCCCGGAGTATGCGACGCGTCACGGACTGTACGGCCATCCGGAGCAAATCGTCGGCTGTACGCTGCTGCATGATTCCCTTGCCTGGCATCATGCGGCACATGATGCGGAGTGGGTACTCTGGGCAAGTCAGAATACTCCGGATATCGAATTACCAGAGCGCAGCTTCACGTTTGACCGATCGGATCTGTGCGTGGTTGCAGCCTTGAACCATGTGGGCGTTGCGATCGGGCGGCAGCGCCTGGTGCAAAAGCGAATCGATCAAGGCGAACTGGTTTTGCCGTTCGGCGACTTTTCCCAGCGTTGCGCGTACAGTTACTACCTCGTGCATCCCCCGATGCCTGCGATACCACTGCGAACATCCGTGTTCGTGGCATGGCTGCACGAGAAAGGAAGCAGTGGATAGACCTCGTTGCGACTGAAGCGGCGCGGGGCGTCGACGGACAGCGAGACCTATCTTTAGATTCATGGCATGTCGGTCGATCTGTACCGTGCGGCCGATGGTGCTGGCCAGATAGCAAACTTGATCCTGAGGGCGAGGCGTAACGTGACTGCGACCGAAGCCTTCTTCGGCAAGACTATCGGGCATTTGGGCCAGTCGCCGGAGATCCTCACACTCGATGAGCATGCTGCCTCGCACCGCGCGGTGCACCATATGACGGCCGATAGCACGCTGACTGAAAATACGAAGGTCTGACGCTCGACATATCTGACCAACGTGATCGAGCAGGGCTATCGCCACATCAAATCCAGAACGAATGCGATGCTCAGTTCGAAACGATTCAGGAGCACCGCGATCACGATTTCAGGCATTGAGATAACGCATCAAATTCTCAAGGGCCAGTTTTGCCATCGACCCGTGGTCTGTCTACCATCATCGTTGAATTCCGATCCGATTTCCTTTTTTTCAGTTTGCAGCGCCATATATCCCGGAGATTTTTTCGACTTTCCTAAAGTTGTCATCTTTTGCGCCGATATTGGGAATAGAGGGCCTGATCTATTTTTCGCTTGTTAACGGAGCCGAGGCCTGACAATAATGGATTCAAAAATAAAAAGGACCGCTCATGCAATCAGTGAAGCATATGAAAGTCGTCACCCAGCTCATTCTGGGGTTTTCTGTTGCCATAATCCTGATGATTGCTCTTGGTGCCTTCTGTCTGTCCGAGATAAGCGGCGAGAACCTTCATGTAGTCGAGTTTCGGGACAACTGGTTGCCAAGCGTACGCAGCAGCCAGCAGATGCTTGCGGCGCTGCGCCAGATACGAATCAACGGTATGCGGTCGAGGAACAACGTCCTTCCAATGAGTGGCTGAAGGTCTGAACCTAAGTGTCCGCGTGGACACATGCACTCAGACCGCAATGAACGAGAATCGAGACCTTCGCAGCAGGCTGGTCGTTGGCCAGAAACGGGATGGCCGGCGCGAATTCAATGAGGACGCTGTACGGGAACTGGTCGCACTGTGCCTGAAGCCGGGCGTGTCGATCGCGCGCGCGGCCATGGATCACGACGTCAACCCGAACCAGTTACGTCGGTGGATCGCGCGCTATCAGCCGCAGATCCTGCACGATCCGCGAGAGCCAGACTCAATGGTTATCGATGGCGTCTCGATCGACATTTCTGCGCCGACGGTCAGAAGCGCCGGCAACGCAAATGCCTTCCCGGCGTTTGTTCCCGTCATCCCTGCGCCTGTGTCGCCGTCGACACCGTCTACGCCGGTTCGGTCGATGGCGCTCGCGCTACATGTTCGGTTGCCCAACGGCGTCGAACTCGACTTCGGCGAGGCGGGCGTCGAAGAGATCACGACGATCATCCATGTGCTCGGGAGGCTGGCGTGTTCCGGTTCGACGAAGGTCTGAACGTCTATCTGCACCGCGATCCGGTTGATTTCCGCTACGGAATGAACAGCCTGTCGATTCTCGTGGAACAGGCGATGGGCCTGAACCCGATGGATTCGTCGCTCTACGTGTTCACGAACCGGCGATGTGATCGTATCAAGATCCCGGCTGGGACAACAACGGGTTCTGGCTATTGCTCAAGAGACTCGAAGCGAAGGACCGCTTCGTCTGGCCCGACAGTAGTACCGGAGTCGTCGCGCTGGACGTCGAACGGTTGCAGTGGCTGCTCAAGGGTGCTGACATTGCCGCGCTTCGGCACCATCCAAAACGACATTATGCTCGTGTGAGTTGAACACGACATTGGCGTGCCGGTCTAACCGACATGCCGATCAACGTCACCCTCTCTGCCGACGAGCTCAAGGCACTCCTGGCGATGCGCGAGGAGCACGCTGCGCTTCAGCGGGAACGTGACGAGCTGCGCAGCACGCTGCGACTCGTGACAGCAGAGCGTGACCTCGCCGAAGAGCGCTTACGCGCTTACCGCCGCGAGCTGTTCGGTGCAAAGAGCGAAGCGCGGGATTCTGATCAATACGGCTTGTTCAACGAAGCTGAAGCGCTTGGTGCAAACTCCACGCCCGCGCAGGAAGACACACCGGAAACGAAGGTTGGCGCACACACGCGCAAGAAGCGTGGTCACCGCAAGCCGCTCGATCCCAGTCTGCCGCGCGATGTCGTACGGCACGAACTGCCCGAAGCCGATCGCTTCTGCGCCAACGACGGACACGCGCTTGTGGAGATCGGAGTCGAAACCAGCGAACAGCTCGACGTGATCCCGGAGCAGCTCCGGGTCATCCAGCACCAGCGCGTCAAGTATGCCTGCCCGTGCTGCGATCTTGGCATCAAGGTCACGCCAGCGCCGCCGCGCATCATCCCGCGTGGACTCCTGAGCGAATCGGCGCTTGCGTGGATCGCTGCCGGCAAGTATCAGTTCGGGATGCCACTCTACCGTCAGGCCGGCCTGCTGCGACGCTTCGGCGGCGATACCTCGTCGAACACCATCGCCGCGAGCATCGTCCGTGTCGGGCTCGCGACGCAACCCGTGATCAACCTGATGCGCGATGCGTTGCTCGATGCCGATCTGATCTACTGCGACGAGACGACATTCCAGGTCCTGAAGGAGAAGGGGCGCAAGCCACAAACAAAGAGCTATCTCTGGTCGCAGATGACCGGTTCGGGCACGCCGATCTGCTGCTTCACCTACACGCCCGGAAGAGGTGCAAAGCTAGCTGACAAACTGTTCACGGGGATCCGTAGGGGCGCGGTCCTGATGACCGATGGCTATGAGCCCTATAACGGTATCGCCGAGCGATACCAGCTCGTGCACCTCGGATGCTGGGTTCAGTTGCCGACGCTACTTCGTCAAGGCAGAAGACAATGTGCCCAAGGCAGCGCGCTCGCCCGATCTGCTCGCGACGCGCTTCATCAAGCTGATCGGAAAGTTGTTCGTTGCCGAGGCGCGTAGCGCGGAGTGGGTGGCCGAACGTCGACAGCGATTGCGACGACGGTACAGTACACGCGTGCTCGATGTCATCGAAAAGCTGATGCTCGAGCAGTCGCCTGGCGTCGTGCCGCAAAGCTTACTCGGCAAAGCGCTAACCTACCTGCGCGAACAGTGGCCGAAGCTGGTCCGCTACATCGAGAATGGCGACTGGCCTATCTCGAACAACCCGTGCGAAAACTCAATCCGCCCCTTCTGCGTCGGGCGCCGCGGATGGCTGTTCTCGGACACCGTCGACGGTGCGAACGCTAGCGCCAACCTGTACTCCCTCGTCGAGTCGTGCAAGGCGAATCGCATCGACCCATACCGATATCTCACCTGGCTGTTCCAGCGGTTACCTCTGGCGAAGACTGTCGACGACTACGACGCGCTGCTTCCCTGGAAAATGCCTGCCCACTTCCGCTGACCCACACCGCTACCACACATCACGCGCTCTGCCACCTCGCTCTGAGGGGCGTCCTTCGTGGACCGCATACAATCAACGAATACCGTGTAGTCGCCAGCCAGACCCCAGCGGCTATCCAGGATGCAGAGGCACGTATTGAATCAGGCATTGCGGACTACCGCCAGTCCGCCGCGGAGTACGAGAAGCTTATGACCGAGCCGGACGAGAAAGCCGCCTATACCGAGATCCGGACGTTGATGCCGCAATACCTGGATCTCGATTTAAAAGTTCGCGCTTTGGCCAAAGACTCGAAAGCGGCTGAAGCGATGGATATGCTGACCGGTCAGTCGTCTACCGTTCGTGACGCGCTGGAAAAGAACATGAAGACGATCGTTGACGTCAACGTGGCGGGGGCGGCGCGCGAAGGCGAGGCGGCAAGTCAGGCGTACTCCCGGACCATTGCACTCGTTATTGGCGTGATCGTGGCGGCTGCGGTGGTCACGCTCGGACTTGCGCTTGTCGTTGCACGCGGTCTGGCAAGACAGCTTGGTGGCGAACCACGGGAGGCAGCGACCGTGGCCAGCCACATTGCGGCTGGCAATCTCGGCGTTGGGATTACATTAAAATCGGACGATCGTTCCAGTTTGATGTTTTCGCTGGCAACGATGAAAGAGCAACTGAGCGCCATCGTACTGGGTATCAAGCGCTCCAGCGAGTCGATCGCGCTTGCCGCGGGTGAAATTGCGCAGGGCAACACCGATCTGTCGCAGCGCACGGAGGAACAGGCCGCCTCCCTCGAGGAAACCGCGTCGAGCATGGAGCAACTGACGGCCACGGTCCGCCAGAATGCCGACAACGCCCAACAGGCGACCGTGCTGGCCACGACCGCGTCGGGCATTGCGCGACGCGGTGGCGAGGTGGTCGGACACGTGGTCGAGACAATGCAGGGCATTTCAGCCAGCTCGAACAAGGTGGCCGAGATCATCGACGTAATCGAGGGGATCGCGTTTCAAACCAATATCCTGGCGCTTAACGCTGCCGTAGAGGCAGCGCGCGCTGGCGAACAAGGGCGCGGGTTTGCCGTCGTGGCGGGCGAAGTTCGTGCGCTCGCCCAGCGCAGCGCCACCGCGGCGAAGGAAATAAAAGATCTGATTGGCGAATCCGTCGCCCGTGTCGATGCGGGCTCGAGGCTCGTCGGAGAAGCGGGTAGTACGATCAGCGATGTTGTCGAATCGGTGAAACGCGTGACCGACATCATGAATGAAATCTCGTCGGCATCCGAAGAGCAGAGCACCGGTATCGAGCAGGTCAACCAGGCTGTTACCCAGATGGAGCAGGTGACCCAGCAGAATGCAGCACTCGTTGAGGAGGCATCGGCCGCAGCGCAGTCGATGGCCCAGCAGGCGCAGTCTTTGCGTGAAGCAGTTGCGGTCTTCAAGGTTGTCAGAGCCGGGTCAACTGCCGATTCGTCCACAATGGCCGTACGAACGACGACAAAGCCCGAGAAATTGCTACATGCCGCTCGTGTGTCCACCGCAAGGGAGCCAGGTGTATCCAGTTCAGACGAGGAAGTATCAAAAGCCGCATGGCGTACGTTCTGATCATCTGTACGTCGTTGCTTGCTGACCGGCGCGTCGCGTAGCATCGGGGCGCTCCTTCGAGGTGGAGAGTTGTCCGCCGCACGCGACGTTGTCAACATTTGAGGCGCATCGTGGCACCGTATGTGCCTCAGTCGGTTCAACGGGAGTGTTGCGCGCTAGGCGTCCATTTTCCCCTGCTCGAGCTATGCCTGACAAATAACGTTGTTGTGGCGACAGGAAAACGGGCCGAACTGACCCGGACTGTCGTCGGGCAGACAACCTTGCGCCGTATCAGCAAGGACTGGGGGCGTTGGAAGGGAGGCGCGCGATTCTCACGCGCAGTGATCCGATCCACCCTGCGACCGGGTGCGTGTGCCGCGTACCGCACTTACCGCTGCCGCTTGATGATGCAGCCTGATGTTCAAAGCGGCATGTCCTGCTCAACGTGCTTCAATGCCTGTAGAAATGTCGAGCACCACCAGTGAACATCGAGCTTGCGGATCCGGCTGAGCAGCGCCTCGTGGCGGCTGATCCGCTCTTCCAAGGGCATGGTGAGCGCACGCTGGATGGCCTGCGCCGTGCCCTGCGTGTCGTACGGATTCACCATCAGCGCTTCCTTGAGCTGTTCCGCTGCGCCCGCGAAACGCGAGAGCACCAGCATCCCGGGGTCGGCCGGATCCTGCGCGGCGATGAATTCCTTGGCAACCAGATTCATGCCGTCACGCAACGGCGTCACCAGCGCCACGCGACTCGCGCGATAAAGTCCCGGCAGACGCCTGCGGGCCACATTGCGATGGATGTAGCGCACCGGCATCCAGTCCAGCTCGCCATAGTCGCCATTGATCGCGCCGCACAGGCTGTCCATCTGACGGCGCAATTCGTCGTACGCGCCGACGTCCTCGCGGCTTGGCGAGGCGATCTGGATCAGGGTCGCGCTGTTGCGGGTTTCCGGATACCTGGCGAGCAGCTCGCGGAAGGCGTAAAGACGCTGCGGAAGTCCCTTGGAGTAATCGAGCCGGTCGACCCCCAGCAATAGCTGGCGCCGCGCGTATTCCTCGCGCATCCAGCCAAACATGTCGAGCCCTTCCTTCGCATGGGCGAGTCGAACGAATTCGTCAACGTCGATGCCGATCGGGTACGCGCCAACGCGCAGCGTGCGATTGAACGCCCGCAGACGTTCGGGACTCGGAACTTCGGCGTGCGCTTCCGCTTCGGCGTAGTGGGAAAAATGCGTCACGTCCGCCTGGCTCTGGAACCCCGCCAGGTCGTACGCGAATAACGAGCGCATCAGCCATTCGTGTTCGGGTATCGCCGCCATGATCAAGGGCGGTGGCATCGGAATATGCAGGAAGAAGCCGATCCGGTTCCCGACTCCCAGCGCGCGTAACTCTGCCGCGAGCGGAATCAGATGGTAGTCGTGTACCCAGATCAGGTCATCAGGCTTGAGCAGGGGCAGCAGTTTCTGTGCGAACAGCTGGTTCACGCGCCGGTAACCGGCCGCGAACCGCGTATCAAAGTTCGCCAGATCCAGACGATAGTGGAACACGGGCCACAGCACATCGTTGGCGTAGCCCAGGTAGTACGTCTCGTAGTCTTCGCGGCTCAAATCCAGCGTTGCCAGTGTGACGTTGCCGACCGGCTGCACGTGGGTTCCGGCCGTATGGGCTGCTTCGCTTCCGGCATCTTCAGCGAGCCGGCCGCTCCAGCCGAACCACACTCCACCGGTCTGCTGCAGACTTTCTTTCACGGCCACCGCGAGCCCCCCCGCAGCAGGCTTGCGCGGATCGGCAGTCCGGTTGGAAACGACCACGAGACGGCTCATGAAACTCCGGCGCTATCGCGCTACGCGGGGCAAACAGACGGAAAGACGACCAGATCGTCCACCCATTATCGGCGCATCTCCATTCCATTGAAAAGCGCGATCGGCCAACAATCACGATCGTGCGGGATGCTGAATGCCGGATGGCGCTGCCCGGCGGAGACCACCGTGACCATGATCTGGATAACAGCAGAATCTCGCCCAGTACAAGGAAACGACGGTTGCCCGCTCTTCGGCTCATCGGCAACTCCGGGAGCGCCGACAGCCGCTGCTTTTACCTGCGACCGAGCAGCAGTCCAGCCAGCACGCCGACGCCAGCCGCAATTCCGATCGCTGTCCACGGGTTCTCGTGCACGTAGTCGTCAGTGGCGTGCGCGGCGCGTTTGCCTTTCTCGACCACGATGACCTGGACGTCGGCCACCTTGTCCTTCGCCTGTGCAAGGCGCGTGAGCGCCGTGTCGCGCAGTTCCAAAGCGCGTTCGCCCGTGGCGCTGGCGGCCTGTTTCAGCAGGTCTTCAGCGTCCGTGAGGATGGTTTTGATATCCTGCATCACTCTCTCCCTGTTGACTTCCGACAGTTTCCTTTGCGTCACGCCACGCGTAAATCGTAATCAAAAAAACGGGCGCTCGCCAACGGTATGCCGCGGGATTGAGCGAAGCGACAGGGCTGCAGCATACCGAGGCTTGCGAATTTCGCTGTTTCCACCGGCCCACTCGCTTCAGCATACGGAAATCCGCGCTACGCCGACTCATCCGCGAGGTCACGCGCAATGGGTGACGGCATCGACCGGGAGAGGCAATCCAGAGCGAGGGGACGCGATCAGGCCGAAGGCAATTCCATGGCTTGACCTGAACGTTGGAGCGCTGGCAGTCGTCCTCAGGACCGCGGCCGCTGGTTCGAGTCTGACGGGCTGCAGTTCGCTGTATTACGAAAGCGCTGCTGCGGGGGCAGGTGTCGCTGGCGCGGCCGTCGCCAGCACGGGAACCAGAAACGCCGCCGTCGCGAGCGGCATAGGCCCGGGCATTTGCCGCGGCCAGAGCCGGCGTGCAGTACGCCCAACGCGTCATGCACGCTTACTCGCAGAATCAGAGTGCGGCGGCGGGACCGCTCGAGGTCGGCCAGGTCGCGCGCTGGTTCACGAAGCACAGCGTACCCATTGAGGCGGACGACAATGCCCGCGTAACCGTGAGCCGTGTCATCAGCACCGGATATACCCGACTGCAAGGAGATCGTGTTCTCCGTTGATACGGAGGCGAAGCATCGGCAGGAGGCCGCATGTTTTACCCCGGCTGGTACCGATAAATCAGGTCGCGTATTTGCGGCGATATCTGTGTGCCCCAGACACGCCCTGAAAAGATGCCGTAGTGAGCGCGCTCCGCCGCCGTCATGCAGTGCTTGCGCGCTGCGTCGATTACGGCCGTGACAAGAGCTGAGCCGCGGGTGGCGTCCGGGCGCACCGGTTCGCCCTCCATCCGCCAGGTACCGCGAGCCGCTAGTTGGGGGGGCGAAGTAGGTAAGCGTGTGCTACGGCGCACAAGCGCGTACCTTGTTCATAACCCATACTGTCCATTGCGCTCATTCTGCTCGCAGACGCGTGCCGGCCATCGGCCTTAGCCGGGATCGACAAGCGTTCCGATAAGCCGCAACAATTCAGCGTGCTCGGGGCCGTGTGCGTCGCGCACGAGAAAATCACCCACGGCTGTTTCCGATGTCTGCCCCCCGGATGACCTGTTGGGCTCATGTCGGACGAACACGCGTCCTGAGTCCAGGTCGCGAACGAGAGACCAACGGTCGCCATTGGAACTCTGATAAAAATCCCGTGCTCGCTGATTCATGACCTGCCCCCTCAATTTTGATTGCTGACAACGCCAAATGTGCGCGTACCGGATGCTGTACCCAACATGCACCAGAAAATTGACAAACGCAAAGTCGGACTGACCTCAAGCGGGTGCCCGGAAGGTCCCTTGCTGCGCATCGTCATCCCGCTGGCGCTGGTCGATCGCATGAAGATGTCAGCGCCTCCAGCGACGCTGCCATTGATGCATTTTCGGCCTGAATGCCCTCGCAAACAAACCTTGTTTCGAAGAAGCCGCCAGATTCAGCGGCGACGATCATGGAAGGATAAAGTTCGATTTCCTGAATTTTGCATGTGTGCACGTGAGCTAATCCGCGATGCGCATCTTCCATTGACGGATCTGCCTGGTATTGCGAGGGCCAAAAATCGGCTCCCTGCGGTTGCTGGATTTGGGTCCTGTCCTCTATCCGTGCAAGGCACTCGGCGAGCAGGCGTTGATGTTCAAGCGTTTGTGCCAGAAAAGCTTCAATCTCGGCCGATAATTGCCCGCAATCGGGGTGACGCTCGAGGAACGCCATGAGCAACCCTGCCACGCCGTGCTCCCACCGATAGGCGTCGTGCAGCAGACAAAGTAATTCCTCTCGGTGGGTACTCACGATGAAACTCCATTTCGTAATTGAATTGGCAAACCAGAATACCAGTCGTTGCAAGACGGCACGAAAGGATAGTGGTTCATAATAATTCCCTGAAAACTGTTGAAAGTCTCTATTCGGGTAAGGAGGCAGTAAAGGAAGTCAGCGAATGCTGCAGTTACGGCGCGCGATAGATCGGCAGCAATCTGAAATCCCTGGCTACTGAATTTAAACTAGGCACCGCGCGGGACGCAATCAAGGCATTTCTGGTAACGGTTGGCATTAGTCGTAACACTTTTCGATCCGGAAAATCCTGCTGTCCATCGACTGCTATGACCCACAGTCAGCTATCGCAGTCTGTGACGATCAGTCCGGGGAGCACGTCGACTGCGGCCAGACCGGCCGCCCTCTGCCGACGGTAGGAGGGGTACGGTACGCCCATCGGCGTGTACAGTGGCCATTGTGGAATGGGTATTCGACCTTCGCGCTCTCCCACAACGCGAAGATGATGGGCGCCTCGTTACGTCATAGAGGTCTTGTGCACTGGCGGAATTCGACGTGGATCTCGAATCCATATTACGCGAGTATCCGATACACAGGACGCTCCGCAGAATGGATCGATGTGTCTCGTGAGGGGGCGACACCTGCACACGCGCGTGTGCACGACACCAGGCTCTGTGAAGAGCGGGCACGTTGGCGCGGTCAGAGCGTGGCGAGCAAGCCCAGTTGATGTTCGCTTTCGGCCCCGCGAACCAGCGCCCAGGCCTGCACATCCATGCGCTCAATGAGCGAAAAGGATTCCGAGCCGGAAAAATCATTCCACGCGTCGTCCGCAATTGAGGTCCGCGTTCCCCGGGCTCGGGCGAACGCTATCAGGAGTGAACTCGCCTCGCGGCGGAGGACAAGGCGGTCGACGTTCAGTACATAAGGCGGACAGCCCGCGCGTAACACGAGGTAGTACGGAATGGCATTGCGGTCGTTTTGCGTCGGCGGCGATATCTGTGGGAAAGGATCATGGGATCATGTGCTTTAGACTTCGGTACAGGCGATCCGTACAGTTGATCGCTCGCGAACCGGTCTGTGCAGAGCGGACCTGCGCAGCAAATTCACCTGTCGCGCGGGAACGGGAAGCGGGGCAGGGCATTTCCTGAAAGCCTTCCGCGGTATGTTGGGCCCGGCAAGGCACAGCGCCCACCTGCCGGAGACCATTCCAGTCCCGCGCGTTCATCGTGCTGCGCTCGCGCGCAAGGGATTCGACTATCCGACAGGTTTCGCGCAGGAACAGTTCGAATGACCGCATTATGGAATGGGCGAGCGGCAAAGTATTCGGTTGGCCAGCTCAGTGAATCAACTGCGCTTGTCTGGTTGACACTGTCCAGGGCAATTCCTGGAACATTCCGGGAATCGCCTCTGCGTTGATGTACGGTTGGTTTGCCGCAGTCTCCTGATGAGTCCCGAGTCAAATGCGCGCTTCGCCATCACCCGTGATGACGAAGCGCGCATAGCGAGGTGCAGCATGAAAATCGTGATGGTCATCGATGACACTGTGCGACTGAGCGCCGACCTGGACGGCAACGCGACTGGGCGAGACCCGTGGGGCGAATAGTCCGGGCGCGGCTGGAGGCGCTCGTTTTCATACCTGATAGACGGCGGTGCGCCGATCGGGGCATCGATTATGCCCGTCCCCGTCTGAATTGCATCTCAGGCTGTCTAGCCACTTCTTCGTCGTCGCGACCCCGAATTACGGTGCGAGGCGCGTACGCCTCCTGGCACCATACTTGCGCATCAATGTGGAATGAGGACTGGGAGGCGTTCCAAAATGAAGGAGTCGTTCGTGGCCGCCGTGGTGATTCTTCTTCGCGTCGGCGGCGGCGAGCTCAGCTTATCTGATCGTTAGAGAATCGCTTCCGCACGAAATCCGCGCGCTCGCGCTCGCGGTGTGTACGCGTTTGGGATAAGGCTTGGGAGGATAGTCGGCCCAGCCTTTTGCGGCCGGCTGGTTATACGATCAGCGCAGCGCAGTGTTCACCGGCTACGTCGTGGGCTCCGCGCTGATGCTTGCCGCTGCGCCGCTTTCCGCGGCGCCGGACGAGTGATGAACCGCATGGCACGCCACGCAAAGCGGCGGGCTGTCGCAATCGCGCAGCGGGACGTTCACGCGGGGGCGGCCAATAACGCCCGCCACGGGTCAGAACCAGAGATGGTGCCGTGTAACGTCGATCCGGCGCAGCAGACGTGCACGCCGATGTTCGCGACGATAGTGGGCGACCACGAACATCGCCGCAAAGACCAGCACTGCGAAGCCGAATACCATACTCAGCCAGCTTTCGTCCATTGTCGTTCCCTCAGCATGTCAGTGATCGCTCCAGGCCGCCCCGGCGTCTCACGACGGGGCCACGGATTGCATTCATCGCTTCGCTGCCTGCTCCGTCGGATCGAGGGCGCGCTTCGCGGACTTCGAGGCTGCCGTCGCCGCCATGTCCATGCTCAGTCTGCTACCCGCGCCCTCCCGCGCAGGCGCTGGATGGCCGAGTCGATCGCATCGAGCCGCGCCAGCAGCGTGCCGGCCTGTTGCTGTAACTGCGGCGCAAGTTTGGCGGTGGCCTTGACGCGTGCGCGCCAATAATCCGGTGACGTGACGACCGTTCCCCGGCCGATATGCTCGCTATGAACGAGCTGCTCAAGCCGCAGAACCATGGTGCAGATGTGCGCCAATTCGCGCACCGCTTCGTCGTGCGAGTGCATGGCTTCCCCCGAACTGCTACCCCTCTACCTCAAGCGGGCGCCGGCATGCCATCCTTGAACACCTTCCCGCCTTGGACAGCACGTCCAGACAGGCCGTGGCGCACGCAACCGGCGACTATCGCCTGGCCGTCTGCGGCTCCAGTGCGCTCACGCGTCCGGCGTCGTTCGATGCTGCGGCCGCGGCCAGTTGCCGGGCGCGTGTCGTTCAACGTCTGCGCATCATGGTCCGAAGCAGTGATTCGCCATCATGGGTCACACGCGGACGGTGCGCGCCGGACGCGAGCTTTTCGAGTGCGACAAGCTGTTGCTCGAGCAGTGTATCGAGCTCTTCGCGGTTCAGGTCGATCTGGTCAGGCGATGCCTTGACCAGCTTGAGCGCCGCGAATTCGTGTGGACTCAGCATGGTTGTCTCCTTCGGAATGCAAATAAATTAATTTGTTTTATCCGTTTATCCAGTTGCGATGTGCCCAAAACGCGAAGCGTCCCATGCCCGACCAGTCTTGTGCGGAACGGGGGACGTGATGGCGAGGTTGTCGACGGCGCTCAGCTTCGGTCCTGTGCGAACCTTCGGGGGTGAATCTGCCGCTTCGAGCGTGTCTTCATGCCAGGACTTCGTGACCCGGGATCACTGCGGAAGGAAGCGGGGTGACGGACATGTTCAGCGGCGCCTTGCCAAGCGTAGCGATGATACCGGCCGTGCAATGAGGCCCGGACGTGGCGATATCGACGGTCATCGATTCCTGGCCCGACTTGCGATCGACACTCACACTCCAGCGGCAGACCTTTGCGCCGTTGCTGGCGAGGCATTGCCATATCGGAACAACTTGAAGCCGGCTCTTTACGGCGCGGATCAGGAGTCTTTGTATGACCATTTTCGTGCCCCTTTTTGTAACCCGGCCAGGAAAAGACCGTACCGAAGGATAAGTCGAGGAATATTAAAAATACATCCAGAAAGTATGTCCGTAAGTTGGGCTTTACGGACGGGCTTGCTGGCTTTGGGTCGCAGTGGCTGTATGCAAGCTGTCGTGTGAAATTGTGCGTCGAGATGCGCGCGCTGTGGCCGCCCGCGGCGTGAACGCGTTCACAGCGGCGACCGGTTGGGGGAGCGGGCGGCGTACGGCGCGCACGGATCAGGCGCTCGCGCATTGACTGAGCGGATTTTGCAGATGCTGCCTGTACAATCCCCGCGTTGTTCGGTGGACCTGCCCATCGCGCCGGCCGGACTCCATTCGCATGCCGGCGCATTATAGTAGGCAATGCGGACGCCGGATTCCGGCAAAGCGAATGCAGGGACGCATTCCGTCCGGCGCATCACGTTGGACTGCCGGTAACATGCGGGCCGTGCGCCGGGTCCCGTCGCCCCCCGTCAATGCGAGAATGCGTCGCACTGCTACCCGTGCAGGTCCCTGTGCGCCGCGCTCGCCCATCTGGCTTCTCGAGCGCCGCTGTCGTGAAGGGCGGCGGGAAGCCGCAACGATTCCCGTGAAGGAGCATGGTATTTGAACCGGAAAACGTCTCGACCGTCCGTGGCCTCGCCATCACGGTCCGCGGCCCCTGATGAAAAGCGGGATGACCGTGCCCTCGAAAGCCCGGGTCCGGTGGTCGGCATCGGTGCGTCGGCCGGCGGCCTGGGACGCCCTGAGCAAACTGCTCGGACAGTTGCCCGCCGATACCGGCATGGCCTTTGTCGTCGTGCAGCATCTCGATCCCCAGCACGAAAGCCGGTTGCGTGACCTGCTGGCCGAAGTCACGCCGATGCCGGTGCTCGAGGCGCGCGATGGTTTGCCGGTCGAACCGGACCACGTCTATGTGATTGCGCCCAACACGACGCTGGCCATTGCCAGCGGTAAATGCCGGGTCAGTCCGCGCAGTGAGGCACGCGGCATGCACCTGCCGGTTGACCATTTTCTCAAGTCACTGGCCGAAGACTGCCAGGTTCGCGCGATCGGCGTGATCCTCTCCGGCACGGGCACCGACGGGACGCTGGGCGTGGAGGAGATCAAGGGTGCTGGAGGCATCACGCTCGCCCAGGACGAACAGAGCGCGGCCCACGCGGGCATGCCCCTGAATGCGATCCGCTCGGGCTGCATCGACATGGTTCTGACGCCTGCGGACATGGCTCGCGCGCTGGTGCGCATCGCCCGTCATCCCTATGTCGCCTCTGCCCCGGCAGCGAAATCCGAGCCCGAAACCATCGAGGAAGATGGGAACTACCGGGAGATTCTGGGCCGGCTGCATATGGCATTCAAGGTCGACTTCAGCAACTATCGCGACACGACCATCAGGCGGCGCATGACGCGCCGGATGGCGCTGCACTCGCTCGCGAGCCTGGCCGCGTACGCCGCCAGGCTCCGGGAGGACGGCACCGAGCTCGCTGCGCTCTACCACGACATCCTGATCAACGTCACGAGCTTCTTCCGGGATCCCGGCGCGTTCGACGCAATCAAGAAGCTTGTGCTGCCCGCGATCATGAAGAACATGGAGCCCGGCATGCCGCTGCGCATCTGGGTGCCGGGCTGCTCGACCGGCCAGGAAGCCTACTCGCTGGCCATCGTCGTCACGGAATTTTTCGAGGAGACGCATCGCGCACCGCAGCCTGTCCAGATTTTTGCCACTGATCTGAGCGACACGATGTCGCTGCAGCAGGCACGTCAGGGACTGTATCCGGGCAGCATCGAGGCGGAGGTGTCGGCCGGCCGGCTTAACCGGTTTTTCAGCCGGGAGGACAGCCACTATCGCGTGTCCCCTTCACTGCGCGACATGATCGTCTTCGCGCGGCAGAACGTGGCAGCCGATCCACCCTATTCCCGGGTTGATCTGATCAGCTGCCGCAATCTGCTGATCTATCTCGCACCGGCGCTGCAAAAACGCGTCATTCCAACGTTCCATTACGCCCTCAATCCGGGCGGCTTTCTTGTCCTCGGTGCGTCTGAAACCGTCGGTTCATTCGACGCGCTTTTCGCCGCCGTTGACCCGCCCAACCGCGTCTATGCGAAAAAGGTCACGGCAACCCGCTCGTATCCCCACTTCAGTGCCGGGCGAACGGTCGTGGATCCCGGGCGGGGCGTCGCCCCGGCACCGGCCATGTCGGTCGCAGACTGGCAGCGTGAAGCCGACCGCGTCGCACTGGCCCGCTACGCGCCGCCTGGCGTGCTCGTCAACGAAAATCTGGACATCCTGCAGTTTCGCGGCCAGACCGGTCCATTCCTTGCCCCGGCACCCGGGGAGCCGAGCCACAACCTGCTGAAGATGGCGCGCGAGGGGCTGTTCGTCGGGTTGCGCGCCGCGCTCGCCGAGTGCCAGCAGCAGGGCGTCCCGGTGCACCGTCAGGGCGTACGCGTACGGGGCGAGGCGGCCGAGCGGGAGACCGACCTGCATGTGATGCCGGTCAAACTGCCGAATGCGGCGGAGCGCTGCTACCTGATTTCGTTTGCCGAACCCGCGCATCGCTCCGCTCCGATGCCGGTGGCGCCCTCCAGCGCGGCGCCGGCGAGCCGGCCGGACGAGGACCTGGCCTCGCTGCGCCAGGAACTGGCCTCCACGCGCGAGTACCTGCAGTCGGTGATCGAGCAGCAGGATGCCGCCAATGAGGAGCTGAAGGCGGGCAACGAGGAGATCCTGTCGTCGAACGAGGAACTCCAGAGCACCAATGAGGAGCTCGAATCCGCCAAGGAGGAACTGCAATCGCTCAACGAGGAGCTGACGACGGTCAATGAACAGCTGCAGGTCCGCAACGCCGAGCTCATCCGGCTTAACGACGACATGACTAACCTGCTCGGCAGCGTCAATGTGCCGGTTATCGTGTTCGGCAATGACCTGTGCGTACGCCGGTTCACCTCGCCCGCAGCGAAACTGCTGCACCTGCGCGCCAGCGACGTCGGGCGCCCGGCCAGCCATCTGAGACTTCCCGTGCCGACAGGTGGCCTCGAAGCGCTGCTGGGCGAGGTCATCGATTCCGTGCAGATGCGCGAGCACGAGGTGCAGGACGAAGCCGGTCACTGGTACGCGTTCCGCGTCCTGCCCTATCGTACCGCGGACAACCGGATCGACGGCGCGGTGCTCGCGCTCGAGGACATTTACACCGCGAAGCTCGCCCAGACGGCATTGCGCGAGGCCCGCGACTACGCCCACGCCATCATCGAAACCGTGCGCGACCCGCTGCTGGTCCTGGACAGCGAGCTGCGCGTCCATCTGGCGAGCCGGGCCTTCTATCGCACGTTCAGGCAGACGCCATCCGACGCGCAGGGGCGCCGCCTCTTTGAACTGGGCAACGGTCAGTGGGACATTCCGGAGCTGCACACCCTGCTCGCGCAGGTGCTCGCCGAGAGCAAGCCTTTCGAGGACTATGAGGTCCGGGCCAGCTTCGATTCGATCGGCCGCAGGATCATGCTGCTCAATGCCCGCCGCATCGTTCGCAACGGGGAAGAGACGGGACTGATCCTGCTGGCGCTCGAGGACGTGACCGAACGCACCCGCGTGGGGGAAGTCCAGGCGCGGCTGGCCGAGATTGTCGAATGCTCCGACGACGGGATCATCAGCACGACCCTGGACGGCATTATCACGACATGGAACGCGGGTGCGGAACGGATTTTCGGGCTGCGCGCCATTGAGGCGATCGGCACGCCGCTCGCACGGCTGATGCCGTCCGCACAGGACAACGGGGAGGCCGGAGTTCCGGCACGGATGCGGCGGGGCGAGCGCATCGCGCATGTCGAGACGACGATTGCGAACCGGGAAGGGCGTCGGGTGCACCTGTCGATCGCGATCTCGCCGCTTCGCAACGCAAACGGCGGGGTGATCGGCATATCGAGAGTGGCGCGCGACATCAGCGAGAGCCGGCGCATGCAGGAAGAGCTGAAAGCCTTCGCGGCGGGACTGGCCGAAACTGACCGGCGCAAGAACGAATTTCTGGCGATGCTCGCCCACGAACTGCGCAACCCGCTTGCGCCGATCCGCAATGCCCTGCAAATCCTGCAGCAGTCGGGTACCCGCACGCCGGCCGATCGATCCGCGATCGACATCATGCAACGCCAGATGGCGCAGATGGTTCGGCTTGTCGACGAGCTGCTTGACGTGAGCCGTGTCAGTCGCGGCAAGATCGAACTGCGCCGGGGTGAGGTCGAACTGAACTCGCTGGCCCACCACGCCGCCGAGGCGGCCCGCAGCGAATGCAATGCGATGCGGCAGGAACTGGTGGTCAGCGTGCCACCCGGGCCGATCTACGTTGACGGGGACCCCGTGCGGCTGCTCCAGGTGATCGGCAATCTGCTGAGCAACGCGAGCAAGTTCACCGAGGGCGGCGGCCGGATCGAACTGCGCCTGGAACGCGAAGGGGACCGTGCACTCATCCGTGTCCGGGACAACGGCATCGGCATTACGCAAGCGCAGCTGCCCCAGATTTTCGACATGTTTGCGCAGGCTGACAATTCGCTGGAACGCACGCGTAGCGGCCTGGGGATTGGCCTGACACTGGTCAAGACGCTGGTGGGGATGCATGGCGGCGAGGTGAGCGTCCACAGCGACGGCGCAGGCCAGGGCAGCGAATTCGTGGTGCGGCTGCCCACGCTGGCGCAAGCGCAACAGGCGCAGCCAGCGCCGCCGGAGCGACCCGGGCGCGAGCAGGGGACGGCGCCGGCTCTGTGCATCCTGGTCGTAGACGACAACCATGACTCGGCAGACTCGCTCGCCGCGATGCTGCGCATGCGGGGTCACGAAGTCCACATTGCGTACGACGGGCTTCGCGCGGTCGAGGAGGCGGCCGCCCTGCTGCCTGACATGATCCTGCTCGACATCGGTCTGCCCGGACAGAATGGCTTCGAGGCCGCCCGGCGGATCCGTGCGCAGCGCGCTGACGGTCGCTTTCTGCTGGTGGCACTCACCGGGTGGTCGCAGGACGAAGACCGGCGTCGTTCCCGGGAAGCCGGTTTCGATGCGCACCTGGTCAAGCCAGTCGCGATCGATGACATCGAAGGATTGCTTGGCCGGTTGCCGGACGAGGGTGCTGCCGGATCCGAAGAGTCAGACTAGACAGTTGACGCCAGCCGGCAAGGCGACTCCGTGCAACGCGCCGGGATGATCCCGATCGAGGGCGAGGCGGACCCGCTCAAGGAGGCACGCGAACGCACCGGGGCGCGGGCCCGACACCGGGGCGCGAAGAAGTCGGTCACACGAAAGCGGGACGAGGCATGAGCAGGCCGCCCATGATGCCCTCCGGCCGCCGTCACGGCGTCAAGCTCGTCGTGCCCGGGGACCGGTCGCCGCAGCAGGCACCTGCAGTCTTCGAACTGCATGAGGACCTCCGTGAAGTCATCTGCGCGCGCTATCTGACCGACATCCAGCGTGCGATGAGCGCCAGCAACCTGGACGCTTCTTCATCGGCTTGAAATTGTTCGCACTACGAACAGATGCATGGTGCCACTCTAGCAGCAACAGGGCCCTCGCGGCCCCTTCGGACTTGAGAGAATCATTCCGACTTGCGCCGCCCAAAAAGCGCGGTTTTACGTCGCCGCCAACAGATCCGGCCAACCGGACCGCCGGGCAGCGATCCGATGAGGGGTCTCGCCATCGCATCGTCCACCGATGGTGTTCGCTGTGAGGGCTGAGGCGCCGCACCCGCACATCCCTGGTGATCGCCCGGAAGATCACCAGGTGAGAAAAATGCCGCCCAGTGGACACGAAGGGTGAGCAGCCAGTCCCACCCGTGTCAGGACGGGAAGGTCAGGTCGGCGAGCGACGGTCGCCCGGTGAATTGCGCAGGCCGTGGATGTCGCGCTCTCACCGGCCACCGATGCCTACGGCCGATCCCGTGCGCGGCAGGTGCGCGATGCACGGAGCGCGTCCAGTCGCTGCAGCAGTGCATGGGCCTCCCGCTCAAGGGGCGGCGGCAAGTCCGGCGACGTCACCCGCGTCGCCGGCCTCACAGCGTCGTCATAAGGCAGGCGCTCGAGCGCCGCAATCATGGCGCGGATGTGCGCCAGCTCCAGGGCAGCATGGTCGCAGGTGGTCATGTGTGCGTTGCCAGCCAGATTCGTGTTGCGGTTATGCCAGGTCAACGGCCCGTGGCTGGACGACATACAGGACGAGCAGGGGTGTGGCCCGTGACCTCCAGCAAAGCCATCGGCCAGGTCCCGGGCCGGCGGCTTCATCCCTTATCGTTTCGCGGCCTGTGCCTCGGAAGCGACGCCGCGCCTGGCCGATTTCGAGGAAGCCGCCGCGGCCGCATCGAAATTGCTTCGGGTGACCTCGACCGCCTGTCTCCCCGTTTTTTCCAGCGTACCGTACAGCGTACTGGCGGCGGTGAATGCCGAATCCAGCGCGGCCAGGGCAGCCTCGGAGCCAGCCGGCGTGCCCTTTGCGACGTCTTCCATCAGCACCTTCGCCCGGTTGCCGTACGCTTCCCACTGGGCATGCGCATACCGTGCAGATTCGGCCTTGATTTCCGCGCCGATTTCGAACAGCTGACGGCTGTAGGTCTGCACCTTCTCCGCCATAGGGGCCGCGAGGCTGTCCTGCAGCGCCGGCCATTGCTGCGGCTCCTTCACGGACAGTGCCCGCTGGGTCTGATCGATCGCGTCCTGCAACGTCGACCGGATCGTTTGCATGTTCAGTTCTGCGAGCTTCCCGAGGGCCTCGACGATCCCGCTGGTGAGGGTGAAGAGCATGTCGAGATTAGCCTTCTGGCTCGCTGCAAGCTGCTCCTGGATTTGCACGATGAATCTCCAGTAAAGGCGATCCAGTGGGGGGCCGCGCCATCAAGGCGCATACCCCGGGATCGCGTGACAGGACCGGTGGGGATGTCCGCTTCAAGGGAGCAGGGACCTCACCGGCGTGTTTGAGGCCGTCACTCCGGACGGATGTTGCGCAGCATTCGGGTGATGGTCTGAAGGACGGCATCGCCGTCACGGAGTGGCATCAAGTCGCAGTGAATTTAATATCGTTATGGATTGGTACCGGTGAAAAGAAGCGCGAGACGGCCACATACCCGATCAGCAGGGCAATCATGGCCAGCACGATGGCACTGGTGAAGCCGGCGAGGCCGCCGAGCTTGCCGGTCCCGAAGACGAAACGGGAATCCGTTGCGTGCCTGCGGGCGTATGTGCAGGCCAGAGCGGCAATCAGCATCGCACCCGCGTGCGTTGACATATGCAGACCATCGGCGACGAGCGCGAGGGAGCCAAAGAGGCTGCCGCCGACAATCTCGGCCACCATCATCGCGCTGCACAGGGCAATCACCATCCAGGTCCTGCGCTATGTCAAGGGGCGCCGGTCAACCTGCCTGTCAGCCATCTGGGGACATGGCGCGTGCAGCACGAGCGTGGTGGCCAGACCGATGATGCACGAGCCTCGGCAGTGCTGATGAGTAACGGCCCTGTGGGGTCATGGATGGCAGGCGGGTCGACTGAACCGGCTTTGGGGCGATGTTGATGGCCTTCGAAGGGCGGCAGTTTGGGATTGAGCTGGTCGATCAGGGTGCGACGGCGTAAGGCCCATCGACCCTTTCGCCGGATCACCGCGGTCGTCTGACGGAAGTCGAACGGCCAGGATACCAGCTGCCTCCTTTGCGGCGGCGTGGATCGTGCGCATCTCCGCACTGTAGTGAGACCGTTCGAACGGCTACCGGAACGGGCGACAGAATCCGGGTCAGAGAAGGCGTATACTTTTGGGACGGGACCGTCGGCGCTGCCAGGGGTGACACTGCGGCTCTCCCGGTGTTGCACTGACCACGTCCAGTGCGGGGAAGCCGGTATGGACAAGCTGGCGCAGGAGCGGAACCATCTCGCACTGGCGGACCGGCGCATCAGCGAAGCGGAACTGCGGGCTGCGGCATTGCGGGCAACGATAGAACGATGGCGCTGCACAGGCGGCGACGACGCTTTGGCGCTGGAACTCCTGCGGCTGTTTGAGGAAACCATAGCGCTCTATCTCCGCCACCGGCAGCTCATCCTCGATTCGATTGCTCGCCTTGAACAAACCGGGGCGTGATAACCGAATGGAAAGCAACCATCGTGACCGTGCTGGTCCGGAAGATCGTTGATCATCCTTGCGTCCCGTACGGTATCCCCCTTTATCAGCGCACCCTTTATCAGCACTTCGGCCTCCGCAGCGAAAGGCGGCCGCCCACCTCATCAAGCCGGATCGGCCATACGGACCACCGGAAGTCCGGTATTCCAGTCACTCACAAATACCCCGCTTTTTGCAGCCGGGCAAGCCAGGCTCCCCGCTTGCCATGACTCGACATCAATTGCGCCAGACGACGCCGGAATACGGCATCCCGCCTGGCGTTTTCATACGCTTCGGCGAGATCCTGCAACTTCTGGAATGCCTGATCGTAGGCGCTGCCCGTCGTGCGTCGCAGTTGTACATCGATGCTTGACCACGCCGTGTCTTCCTGTTCGAGAAGTGATGTGAGGTAGGGGGGCGAACAAGGTAAGCACAATTTCCTATCATAGGCGTCCAAGTTATTATGACTTGGTCAAATCGCCGAAAATTGGCATATATGCCGGGCGTGCCATCTGAGCTCAGGGTTCATCCCAGATTTGCGGAAATGCTTCAGCAGGCCAGGGAGGCTAAGACTTGGGTTGCCATAAATACCCGGCTTTTTGCAGCCGGGCAAGCCAGGCTCCCCGCTTGCCATGACTCGACATCAATTGCGCCAGACGACGCCGGAATACGGCATCCCGCCTGGCGTTTTCATACGCTTCGGCAAGATCCTGCAACTTCTGGAATGCTTGATCGTAGGCGCTGCCCGTCGTGCGTCGCAGTTGTGCATCGATGCCTGACCACGCCGTGTCTTCCTGTTCGAGAAGTGATGTGAGGTACCGTGTGCGTTCCTCACGACGGCGGGCCTCAGCCGCCTGGCGTGCTTCCTGCTCCCTTCTTTCACGGATGGCACGATGAGAGGCGACCCTTGATCCGATTTCGGATATTCGACGGCGCCCGGGCAAATTCAATTGCTTTGCATTCCTGCCATTCTCCCATTTGAGAAAAGCGTTTCGAAGCGTTCGCTCCGCTTCACGGCTGCGTCCCTGTAGCAGCATGCGCAGTTTCGCCCGCATTTCCTCAACCGGCAACTCACGTAACCAGGGATCAAAGCGACTGTCTTCGCTCCCACTGGATTCTGGGGCCAATAATGACGGGCTGGCCTCTGCGGCGGCGGCGAGCCAATCCGCATCCAGCATCAGAAACTCGGCCAGTGCTACCTGTGCCGGCGTCAACGCCTGTAATCCCGCAGGCACCGGCGGTTCGATTTCGTCATCGTGTAGCTCATCATTCGCGAGGCGGGCAAGCCACCCAAGATAAAGCGGGCGAGCATCGCCGCCGAGCAGCTCGTCGCGTACTGGCAGCAGGCGCGTCATCCACCCCGCACCATCCATCTCCTCCGAGAAGCGGACGTGTTCGCCCGAGTCATCGTTGAACGACCAGTCGAGGAGGCACCAGTCATCGACGTCCATGGCCTCGAACGCTTTCTCGAAACGGGAGCGCCTCCTTCGTCCAGCCTTGACGTAATCGCGGATGGTCGCCGCGTCAAACGTCCCGCGCGGCAGGCGAAGAAGCAGGCGGCAGCTCCCCCAGTTGGAGGAGTAGACGTGGGCATCGAAATATTGCTGTACCCACTCGAGCGGGTCGCCCTTGAGGTTTCCCCAGTGATATTCGTTGACGAAGCTTGAGGCGGTGATCGTGGCCCGCGTGGAGAAACTGCGCAACTCTGCCTGCTGGGTCGCCGTAAGCAGCTGGTCGACGCATGCAAACTCGTAGTATTGGTATTCGCTCATGCCAGATTCCCGTAGCGAAGCGCATGGAAGAGAAGAAGGTGAATGTGCTGGCGCGCAACCCGGCAGAGCCATGAGACTCCGGGCCGACGCGAAAGCCGGAATGCTTCATGACCAGCGCCGGAAGGCGTGCGCGTGGCCATTGTGATGTCCTTTCGGCACGCGACGCGGCGCTTTCAGCCCGCCGCGTCCGCGCCGCCCAGCCGCATCCGGTAGTCCACCAGGAGCTGCTGCTGTGCTTCGAGCTGCGCGGCCAGCTTCGTGAGGTCCGCGCGGAGCGAGTCGCGAGCTTCGCGTAACTGGAGCAGCTCGGCTGCCCGCGCATCGGCTGCCGACTGCACTGCGTCGCGCTCGGCCTCGGCGCGCGCCCGATCGGTGAGCGCTCGATTGAGGGCGGACTGCAGCGCCTCGCCATGTGCCTGCTGATCGCGTGCGAGCCGGGTCGTGGCCGTCGCTTCTGCGACGAGCCGCGCGTTGTCCCGGTTCAGCTGTGTGATCTCGTTCTGCCGGACGATGGCCGTCTGGTTCGCCTGGCGTAGCTCAGCCTGCACCTGCTGGACCTGCTGCTCATGTCGGTGCGCTTCCTGTTCGCGCTGCTCGCGCGCGGCCGTACGGAAGTGCTCAAGGGAATCGCGCGCATGCACGAGCCTGGCCTCAAGCGACAGGCGGAAGCCTTCCTGCTCGGCAAGGCGCTCGGTCTGGTCGCATACCTGCTGGGTGAGCCGCTCGACGTCCAGGTCGCGCTGATGCAGCGCCACGCGAGTCCCGGCGTGCGCCTCCTGCTCCGCGGAAAGGGCGGCGGTCGCGCCCGAGAGTTGCTCCCGCACCGTGGCCAGCTCAGCGCCGAGCCTTGCGATTTCGGACTGCGCCTGCTGGCGCTGCGCGGCCGCAGCGGCGGCCTGCTGGTCGACGAGGGCTTGTGCTTCTTCATGCAGGCGGGCCGCGAGCCGGGCCACCAGATCCTGGATCGCGTCCGAGAGCGCCCCGGCGCGTGTGAGTGACGCCCCCTCATCTTCCTCCAGTTCCTTCAGGTACCGGTGGATCGTGGTTTTCGAGCCCGTATTGCCGAGCGCGATACGTATCGCGTCGATCGATGTGTGCTGCCCCTGCGCGAGCAACGCGTCGCGGGCGCGCTTGACGTCCATGCGCGTAAGACCGGTGCGGGCCATCTGCTTCCTCGCTCGAATATCGTACTGTATTACGTACCATGTATATACGTATCAACGCACGTGGTCAAGGGCGACCTGATGCAGGCGCTACTCACATGCGATAAAGGGGGATTATCCAGTGTGATGGTCCGAATCCGGCTTGTTCCGCCGCACAACCGGTACGAAATATGGAAATTGACGATCTCCGGGGGATTGCTGGTCAAATTGGGATGTCGCAACCCGGAGCGTGGACCACAAGCGTTTGATGTGTATAATTCAATTGTTTTATACACATTTACGAGGCGCTCCATGCGTACCAATATCGAGATCGACGACCGGTTGATGGCCGAAGCGCTTGCCGCAACGGGCATCCGGACCAAACGTGAAGCGGTCGAGCTTGGCCTGAAAACGATCATCCGGCTCAAGCAGCAGGAGCAGATTCGCCAGTTCCGCGGCAAATTACCGTGGGAAGGCGACCTGGATGCCATGAGGCGCGACCAGTGATACTCGTCGATTCAAGCGTGTGGATCGACTACTTCCGGGGGCTGGCTTCACCCCAAGCCAGCCGACTGGATGCCCTGCTGGGCCGGGAGGTGCTGGTCACCGGCGACCTGATCGTCGCCGAGGTGCTACAGGGATTTGCCGCCGAGTCGGCGTTCAATACTGCCCGGCAGCTGATGACGACGCGATTCGATGTCGTCTCGCTGGTGGGGCCGGATAACGCCATTCAGGCGGCCCGGAATTACCGCATCTTGCGAGCGCAGGGCGTAACGATCCGCAAAACCATCGATACGCTGATCGCGACGTGGTGCATTGAAAACGGTGCGCCGCTGCTCTTCAGCGACCGGGATTTCGATCCGTTCGTCGAGCACCTCGGTCTTCAGTCTTCAATGCGCGACGACTAACGTGCCGGTGACATCAAACAGCAAGGAACGATACGGAATACGAATTCACCACCGGTTTCAGGCCAACTGGAGCTGGATATCTTCTCCGGGCGTGCGGACCTGATAGCCCATTGCCCGGTAGCCGCGCTGGCGTTTCTCCCACATGCGCTGCAGCACCGGATGGCCGCCATCCACATAATCGATCACCCGTACGCCGGTCTTGCCCGCATGCTCACGGTGCAGCCGGCCGGCGTACTGCTGCAGCGTGCCCCTCCACGCAACCGGCATGGCCAGCACCAGGGTGTCCAGCGCCGGATGGTCGAAGCCTTCGCCTACGAGCCTGCCAGTCGCCAGCACCACGCGTGGCATGTCACCGGCCAGCGCGTCAAGGGCCGCCAACTGGGTGGCGCGCGCTTTTCTGCCGAGCCGTCCGTGCAGCACGAACAGCGACTGCACCGTGTCTTGCAGCATCTGCTGCAGGCTTTCGAGATGGTCCGTCCGTTCGGTGAGTACCAGCACGTTCCGCCCCTGCCTGTACTGTTCACGTACAGCCGCCGCGATCATCTGCGTGCGCGGGGTGTCCTGCGCGAGCTGAGCGAACACCGCCTGGATTGGCGCGTCGGCCGCGACGTCCACTGCGGAGGTGAGCCTTTGCGGGAACACCTCGAGCACCTGGGGCGCGCTGGCCGGGGATTTCGCCGCATGCCGGATCGGTCCGCACAGCATGAACATGACGGGCTGCTGGCTGTCGCGCCGCACCGGCGTCGCGGTCAGACCCAGCACATAGCGCGCATGAACGGCCTTGAGCACCGCCTCGAAGGAATCCGCGGAGACGTGGTGACATTCATCGACGATGACATGGCCGTAACGCCGCAACAGCTCGCCGCGGGCACCATCGGGTGCCACGGATTGCAGCATCGCGACATCGATCCGGACCGTCGCCTTCGACTTGCCGCCGCCGATCGTGCCGATCTCGCGCGCGTCGAGTGCGAGAAACGACTGCAGGCGCTCGCGCCACTGGTCAAGCAGTTCCCGGCGGTGCACGAGCACGAGCGTGTTGACGCCACGCTGCGCGATCATCGCGGCTGCCGTCACGGTCTTGCCGAACGCCGTCGGCGCATGCAGGATGCCGGTGTCGTGTCGCAGCAGGTCGGTAACGGCCGCCTGCTGGTCATCGCGCAACGTGCCGGCAAACGGAACGGCAAGCGGCTCGCCGGTGCAGCGCTCGTCGCAGATGTCGCAGGCGATGCCGTTATCGCGCAGTAGCGTCATGACGTCGTCGAGGCATCCGCGCGGCAATGCAATGTGGCGCGGGCAGTTCTCGGCGCGCCCAATGATGCGTGGCTTGTCCCATACGCTGAAGCCGCGCGCCTGGGCCCGGTAGAACTCCGGATTCTGGAAGGCGGCCAGCCGGATGAGCCGGTTGAGCAGCGCCTGCGGAAGCTGCGCCTTTTCAAGATAGAGCTGGTTCGCGAGCGTCAGTGTGAGCGACGCCGGCATCGTTCCGGCCAGCCGCTTCGGCTGCGCGGGCGGTGGCTTCCACGGTTCGGCCTGGTCCTCCTCGGCGATGAACGCAACGTCGAGCGGGTGCGCACCGCCCGTGGCGCGAAAGATCACCCCCTCGATGTCGCGGCTGTCCATGGTTTGCACGGACGCGAGATACGACCACTGATCAGCGTACGGCTGAAAGCCGTCATCGACAAAGACGCTCCAGCCATGCTCGCGCGGGTGCTTCTGCAGCGGCAGGGCAATGAGGTTACCGAAGCCGCCTTTGGGCAGCACATCCTGGTTCGGGAAGAGCCGGTCATAGGACGTCAGTTCGAGCTGACGGGTCCGGGTACAGGTGTGGCTGATGATGGCTGAGCCCATCCGTCGCGCGTCACGTGCAGCAACGGCCGACGAGAAGAAGATCCAAGCGTGCGCGCCATTGCCTGAACGCGAGATTTCGAGCGATACGGGCACGTCCATCTCGAGGCAGGATTGCCGGAATGCCTGCGCATCTTCACGCCAGCCTTCCTCGTCGAAGTCGACAGCGAGCAGGTAGCAGGTGCCGTCCGGCATCAACGGATAGAGGCCCACCGTGCGATCGCCTGCCAGGTGCGTATAGACGACCTGGTCGTCCAGCGTCAGCAGTACACGATGCCCGCAGTCGGCGCACCGGATGCGGGGCTTTTCGCAGATCCCGGCGCGCCATTCGTTGGCGCACGCCGGCGCGTAGCCGGATTTCCCGGAATTGCGGCTTTCCCAGCGTAGCGGATAGACATCCGTGCGGCCGCGAAACAGCCGCCGGAAGAGCTGTACCTTCTGCTCGGGCGAAAGTACGGGGGCGCCCGTGTTTCGCACTGCTGGCGATGGTTCGTTCCGGGCCACCCGCACGGGCGTTGCCTGCGCCTGCAGCGTTGCCGGCAGCAAGGCGGTGAGCCGCGCAATTTCGCCCTGCAGGCGGGTGAGCTCCGCGAGCAGCTCCTCGCGTGTGAGATTTTCCCAGTCTGCCTGTAGCAGCTTGCCTTCGTTCATCGCTTCACCGGCCGAAACCCTGGCTCCCATCGAGCACGCCGGCTGGCGCACACGTTCGTTGTTGCATATCATCGTCTCCGATACAGATCACCGATTTTACCCACGAGCCATGTCTGCCATCGATCGCTACGTCGAAGCCGCGACGCGCGAAAACACCCGGCGCAGTTACCAGTCGGCGCTTCGGCATTTCGAGGTTGAATGGGGCGGCTTTCTGCCCGCGAGCGCTGACATGATTGCGCGGTACCTTGCCGATCACGCAGAAACCTTGTCGGTCAATACCCTGCGCTCGCGGCTTGCAGCGCTCGCGCAATGGCATCAGACGCAGGGTTTTCCGGATCCGACGAAGGCCCCACATGTGCGCAAGGTTCTCAGAGGTATCGTCGCGCTGCATCCCGCAACCGAGAAGCGGGCGAAGCCCATGCAGCTCGCGCAGCTCGAAAAGCTCACGGCCTGGCTCGATGAGCAGATCGCCAGGGAAGCCGACGGGCGCGAGCGCCTCGCGTGCCTTCGCAACCGTGCCCTGATGCTGCTGGGTTTCTGGCGCGGCTTTCGCTCGGATGAACTCAGCCGACTGAGAATCGAGCATGTAGCCGTAGAGGCGGGCCGCGGCATGACGTTGTACCTGCCGCGCACGAAAGGCGACCGCGCGCAGCTGGGCACGACCTTCAAGGCCCCGGCACTTTCACGCCTGTGCCCGGTTGCCGCATACGAGGCGTGGATTGCGGCGTCCGGCCTGACGGAAGGACCCGTGTTCCGGAGCATAGACCGCTGGGGAAACGTCGGCGATGAGGGACTGCATGCGGGCAGCTTCGTGCCGCTGTTGCGTGCGCTTTTCCACGCAGCAGGCCTGGCCGCGCCGGACAGCTACAGCAGCCATTCGCTGCGGCGGGGCTTCGCAACGTGGGCCAACTCGAACGGCTGGGATCTGAAGATGCTGATGCAGTACGTTGGCTGGAAAGACGTGCGTTCCGCGATGCGCTACATCGACGCGGCCGATCCGTTCGCGCAACACCGCATCGAATCGGCACTCGCTACACCAGGCATGGCCGTGCAGGAACGACCAGTCATCGCATTGCCTGCGCCATAACCGCTGGATCGAGGCGTCACTCCACATCCCGTGACGGATACGTGCCGGGGGAGATTCGCCGCAAGCTCAATCGCGATCCGGACCAGCCAGATCTTCATGGCGGAGCGCTTCGAGCGGGCGCAGCACATCACGGATCGATAAAAGTTCGGCGACATAGTGATCGATCTGCTCAAGCACGTCCTCGATCTGCTCGACAATCGACACGTCCCGGGTTGTTGCCGCGCAGTTCGCGCCGTTGACGAGTGCATGCACGATGCCATGCAGGTGCAACAGATCGTCCCGCAGGCCCTCCGGATCGTTCAGGCCTGTGCGCAGTTCGTCGAGCGTATCGACCGCATCGAGCACCCGCGTCGTGTCATAGTGCGACTGCAGTCCCTCCAGTGCGGCGGCATCAACTTCACCGTACGGGGTGGTGGTCACCGCGGCTCTCGCACTCATCCAGCGTTACCTCATTTCGTCGTGAGGCCGGGCCGCCCGGCCAAACAGGGCATCGTTGATCCAGCTTTCGGGCGGACGTTCCAGATGCAGCCGGTAGCGCCCGAAGCGGCGAATGTTGTGTGTCGCATATGGACTCACGAATTCAATGTCCTCGGTGCGGACCTTCTCGCCCTCGGCCACCATGTCGCGCAGGGCCCGCATCATGTCCACCGTGTTCTGCAGGATCACGGCCGATGCGATGAGGTCATTGTAGCGTAGCCGTTTTTGCTGCTCTTCCGGCTCATTCTCCGCGATCACATCGCCGCCGAACGACAGCCATTTCGCGAAGCCGTTGTACGACTCTATCTTGTTGGTGCTTGCAGTCACGTCCTGGCGCAGTTCCCGGCTGCCGATCCATTCAAGCAGAAAGACCGTCCGCACGACGTTGCCGAGTTCACGTGCAGCGAGATACAGGCGGTTCTTGCGACTCTCGGACCCAAGGCGGCGCAGCAGCAACGGTGAAGAGATCGTGCCCGCCTGGATCGACACCGCCACCTGCATGAGCTCCTGCCAGTGCCGTTCGATCAGCACCCAGTCGATGGTCGCCGTGAAAAGGCTGTCGATATGCCTGTACTTCGCGTCGCTGTGCGGGCGGTACAACACGAGATCTTTCCAGTTGCGGATTCTGGGCATCAGCTTGATGCCGAGCAGATGGGTGAACGCAAAAACGGCGGCCGATTGTCCCTGCGTATCCGCATGCACGGTGTCGGCCTTGACGGACAGGCCGGCCTTGAGCAGCCCTTCGATTACATAGATCGCTTCCCAGACGCCCGGCGGGATGAAATGCCGGAATACCGCGATATAGTTGTCGGCGACATGGCGGTAGGCGACCGCACCCATTTTCGGGTAACGGAAGTGATAGCCAGCAAGCAGGTTATTGTCGTAGAAGTCGTACTGCGTGCCGTCGGCCGCTACCGTCTTGCCGTCGCCCCAGTGCTTTGGCAGATCGAGCCGCAGGTATAGCTCGATCAACTCGCGCTGCGCGGCCTCGAGCCTGTCCAGATTCATATGCCGACGGTTCACGAATGCCAGCATGTGCGCCGTCACGTCGGTATCGAGATGGCGCGCCGCCTGGGTCGGGCCCAGGTTGCAGCCCATCGCGAAGATCGTCAGCAAATACCGCTCGGCCGCCTTGCGTATCTGTGGATCAATCCCGGACAGTGGTCCGAAGTGCCGGGTAAAATGCGTCCAGTGCTCGATGTTCGCGAGAATGTCGAGCAGATTGCGGGTCGGCAGGCGCGCATTGATCCGCTCCTGCAGCGCGATTGCACTGGCTGGAATTTCCCTGGCGGTGGTCTTGCGCAGGATTGGCTCGCCTTTCTGGTCGATCGTGACATGTTCGCGCTTGCGCGGATACTCGTCGTCAAGCTTGCGCGCCGCGTCGGTCAACCATTGGCGCAGTTGGGCAACGAATTCGCTGCCCGTTTCCGGCAAGCCGACTTTCGCGCAGTAGTCGGGCAACTGCTGCTCACACTGTCGCCACGGCAGAAGGTGGTCGCGATAGTCGGCGTAGGCATCGGACCCGGACACGCACAGATCGCCGACGCGCAGTTCCTCGGCCATGTACGAGAACACGCACAGCTCAAGATAGCGCCGGTTGGTCGGCGCCCCTTCACCGTGGGAGCGCCGCACAAGCTTGCGCCAGCGCGCCGCGGCGAAATTCAGGTCCACATCGGCATCGATCCATTCGCGGTGTAACGTTTCGTTCTCCAGCACAACCCCGAGCGCATCGAGGAGCGTGCGTACCTGGCTCGTGGAATCCCATACGAGTGTGCGGGCGAGACGCATGAGGACCGAACGGTGCGCCCGGAAATGCTTCCAGAGCAGCGGCAGGTGATTGCGGCCGCTGAATGCGCGGATCTCGGCACAGCTCTCACGCAGCGGTTCGAGGTCGCCTTTCGGTGCAAGCCACTTTCGTATGGACTGCGCGATCGTCCTCTCGTCGGACTCGTCAGAAAGAATGTCGACGACGCCATCGAGCAGGACCACGAGATCCTCGACCTTGTCACGCTGTCTGCGCTGGACGATTTCCAGTTCGGCGCCCGCGCGCTTGTGGATCGCACCCATACGTCGCACGAACATGTCGGCGAGATCGTCGCGGGCACGCACGCGCATGCGATTAAGCAGCGCCACGATCAATGTGTAGCGTTTCTCCGGAAGGGTGTCTTTCCGGAGAGCGGACGCGTCGAGTGACATCGCCTGCATGGCTAGTGAGCGCAGCTTTGATGCCGGGACGCCGGCGAGTGCGATCGTGAAGTCGCCGATCTCGTCGAGCCAGGTAATCTGGTCAATCAGCATGTCCAGGTGCTGCCGCGATGGCCGCCTCGCGTGGCGTTTGATGCGGTTGTAGTCGGTCTGCCGGCTAGACAGGTCGCGGGCCAGCAGACGGTCCAGATTGTTCTTCTGTTCATCGGTCAGGCGTCGTGCGACTCGCCGGAAAAGCCGCGCCTGGGTCTTTGCATGGATCTGCTCGGTAATCCGGTCCAGCGTCGAAAAAGCCGGTAGTTCGATGTCCTGCGCGATCAGTTCGTCGATCGTGGCATTGATGATGTCGACCGGCTGGTCCATGGACAGCGCAGCCGTATGTGCGGCGCGCGTCGCAATCGTGCCCGCGTCGGTGCCGTAGTACGGCTTGACACCGAGATGCTCGCGCACTGCGGCGTAATGCCGGAACAGCGTCGGCGATGCCTGCGTGTCATATCCGAAGCGTACTGCGGGTCCGATATTTGCCACCGCGCGCACGTGTTCGACGACGGCCGCCGGGATGCTGTCGAGCGACGGGAAATGATGCATCTGCTGGAAGACTTTCAGGAGCACCAGCAGACCCAGCCGGGGGCGCTCGCCCCGGGACGACCGCCGCGCCCATTCCAGTTCATCGGGCAGGGGTGTGTAGCAGGCTTGCAGGTCCCGCGTGGCAAGGACCTTGGGAAAGCGCGGATAGGCGGTACGTTCGATGGTGGCCATGCGAGTCGTCCTGATCGCAGCGGGCCGCTCAGATTAGCCGAAGAAAATCCGGCCGTTACCAGGTCAGTTCGAAATGATTCAGCGCGTCTATATAACTCCAAAGCTTATGATAGGAATTTACGCTTACCTTGCCGCTACCTCATGAACGCTTCGACGAAATCGGCCGGCACGACCTGATCCTCACCACCTACGCGCTGCTGTGGCGCGACCAGGCCATGCTCGTGCAGCACGCCTGGCACCTGCTGATTCTCGACGAAGCGCAGTACGTGAAGAACGCTGCGACCCGGTCCGCCACCACGATCCGCGCGCTGCAGGCCCGGCACCGGCTGTGCCTTACCGGTACGCCGCTTGAAAATCACCTTGGCGAGCTATGGGCCCAGTTCGATTTCCTGTTGCCCGGTTTCCTGGGCACCCGCCAGGACTTTACGCGCCGCTGGCGTACCCCGATCGAGAAAGGCGGCGACCTCGTGCGCCGCGACCTGCTTGCGCGGCGTATTCGCCCGTTCATGTTGCGCCGTCGCAAGGACGAGGTGGCCACCGAACTGCCACCCAAGACCACGATCCTGCGCACCGTCGAACTCAGCGGCGCGCAGCGCGACCTCTATGAAACCGTGCGCGCCGCGATGCAGGAAAAGGTCCGCGCGGCCGTCACCGCAAAGGGCCTCGCCCGGAGCCATATCATCGTGCTGGAGGCACTCCTGAAGCTGCGCCAGGTCTGCTGCGACCCGCGGCTCGTCAAGCTCAGCCAGGCAGGCCAGATCCGCGAATCGGCCAAACTGGAACTGCTGCTCGGGATGTTGCCCGAGCTGATCGAGGAAGGCCGGCGCATCCTGCTGTTTTCGCAGTTCACCGGCATGCTGGATCTGATCACCACCGCGCTCAACGAGGCCGGAATTCCCTACGTGATGCTGACGGGCGACACCACAGATCGCGTCACCCCGGTCACGCGCTTCCAGCAAGGCGAAGTCCGGCTTTTCCTGATCAGCCTCAAAGCGGGCGGCGTTGGCCTGAACCTGACCGCGGCCGACACCGTGATTCACTACGATCCGTGGTGGAATCCGGCCGTCGAGAACCAGGCCACCGACCGCGCACACCGTCTTGGACAGGACAAGCCCGTGTTCGTCTACAAGCTGATCACGGCCGGCAGCGTGGAAGAAAAAATCGTCGCCATGCAGGAACGGAAGGCCGCGCTCGCCGACGCGATCCTGTCCGGGGATGCCGGGGGTGCCGTCAAGTTCTCGGAAGACGACCTGGAGGCGCTTTTTGAGCCGCTCCCGGCTGCGGCCACTGTGGCGCCCCAGCCCAGGGCACGCCCACGGGCCAGATCTGCCACGCGCGCCCGGTGAGTTTCCGGCGTACGCCAGGGGGATCGCGACATGCGCGCCCGGGGCGGGTCTCCGCATCGCTCCTGCGGGCTCCGCGGGGGCGGCGCCCAACGGCCTGGGCGCGCGCGGCGGCAGCCTTTTCGTCAGGACGAACCGGATTTCAGGCGTGGGCGGCGCGCTCCAGTACTTCGCGCGCGGCACGACCAAGCACTTCCTCTGACCACTGGTTGACGCTCTCACCGGAGACAGCCGCCGCAATACCCACGCGGGCATGCACGTCAGGATCAATGCGGAGCATGAGTTTGCCCGACGCGGGTTTCTGCGGCTTGCGGCCGGCCTGCTCGCAGTCCGTCAGGTAATGATCGACCGCCGCATGAAAATCGACGGTGAGCTCGTCAACGGTTGAGCCGTGAAAACTGATCCTGTCGTCAACGCCGAGGACATGCCCGACGAAAATGTTGTCGCGCCCGTCGAAGTCGATGCGGGCGAAATAGCCCTTGTAGGTCATTGCATTGCTCATGGCTTGATTCCCATTTCGCTGAACCAGTCGCGCAAGTCTTCCACCTGATACCGCTTCGCCTCTTTGCCCGGGTGCGGGCGGTGATGGTAGCGGCGCTGGCCGTTCAGCGCGAAGGCGATGCGCGACCCCGCGCCTTCGTGGATTTCGCCGCCCAGGGCGACGACGAGCGATTCAATGTCCGAAAACACGATGCCACCCGGAGTCGGTTTCGTGTAGATCGCGGCGAGGGTGCGGGCGTGTTTCGTCTTCATGCCCAATGATAGCAAAAAGTGATATCTAATTGCTATCAAAAAATGATAGCACAAGCGGAATCCTGACTTTGCCCTGGTCTGGCTCGACACCGGGGAAAAGCGCTGGTTACGTGAATCGCATCACGGGGTCGACCTGCCGACCTGGGGCGAGACCCTGGAATCCGATGACCAGACCGTGCTGTGCACGCCGGGGAGCGATCGGCCGTTATGTACGATCAGCGGCCTCATCGTGACGCGACGGCTGGAGATCAGCGCAACACAGGGACAGGCAATCTGGCCGTCCAGCGAATTGCAGACGCCGGGGCTGGGACACTGGCGCCTTCAGGCGGTGGATCGCGAGTGGATATATGCGGCTGATTCCCGGTTTGCCGGTCACCGCGAGCTGTGCTTACGCAGGCACTGAACCCTCGGGCGGCCGGAGCCGGAAGGTCTCCGGTGCAATGGTGATGCGACTGGTGGCCGGCGGCCGCGAAAGCCGGATTGAGCGAGCTGCGCGCCCATATGCCACGTGGACCGGGTGCGTTGCCGGTGTGGTCACATGGCCGCCTAACAATAATGACGTTAGCAAATCTTTTAAAAAATTCGCTAACTTTACTTATGTTAAATTTAGGATTCTTAATGGAATACTTAGGCTCGCCGAGTAGGCAGGCGCGGTGCGGGTCTGGATTCGTCCCGTCTGTGGCGCGTCCCCCGGCGTTGACTGACTGGCGAAATGTTGACGCATCCTTCGCCTGCTTCCCGATGACCGGTCTCCCTGCATAGCCTCATGCGAGATAGCTCGGTCACGGTGTTCCTATCGCGCATCCGTGTTCCTTCATGTGAGGGCGAAAAGCTTCGTCGGCTCTCCGCACCGGCCGGTCATCGACCCATTGCCCGGCCATCCCGGCGCGTCCAGTCGGTTAAAATCCGTTGGCATTCCGAAGGCCGCAGCAAAGCGGCCTGCAAACCCACCACACTTCGCCATGCCTACAGTTTCCACCGTTGTCCCCTGCTTCAATCAGGAGGCGTTCATCGCTGACGCCCTTGATTCCTTGCTCGCGCAGTCATACAACGACTGGGAGTGCATCGTCGTGAATGACGGCTCGACCGACGGATCCAAGGCCATCGTCGAGGCCTACGCGAAGAAAGACAGCCGCATCCGGTCATTGACCAAGGAAAACGGCGGCGTCGCGGCGGCGCGCAACTTCGGTTTCTTCCAGGCGAGCGGCTCGCTCTTTGTGCCGCTCGATGGTAACGACAAAATCCACCCTGACTATCTCAAGCGCGCCGTCGAGTGTTTCGAGGCGTTCCCCAATACCGTGCTTGTGCATACCGGTACGCAGAGCTTCGGTGAAAACCGCAAGGTCTGGCGGTCGCCGGAGTACAGCTACGAAAAGCTCCTCTGGCAAAACCTGATCGTCAACACGACCATGTACCGCCGCGAGGCGTTCCAGCGCGCGGGGGGCTATGCACCGGAAATGGTGCATGGGTTCGAGTACTGGGAATTCTATGTGCGCCTGCTCGGCCCGGATTCGCATGTGCAGTACATCAGGGAGCCGCTTTACCTCCACCGCATCAACAAAAGCTCGCGCTCGAGCGAACTGGTGGAACAGGGCAAGGTCGAGGCGTCGCAACGCCTCATTTACGAGCGCAACCGCGAGCGGTATGCCGATCACAATGCGAACCCGATCAGCATATTCGACAAGCGCATGAAAGACTTCGCACCCATGCACGCCGCGCGCTACAAGCGGCAGGCCCGCTATCTGCACGCCGGATACGGCGTGCTCGTCGTGGTCCTGCTTGGCGTTATTGGCTTGCTCGTCGCGGCAGGCTAGAACAACGATTCCCGTGTGGGTGCCACGTCGACGTAGTCAGCATGTGATTGATTGCAAAAAGAGTTTTTATAGGGCCGCAAGGCAAAGGCTCGCCATGCTTGAGTTGCTGCAACCGGGAAAATGCACGAAAAGCAAAGGAACCCCTTCACTGATTTGCTTCGTCATAGTGTGTGTTCCTCGTCGTGTTGGTTTGGCCTTCGTGGTTATGGAAGGATTCCATGACGAGGTATAGGACGAGCCGCAACGGGAGCCGTTGGGGGCGGGCGTTCGGTTGTTCTGCTGCGTCGACGTGCTGCCCATAAACGTTGACCTTTCCCGCCGACCTTGAGAGCGGCATGCACACGGCATTTCGACGCGGTTGGCTGGAAGAACCGATCGTGAGGTCTCGTGTTGGAGCTCGCCGCCTAGACGAAGTGAAGGGTGTGCGTCTATGGCTTTTTTTTGGAGTGAGGCTCCCACAAGCAATTCGCTCGGGCAGCGCCTCGAAGCGCCAAAAGAACCGCCAGCTACGTGGCGCGCCGGGAACGCCCGCGTTGACGGGGCCGCGTGGTGGGCGCTCGACGCTTGCGGCGGGATGGCTCAACACGCAGCGCTGCGAACATGATGGATGTGGCCGTGACCACAAGCATGGTGCCGCCGAGATAGGGTGCCACACTCATGTGCACCTGGTCGGGCAGCGGTGGCCCAATTGCGTTTGCAACGAAATCCAGACATGTCGGGATCTCCCAGAGCAGAAAGAGCGCGATGCAGTGGATGAGGTATTCGCGCAACGGCGCACGACTCATGAGGTAGAGGGAAATCGTTGCGAGCACTACTAGCGTGTTATCGCCCCAGTGGTCAGTGCGATACCACGCGGGTAGCCATCGTGTTGCCGCTTCGACGCGCAGGCCGAGTATCCATGCGGCGGTATTGCCGGAGGCGAGCGCGAGGGAGGTGAGCAGCAGCGGGGCTTTCATCGACAAAAGTTTACAGATCTTCTGCCGCGGACGGTAGTAGCGTGAGATACGCCCTAAGGGCGATGCCGCTTTTTGGGCTTCGACCGCGATGCGGGATCATCCATGGACACCTGGAGCGAGTAGAGTAGGGTGATCAGGTGAAAGCGGTTTATATCGAAACGTTCCCGATTTTCGCGGAACCTTCCACGACGAAATAGCCGCAAGCCAGGAGAATCGTGAGAGACAAATGAGAAAAGGCATTGCATTCGCGTTGACCCATGGTGCGTGCGCCGTGGCGCTCGTGCTCGGCGCTTGCGCACAGCCGGAGCAACGTGTGCAGATCGGCATGGGTGAGCAGGCGATTATCGCGAAGCTTGGTCCGCCGAAGGAGACGTACGATCTGCCCAACGGCGGCAAGCGGCTCATGTGGCCCACGCAGCCCATTGGAGCGACGACCACCGCTGTCGATCTCGATGCGGCGGGCAATTCGACCAGTGTGCGGCAAGTGCTGCAGGAAAACGCGTTCTATCGCGCTGAGGTCAACAAGTGGACGCGCGACGACGTGCTGGTCGCGTTCGGGCGTCCTTTTGAGACGGCGTATTTCAAGCGGACGGCTCGCGAGGTGTGGTCGTATCGATACATGGAGAGCAACTTCTACCACATGATCTTCAATTTTTATTTCGACCCTCAGGGTGTACTCAGGCAAACGCAGAAGCAGCCGGACCCGAAATACGAGCCGAGCCAGCGCTTCTGAACGAGGACACTGTTGCTCGCCCGCCTCGAGCCACTGCCGGACAAGCGCCCTTGTTGCCGAAGGCTCGCGCGAGAGGCCTGTCCAGCCTTCCTGCAGCCCGTCTGCGAACGCGGCCGGGCCGTGATGGCCGCGGTTGGAAATCCAGTCAAAAAGCGCAAGGCGAGTGCGAAACTGCCGGGCGGGGCCGGGCGCTCGATCGAAGCCGAACTGACGCACCTCGAGGCCGACAGTGCAGCATCGCTGCAGGAGGTGCTTCGCCAGCTCGACCGTCGGAAAAAGTCGTTGCTGCTCGTCCTGGACGAAGTGCAGGTGCTTGCGAAAGAAGAGCACAGCGTCTTCGCACACGCCTTGCGCGCATCCCTGGACATCCGGAAAGACCGGATCAAGGTGTTGTTTGCCGGTAGCTCGGAAACAAACCTGCGGGATATTTTTGCACGGTCTTCTGAACCCTTCTATAACTGGGCGCTCCTGGAGCCATTTCCGCTGCTCGGTGACGAGTTTGTTGTGTCCACCGTTGAGCTAGCCAACAGCCTCGCACGGAACACCTTGACACGCGCTGACGGCCTGCACGCGTTTGAAGCACTGCACCGGACACCAGAGTTCTTCAGGCGGTTCATCGAGCGATTTATACTCTATCAGTTCGAAGGAGTCGATGCCGCGATCACGCACACGAAAACGACGGTGTTCTCCGATGAGTACTTCATGAAGCAGTGGACTGCCGCCAGTGCTGCTGACCCGGCGGTGCTCGCCGTGGTCGCCAGTGGGCACTCGGACCTGCATTCCGCCACAGGGCTTCGTCATCTCAGTGCGGTTCTCGGCGGTCCGGCAACCCGCAGCACCGCGGGCCACGCCTTGCGAAGGCTCCAGGACGCAAATGTGGTGGCACGGCTTGAGCGTGGCCGCTACCGAATCGAGGATGAGGCCTATGCCGAATGGATTCAGCAGGCCACGGCGGCTCATCTGCGGGAATCGCTCGCCGGAACATCAGGCAAGAAGCCCAGAAAGTAGGGCGGGGCCTGTGCCCACGCGGCGTACTATTTGCATGAGTGATCTGCGAGGCCGAAGAGCGCCTGGCTGTTCCGGGTGCACGTATCGGCTACCGTCTGGACATCGATACCGCGAAGTTCGGCGATGGCGCGGGCGACCCACACGAGGTTGGCGGGTTCGTTGTACGGCTTGCGCTTGCCTGCGTTCTTTGGACCGAGATAGGGCGCGTCCGTTTCGAGGTGTAGCCGTTCAAGGGAGAGGGACGTCACTGCCTGGCGCAGGTCCTGCCCGCGATTGAGGTCCGTCACCCACCCGGTCACGCCGATATCTAGCCCCAGGTCGACGAAGGCTTCTGCTTCAGCGAGCGTGCCCGTGAAGCAGTGGACCACGCCATGCGCGCCCGCCTGTACGGCTTCCCTGACCATCGGATAGAACACGTCGAACGCGTCGCGACAGTGCAGGAAGAGCGGTTTTCTGATGCGCGCGGCGGCATCGAGCTGGGCTTCAAAGGCCTTTCGCTGGTTCGCAGGGGTGGAGAAATTTCTGTTGAAATCCAGGCCTGTCTCACCGATGGCGACCACAGCAGGGTCATGCCACAACAACTCGAGGGCCTCGCGCATGGCGTCAGACCACGCGTCCGCCGAGTGCGGGTGCACCCCGGCCGTTGAATACAGGTATCCCGGGAACCGTCTCGCCAGATAGTGTTCACTGCGGCTGGACTCAAGCGAGGTGCCCGTTGCGAGAATCGCCACCACGCCCGCGGCCTTCGCGCGTGAGACGACCTCATCTGTCTTGCCGTGCAACTGTTTCGAGTGGAAGTTGACACCAATATCGATAAATTTCACGCTTTCCTCAAGTGAAGAAATGGGCGCGTTCGCGCCCCGTGCTACTGCTGTGGCTACCTCACTCGCGGCAATGGCCATCCAGTGGCACGCCAAGCTCAGAGCCACAGGATACTCGACCTTGTCGCGCGGCCGCGCTCTCGCACGAGGCGGGCTTTCTGCTCGGCCAGGTGCTGGACGCTAGCGGCCGGGTGCTCACCACCGTGGCGCCGGACGGCGCCATCCTGATGGCAACGTCCACGAAGACGACTAACGGCGTGGGTTGCTGACCCACGCCGGCAGGAGATAGACCCACGCGTTCGAAAACCTGTGCATCGTACTTTGCATTGACGATAGAAAGGACTACGTATGATGATGATAAATGTCCCGGCCAGATACAGATGTCGTACTGCCAGCCATTTACAGATGTCGTATCTCTTTCCCGGTTCTGTGTACCTGCATTGTTGAAGGACACGGGTTGAAGCAGCAGGGCGCTTACGTTCATTCAGCGGGCCCTGGCAGTCCGATGGCCAGGTTTTGAATCTGGCTTGGGCGCCTGCGCCAGCTTCACGATCACGGCGTCCATATCCGCCTGCGTGATCTCGCGTGGTTTCTTCGTGCCCGCCACGCGTTCGGCCTTGCGCACTGCGATGCCCCGATTGGTGCGCGAGGGCGAACCCGAGGCACGCCGCTCATCGCGTTGTGCCTGCAGGGCCTGCGCCACCTGCAGCGCGTGCGCGAGCCGCTTGTGCTCGATCACCGCCCCCTGGTCCACCTCGGTGAGCCGGTCATACTCGCGGTACGGCAGCACGCGGCCCTCCGCCCGAATCTCGATGCGCCCGTCCGGGTACTCCCAGACCTCGATATAGCGGTGAATCAGTTTCCGGTTCTCCGCCGTATCGTCGAGCAGGTACATCACGCGGTCGTACTGCACCGTGAGCGACTTCGTCACGCGCCGCGTTTCGCGCCAGGTGAGCAGGGTGTCCAGATCCTCATCCTCACGCAGTGACCGGTGGGCGTCGAACGTACTGCGCGGCGGCTTCGCGAAGCGCGTGTTGTAGGCCGCCATGAAGGCGGGCGCCCAGGCATTGGCTTCAGCCAGCGTGTTGATGCCGCGCAGCCGCAGCTCCTTCACCAGCCGGTCCTGCAGCGTCAGGTGGGCCCGCTCCACGCGACCCTTGGCTGCGCTCGAGTTCGCGCAGAACGTGTCGATGTTCAACTCATACATCGCGCGTCCGAAGTGCGTCACGCTGCGGCCGGTCTTGCCCGCGCTCACGCTGCGGAAGACGCTGGCGCGGTCGCTGTACAGCGCCACCGGCTTGCCGTGACGCTCCAGATACGCGCGCGTCGCCTCGAAGTAGCTGAACGTCGATTCCGTCTGCGTGAAGTGCAACTCCATCAGCCGGCTCGTCGCGTCGTCCACGTACACCAGCAGCGTGCAGGCCGGTGCCCGGTCCTCGAACCAGCGGTGGTCGCTGCCGTCGATCTGGACCAGTTCGCCCAGACACGACCGACGTGCACGTGGCTGATAGACCTTCGGCGGCCGCTGCCGGCGTGGAATCCAGAGTCCCGCGTCCGTCATGAGCTTGCGCAGTGTCTCCTTCGCCAGCCGGATGCCGTGGCACTCCCAGAGCTTCTCGGCGGCCAGCGTGGGCCCGAAATCGGGATAGCGCTCGCGCACAATCGACAGCGCCCGGTCTGCCGTTACGCGGTCCAGCCGGTTGTTGCTGGGCTTCGAGCGCCGGCGCGACACGAGGCCCTGCGGCCCATGTTCACGCAGCCGGCCGACCAGCCGACGAATCTGCCGCGTCGTCAAGCCAAGTCGCTGTGCCGCACGTAACGGCTTGAGCCTGCCGTCCATCACATCCTGAATGACCTTGAGTCTGTCCAGCTCGCGCATCGTCATCGTTATCCGTTCTGCTGCTGCCATCAAAGCTCCCAAACACTGGATTCCCAGCGATGGGTAAGCTTACGATCGACTCAAAAGCGGACATTTGAACTTGGCTAAAAGCGGACATTTCAAAAAAGCCGTAACATAAAAAACTTCGCTAATTGGTATTATGTTAACTTGCCTGCGGCCCTTCTGAGCGGCGCTGCGCTCCCGTTGGTTTGCGGAATTTTGTTTCCTGCCTCCCGAGCGAAAACCACGTTGCCGAGCTTCTCTTTTGCCCGCCCCTTTAGCTAGCGCGCTTCATCAGGTGACGCCCACTATCCGGTGCGAGCAGTTGACGCCGTCGAGAGCTTCGCCATGACCCAGAGGGACTCCCCCGCACTCGTGAGCGGCGAACATTCAGGGCGGAAGGCTATAGCCGATGGTGCGTTTTCGGGAAATGCAAGCCGGGAATCGGAGCCGGGGTGTCGGCAAGCCTACAAAATTGCATCAAAAGTCCGTCGAATAGCCAATTTTATGCAAAATCTCTTGAAGTGAAATTGTTCCCGTTATGGCTCTGCGTCGCCATTTGGCGGTGTCGCGGCAGGAACAAAATCACGAAAACCAACGGATGCTAGCGGGCACATTCAACTGTTCCAGCTTTGTTGCATAGTTGATTCCGGGATGATTACCGCAGACACGCCACAGACGCCAAAGTTGCCAATGCCCAAGGAGCGCCGGTCGGAGTACCTCCGACAACTCGTATGCACATACACGCCCGGCATCGCCCGGTGACTTGACTCAGCGGACCGCCCCTAGATCGCCTGTTCTGCGTTCCGGTCGCCCTGCCTCGCGTTCGAGACATCCTTTGCCGGCCATCCATTGACGCATTTACGGCATTTACGGCCGAAGACGGAGTTCGTCACACAAGCGCGCCAATCGTCTGGATCGCTCTCGCGTTCGCGGATCGCATCACGGCCCAAAAGTCTCGTCGACACTGACGTAAACTCCCGCTCATGCAATGCATGACCCGAACTGCACCTGCTTCGCCAGGCAGGCAACGGTATGCCGGCCTCCTAAAGCGCACCGCATCACATACTCGGGCCCGCTCCATTGCCACGTACCGCATGCCGGATCTGCTCGTCCAGTGCAGTGAGCAGTGCACGACGCCTGCGCTGTGCGGCATTCATGTCGGCAGCCTCGCCCAATGCACTTCGCTGTAACGTCGTCAGGACATGCCAGCTGCGCCATAAACGCTTTGCCCCACAATCCCGCGCAAGCGACCGATAGTCCGCCTTGACCCGCCGCTTGCGGAACATATAACGCCAGCTCGAGTAAACGTGTGCCTCGTTCGACACGATCAAGGCCGTCCTCGCCCCCATCTCGCGCGCGAGCGAATTCGCAAGATGGATGATTAACGGCTTCGGACGCAGGCCCGACCACTGTCTCGTCAACGAACGGTACAGTGCTCGCCCGTCAACGGACGTATCCGGCCCCTGGATGCATCCAATCAGCAACTGTGGCCTCCCCGCCCGGCCGCCAAGCGACGCTATGCAAAACGTGCAGGACACCACGCGTGCACCATCGCTATCGCGAATGCAGATCGTCCAGTCACCTTCCTTCTGAAACCGCTCGAGCGATTCGGCGTTCACGTCCCATGTCTGATTGGCGGCGTCGAGCGTCGCAAGCCTAAAGGATCCTGATTCGATCAACTCGTGTGCAACGCGAGGCGCGCGCGTCACGGTAAGATAATCGTGCTCCAGACTCACTCGCAAACGCGTGTGCGCATCAAGGCCCGCATGCAGAAACGGACGGTGGATGCGCTCGATATTGAACGGCACCCGGTCAACGGCGGTCCGGAAAGGTTCCTGCGAGCAGCGCTTTAGCCAGCCAAGCGTGGCGCGCGACCAAAGCATCGCGCGCATCAGAAAGCGAATACGCCTCCAGCGGTGATAGCGGCTCGGCAAGGGATACGCCTTGCAGGCATATGCCCAGAGAAAAGCCAGGCTGCCTCTGAACGAGCGCATTGAGGCAGAAAATAATACTGTCGTAGAAGCTGATTGCATCGCGTCATGGATTCGATAAACAAGGGCGTGCTTCTGGCTATTGCCAAAGGGCAGACTGATCAAAGCAGCCAGTGCACTTGCAGCTTATTTATCGAAAGCTGATCGACGGTGGAGGCGGTATGGATGTCGCGTGGATTCGCGAAAGCGATCCCTCAGCGGCGACGCCTGCGAGGCACCGTGATTTCGAAGCACGATCCGCCTCGGCTTCCAGGGCGGTATTGCGCAGACCCGCCATGAGCGCTGGCAATGGCGCGAACAACCGAGAGGCCGAGGCCCGATCCGCCGAATTTTCGCGAGCGCGATGCATCGGCGCGCGTAAAAGGCTCGAATACCAGCGATGAGAATTCCGGGCTCAATCCGGGGCCAGCGTCCTCTACGCTGATCGATACCTCGTCGCCCGAGGCATGAGCGCGAATGACAAGGGAACCGGGAACGGCATATCGCCGGGCATTGTCGAGCAGCGCGAGAAACGCCTGACGCATACGCGTTGCATCGCACTCCACGACAATATCTTCAAGCGCGAGGTTGACCGCCAGCCCCGCTTCGTCCAGCGCCTCGTTCATCGGCTCCACCGCACGACGGATTTCGACGTCGATGTGCGTGGGCTCCACATGCATCTCCAGTCGGCCGATGTCCTGCAGCGTCACGATGTGCAGGTCGTCGACGAGCCGGGTGAGGCTTTCCACCTGGAATAGTAAGCCGCGAATTTGCGTGTCATTCGGCACGAACACGCCGTCTCTCATACCCTGAAGGCGGCCCCGCAAGATCGTGAGCGGCGTGCGCAACTCGTGCGCGATCGCCGCGTTCCAGGCGGTCATCTCGGCGGTCATGCGCTGCAGGCGCTCAGCCATGGCATTGAAGTCGTCGACCAGCAATGCCGTCTCCCCGAGCGAGCGATCGCCCGGTATTGCACGCGCCGCAAGGTCCCCCGCCGCGATGCTGCGCGCGCCCTCAGCAAGCGAATTCAGCGGTGCGAGAATGCGCCGCGCGAGCCGCGACGCCACGATGATCGCCACGACCAGGCCGATCAGCAACAGAATCGCAAAGACAAGATAATCGCCCGGATCGGGAATGAGCAGTTCCTTCGGCGATATGGGTGCTGATGGCGGCGCAAGCGCAAACAGCAAGCCATAGATGACGATCGAGCCCACGAACGCAATGAGCATCGTGATGATCGAAACGAGCCCCATCGAAAGCACGATCTGGCGGCCCAGCCGCCCACGCTGGCTCATCGTCCCGTTCATCAGATTTCCGTCAATCGGTAGCCCACGCCGCGCACGACGGTGATCATGTCCGCCGCGCCAACCTTGTCGAGCTTCTTGCGCAGATTGCTCACATGACTGTCCACGGTGCGCTCGAGCGCGTCGCCGCCTGGCAGGCAGGCATCGATCAGCTCGCTGCGCGTGAACACCCGATTGGGTGACTTGGCCATATGCGCAAGCACGCGAAACTCGGTGAGCGTCAAAGCCAGTTGCACATTTGATCTACCCTCGGCATCGGCCGCATCGGCCGCATCGGCCGCTTTGGCGGCAACGCGCACGCTCGCAATATAGCTCTGCGTATCCACTTCGAGTCGCCCCACGCGCAGCACCGGCTCGGTCCGCGAGGCGCCCGTGCGCCGCAATACCGCGCCGACGCGCGCCACGACTTCGACTGGGTTGAAGGGCTTCACGATATAGTCGTCCGCGCCGATGCGCAGGCCCTGCAGTCGGTCGATATCCTGGTCGAGCGCGGTGACCACCACCACGGGCGTATCGCCGCGGCGGCGCAGCTCCGCCAGCACCTCCCAACCGTCCTTGCCCGGCATCTTGATGTCGAGCAGCACGAGGTCGGGCTTGAGCAGCGGTTGCACGTCGAGCGCGGACTGCCCGTTGCCGACCTGATAGGTGCGATAACCCTCGCGGGTCAGGTAGGCGTCGAGTATTTCCGCGATTTCGGGTTCGTCTTCGGCGATCAGGATCAGCGCGTTCATGGTTCGTCGCGTTAGCGTGAGTCGGACGGACCCAGCATCGTGCCCCCACGCTGGCGTCGCGGCAACCCGCTCCATCGAATCTCCATCATAGCTCAACACTTCCCGCATCCCGGCGCGTTGCGGGGGGCGGCTGCCCCTCCACACGCTCTCCACACAACGCCCATCATCCGCGCACAGCGCTGGGCGACCATGCGCGCTTCGGCATACCGCCGGTACGGGTTCACACCACAACATGAACGGACAACAGATCAAAACGGCCGCGGTCAGGGGCACCACCGCGGTGGCCCTGACGCTTCTAATCACGGCATGTCATGGCGGGAGCGGCGACGCCACTGCGCAGGACGTGCCGATGCCGAGCGTAAGCGTAGTGAGGTTGCATCCGCACGCCGTGCCGGTCACGACGGAGCTGCCCGGACGCATCGTCTCCCTCCTCGAAGCCGAAGTGCGCCCACAGGTGAGCGGCATCATCGAGCAGCGCCTGTTCGTGGAAGGCGCCGAGGTCAAGGCGGGGCAGCCCCTCTACCAGATCGATCCGGCCAGCTACCAGGCGGCGCGCGACAGCGCAGACGCCGCCCTCTCTCGCGCCCGCGCGGCCATTCCGGCGGCCCAGGCCAAAGCCGACCGCAACCAGGATCTGGTCAGGCAGAACGCGATCAGCGTGCAGGAATACCAGGAATCCATGGACGCACTCGCCCAGGCCAGGGCGAACGTGGCAGCGGCGAAGGCCGCGCTCGAAACGGCACGCATCGACCTCGACCGCACCACGATCCGGGCCCCCATTTCGGGCCGCATCGACCGCAGCGCCCTCACGCCCGGCGCGCTCGTGAGCGCAAATCAGGCCGCCCCGCTCACGGCGATCCATCAGATCGATCGCGTCAACGTCGATCTGACCCAATCGAGCGCAAGCCTGCTCGACCTGCGAGAAGCCATCGACGCGGGCCACATGACGCGTTCCAGCGGTGGGGTTCCGGTCAGGCTCCGGCTGGAGAACGGAGCGCTCTATCCGCTTGCCGGCGAGCTCGCATTCGGCGAATCGAGCGTCGCGACGGACACCGGCACCTATACGCTGCGCGTCACCGTGCCCAACCCGCGCCGCGTGCTGCTGCCCGGCATGTATGTACGCGCGATCGTCGAAGAGGGCGTCGTGCCGCAAGGCTATCTGCTGCCGCAACGCGCGGTCAGCCGCAACGCGCGTGGCGAGGCCAGCGCGATGTTCGTCCGCGCCGGCAAGGTCGAAGAAGTCACCCTGCATGGTGCGCGTGCGCATGGCAACTTCTGGCTCGTCACCCAGGGCCTGCGCGACGGCGATGCGCTGGTCGTCGAAGGCAGCCAGCAGGTGAGATCGGGCGACGCCGCACAGAGCACCGAAGTGCTCGTCGATGCCGCCACCGGCGCGCTGCGCTCGCTGCCCGCGAAGCCGTCCCCAGGGACCGGTGCCGCCGCCGCGAACGCGCCCACGCCCTCCTCCGCCCCGTCGGCACAGCGGAGCTGAGGACAGTCATGTCGGCATTCTTCATCAAACGCCCTGTTTTCGCGTGGGTGCTCGCGGTCGTCGTGATGCTGGGCGGCCTGCTCGCGCTCAAGCAACTGCCGGTTGCCCAGTACCCCGAAATCGCGCCCACCACCATCTCCATCTCGGCGACGTACGCGGGCGCCGACGCACAGACCATCGAGAACTCGGTCACGCGCGTGATCGAGCAAGGCATGACCGGTCTCGACAATCTGCTCTATATGTCCGCGAGTTCGGACGCATCGGGCGAAGTGCAGATCCGTCTGACCTTCAGCAACGCGGCCAATCCGGACGTCGCGCAAATGCAGGTGCAAAACAAGCTGCAGCTCGTGACCTCGCAACTGCCGCAGGTCGTGCAAAGCACCGGGCTCTCCGTCACCAAGTCGTCGGCCAGTTTCCTGATGGTGGCCGGCTTCGTTTCGAAGGACGGCAAGCTCAGCTCGATCGATCTCGACGACTACATGGGCAGCACGCTGCAAGACCAGATCCGGCGCGTGCCGGGCGTCGGCAACACCCAGCTGTTCGGATCGAGCTACGCCATGCGCATCTGGCTCGATCCCTACCGGCTCGCCCGCTACAGCCTGATGCCCTCGGATGTGGAAACGGCGCTGCGCGCGCAGAACGCCCAGGTGTCCGCGGGTCAGCTCGGTGCCCAGCCCGCGCGGCCCGGGCAGCAGCTCACCGCCACGGTCACCGCGCAAAGCCGGCTGCAGACGGCCGCGCAGTTCGCCGACGTGATCGTCAAGAGCGCGGCGGACGGCGCCGTGGTGCGCCTCAAGGACGTCGCCCGGGTCGAGATCGGCGCCGAGAACTACACGTATGCCTCGACGTACAACGGCATGCCGGCCTCTTCGCTCGGCATCAGCCTCGCTACCGGGGCGAACGCGCTCGAGACGGCGAAGGGCGTGAAGCAGTTGATCGGCTCGCTCAAAGCGACGCTGCCCGCGGGTGTGGATGTCGTCTATCCCTATGACACCACGCCGTTCGTCGAGCTCTCGATCCACGAGGTCGTGAAGACGCTGCTCGAAGCCGTCGTGCTCGTCTTCATCGTGATGCTGGTGTTCCTCCAGAACGTGCGGGCCACGCTGATTCCGACGCTCGCGATCCCCGTGGTGCTGCTCGGCACCTTCGGCGTGCTCGCCATGTTCGGCTACTCGATCAACACGCTGACGATGTTCGCGATGGTGCTGGCGATCGGCCTGCTCGTGGACGACGCCATCGTGGTGGTCGAAAACGTCGAGCGCGTAATGGTCGAAGACAATCTCTCGCCGCTCGACGCGACGCTCAAGTCGATGCGGGAGATCACCGGCGCGCTGATCGGCATCGCCACCGTGCTTTGCGCCGTATTCGTGCCGATGGCGTTCTCGTCCGGCTCCACCGGCACGATCTACCGCCAGTTCTCGGTCACGCTCGTCACGGCCATGCTCCTTTCGGTGGCCGTCGCGCTGATCCTCACGCCTGCGCTGTGCGCGACCCTCCTGCGCCGCCCTTCAGCGCACGGCGCAAGCCGTGGCTTTGCCGCCTGGTTCAACCGCGGCTTCGATCGCGGCTCGCTGGTGTATCGCCACGGCGTGGGCGGCGTGCTCGCGCGCAGCAAGCGCTTTCTCGCGATCTTCGTGGCGCTCGTCGTCGCAACGGGCTGGATGTTCATGCGCCTGCCAACTTCGTTTCTGCCCGTTGAGGACCAGGGCATTCTGCTTACCGCCGTGCAGTTGCCCCCCGGCGCGATGGCCGCTCGCACGCGCGACGTGCTCGACAAGGTCACGCACTATTACCTGCACGAGGAGAAGGACGCCGTGGAAGGCGTGATGGCGATCGAGGGCTATGGCTTCGGCGGCTCGGGGCAGAACGCGGGCATGGTGTTCGTGCGCCTGAAGGACTTCGACGCACGGCACGCACCGAATCTCTCTGCGCAGGAAGTCGCACAGCGCGCGAGCGCCGCGTTTGCCGCCATCGGCGATGCTCAGGTCTATGCGCTTCTCCCCCCTGCCATTGACGGCATGGGCACCTCCAACGGCTTCGACTTCTACCTGGAGGACACCCATGGAGCAGGACGCGAACGGCTCGCGCAACTACGCGACCAGTTGCTGGGCGCAGCGGCGCGTAGCCCGGCGCTTGCCAACACGCGGCCCACGGGGCAGGAACCGGCGCCACAATTTTCCGTGGACATCGACCAGGCCAAGGCGAGCGCGCTCGGCCTGAACCTCGCCGACATCAACAACACGCTCTCGGTGGCCTGGGGCAGCGACTACGTGAACGACTTCATCGACCGAGGCCGCGTCAAGCACGTCTATGTGCAGTCCGACGCCGACTTCCGCATGCAACCGGCCGATCTCGACGGCTGGCACGTCCGCAATGCGCAAGCCACGATGGTGCCGTTCGCTTCGTTCGCCACGGGGCGATGGACCCTGGGTCCGGCGCGTCTCGAGCGTTACAACGGCGTGTCCGCTGTCGAAATTCAGGGCGAGGCCGCGCCGGGCGTGAGTTCAGGCATGGCGATGAGCGAAATAGACCGGCTGGTGAAGCAACTGCCGCCGGGCGTCCGCCATGAGTGGACAGGGCTCTCGTATGAAGAACGCCTTTCGGGCGACCAGGCAAGCGCCCTTTATGCGATCTCTGTGCTGATCGTGTTCCTTTGTCTCGCTGCGCTCTACGAGAGCTGGTCGATTCCGCTAGCGGTGATGCTCACCGTGCCTGTCGGCATGGCCGGGGCACTGCTTGCGGCGCTGCTGTGCGGTCAGACCAACGACATCTACTTCAAGGTGGGCCTGCTCACGACCATCGGTCTCGCCGCCAAGAACGCGATTCTGATCGTCGAATTCGCGCTGGAGCGCGAAGCGCAGGGGGCCAGCCTCATCGAAGCGACACTCGATGCCGCGCGACTGCGCCTGCGGCCGATTCTCATGACGTCGTTCGCCTTCATCCTTGGCGTGCTGCCGCTCGCAATCGCGAAAGGCGCCGGCTCCGGGGCGCAGAATGCGATCGGTATCGGCGTGATGGGCGGCATGCTCGCGGCAACCGTGCTCGGCGTCTTCTTTGCACCACTGCTCTATGTGGCCGTACGCAAGGCTGTTAAGGGCAAACGCTCATGAACGCAATCCAGCTCACGATCATGCATCTTCCCAAATTCGTACCGAACGTGCAACGGGCGGCCGCGCTGCTGGCTCTCGGCGCCGGCGCGCTGCTCGCGGGCTGCGCCGTTGGCCCGCGCTACCAGGCCCCGCACGCCGACGTGCCCGCCAAATGGAGCACGCAAGCCGGAGCAACGGCCGCACAGCCGGATCTCCACCAATGGTGGCTGCGCCTGAACGATCCCCTGCTCAACGCGCTAGTCGACGAAGCCGTGCGCGGCAACCTCGACGTGGCCACGGCTGCCGCGCGTATCCGCGAGGCGCGCGCCTTCGCAAACCAGAGCGACAGCGCGCGCTATCCGTCGCTCAACGGCACCGCGGCATATACGCGTGCGGGCGCCGGACCGAATGCCATCGCCGGACTGTCTTCGACACCTGAGTCCGGCACTGCATCACCTGGCAGTCCAACTCATCTCTTTCAGGCCGGCTTCGACGCCAGTTGGGAAATCGATCTCTTCGGCGCGAGACAACATGCATTCGAAGCAGCACGTGAAGGCCTCGATGCGGCTCAGTGGGACCTGCGTTCCACCCTGCTGACGCTCATCGGCGACGTAACCACGCGCTACGTCGAAGCGCGCGGCTATCAGGCCCGTCTCGCGCTCGCCCGCGCTACGGCACACTCGCAGGAAGAAACCGCGCGTCTCGCCCGCGTTCGCTACACCGCCGGCTCGACCTCCGGGCTCGACGTTGCCAATTCGGCAGGCGAGGCTCAGGCGACGCTCGCCGAAATTCCCGCGCTTGAAGCCGCTTATGCGCAGGCCGTGCACAGCCTGTCCGTACTGACCGGCAAGCCGCCACGCGCGCTGCTTGCGCGCATGCAGCAGACGCAGGATGTGCCCACTCCGCCGCTGCCCGTTGCGCTGGGTGTGCCCGCCGACGCACTGCTCTCGCGCCCGGACGTTCGGTCTGCCGAACGGCGTTATGCGCAGAGCACGGCGCGCGTGGGCGAGGCCCAGGCCAATCGCTACCCGCGCGTGACCCTCGTTGGCTCGCTCGGCACCTCTGGCACCCAGTTCGGCGATCTCGCGCGGCATTCGTCGATCGGCTGGTCGATCGGGCCTTCGGTGACCATCCCCCTGTTCGACGCGGGCCGCCTGAAAGCCGCCGCCGAGATCGCCGATGCGCAACGCGATCAATCCTTCATCGCTTATCACGCGGCCGTGCTGGCAGCCTTGCAGGATGTCGAAAACGCCAGTGTGACGCTCTCGCGCGAGACTGAACGCGCCGAGGGCCTTCAGCACGCCGCCGACTCCTACAGCGAAGCGTCGACGATCGCGAACGCGCTCTACCGTTCCGGCTCGACCAGCTATCTCGATCTGCTCATTGCCGAGCGCGCGCTGTTCGCTGCACAAGACGCGCTGATCCAGAGCCGTGTTCGCATCGCCACCGACTACATCGCGTTGAACAAGGCATTGGGCGGCGGATGGGATGGGCCGATAGCGCCGGATTGAGGTCGGCACGTTGCATGATTTCAGCTCGTGCGTACGTCCTCGGCGGCCCTGTCGGCACTTGGGGATCGGCGAGTTTCCTCTACGGAATTGAGCTCTTCGCTGGTGACCAGTTCGAGCGAACGGTTCGTGGTACGAGGTCCATACAGGAGGACGGGAATGGAAAAAACGATGTAGCAGGCCGCTGCTGCAAGCATCACCCCCTCCATACTGCCGCGGGAGAAAAGCGCTGCGCCCAGGACACCGGAGGCCGCCCCGCCGAATCGGCCGCCGGAGATAACGATACCGCTTCCCAGCGCGCGCAACTGTGTCGGAATCGTTTCCGGGATATAGGTGAAGTAGGCGTTGATGACCATTCCGGTGATGACAGCGGCGAAGCCGCCCGCACCAATCACCACCCAGCTATTGGTCGAGATGCCGAGCACCACCAGTGACAGTGCGCTGAGAATGGATGTCACGAGGATCGTGGACTTGCGCTCGCTCCGGTCGAGCAGCCGCATGGTGAGAAACGGGGTGACACCATAGATCACGTTCCAGAGAAACGCCACATAATAGGCCTGTTCCTCCGAATATTTGAGACCATTGATGAGCGCGTAGGCGCTCCAGGTCGCGTACAAGTAATATCCCAGGTACGTTCCAAAATAGCTGATGGCGAGGACAGCCACGGTGCGCCGCACGGCTTTGTGTTTCAACAGTTCTCGAAGCGTCGGCTCCTTCGCATTTCCCGGCACGGCGGCAAGCTCGGGCTCATCGAGCGAACCCTTGCGCAGGGCACGCGCCTCCAGGTCGCCGACGATTGCTTCTGCGCGATCGAACTGTCCTTTGGCGGCATACCAGCGGACCGATTCCGGAAGGACGAAACGTACGACAGGTGCGATCAACAGCCCAACACTCCCGGCGACGAGCAGGTGGCGCCAGGCGTTGGGGCTCCCATGTGGAAGAACGAACATGGTCAGCGCCGCCGCGCCAATCCCGGCGACCACATAGCCCATCAACACGACGGATGCGAACCGGCCGCGCGCCCTGCGCGGAAACATCTCGGCCACATACACCAGCAACACGGACGTGGCCGCCTGCACGCCGATGCCTGTGATGGCCCGGGCCGCCAACATCGTCTCATAGCCGGGCGCGAACGCCGTCGCGAGGGCGCCGAGCGAGTACAGGACGGTAGCCCAGACGAGAACCGAGCGGCGCCCCCGTTTGTCCGAGAGCACCCCTCCCATAAGAGCGCCAATGATACTTCCCACGAAGAAGGCACGGGTGACGAACCCGATTTGCTCCAGACTCAGGTTAGTGTGCTTTTTGATCGTGGGAATTGCATAGGCGAAGATGGCATTGTCGTAGTACTCGAGCATCAGGTTGGCCGCGAGCAGCGCGGCCCAAAGATAATGCGTTGCCATTACCGGCAGCCGATCCAACCTTGCAAGCAAGTTGAACTTGGCCGAAGTATGCGTGCAATGCATGTTCTGTCTCCATCAGCATGTTGGCTGTTACCGCTCTTCACAGCGGCTCGACGAATTCGACAACGCGCATCATGTGCAAAAATCATTCACATCTCTGAACTTATCTTGACTCCATCCCGATGGATGACGCAGCCTGTCAAGACAATACGGAATGCTTAGCAATATTTATTATAAGAATCACCTGCGCATACCAGTTCAGGAGTCGCACCTATCCTGGTGCGGCGCGCTTGTTGGCTGGCTTAAAGACAGCGGGCTGCGTATTGCAATGGTCAATCAGATGGCTAGACGATCGAGCGCGCCTCAGACCGCCGTATGGATCGGACGTCGACCGCGGATCGCTGCGTATATTTATGATAACAACCGTTATTTTGAAAGGAAACAGGGTATTCCCTGCTCTGTTATTTTGCGGGCTACGACGCACGCACGAGATGGGGCCGGGCGAGCACTTCAGCATGAACCGCACGCTGCTCTGGGCGAGCGCGGGACACGAGAGCTTTGACCTATTTTTTCTATTGCTCCGACTGCTTTACATACATCGAATGGCGCGGACGGGCGAACACGCGCCTGACCATCGGTTCGAAGAATGAAAGTGGCAATGCGTCGTAGTCCTCCATGAAAGCAGGAGCGTCATATTTTTCGCAAAATTCGGCCGTGCGCTGGAAGAGTTCCGGCTGATCGCCGAACCGGTCGCGAAGATTGCGATCCAGGCCAAGATGATGAAAAAAGTAATACCCCTGGAATACACCGTGATGCTGCACCATCCACAAGTTCTCCGGGCTGACGAAGGGCTTGAGTATGGCAGCGGCGATATCCGCGTGATTGTAGCTCCCAAGCGTGTCGCCAATGTCGTGCAGCAGTGCGCAGACCACGTACTCCTCGTCACGGCCATCGCGATGCGCAAGCGTCGCGGTCTGCAGACAATGCTCCAATCGGTCGATCGGGAAGCCACCGTGGTCGCCTTTCAGAACGCCAAGATGGGAGAGTACGCGCTCGGCAAGTGCTGCGGCGTACGGCTTGAATTCTTCGGTAATCGCGGCCCAATCCTCGGCGGTCCCTTCGGCGATGTGAGAAAAAGTGGCGCGCTTAGTCATGTGCGCCACTCCGAACCTGCCCGACGCAAGCGCGGGCTTCCGCGAAATCAACGATCATCATGAAGTCTCCTCGTTCCGTTAATTCACCCATTCCAGGTATTGCTTTATGAATGAGCCAGACCCTTTTTAGCGAACCACCTTGCCAGCCTTCGGTTCCTGACACGCAATGGTTACGGCATCCTCAAATTGCTTCAAGAGTTCCTTCGCAGTCCAATCCCGACGCCCTCCTCGCTCTGCTTCACGCACGAGGGCCCGTGCTCTTGCGTTGATCGGTGACGCTCTTCCAAGTGTCTCGGCCAGTGCCACGACTTCACCACTCAAATAGTCCACCTCAGTGGGTCGCCCATGCTCGAGGTCTTCCCACATCGACGAGCGGGCTGCTGCGTCGATCTTATGATGTTTCCCCACCACACGGTGATACTCCGCATCCGGCAGGCGCAGCAACTCGATCATTTCCGCAGGCGGCATTGAACCGATACTCCGCGGTGTGATTCCGGCGGCAATCAGGCATTGCACGGCCTCCTCCACGCAAAGGGCGAAGCACTGCCGATAGCTGGCCTGCGCAAGCTCGTCACGCAGTGGCAATCCACTCAACGCATTGATCGGGTTATTCAGGTTCAACAGCAGTTTGCCCCACTGTGTCGCGGCGACGTCCGTCATCTCGACCACCGGGAGATCGGCCTTCCCGAACCAGGGCAAATAATCCGCGAGCAGCGCGCTGCCTTCGATCTCTAACTTGCCGCTGGTTCCACAATGCCAATGTCCCGGCCCGAGATGCACGACGTTGAATGGCACCATGCCTGCCAGAACGCGTTCATCGCCAAGTCCGGCTCTCAGCTCTGCTGCATTGCGCACCCCATTTTGCAGGCTGACGACCGGCACGCCCACGCGCGCGTAGCGCTGAATTTCCTGAACTGCAGCCTTCGTCCCCTCGCTCTTGACTGTCACCAGGATGAGGGTGGCCTCGGATAGCGTCTCGGGCTCCGTCCGATAGTCCACCTCGCAAGGCTGGAATGCGTGTCGCCTTCCATCCTGGTCGGTCACCAACATGCCATTGGCAGCGACTTCCGATTGAATGCGCGGGCGGCCCAGATAGGTCACCGACAGGCCTGCCGCTGCCAGGCATCCACCGATATAGCACCCGACCGAACCCGCGCCGTGCACTACGATACGGTTTGAAACGTGCATCTCTGTACCCCTCGTTTTTGCACAGGGATTCGCGCGATCTGCGGCGACCGCCGTCATGCCGCCTGGCAACGCTACGGGCGGGGGCGCATATCCGCGTCCCGGTGACTTGCTGGCCGACGTTGGCCTTCGTGGCAATCTTGCTTTCGGCCTCACCGCGGGCATCGAACGCCGGCCCGTCATTGCGTCGCTCAGCGCGCCGCGTCGACTTGCTGTGCGAGCGCCCAGGCCAGCTCCGCGAGCGGTCGCGTGCGCTTGCCGACTTCGAGCGCCTGCGCGCTCGACGCGTTGCCCTGCAGCGCACGCGCATGCACGCCCTGCAAAATGCCGACGAGCCTGAACAGGTTGAATACGAGGTAGTAGCCCCAGTCCGCCTCCGATACCATCTGGTTCGAGCTCCGCGCCACGCGTTGCAGATAGCGCTGCAAATACGCCGCCTCGTCCGGTATGCCGAGCGCGGCGAGATCGATGCCCGCGAGCCCGCGGCCCTGATGCATCGGCATACGCCACGTCATGCAGTGATACGCGAAGTCGGCGAGCGGATGGCCGAGCGTCGACAGTTCCCAGTCGAGCACCGCGAGAATACGCGGCTCGTGCGGATGGAAGATCACGTTGTCGAGCCGGTAATCGCCATGCACGATGCGGCTTTCGTCCCCGGAAGGCACGTGCTGCGGCAACCAGGCGATCAGACAGTCGGCGGCGTCGATCCGCTCGGTTTCCGCCGCGCGATACTGCTTCGTCCAGCGCGCGACCTGGCGCTCGATGTAGTTGCCCGGCTTCCCGTAGTCGGCGAGGCCAACCGCTACCGGATCGACCGAATGCAGCGCCGCGATCACGCGATTCGTTTCGTCGTACAGCGCGCCGCGCTCCGCGTTAGAGAGTCCCGGTAGCGCGCTGTCCCAGTAGATGCGTCCTTCGACGTATTCCATGATGTAGAACGCGGTTCCGATCACCTCGGTGTCCTCGCACAGTGCATACGCACGCGCGACCGGCACGTCGGTACCGGCCAGCGCGGAGATCACCCGGTACTCGCGATCGATCGCGTGCGCCGAAGGCAGCAGCGTGCCCGGCGGCTTGCGGCGCAGCACGTAGCGACAGCCCCCTGCCTCGAGCAGGAACGTCGGATTCGACTGCCCGCCCTTGAACTGCTCGACGTGCAGCGCGCCGGAAAAACCGTCTACGTGCTCGCGCATGTAATCGCCTAGCCGCCCGGTATCGAACGCATGCGCCGGCGCGACCGGCCGCGTGCCGCTAAAGCTGGTTTGCGTGTCGTTCGTCATGTCGCCGTCATCCCACCGTCAATGGCCAGATACTGGCCGGTCACATGTTGCGACGCGTCGCTTGCAAAGTACGCGAGCGCGCCCTTCAGGTCCTCGTCGCCGCCCAGCCGCTGCAGCGGCGTGCGCGCGATCACCTGCTCGCCCACGGCGTCGAGCACGTCCGCCGTCATCTTCGACGGGAAGAAGCCCGGGCAAATCGCATTAACGTGGATGCCGTAATGGCCCCACTCGGTCGCGAGCGCGCGCGTGAAGTGGATCATCGCCGCCTTCGAGGTGTTGTACGCGATCGTGTTCACGCCGCGCGACATGCCTTTGAGCCCCGCGATCGAAGCAATGTTGACGATCTTCCCGCTCCTGCGCGGAATCATGCTGCGCTTGCCAATCTCGCGCGTCAGGAAGAACGGCGCGTTCACGTTCAGATTCATGACCTTGTGCCACGCTTCGTCCGGATAGTCCTCCGCTGGCGCCCCCCACGTCGCGCCCGCGTTGTTGACGAGGATGTCCACGCGCCCGTGCGCGGACAGCACCTCGTCGACGAGTGCCGGAATGCGGTCGAACTTCTGCAGATCGCAGACGACCGCCTTCGCCTCAATGCCCCTCCCGCGCAGATGCGCCTCCGCCTCGGCCAGCTCATTGGCCTTGCGCGCCGAAATCACGACCTTGCAGCCCAGCTCGCCGAGCGCCTCGGCCATCTGCAGCCCGAGGCCCCGCGAGCCTCCCGTGACGAGCGCGATGCGCCCGTCGAGCTGAAACAGTTCCTTCACCGACACCACGTTCTCCTTCGCTCAGCACACTTCGAACAGCCCGGCCGCACCCTGGCCGCCGCCGATGCACATCGTGACCATCACGTACTTCACGCCACGCCGCTTGCCTTCAATCAGCGCATGGCCGACGAGCCGCGAGCCGGACACGCCATACGGATGACCGACCGCGATCGCGCCGCCGTTCACGTTCAGCCTGTCGTCGGGAATCCCGAGCGTATCGCGGCAATAGAGCACCTGCACCGCGAATGCCTCGTTCAGTTCCCACAGCCCGACGTCCTCGATCCTCACGCCCGCGCGTTCGAGCACGCGCGGCACCGCGAACACCGGGCCGATGCCCATCTCGTCCGGCTCGCAGCCGGCAATCGCGAAGCCGCGGAAGATGCCGAGCGGCTGCAAGCCGCGCTGCTCGGCAAGCTTGCCGTTCATCACGACGCACGCAGAAGCGCCGTCCGAAAACTGGCTTGCATTGCCCGCCGTGACCACGCCGCCCGGCAGGGCGGGCCGGATCTTCGATACCGCGTCGAGCGTCGTGTCCGCGCGAATCCCTTCGTCGGATGCGATCGTCACTTCCTTCGTCGCGAGATGCCCGCTCGCCTTGTCGACGACGGCCATCGTCGTGGTCATCGGCACGATCTCGTCGTCGAACTTGCCTGCCGCCTGCGCGGCCGCCGCACGCAACTGGCTGCGCACGCCGTATTCGTCCTGCGCTTCGCGCGCAATGCCATAGCGCTTCGCGACGGTCTCGGCTGTCTGCAGCATGCTCCAGTACAGCTCGGGCTTGTGCTCGACGAGCCACGGATCGAAGCGCATGTGCGTGTTCGACTCGTTCTGCACGCACGAGATGCTCTCGACCCCGCCCGCGACGATCGCGGGCGCGCCTTCGAGGATCACGCGCTGCGCGGCCATCGCGATCGTCTGCAAACCTGACGAGCAGAAGCGGTTGACACTCACGCCGCCCGTCGTGACGGGCAGCCCGGCGCGCAGCGCGATTGCGCGCGCGATGTTGCCGCCCGTCGTGCCTTCGCCGAACGTGCCGCCCATGATCACGTCTTCGATCTCGGCCGGATCGATGCCGGCGCGCGCCACGGCGTGCCGCACCGCGTGCGCGCCCAGCGTCGCGCCATGTGTCATGTTGAATGCGCCCTTCCAGCTCTTCGCGAGGCCGGTGCGTGCGGTGGAAACGATCACTGCGTCGGTCATGTCGATGTCCTCAATTGAAAGTGCGGCCTTCATCCGCGAGCTTCACGAGCAGCGGCGCGGGCTGCCAACACGCCGTGCCGAACTCGCGCACGTCCGCGCCCGCGCTGAATATCTGCTCGTCGCCGCCCAGCACGATCGCTTCGATCTCCGGGTCGGCGACTGCGCGATCGAGCAGCGAGACAACGGCCGCACGCAAGGCGAACCCCAAGCCGTTGACCAGCGGCTCGTTCATCGTCAGTACACCTATGGAGCCACGTTTCATCAGCCCAGCAGGGCTATTCGTCAACATGGAGTCCTCTTCAGGAAAACGAAAGGCGAATTGCGCCGCTTGCCATCTCAGTCAACCGTGGCGAGCCGGAATTTACATTACATGCGTTATGCCTGCCTGGGAAAAATGCTAACGCTTGCGAACGGTCGTGCATAGCCTGAAGCGATCGGTGTAAACACCTAACGCCCACGCAACTCATTGTATTGGCGGAAAATAATTCCTCAATATATGATCACAATTGTGATGTATATTTGACTCGAAGGCCCGAAGACTCTGCGATGCAGACCTTCCACGGCTGCAACTGAACCTTTCTGGTAGCCATGTCCCACTCGACCATCATCCACCGCCGCGATCTGGAATTTCAACTCTTCGAGCTGTTCGAAGCCGAGGTGCTGACCCAACGGCCACGCTTTGCCGAACACAATCGCGAGACGTTCAGTGCTGCGCTCGACATCGCGCACGCGATTGCGGAGGAAAAATTCGCGCCGCACAACCGGCTCAGCGACGAGCACGAGCCGCAATTCGACGGCGAACGTGTGTCGATGCTTCCGGAGATACGCGAAGCCGTGCGTGCGTACAGCGAGGCGGGATTGATCGCTGCGGGCAAGGATTACGACGTGGGCGGCATGCAGTTGCCGGCACTCGTTTCCCACGCGTGCCATTCGCTGTTCAAGAGCGCAAACATCGCGACGAGTTCGTATGTCGGGCTCACGATCGGCAATGCCAATGTGATCGATCGCTTCGGCACGCCCGCACAGAAGCGCAAGTATCTACAGGCGCTGCTCGAAGGCCGCTTTTTTGGCACGATGGCGCTGACCGAGCCGCAAGCGGGGTCGAGCCTCGCCGACCTGACCACGCGCGCCGTGCCGAATCCCGACGGCACGTACTCGATCACCGGCAACAAAATCTTTATCTCGGGCGGCGACCACGAACTCTCCGATAACATCGTCCACCTGGTGCTCGCGCGCATTCCCGGCGCGCCACCTGGCGTGAAGGGCATTTCGCTCTTCACTGTGCCGAAGTATCACGTGAACGATGACGGCACGCTGGGCGAGCGCAACGACGTCGCACTCGCGGGGCTGATTCACAAGATGGGCTGGCGCGGCACCACCTCGACGATGCTCTCGTTCGGCGAACGCGGCGCATGCATCGGCGAGATCGTCGGCGAACCGCATCGCGGGCTCGCTTACATGTTCCAGATGATGAACGAGGCACGCATCGGCGTCGGGATGGGCGCGACGATGCTCGGGTATCGCGGGTATCTCGCGTCGCTGCAATACGCGCGCGAGCGTCGCCAGGGGCGCCCGCCCGAGGAGAAGCGGCCGGACGTTCCCCAAGTGCCGCTGATCGAGCACACGGATGTGCGCCGGATGCTGCTTGCGCAGAAGGCGTACGTCGAGGGCGGCTACGCGCTGTGCCTGTATGCGGCACGCCTCGTCGACGATCTGCGAACCGCCGGCGACGAGACCGCGCGTGCCGAAGCGGGGCTGATGCTCGATCTGTTGACGCCAGTGGTCAAGTCGTGGCCGTCCCAGTGGTGCCTCGAGGCGAACAGTCTCGCGATTCAGATTCACGGCGGCTATGGCTATACACGCGAATATCCGGTCGAGCAGTTCTATCGTGACAACCGCCTGAACCTGATTCACGAAGGCACGCACGGGGTTCAGGGGCTCGACCTGCTCGGCCGCAAAGTCACCCTGCACGACGGGCGCGCCATCGGTCTGCTCGCGCGTGAAATCGATCGCACGGTTCGGGAGGCGCTCGAGACGCCAGCGCTAGCGGAGGAAGCGCACGCGCTCGCGCAGGCCTGGCACGAAATGGGCGAAACACTTGCGGTCTTGCGCCCGGCGCTCGCGGAACGCGCAACGCTGGTGCTCGCACAAGCGAACGCATTTCTCGAAGCGTTCGGGCACACCGTGGTCGCGTGGCTGTGGCTGCGTCAGGGACTCACAGCCTGTCGCGCGCTCCCGAATGCCACGGACGACGACATCAAGTTCTATCGCGGCAAGCTCCAGACCTGCCAATGGTTCTTCCGCTGCGAATTGCCGAAGATGCAGCCGCATCATGCGCTGCTGCGCCGCCTCGACGACACGACGCTGAACATGGCGCCCGACTGGTTCTGACTTCTCCGCAGCAGCGGCCACTTCTTCAAACGCGAGGACAGGCCAAAAGCCGCCCCTCCTCGCCCGCCGTCATGCGGCGCTGTACACGCCGCGCTCATCTCGCTTGACCTTGCCATCCACAACCATCTCGGCCAGATGCTGGGCGATCGTGCGCGTTTCGGCCGATACGGCCCAAGGGCTCTCATAGCCTTGCGGATACAGCACCCGCAGCTCGACCAGTTGCTCCAGCGTCTTCGGCGACGCCTTCAGATACGCCAGCAAACGCTGTTCGCGCGCATCCATCTTCGCCGTAAAGGCGGCGAGGTCGCGCAGGAAGTGCTCGCGGTCCGTATAGACGCCGCGATGGTGTGACGTCACCCAGATTTTCGCCGGAATCTCCGGCAGCCGCGCGAGACTGCGGCGAAAGTCGTGCAGGCTCGAACACGCATCGCCATAGTACGGCCCGAATCCGCTCAGATCGATGTCGCCGATGAATGCCACGCCTTCCGGTTCGACCACCAGAACACAGTGGCCGGCTGTGTGGCCGGGGGTATGGAACGCGCGAATCCGCGACTCGCCGAGGTCCCACGTCGCGCCGTCGGCATAGCCTCGCGCGTCCGGCCGCGGTGCATAAAAGAAGTCTCGCTCAAGCATCGCCCGCATCGCCGACGCGTCCCTCGTTGCATTGCCGTACGCGGCAAACATGCCGTCCCAACTGCGGATCGTGGCCAAATCCGCTTCGTGCACGTAGACCTCGGCGCGGGGAATGCGGTGCAAACCGGTCATATGGTCTTCGTGCACGTGGCCCATGACCACCAGTTCCGTCGCGTCGAATTCAGGTCCGATGTAGTTCGATACCAATGGTGTATCGAAGGCGGCGCGAATGTCCGATCCGCGTATCAGCACCTGATTGCCATCCGGGTATTTCCCGTTCTTCTCGCCAAACAGCACCGAAACGCGGCCAAAGTCGACGCGCGCGATCGGTACGTGAGCGGTCGTGTTGCCGGAAACAGGGTTCATGTCGATCGATTCCTTTGTTTGGGCGAGCGCCGCACGCCCGCCCCACCCGCCTTGCGGGCCCAATCCATCTGCTTGCCGGTGGCTAGATCGTCATACCGCCGTCGACCACGATGCACTCGCCGTTCGTGTAGCTCGACGCGTCCGATACGAGATACAGCACCGTGCCCGCCATCTCCTTCGGCTCGGCATGCCGGCGCAACGGAATGCCGCCGACAAGGCGCGCGACGATCCCTGCGTCTTCGAACAGGGCCCCAGCAAATTTCGTCTTCGTGAAGCCGGGCAGCAACGCATTCACGCGAATGCCGAACGGCCCGCACTCCTTCGCGAAGGCTTTCGTCATATTCACAACGGCCGCCTTCGTGATCGAGTAGATGCCCTGCCTGTCGCCCGGCTGCAGCGCGTTGACCGACGCGGTATTGACGATCGCGCCGCCGCCTTGCGCCCTCATCAGCTTGCCGGCCTCGATCGACATGAAGAAGTAGCCGCGAATGTTGACCTCGACCGTCTTGTTGAACGCGCCGATATCCGTCTCGAGAATGTGCCCGAAATACGGATTCGCTGCTGCATTGTTGACGAGAATATCGAGGCGGCCGTGCTTTGCACGGATCGTTTCGAAAGTCGCCGTAATGTCTTCCATCTTGCCGACATGGCACGCCAGCGCCTCCGCACTGCCCCCTGATTTCACGATCTCGTCGGCGACCGTCCTACAATCTTCGATCCTGCGGCTCGACACGATCACGTGTGCGCCCTGCGCCGCGAGCAATCGCGCAATCTCTTCGCCTATGCCGCGGCTCGCGCCGGTTACCAATGCAATCTTGCCCGTCAGGTTGAACAAATCCTGTGTCATCGACTTTGCCTTTGTAGTGTCATTACGGAAATACTTGGCGGCCATCGCAGGCGGCAGCGGCACGTGCCGCGCGATCCACCTTTTCGTCCAGCCGTCCCAGCATCGACATCGCGCCGTTGACGGCGCACCAGCGCAGCGGCTCCGGCAGCGTCGACGGGGTTCGATGGCGCAGGCCAGCCAGTAGCGCAGGCTCGCTGCCGCGAATATGCTCGGCCAGCAAGCGCCCCACGAGCGACTGCGCGCCCACGCCATGCCCTGAACAGCCTGCGGTATAGAACACGTTCTGCCGCTCGCCGGTTGTACCGACGACGGGCAAGGTGTCTCCCGCAACGCTGATATAGCCGCTCCAGCAAGCACGAATCGCGAGGTCATTGAGCGCCGGGAAGCGCTCGTGAAATGCCCGTACCAGTGCGAGATATGCCGCGTTGTCGGGAATATTCGGTGTGCGCGAGCCGAATGCATAGCGCACCCGCTTGGTCGTGATCACGAGCGTGTTGCGCGCCGTTAGACGATGACTCTCCATCTTGCGGTGCGCCGTCACGATGCCCTCGCGGTTCGGCCAATCCAGTTGCGCCAGTTGCTCCGGTGAGAGCGGCTCGGTCTCGATGGCCGAGACTCGCATCGGGACCACCTTGTTTTCAAGCAGGCCGAGCCGGGGCGTATAGGCATTGGTGGCGAGCACCATGAACGGCGCACGCGCGATGCCCCGTGGAGTTCGTGCCTCGACAGCGCGGCCCGCCGTCCACGACAGCAGCGCTGTGTTCTCGCAAAGCATCACTCCCGCTTCAAGCGCCGCACGGCGTAATCCCATGACATATTTGCCGGGATCCAGGGTGCCGCCGCGGTTGATGTAGCTGCCGAACAGAAACGCAGGCGGAATGCCTCGCGCGCGCATCGCCGCCCAATCGAGGAATTGCATTTTGATGCCGAATTCCGCGGCCGTGCGTATACTGTTTCGAATATTCGCCTCGTGCATGGGATGAATGCCCGCACGAATAATCCCCGATGCGATGTAGTCGCAGTCGATGCCATGCTCCTCGAGCATACTTTCGACGTGACTGACACCGGCTTCAAAGTAATCGACGATCTTCTGCGTTTGTTCGCGGCCAATGCGGTCGAGAAAGAGATCGAATTTCGCACCCGATCCACCGGCGAGGTAGCCCGCATTCCGCCCACTTGCGCCAAACCCCGCAAACTCGCGCTCGATCACGACGACCCTGGCACCCTGCTTCGCCAGCGCAATCGCCGCATTGAGCCCGGCAAATCCGGCGCCGACGACGATCACATCCGCACTGACCTCGCCCTCGAGTTCGCGCTGCAGGTCCAGCGGCTTTTCCACCCAGCCGCCAATCGTGCGGTATTTCCCAAGCGCTGCGTCCGTTTGCGCTCGCGAGGCGAATTCGCCACCGGGACCTTTGGTGACAGTGGGATTGTCCATTCCGGCATAGCCGGCATTCCCTTCTATAACCATGATAGATACGCTCGAGTGAAAAGAGTCTCAGTGCGCCCGCAGGACACCATCCTGCGAGAACAAGATTGGCGCTCCAAAAGCGCTCGGCAGGACCGCGGTCAACGTCGCCCGATCGGCGCGCTGCGAGACTTCAGGCGCCGAGCCGGCGGCACGCTGATTCAGAACTAATCCATCGAGTCCAACGCCCACCAGTCGATCGCCGACCGCGACAAGGTCGGTGATCGAACTCTTCGTTCCCGAACTCACGGGCGACCAGGTCGCCCCACCGTCACGGCTTTCGTACATGCTGCCGAGCAAGCCGCCAACGACGATCCGGCCGTCGGGCAGCGCAACGCCCGCCCACAACGAGCCCTTGCCGCCCGTCGCCAGGTAGGTCCAGTCCGCGCCGTCGTGAGTGGACTTCAGCACCGTCCCCTGTTCGGAGACCATATAGAGCGAGCCGTGATGGTCGGAAAAGATGTGGTAGAGATTGCGGTCCGCCTTGCCTCCGCCTGGCGGCTTCGGCAACGTCGCTTTGGCCCACGTCTTGCCGCCGTCGTGCGTCGTGAGCATCAGCGACCACAGGCCCACGGCAATCCCGTCCTGCGGGCTCGTGAAGACCACCGAAAAGAGCGGCTGGTCGACCGAGCTGTCCATGCGCTGCCGGCTCCACGTTTCGCCACCGTCGCTCGTCGCCAGAATCACGCCCCATTGACCGACGGCCCAGCCATGCTGCGCGTCGCTGAAGGTCACGGCGGACAGCGTTGCCGATACCGGCACCTGACGCGCCTGCCGATACGTGTTGCCATCGTCGTCCGAGAGCAGTACGAGCCCGTGCTCTCCCACTGCGACGATGCGCTTGCAGGCCCGCGTCGCGTCCAGCAGCATCCTGTGCGTCGGGTCGGTCCATGCATGGGCTGGCATCGCGCTCCATTCGTCCACCGTACCTGGCGCCTCTGCAAAGGCGGCCGCTGCTACGCAGAGCGCGGCGCTCGCAATCAGTGTCTTGATCATGACGGAGTCTCCATGATTGTCCGGCCATCAGTGGCTGAAGAGGCCCGGCGCACGCGCGGGCTTGCTGCGCGGAAACCAGCGTTCGAGCACCGACGCCAGTGCGGGCAACGCCGTCATCGCCATCAGCAGATTGACGAGGAACATGAACGCGAGCAGCTTGCCCATATCGGCCTGGAATTTCAGCGCGGAGAAGCTCCATGTCGCCACGCCGATCGCCAGCGTGATGGCGGTGAAGATCGTCGCCACGCCCACTTCCAGCATCGCATGCTGCACCGCCTTCACGATGTGCTGGCCGCTCGCGAGATGCACCTGCAAGCGGTTGTAGATGTAGAACGCGTAGTCGACACCGATGCCCACCGCCAGCACCATCACCGGCAGCGTGGCGACGGTGAGCCCGATCGGCAACGCCTTCATGAACCAGTAGCCGATGAAGGTCGCAACGGAAAGCGGCACGCAGCACGCCAGCATCGCGCGCCAATCGCGATACGCAAGGAACACGAGAATCAGGATCGCCGCGTAGACGTACAGCATCATGGGCAACTCGCTCTTCGCCACTTCGTCGTTCGTGGCCGCCAGCACACCCGCGTTGCCCGCGGCGAGACGCAAGGTGATGCCGGGGAACATGTGTGAAGCGCGGTATTGCTTCACGTCGTCGAGAATCCGGTTGATCGTCGTGGCCTTGTGATCGGCAAGAAACAGATGGACCGCTGTCATGCTGCAATCGCCCTTCATGAATCCCTTCACGCGTGCGACGTCGACCGATATCGCTCCATAGTTCTCCGGGTCGATCGGAATGACGTTCATCTTCGGATAGTCTTCGTTGTAGCCCTGGTTGTACGCGCGCAGCATCGAGGCATACGACTGCACCGACACCACACCGGGCTCCGTGCGCATCGCGGCGGCAAAGTCGTCCTCATACAACCCGACCGCCGGGTTGTCGCACGCCTTGCCGTTCGACTCGAGCGCGACCGTGAGCCAGTCCAGTCCCATGTCGTAGTTGTGCGTGATGGATGTCGCGTCTCGATTGAAGCGCGCATCCGCGCGCAGTTCCGGCGCGCCCGGTTGCAGCGTGCCTATCACGCGGTCACGGCTCTGCCAGGCGGCGAGCCCGAAAATCACCACTGTCAACGCGAGCGTGAACGCGGCGTACTTCGGCTCGGCAACGCGCGCCAGCACGCGCAACGGCTTCGCGCGCTGCTGGGCGCGCTTGAGCGAAGCGTCGGCGTAGGTCTTCGAGAAGTTGAAGCACGAAGCAGCGACCGGCAACAGGATCAGGTTCGTCACGATCTTGTATGCGACGCCGAGCGACGCCGTGATCGCCAGTTCACGCACCATCGGAATCGGAATCAGCAGCAGCGTGATGAACGATACAAAGGCCGTGATGAGCGCCAGCACACCCGGTATCAGCAGACCGCTGAAGCTTTGGCGCGCAGCGTCGAACGAGCTGCGGCCGTGCGCAATCTCGCGCACGATGAAGTTGACCTGCTGCACGCCGTGTGACACGCCGATCGCGAACACGAGGAACGGCACCAGTACCGCGAGCGGATCGAGACCGAAGCCCAGCAGCTTCAATGTGCCGAACTGCCAGACGAGCGAGGTCAGCGAGCAGGCAATCAGCAGTACCGTGAAGCGGACCGAATGGCAATACCAGTAGACCGCAAGCGCGGTCAACAGCAGCGCGATTGCACAGAAGCCAAGCACGGCCTTCGCGCCGTCTGCAATGTCGCCGATCTGCTTGGCGAAACCGATGATCTGCACTTCATAGCCTGCGTCCTCGAACGGCTTGCGAATCTTCGCTTCGAGCAGGTGATTGAACGTCACGTAATCGAGCACCTTCCCCGTGCGGTCGCGCTCGTTCAATTCGGCCGTGATCATCGCGCTGTCTTCGTTGTGCGAGACGAGTGTGCCGACATAACCGCCGAGCGTTGTCGCACGACGGATCTTCTTCACGATCTCCGGGGTCAGCAAGTCAGGCGTGACGTTGCCCGAGATAATCGGCTCCGCGCGGAACCCTTCGTCGGTAATCTCGTTCACATAGGCGTTGGGCGTCCACAGCGACTGCACGCCGATGCGGTCCACATTCGGCAAATACGTGACCGCCTGCGTCACCTCGTACAGCCGCATGAGCCCTTCCTTCGTCCAGATCGAGCCGTGGCGCGCGCGCACGACGACCGTGATCCGGTTTGCGCCGAGCAAGTCGTTGCGGTACTTCTGGAACGTCTGGATGTATTCGTGGCCGATCGGCATCTGCTTTTCGAAGCCGGCGTCCATGCGCAACTGCACGGCGAACACCGCCATCGCAATGGTGAACAGTCCGATCACGCCAAGCACGATCGCACGATGGGCGAAGAAAAGCCTTTCCAGACCGCGGACTAGACGATTTAACACGACGTTACCCCTTCAGGTATTTCGACGGCGCACGCCGTGCGCCGCCCTCCACCGGTTCACCGGTCAGAAGTTCCTGGTGACGAACATCCCGACGAAATTGCGGTCTGCGTAGGGGTTGCCTACGGTGTTGTGGCCGCCCCAGAACAGGGTGTAATTGATGCCCGCCTGCCAAACGGTGGGGTTCTGGTTGAACAGCACGTAGAGGTTCAGCGACTTCGCGCCCTGCAGGTAGTTCGCGCTCAGCGTGGGCGTGTAGCCATAAAGGCCGTCTGCAAAGGTGAGGCCAGGTGTGACCTGCCAACCGGGAATCACGCTGCCGTCATAGGTCCAGTTGAAATCGACCGTCGCGCCCACCGAGCTCGACGTGCCCTGCGCCATGGCTATCGGGTAGCCGAGGCTGGAGCCATTGTTCAACCACGTCATATTGCCCGCCTGCGGCACCTGCGTGACCTGCTGGCCGTTGATCGTGCGCGTGACGCCGCTCGAGCTCAGGCCCGGGTAATAGATCCACGTGAGTTCCCAGGTGAGGGTGGCCTCGTCCGCGCCGATCAGTTTCAGGAACGGATACGCGCTGCGCGTCAGCGCGAGGATGCCGTTGACGTCGTACTGAAGCTTCTTCATGTCGGCCCACTGCTGGCAGTTGACGCCCGACACGCCGTTGGTGTTCAGGTCGAGCGGACCGCCCGCACCGTAGCAACTCGACAGTGAGACGGCATCGTGGGGCCGATACGACAACTCCGTGCCGATCGCCCAGTCGCCGATCCCGAAGTTCGCGCTGGCGCCGAAGAGCTGCCGGTTCTGCAAATACGACCAGTCCAACGTGCCGTTGGCCAGCGACGACAGCACGGGCGACTTGTCGGTATAGTTTTCGTAATAGAAGGCGAAGTTCGCTTCGAACGACCGCGGCGCATAGTTGAACTTCAAACCGAATTGCGGATGGTACTTCGACGGCGCCTGCCAGTTCACAGGCAGGCCGATATCGTTAAAGGGCGGCCCGGCAAACTCACCGTTCACGAGCCCGGTGTTGATGCCGTTGAGCACGTTCTGGTTGCCGCTGTTCGGCCCCGCGATCGTGCCCGCGCTGGGACCGGCCACGTTGAAATTGTTCGTGCTTATCGTAGCCGGATCCGTCCCGCGCCCCAGCATGTTCGTGGTCGACCAGAACGAGCCGACCGGTGGGTAGCGGTTGCCGTTCCACTGGAACTGGTAGTAATCCTCAGTACTGAGTCCATGCCCCAGATCCGCGGCGAAGCTCAACATCGGTGCGGGCAGCAACGCCTGCTTAAGTTGCGAGCCCGGGATCAGCAGTTTCTGGATGTCGAGCGAGTTGGTGGCATTGATGCCGCCGCTGGCAAAAATGCTCTCCCCCCAGTTGATCACCTGGTTGCCCAGGCGCACGTGCGCGTTCTGCCCGTTGATCGTGAAATCCTTCTCGCCCCACAGATCGAGCAATTGCGCGTCGTAGACGACCTGCGCCGACGCCGTGCTCGACAGCGGCGTTCTGTTCGTGTCGCCGGCGAGGAAGTCGTACATGCCCGTGCCGCGAACCATGAACTTCAGCCCTTCGCTCGGCATCGTCAGCAGCAATTCGCTGGTCGCGCTCACGTACGTGCTGAACGGCTGTCCCTTGCGGTAGTTCAGATCGCCGTCGTCGCCGAATCCCCATTGATTGGTGTTGGCGGCGGCTCCACAGCCGAATGCATTCGGATCGCCGGTCAGCGAGCAACTCGGGCTCTTGGTCCGAATCCCCGCGCCCGCCGTGAGGTTGCTCACCCACGATCCCGTAAGGTCGTTGAAGCCCGTCGTGAAATCGTAGCCGTAGGCATTGGACGTTGCTGCCGCCAGAACGGCGATCGAAATTGCAGAGTATCTAAATTTAATGATCTTTCTCATCGTGTCTCCTCCTGCCTGCGCTCAATGCGGGGCGCGTCACCGCCGCGCGCCCGCCCCTCCGTGGACATCCATCCGATAGCCCTTCTTCTGCTTGACCCGTTGAACCTGACGTTAGCCGCGACGAGCAGACGCTCTCAGGGGCGTCAACTTCCGGTTCAGCGGCCGCCCGAACCCACTACCGCCACCGCGCGGATTTCGATGCGGAATTCGGCGCGTGCGAGTTCCGTCACGCCTACCGCCGTCCATGCCGGATAGTCGCTCGGGAAATACTCGTCCTTCACCGCCACGAAGGCCTGAATCTCCTGGCGCATCTGCGTATGAAACGTGTTCAGTTCAACGACATCCGCGAGCGTTGCCCCGGCTTGCTCAAGCACGCACTTCAGCGCGTCGAAAGCAAACCGCGCTTGCTCCGTCATGTCGATTCCCACTCTTCCTTCGCTGTCCGTGCCGACCTGCCCCGAGACCCAAACGATGTCACCCACCCGGACTGCGGGCGAATAATGAAAATTCTCGTAACGCGTGCGGAACGCAGACGGAACGATCGATTGCCGTTGTTGATTCGATTTCATGTGATAGGTCGCCTTATTCAAACGATTGACGGAAACCCTGGTGGCCCACTGGTTCGCCACACAGCGAATCTTCCCGCACCTACTTATTTAGATATCCGAATAAATATTGACACAACCCCTGCCTGCGCCATCACGCGGTTCGCCCGTAGTTCCGCTTGCGCTAGCGGCCGCGCCGAGAGACGCGGAACGTGCCACCCAGAATCCAGCCGCAAGGCAAAAACCCAACTGGCTCCGTCGCAGCGCTTCTGTCTGGCTTCCTGGCGGCGCCATGGACAACCGCGAACGCAGCCGACACCGTGGTGTGAACGCAATATCTCACAAACAATTAATTTACACAATGATCGTTATCACAATGCCTGTTTCTGTAAACATTGACGGGAAATCTGGCCACCGGAGCGTCAGTACGGCACGCCTGCGAGCGCCCCCGTTCGTCACCCTCCTACGGATTCTCTGACTGCATGTAGCACGATGGGTGACCAGGAATCCGGCGCTCACGGTGTTCGAGTTTCCCCTTCCCCCGGACTTTCCCCTAGCCCCGGGGTTCCGGCTTGTTATTCAGGCGTTTGTGCACCTGGATACCGGGCCGCTTTTCATTCCACCCTATTTATCGAAACAATTATTATGAAAACACTTGTTGTGCAAATAAAGCTTGTCGTCTACAGTAATTGCAGGCGGGAAGTTGCGCTTTCACCCCCAACGCACAAGGAGACTCGCAATGCCCATCAGTCAGTCCCAACGAGACGCGCTCTACCACGACGGTGCCGTGCTCATCGAAAATTGTCTGAACGAATCGCATTTGAGCGAGTGCTATGACGCGCTCAAGTGGGCCGTCGCCAACCCGAGCCCGTCAGTGTTTCGCGGCCTCGACGGCACGGCGCTGCAAACGCACATCGACAACTGCAACCTGCTCGCGAAAGACAAGCTGGACGATCTGATGATGCGGCTTCCGTTCGGCAAGCTGTTCCAGGAGCTCTGGGGCTCTGAGCATGTCTGGTATTACGCGGAGGAGATCTTCATCAAGGAGGGAGGAAAGAGCGGCCGCGGGCCCTGGCACCAGGACACGGCGAACCTGCCGTGGGCCGGCGAGCATTGGGGTAATGCATGGATCACGTTCCAGCCCATTCCGAAGCAGAACTCGCTGGAGATCATTCGCGGTTCGCACCATGGCATCCAGTACGACGGAGCCAGCTTCATGAGCGCAGACGACCCGACCGATCCGCTCTACGGAGACGGCACGTATCCGCGTCTGCCGCATATCGATCGCGACCTCGCGGAAAACCCCGCTTCGTGGGACGTCCTCTCCTGGGCGATCACCCCCGGCGACGTCGTTGTGCTTCACCCGCATTCGCTTCACGGCGGGGCGCCGGTCGACGCCAACTGCCCGACCCGCCATACGCTGGTTGTGCGCTTCTTCGGAGACGACGCCCAGTTCCGCACGCTGCCTGAGTCCCACCCCCGCTACGCGCGCAATGGCCCGTTCTTCAAGGAGGAAATGGCGAAGCTCAATCCTGGCGATCCGTTCCGCTCCCCCGTGTTCCGCCAACTTGTCTGAGCACGGCGCGTAATGCCTCGCACCGGGACGGCGGTCCGCGGCTTGCCTTCTGAAAGGACGAAGTGCGGACCTTTTCACGTTACGAATCGCCTTCACATCCTTCTGCATTACAATGCGGTTGAATGAGGTGCCGTACGGCATCCCTGGCAGCTCAAACCACTCGACTTCCTTTCTATGGCGCGAACCTCCACTTCCCAACCTCGGCAAGACCGCAAGGCTGCCGCCGGCCAGGCACCCGTTGTGGCACGCAGAGGCAGACCGGTCGGCGATCACAAGATCAAGCGCGACAACCTGCTCGCCGCCGCGGCTGCCGTGATCGCGCGCGAAGGTTACGCGGGGACCTCGTTACGCAAGATCGCGGTCGAGGCGGGTTGCACGACGGGTGCCTTGAGCTACTACTTCGAAGACAAGGACGAGATCGTGAAGGCGCTGGTCGAGAGTTCGTTCGATTTGTTCGACACGATCCTCGAGCCGTCCGACACGCCGCTCGACGTCAGAACCACGCTCGAGCGCTGGATGAGCTGGCAAACCACGAAGGCCCTCGATCCCCGGATCGTGCAGTTTCAACTGTTGGGACAGGCTAAATACGAGCCCGTTGTCGCGGCCGTCATTCAGCGACGCTATACGCAGTATCGCCTCAAGCTGGCGGAGCTCGTCGCCAACGACCAGAAACTCGGACTCATCCGTAGTGACATCCCTGCTGAGCTGCTCGCCGATCAGCTATGTGCGCTCGGAGACGGCTGGTCTGTCATGTTTCCGGTCGAACCGGAGCGATTCAAGCCGCGCCGGCTCAAGGCGCTGGTGGATGCATTCTTCACGTTGCTGAGCCCGCCTCAGGCAAAAGCAGAATCCGAAGCGAACGAGCCGGCACGCACGGCACGTCGCACGAAATAGCCTGATCCATGAAAACCGTCGGCCGCGCCATGCGACCGACGCGTCCGCCGCACTCGCGGCAACTTCCTCCCCGAAACCTCGTGTCCGCGTTCGAGCGGCACGCTGATGCGCAAGTCACCTCGGGCAATCTGACGATGTTCCCAACAGCTTGACAAGTTGATCGCGCAACCATCTACTTCCCTGATCTTGATCGTCGCTACGGTGCCAATAACACTGCCACGAGAGGCTCGGGATCGGGAAAGGCAGTGCCAGGATACGTGCGTCGTAACCCTGCAGCAGCCACTCGGGCGCCGTCAATGCCACATCGGCTTGCAACGCGATCAAGGGCGCAACCATATAGTGTTGGACACGCATCCGGATGTGTCTTCGGTATCCCAGGCGATTGAGTTCCGTGTCTACGAGGCCAGGCCCTTTTGGACGGCTCGATACATGAATGTGATCGAGCGCCAGATAGTCGTCGAGCGTCAGCGCATTCCCCTTGAACGGGTGATCGTGACGCAACATGCAAGCATAGTCGCCACTTGCAAACGGTAGTCGATTCAACTGTGGATCATCGATCAGCGGCACATCGATCGCGAGATTGATCTTTCCGGTCGCCAGAGCCGCCGGTACGTCTTCGCGCGGCGTGAAATAGCTCTCGATACGCACGCGTGGCGCATGACGCTGAAGTATTTCTCCAAGCGATGGCAACAATATGGCCTCGGCCAGGTCAGTCATGCTCAGGCGGAAGATGCGCTCGGACTCTGCCGGAACAAATATCTCTGCTTCCTGTGCGCTGGAGGCAAGCAGCCGCAGCGCTTCGCCCACTCGGCCAGCGATGTTTTGGGCTACCGGGGTCGGCACCATCCCCGACGCCGTGCTCACAAACAGTGGGTCGTCGAATATCGAGCGCATGCGCGCCAGAGCATTGCTGACAGCGGGCTGTGTCACACACAGAATCTCCGCGGCGCGCGTCAAATTACGCTGGCCGTAGACCGCGTCGAACACCGTGAACAGGTTCAGGTCCATTCTGGATGAACGCACTATCGAGCCTCCCTATCGCTGCTCCACGCGGGGCGAATGACTTTCCCGCAGCGCACGAAAATGCGTCGCTAGCTCTCGTCCGCCGCGAACCGGGCCGCCGCAAAATCCATGAGCCGGGCATCCCGCCAATCACGTCGTTTTGCCAATTCACTTGCAGGCAAGCGCTCGCGCCGATCCCGTTCGACTTGAGCGACGAGATCCACATCCCAGGGGCCTTCATCAATTCGCGACTGGGCAATCTTGTAGTAGAGCGGCCCCAGACGATGCGCGTAATCCGCGATGCCGCCGGCTGCATTGAGATCGATTGTCTCGAACGGCCCCATAAACGACCAACGCCATCCCAAACCGTCCCGGACAGTCTTGTCGATGTCTTCGCAACTCGCGATGCCGTCTCGATGCAGCGCCCATGCCTCGCGAAGCAAGGCTGCCTGCAGGCGATTGAGCACAAACCCGTCGACTTCCTTTTTCACTCGAACAACGCTTTGCCCGATGTTAGTCATGAGTTGCTCGGCGAATGCAACCGTGTCGGGAGATGTTTGCGCTGATGGCACCAACTCGACCACCGGAACCAGGTACGGAGGATTGACGGGATGCGCGATCAATACCCGCGGGGAGATGGTCAAATCAAGCGCGAAATCCGACGCTGGAATACCCGAACTGGAACTGCCAATGACGACGCTTTCGTCGGCGATAGCGTCGAGCGCTTCCATCAACCGGCGTTTAACTTCCAGTTTCTCGAACACGGACTCTTGAACATAAGCCGCACCGGCTACTGCTTCCTCCAGAGAGGAGGTCAGCGACAGGCGCCCCGCTATCTTGTCAGGTGGCTCCTTGAGCAAGCCGCGCTCATACAGCGCCTGTAATTGCTTTCTCGCCCACGGTATAGCGCTTTCGCAGACATGCCTATCGTCGTCAAACAGCCGTACGGCAAAGCCTGCCCGCGCAAAAACAATTGCCCAGCCGGCACCCACCAGGCCGGCACCCACAATACCCACCGGCCGTTCGAAAGGGGTTTCGATTTTCATAGGTCACTTCCTGCTGGCGCCTAAGCGGCGGTCCAGCCTCCATCCAGCATCAAGGCGCTTCCCGTCATCAACGAGGAAGCATCGCTTGCGAGAAACACGACAGGGCCCATCACTTCTTCGACATGTCCGATGCGTTCCAATGCGATTTTCGACGTGACCCATTCGCGAAACCCCGGGTTTTCGAACATCGTTTGAGTCAACGCCGTTTCGATAAAGGTCGGGCAGAGTGTATTGACGCGTATGCCGTGAGCACCAAGTTCCCAGGCCAGCGCTTTGGTCATTCCTTCTATCGCGTGCTTGGAGGCACAGTAGACGGTGCGGCACGGACTCCCCACGTGTCCCATTTGCGATGAAACGTTGATGAATGACCCACCTTGCCCTGATTCGATCAGCCCGCGGGCGACCGCCCGGCTGACATAGAACGCAGACTTGACGTTGAGTGCCATCATGGCATCGAGATCTTCATCCTCGAGCTCCAGCAAAGGCATCGGCCGATTCATCCCGGCGCTATTCACGAGAATATTGAACGGCCCTTTCGCCACCACGAATTCACTCACCCGGCCTGAATCGGTCACATCGAGGACGGCATAGTTGCTGACGCCACCTAATGCTTCGATAGAGGTGCACGCCGACCGCAGTTCCGTTTCGGACCGGGCTACCAGGGTGACATGCGCGCCCGATTGCGCCAATGCTGCCGCAGCGGCCAGTCCAATCCCTCTCCCTGCCCCGGTAATCAAGGCCGTTTTGCCGTCGAGCCGAAATCCCGGCATTTTTGGAATCATGCCAACCCCGCCAGGTAGAGTGCGTCTAGTCGACCAATAACGCCAGCGCTGCACGGAGAGGCTCCGGCAATGCGGCCGGACGCCGTGTATCCCGATCGACATACACGTGCACGAAATGGCCCTGTGCGGCCGGTGTTTCAGCGCCCGCAGCAAACAAGCCGATTTCGTAGCGTACGCTCGACGATCCAAGCTTCGCTACGCGCAAGCCGGCATCAACCTGCTGTGGAAAGGCGAGCGGCGCGAAATAATCGCACTGCGTCTGAACTACCAGGCCAATGGTCTGGCTGCGTTCGGCGTCGAGTACGCCCCTGTCTATCAGATACCCGTTGACCACCGTGTCGAAGTAACTGTAGTAGACGACGTTGTTCACGTGCCCATACACGTCGTTGTCCATCCACCTCGTCGGAATCGGCAGGAAGTGTGGGTAGGCATTGCGCTTACGCGCTTGTGGTTTATCCGCCATGGCTTTTACCCGGCATCACTCGGCGATGCCCGCATAGGGCACGTCTTTCCGGCCATAACGGCGTACACGAAGATTCGCTTGCTCGCCGTGCCCCGCAAAACCTTCGAGTGCACACAGACGTGACGTATAGGCGCCAATCAGCGACGACGCCTCATCAGTCAATACTTTCTGGTACGTACACGTCTTGAGAAACTTTCCGACCCAAAGACCTCCGGTATAGCGTGCAGATTTCTTTGTGGGGAGCGTATGGTTAGTGCCGATAGCTTTATCGCCGAATGCCACGTTGGTGCGCGGACCCAGAAACAACGCGCCGTAGTTCGTCATGTTCTTCAGGAAGAAATCCGGATCCCTCGTCATGATCTGAACATGCTCCGAAGCAATCTGATCCGCAATCCGCACCATTTCCTCTTCGCTGTCCGCCACGATGACTTCGCCAAATCGCTCCCACGACTGTCGAGCAATTGCGGCTGTCGGCAAGATCTGCAGCAGGCGCTCGACCTCGGCGATCGTTTCACGTGCCAGTTTTTCGGATGTCGTTAACAGAATGGCCGGCGAATCTGGACCGTGCTCCGCCTGCCCCAACAGATCAGTCGCGCACATTTCGCCATCCACGCTTTCGTCGGCTATGACGAGCGTTTCGGTCGGGCCCGCGAAAAGATCGATACCGACCCTACCGAAAAGTTGCCGCTTGGCTTCTGCGACGAACGCATTTCCAGGGCCAACCAGCATGTCCACGGGCGCGATGCGTTCCGTGCCAATCGCCATGGCCCCAACTGCCTGGATACCACCGAGACAATAGATTTCGCTGGCGCCAGCCATGTGCTGTGCGGCCACGATAGCCGGGGCCGGCTTGCCTTCGAATGGCGGTGCGCACGTCACGATGCGCTTCACGCCCGCCACCCGCGCAGTAATCACAGACATGTGCGCTGAAGCCAGCAGCGGATATTTTCCGCCGGGTACATAGCAGCCCGCGGCATTGACGGGAATATTTTTATGACCGAGCACGACACCCGGCAACGTTTCCACTTCAACATCGCGCAGCGCTTCTCGCTGATGCTTCGCGAAATTCTCGACCTGAGCTTGCGCAAATTTGATGTCTTCGATGTCGCGAGATGACAGCTGCGCAAGGCAAGCTTCGATTTCCTGATCAGAAAGGCGGTAGTCCGCACGGTCCAGCTTGTCAAAGCGAATCGATAGCTCGCGCACCGCTGCATCGCCACGTGCCTCAATGTCGGCCAGCGTTGCCTCGACCGTTTCGCGCACCTCTTTGGCCGCAGATTTAATGACGTCCGCTTCCACACTTTGTTTGAGCCAATTGGCCATTTACATCTCCAGATACGTTGTCGATATCCATGCGAATGCAATTCAATTTGCATACCCATGCATATCGCGAGAATGTGCTTGTTGATCGCGACTTCGGTACGCTGAACGCGGGGTTTAGAGCCGACGCATGCTAGTCGGCATACCCAGGATTTCGCCGATCCAATCGACGCAACAGTCCAGGCCATGCGAGCGCACCTGCCGTGACGCCCCGGGTAACTGTCGCAATCTGCTCTTTTATGCCATCGAGGATCGGCTGCGCAATGCGCGTCAGCTCCCCGCCACCGGCCTGTGCGCGCACTTGAATCATGCAAGCCGCCTCAAAGAAGTACATGGCGACAAAGGCATCCGCGGCGGTTGCCCCCACCGTCAGCAATCCATGGTTGCGCAACATGAGAAAGGTATGCATGCCAAGATCTCGCACCAGCCGAGGCCTCTCGTCATCGTTCAGCGCAATGCCCTCGTAGTCGTGATAGCCGAGCGAGGCCAGTACTCCCAGCGATTGCTGAGAAAGCGGCAGCAACCCGTCTTTCTGCGCCGATACCGCCACGCCGTTGACGGAATGTGTATGCATGACGCACAGCGCGTCTTCGCGCGCCGCATGCACGGCGCTATGAATCGTGAACCCCGCGGGATTGATGTCGTAGGGCGAGTCCATGACCTTCCGGCCGTCCAGATCGACTTTCACCAACGAAGACGCTGTGATTTCGTCGAACATCATGCCGTAAGGGTTGATCAAAAATTGATGTTCAGGGCCGGGCACTCGAGCCGAGATATGGGTGAACACCAGGTCATCCCAACCAAACAGCGCGGTCAACCGGTAAGCGGCCGCGAGATTCACGCGCGCCTCCCATTCTTCGGCCGACACGATATTACGCACGCTCGTACTGGATGCAGCCATATCACCATCCCTTCCTGGATGTTGGAACAAGAAGCTTTGTTTCGGTGGTGGATCACCCGGCATCGCGTAACTCGCGACGCAGAATCTTGCCCACGGTCGACTTGGGCAGCGCTTCAACGAGTCGAACAATCTTCGGCACTTTGTAGGCCGCCATCTCAGTTCGGCAGTGAGCAATCAGCGCTTCCTCGCTCAGCCTGACCCCGGGCGCCGCGACGACGAAGATCTTGACCGCTTCGCCGGTTTTATCGTCTGGAACACCTACGCATGCGCATTCGATCACCCCAGGGAACGCCGTTACGACCGCTTCGACGTCGTTCGGATACACATTGAATCCCGAAACGAGCACCATGTCCTTCTTGCGATCGACGATCTTCAGAAAGCCGTTATCGTCGAATATGCCAATGTCGCCCGTACGAAAGTAGCCATCCGCGGTGAATGCCTTCTCCGTAGCCTCCGGATTCCGCCAATATCCCCGGGTCACTTGAGGCCCTTTGACGCAAATCTCGCCGGGCTTGCCGATATCTACGATTTTGTCTTCATCATCCAGAAGCTTGATATCCGTAGAAGGCACCGGCAACCCCGTAGTTCCGGTAAACCTGTCGACGAACATCGGATTGGTCGATACAACGGGTGAAGTTTCCGACAAACCATAGCCCTCCCGAATGATGGTTCCGGTCACGGCTTCCCAGCGTTGTGAAACTGCCTCGATAACGGCGGCCCCACCACCGCACACCAGGCGCAACCGCGTCCAGTCAACCTCGGCGGCGCGAGGATGGGCGGCCAGAGCGGCGTAGAGCGTGTTTACCCCGGTCAACACGGTTGGGCGTGCCGCCTTTAGCGTCTCAATGAAGGCGTCCATGTCTCTGGGATTGGCGATCAGCCAGTTCTGAGCTCCGATCAGAAAATGGCCGAAGAAATTCACCGCCAAGGCAAAGATATGGTAAAGCGGGATCGCCGTGACGATCACTTCCTGCCCCGGGCGGCGAGCTTCGGCAAAAAAAGCGCCCGTTTGCTCAATATTGGCGATGATGTTGCGATGCGTAAGCTGTGCGCCTTTCGATAAGCCAGTCGTGCCGCCCGTGTATTGCAGAAACAGCAAATCGTCCCCCGAAATAGCCGGAGACTCATAGGTCAATGCATATCCCTGCTCGATCGCTTCGTTCACGGTCGTCGCGCTAAGCAGTGACCGATCAACTTCGGGGCCAGGAACCGCCGTGCCGCTGCCGTCCCCGAGGCCCGCTGTAATGACCGTTTTGACTTCCGTTTGATCGACGATTTGCGCCAGGGTCGGCGTCGCCCCCGCGTATGCGATGATGATTCCTGCGCCGGCATCATTGAGCTGATGCGCCAACTCGCGCGGCGTATACAGCGGATTGACGTTGACTTGTACGGCGCCGATTCGCGCAATTGCGATACAGATGATCGGGAACGCAAAGATGTTCGGCAGCATGACCGCAATACGATCGCCCTTTCGTACACCCAGCTTCTTCTGCAGATATCCAGCGAGAGCGCGGCTTCGTGCGTCTACCTCCGCGTACGTCAGCGTTTGACCGAACGCGTGAAATGCGGGTAGCTCCGCATACTCGAGCATCGCCCGGTCCAGTTCCACAGTCAGGGACGGATACCTGTCCGCATCGATTTCGTGCGAGACCGCGCCGTACGATTTAAGCCACGGTTTCATGTTCATATTGAATTTCCTGTGTCCCCTCCGCGTCCTATCCGGACCGGCGGTTCAACAACGGGTAATCTGCGAGCGGTATTCATAGCAGCCATCGCAGACAGCCGCCGAATGTCCAAAACGCGCCGTCTCTTTACGATGCGTTAAAACCATTCGTCACGCATTTCAAGTGACGTTGTATCAAGCGACGCGAGAAGTTCGAATTGAGGCCCAGTCTTCGGCAACTCCCAGACGAAGAAATATCGGGTTGCCGCGAGCTTGCCCTCGTAAAAATCGGTATCCACCGTATTCCCTTGCTTGAGCGCCGTGTGAGCAGCAAGCGCCTGCTCCAGCCAGATCCACGCTAATACGGTATGGCCAAACGCCTCGAGATACACCGTCGCATTAGCTAGCGTCACGCATGTATCGCCCGCCGACCAAAGATGTTGTGTGACATCAGTCAACCGCTGCATGGTCTCCCGAAGGGTGGTGCCTTGTTGATGCAAAGAGACATCGCCGGCGTCTAGCGCACGGCTAACGCTGATTTGGACGCGCTCATTGAGAATGCGCAACGCTTGACCGTTTTGCACCACCACTTTACGGCCCAGCAGATCGAGCCCCTGGATGCCGTGCGTACCCTCGTGAATCGGATTGAGCCGGTTGTCACGATAAAACTGCTCGACATTGTATTCACGCGTATAGCCGTAGCCACCATGCACCTGAATCGCAAGATCATTGGCAGCAAGACACCATTGCGACGGCCAGCTTTTTGCAATCGGCGTGAGTAGGTCAAGCAACAACGCCAACGCTTCGCGATGCGAGCTATCAACGCTGGCATGGACTTCGTCGACCAGCTTCGAACAGTAGAGATTGAGTGCGAGCGCCCCCTCCACGTAGCTTTTCTGCGCGAGCAGCATGCGACGAATATCGGCGTGCTCCATCAAGCGGACTTGCGGCGCTGACGGATTTTTTCCGGCGGCGCCGACCGGGCGCCCTTGCGGCCGATTGCGTGCGTAGTCAAGCGCATGCAGGTAACCCGTGTAGCCCAGCATCGTGGCGCCGAGCCCCACTCCGATGCGCGCCTCGTTCATCATATGAAACATATAGGCGAGTCCGCGATTGGGCTCGCCCACGAGATAACCGATGGCTCCCGCCCGGCCACCCGGGGCATATTTTGTCCCCTCGCCGAAATTCAACAGGCAGTTCGTCGTGCCCCGGAATCCCATCTTGTGGTTGAGCCCGGCCAACGCCACATCATTGTGCTCGCCGAGTGCGCCATCGACATTGACCAGATACTTCGGCACGATGAACAGCGAAATACCCTTCACGCCCGGAATCAGCTTTCCGTCTGCATCCGGAATCTTGGCGAGCACGAGATGGACGATATTGTCGGACAGCTCGTGCTCGCCGCCGGAAATCCACATTTTGTTGCCGCGCAATCTATATTGCTTTCCGAGCGGCGATTCGCATTCGTAGTCGGCACGTGTGGAAATGTCCGATAGGGACGATCCCGCCTGCGGTTCCGATAGGCACATCGTGCCGAAAAATCGACCCTCGAGCTCAGGGCGGACAAACGTATCAATCTGTGCGGCCGAGCCGTGAGCCACCAGCAGATTTGCGTTACCGACGGTCAGAAACGGGTATGCGCTCGTCCCCACGTTCGCACCCTGAAACCACGCGAAGCATGCATTCTTGACTACGGCCGGAAACTGCATGCCACCCAGCTCGTAGTCATGTTCGGCAGCCATCAATCCAGCATCGCAAAACGCATTCAGCGCAACTTTCACTTCTGGGATCAGGGTCACCGTTTCGCCATCGAAGCGTGGCTCGTTCTGGTCACCTTTTTTGTTGTGCGGCGCGAAGAGATTGGTCGCCATCTTCTCGCTGATATCAAGCGCCGCGTCGAACGTCTCGCGCGAATGCTCGACGTATCGCGGGATATCCGTCAACTGCTCGATGTTCAACCATTCGTAGAGAAGGAAGGCCAAGTCACGACGCGAAAGAATCAACGACATAAAAAGTACCTCTAATTAATATCTGCATATGAGACTCTGTAGATATGCCCAACTCGGGTACAAAGTCTTTAAACTCGGATCACGCCCTGCCAGCAACCAGCTTATAATAACACATGTTATCTTAAATGTGTTGGCATTCCGGAGGCCACTCTGGGCGCACCCGGCGCACGCCGGCGGCTCTAAGTGCATTAGTCGACCGTACGTATCTGGTTTTCCAATGGCATCCAAAGTTTCGACTAGCGGAAGAAGTCGACAACTTCAATCTGCAGCAACTGCGCCGAAACGCTACTCATCGCCGATGTTGGCGGCACGCACCTTCCGGTTGACCCTCTCGTCGATTCTGTCCATGATCGACATGACCCCATTGATCCCGCACCAACGCAGGGGTTCCGGTGCGGTTCCAGGGACTTTATGATGCAAACCGGCCAGCAATGGCGGCTCGACGCCGCCAAGGCGTTCGGCAAGCAAGCGACCGATCAGTGATTGAGCACCAACGCCGTGGCCAGAACACCCGGCTGTATAGAAAATGTTTTCCTCTTCGCCGGCTGCACCCACCACCGGCAACGAATCACTGGCGAAACTGATGTACCCGCTCCAGCATGCGCGGATGGCGAGGTTCTTTAGTTGCGGAAAACGGTCACCTAACGCCGTGATCAACGCGCGATATGCAGCCGTGTCGGGGACATTTGGCGTACGCGAGCCGAATGGATAGCGAACGCGCTTGGTCGTGATCACGAGCGAATTGCGCGCCGTCAGCCGATGACTTTCCATCGTCTCGTGCACGGTCACGATACCCTCTCGCTTCCACCAACCCAGTTCAGCCAGTTGATTCGGAGAAAGCGGCGCCGTTTCGATCGCGGAGACTCGCAGCGGTATCACCTTGTCGGCCAGCAAGCCGAGTTGAGGCGTGTACGCGTTGCTGGCGAGTATCATATGCGGTGCGCTCGCGGTACCTCGCCTGGTACGCACTTTGACGACCGGCCCCATCTCCCAGGACGACACTTCCGTGTTTTCATAGAGCTTAACCCCCGCCTGAAGCGCTGCCCGGCGCAGCCCCATCACGTATTTTCCGGGGTCGAGCGTGCCGCCACAATTCACGTAGCTGCCGAACAGAAACGCAGGCGGAATGCCGCGCTCGCGCATTTTGGCCTGGTCGAGAAACTCCGACGCCACTCCGAACTGTGAAGCCTTGCGAATGTTCTCGAGTACTTTCTTTTCCTGCGAGGCGTGAACACCTGCGCTTATCAATCCCGACGCGTTGTAATCGCAATCGATTTCGTATTGACGAAAATTGCTTTCAGCGTGTCGAACGCCTTCATTGAAGTAGTCGACGATCTTTTGCGTCTGTTCATGCCCGATGCGCTTGAGAAAGAGATCGAACTTGACACCCGACCCGCCCGCGAGATAGCCGGCGTTGCGCCCACTCGCGCCGAAACCCGCGAATTCTCTTTCGAGCACGACGACCTTGACGCCGCGTTTGACGAGTTCGAGCGCGGCATTCAAACCAGCAAAACCCGCGCCGACGATAACGACATCGGCACTCACGTCCCCCGTCAACTCAGCTTGCATATCAGTCGGGCGCTCTACCCAGCCACCGATCGTGCGGTATGTCTCCAGAGCGGCCGCTATCTGGACCTCCCTATTCCATTTTTCCATGTTCAATTCCATTGAGTGGGGTTCGGGTGAGGCATCGCCTCACTGGGCCGGGAGCACACCTTCCTGCGCAAAGAACGCCGGTTTGCTGTCTGCGCGAGGCAGCACCGCCGTCAAGGTCGCGCGGTCAGGACGCTGCGTCACCTCCACCGGCGCCCCATCCGCCGACTGCTTCAGCACCAGGCCATCCAGCCCCACTCCCAGCAATCCGCCTCCCGGCGCCTCCACCAGATCCGTCACTGAACTCTTGGTCCCCGACGTCACCGCCGACCACGTCGCCCCGCCGTCCCTGGTCTCGAACAGGCTCCCCAGCAACCCGCCCACCACGATCCGTCCGTCCGGCAGCGCCACTCCCGTCCACAACGTCCCCTTGCCGCCCGTCGACTCATACGTCCAGTTGGTCCCGCCATCGCTCGACTTCAGCACCAGCCCCTGCTCCGAGTCGATGTAGAGCCCGCCCGAGCGGTCCGCAAAAACGTGATACAGGTTCCGGTCCGCCCGCTTGGCCCCCGGCGGAATCGGCAACTGCGTCTTGACCCACGTCCGGCCGCCATCATGCGTTTGCAGCAGCAGCGACCACAGTCCCACCGCAATACCGTCCCGGGTGTTCGTAAAATGCACGGAGAACAGAGGCTGATCCACCGTCACGTCCATCCGTTGCTTGCTCCACGTCTCCCCTGCGTCGGCCGTCGCCAGAATCACGCCCCACTGGCCCACCGCCCAGCCGTGCTGCGCATCCACGAACGTCACCGCCGACAGCGTCGCCGAAACCGGCACCTGCCGTGCCTGCCGCCACGTCTGCCCGTTGTCGTCGGACAGCACGATCACGCCATGCTCCCCCACCGCCACCATCCGGCTGCCGGCGCGCGCCGCGTCCATCAGCATCATCCGCGTCGGCGCCGCCCACGCATGCGCCGGCCTGGCCGTCCAATCCGCCACCGTGCCCGGCGATTGCGCCCACACGGTCGCGCTCACGCACAGCGCGACGCATCCTATCCATACGCACTTGATCTTCATGTCTGCCACACCTTCAATGACTGAACAGCCCCGGCACACGCGCCGGCTTGCGCCGCGGGAACCACCGGTTCAGCGCCGAGGCAAGCGCCGGCAGTGCCGTCATCGCCATCAGCAGGTTCACCAGGAACATGAAGGCCAGCAACTTGCCCATGTCCGCCTGGAATTTCAGCGCCGAGAAGCTCCACGTCGCCACCCCGATTGCCAGCGTGATCGCCGTAAAGATCGTCGCCACGCCCACCTCCAGCATCGCGTGCTCCACCGCCTTCACGATATCCTGACCGCCCGCCAGATGGACCTGCAGACGGTTGTAGATGTAGAACGCGTAATCCACACCGATTCCCACTGCCAGCACCATCACCGGCAATGTCGCCACGGTCAGACCGATCTGCAACTCCTTCATGAACCAGTACCCGATGAAGGTCGCCACCGTCAGTGGCGCGCAGCACGCCACCATCGCCCGCCAGTCCCGGTATGCGAGGAACACGAGGATCAGAATCGCCGCGTAGACGTACAGCATCATCGGCAGCTCACTGCTCGCCACCTCCTCGTTGGTGGCCGCGATCACCCCGGCATTGCCCGCCGCAAGCCGGATCGTCACGCCCGGAAACGAATGCGCCGCCCGGTATTGCTTCACATCGTCCAGAATCCGGTTGATCGTCGTCGCCTTGTGATCCGTGAGGAACAGGTGCACCGCGCTCATGCTGCAGTCGGCCCGCATATACCCCTTCACGCGGCCGACATCGACCGAGACCGAACCGTAGTTACCCGCATCGAGCGGCACCACGTTCATCTTCGGGTAGTCCTCGTTGTACCCCTGGTTGTACGCGCGCAGCATCGTCGAGTACGACTGCACCGAGATCACCCCCGGCTCGGTACGCATGGCGCTCGCGAAGTCGTCCTCGTACAGCCCAACCGCTGGGTTGTCACACGCGTTGCCCTGCGATTCGAACACGACGCTCAGCCAGTCCAGGCCCACGTCGTAGTTGCTCGCGATCGCGGTCGCATCCTGATTGAAGCGTGCGTCCGCGCGCAGTTCCGGCGCACCCGGCTGCAGTGTGCCGATCACGCGGTCGCGGCTTTGCCAGGCGGCCAGCGCGAACACCACCACCGTCAAGGCGAGCGTGAGCGCCGCGTACTTCGGCTCGGCCACCCGCGCCAGCACACGCAGCGCACCAGCGCGCCGCTTGCCGCGCGCCAGCGCCTGCTCCGCGTAGCGCTTCGAGAAGTGGAAGCACGACGCCGCAACCGGCAGCAGAATCAGGTTCGTGATGATCTTGTAGGCCACCCCCAGCGCTGCCGTGATCGCCAGCTCGCGCACCATCGGGATCGGGATCAGCAGCAACGTGATGAACGAGACGAAGGCCGTCACCAGTGCCAGCACGCCCGGAATCAGCAGACCACTGAAGCTGCGCCGCGCGGCGTCGTATGAGCTATGGCCATGCGCGATCTCGCGCACAATGAAGTTGACCTGCTGTACCCCGTGAGACACGCCGATCGCAAAGACCAGGAACGGCACCAGCACCCCCAGCGGATCCAGACCGAAGCCGAGCAGCTGGAGCGAGCCGAACTGCCACACGAGCGAGGTCAGCGAGCAGCAGATCAGCAGCACCGTGAAGCGAATCGAATGGCAGTACCAGTAGACCGCCAGCGCCGTCAGCAGCAACGCAATGCCGCAGAAGCTCAGGACCGCGCGCGCCCCGTCGGCGATGTCGCCGATCTGCTTGGCGAAGCCGATGATCTGGATCTGGTAGTGGGCGTCCTCATAGGGCTTGCGGATCTTCGATTCGAGCAGACGGTTGAAGGCGATATAGTCGAGCACCTTTCCCGACGCATCGCGTTCGTTGAGCTCGGCCGTGATCATCGCGCTGTCCCCGTCATGCGAGACGAGCGTACCGATGTAACCGCCCAGGGTCGTCGAGCGCCGGATCTGCGCCACCACCCCCGGCGTCAGTTGATCCGGCGTGATCGTGCCCGAGATGATCGGCTCCGCGCGAAACCCCTCATCCGTGATCTCGTTGACGAACGCGTTCGGCGTCCACAGCGAGCGCACGCCCAGCCGGTCGACGTTCGGCAGATACGTGACCGCCTGCGTCACCGCGTACAGCCTCGTCAGGCCTTCCTTGCTCCAGATCGAGCCGTTGCGCGAGCGCACCACGACCGTGATGCGGTTCGCCCCAAATAGATCGTCCTTGTACTTCTGGAACGTCTGGATGTACTCATGGCCGATCGGCATCTGCTTCTCGAAGCCGGCATCCATGCGCAGCTGCACGGCAAATACCGCCATGACCGCCGTAAACAGCCCAATCGCCATCAGGACCACTAAGCGATTCCTGAAGAAGACATTCTCCAGACCGCGAACGAGTCGATTCAACACAATACCGCCCCTTCAATGTATTCGACTGTGCATACTGTGCGCCGTCCCTCATCCGCTACCGGCAGAAGTTTATGGTAGCAAAGAAGCCGACGAAATGACGATCCCTGCCCCACCCTGCCCGCCGTGGATGAGAGCGTGCGCTGCCCGCGCACGCTACTCCTCGATCGTTAACTATCAACGATCACCGTTCGCTGACTGAGCGCAGCGATTCCGCCGTAAAGAAGTCCGTCTTGAAGCGCGGATTGTTGACCGTCTCGTACCAGCGGAGATCCTTGCCCTGGCCAATCGACGACTGGTCCGACAGGTAGCGCCCATCGATCAGGTTGTACTGCACGAACGGCTCGTTGTCGCACGTCCCGCCCAGCTCCCACACCGGAATCGGATAGCTCTCCCGAACCTTCCACAGCTTGCCCTGGGCGTCGTAGTCCTCGCCCACCAAGGCCAGCCAGCTGTCTTCGTCCAGATAGAACACCTTCTTCGACGCCACGTGACGATTCGTCGGCTTGAGCGTCGCCTCCACTTCCCAGACGCGGTGCACTTCGTAGCGACGGTCTTCCGGCGCAATGCCGTTCGGCGTGAACACGTCGTGCAGCTTGTCGTTGAATTTGTACATACCGAACGAGTCATACGGCACGATCATTTCCTTCTTGCCCACCAGCTTCCAGTCGAACCGGTCGATCGTGCCGTAGAACATGTTCGCTTCATCGATCAGGTACTCGTTTTCCATCCCGATGACCGGCGCATCGTGCGTGTAGGCAGGCATGCGGCGCACGCGGCGCTGCCCCGGGAAGTAGTAGTACGTCTCCGCGTCATGGTCGAAGTAGTTACGCGCCACATAGGCCTGACCCGCGGTGGCCGCCGGCGACTGCACTACGTAGAAGGCACCCTGGGTCAACTGATCCACATCCTGCGGCGTCGTCTTGCCCGGCTTGCCCCACGGGAAGTACACGTTCTGCTGACTCACCGCCTCAATCCACTCGCTCCCGCCCGAGCGCGGCGACACTAACGTAATCATTTGCGGCCAATCCAGACCTTCGCCGCGATAGCGCTGCAGGTAGTTCTGGATCGCTTCCGCGCCGTTCTTCGGTTGCGGGAACGGCACGCCGGGAAACAACGCGGTCTGGACGTTCTCGCCGCTCGCGTCGAGCTTTGCTCCCGTCAGGTTCGCCTTTGAGTTCTCCGCAGCAACGTCCGGCAGCTGGCATTCGCGATGCGACGGATACACGTCCATCCGATAGCCCTTCGTCTGCTTGATCAGCTGGATCTGACCCGGCGACAGCATGTTCGCGTACTTCGCCACATTCGATGCGTCGATCGAATACAGCGGCTTCTCGTTCTTGTGCTTCCAGTAGTCGCCTCGGTACTTGCCGTATGACCACCCCGCGTCCGGCGCCTGCTTGCCGGCATACGCCGGCACCTGCCCGTCCGCGCTCGCCGATCGGTCCCCGCCTTCCGGCGTGAGGTCCGCCGCCACCGCGCTCGCCACCATCGCCAATAGCCCGGCCGTCGCCACAGCCGTCAGCACTCCGATATTTCGCTTGCTCATCGTGACTCTCCTTTTCATTCCGTCGCGATCCGTCAACCGCATGTGCGGCGCACAGCCCCCATTAGCCTCGTCCCGACCCGATCACCGCCACCGCGCGAATCTCGACGCGCAATTCCGGCGATGCAAGTTGAGTCACACCAACCGCCGTCCAGGATGGATATCTCTCGGGAAAACATGCATCTTTAGCCGGCGTGAAATCCGCCATTTCGCCGCGCAAATCCGTATGAAATGTCGTGAGCTCGACAACATCCGCGAAGCTCGCCCCAGCCTCCTCGAGGATCATCTTCAACGATTCGAACGCGATTCTTGCCTGCGATTGCATGTTGTCGCCCGGTTTTCCGTCGGCGCCGATCCCTACCTGGCCCGATACCCAGATCGTGTTGCCCACGCGCGTAGCGGGCGCAAAGTGATAGTTGTCGTACCACGCCTTAAATGCGGCGGGCACGATTGGTTGCCTTGTATCTGACGAACTCATGATTTCGCTTACCCGACTTAAACGATTTGACGGAAGCATGGTGCCCGGAACGGGTCGCCAGGCTGCAAATGGGAAATATCACTGGCAAACAGGACCCCTGCGTGGGAATAACCAGAGCGACTGTTTTCGGGCAATGGGCTAAAGGTCGCGTCATCGCCGAAGAACCGCAGGACAAGCGTGTGACGTTCCGGAGCTTCGGCATCGACGGGTGCGCCACCATGCAACGTGCCAGGGTGCAGCAGCACCACGTCGCCCGGCTCCGTTGCCCAGGAAAGAAAGTCGTAGGCATTGGGATTCACACGGCGTTCGGCTTCAATATCCGGAAGCCGCGGCCAGAACGGCACGGCCTGGTCACCATGCAGCGGATCGGTAGGATCCTCAGGATCACGGAATGTGGTGCCGTCATGGCGGGTGCCATGATGCGAGCCACGCACAATTTCAAGCGCGTTGCGCTTGGGAACGGATTGGAAACTGATCCACGCATTGGCCCAGTGATTGCCGGCCCAAGGCAAGTACGACGTGTCCTGGTGCCAGCTCGAACGGGCCGCTTTGCCGCCACTCTTGAGGAAAAGCTCTTCGGCAAAATACCAGACGTGCTTCGAACCCCACAGATCGGCAAGCAGCTTGCCAAACGGTAGTTTCCCGGCAAGCTCGTCCAGTCTCGGCTTTGCAAATGGATTAGCGTTATCCACATGGGACCTGCGATCCGTGCCTTCGAAAATGCTGGAAACACCGGGTCCAGGATTTTCTATGCCCCAGTCGAAAACTTCCTCGCACAGCCCCAACATTTCCTTGTCGAGGCAATTTTTGATGAGGACTGCTCCGTCCTCAAGGAATGCCTTACGCGTAGACTCATCCATCGATGATTTCCCAAATCGTCAATTCAACGTTTATTGAAGGAATTTCTTCCCTCTGATTAACTCACGCACCTAATCAATATTTATGCATTTCGCTCATAAGTCTACGTATAACTATATAGGACTACAGAAATTACATTTTGTAGAGGCGCGGGTTATCCTGATTTTCGGATCTCTTTTAGTTGAGCCCGAAGCGCGCTGGCCTGGCGTGGAGATGAACACTACCGACCTTCATGTTCACGCCATCTGCGCATCACGACCCCGTCGCCATTGCACCCCGACGAACGCGCGAGGGAGCGGCAAGCCATTGCGCAATTGCGAGGCAAAGCCACGTGGCCGTCACCAATGCAGCCGACACCACGAACAGCACGGTCGGCGAGTATCGCGCCAACACCATGCCCGCAAAAGAAGTTCCAGCGGCCAGACCGAGCGACTGCAAAGCCGGATACGCGACGTAGATGCGATTAGTGAAATCCAGGCGCCGAACCACGCCGAGGTAATAGGTATAGATCAGGGTAGAAAAGCCACCGTGAATGACGAAGGCCACACCGAACAAAATCGTCGAGCCACTCATCATGCCCAGATAACAACTCATAACGACCAGGCTCGCCCCGCCTATCACGATCGTGCTATTCACGCGCTCACTCAAGATCGAGGGCAACAACGCGCCAGCGAGTGCTCCCACCAGAGACACAGCAACAATCAGGCCGACCGCGTGTGCTTGCACGCCGACTGTCGTGGCAATCGCGTCCGCGAAGTTGTATATCCCGCCCATGAAGACGCCAGTAAAAATCGATCCCGCCAACGCGGCGAGCAGAGGCGACGCGAGCGTAACGCGACGAGTGATTGACGACTCGGGCAGCGTGGGGGCATGTGCGGAAGCTTCCGGCAAGGCGCTCGCATTGGTCCAGACACTGGACAACATCAATGCCAACGGCAACGCCAGTACAAAGAGGACGGCTAGCGCTGTTAACAAGCCTCGATCGCCGAAGCGTGCGACCAGAAGTGGCAGCGTAAATGATGCCACGGAGGCAATCGCGGTCGATACAAACAATGCCAGGCTGTAAGCTCTGAGCGGATTCTTGCCGTAACCTAACGCAGTGAATGCCGGGGTCGCAACGCATCCGTTGGCCAATCCAATTGCGAACCACCAATAGACCTGATTCGACGGAGCGGACAGGAACGCTACCCCGGCAAACCCCGCCGCCGTCGCAAGAAGTGCGGCGACACTTGCCCATCGCGGATTCAAGCGGTAGACCCAAAACGGACCCGCTGCGGAGGTAATGCCCGATCCCAGGACAAAAGCCGTACCTATCGCGCCAAGCTGCTCGTCGCTCAAACCACGGCTCTCGTGCAGCGCCTGAAACACCACCGGCAAAATATTGACGATCAGAATGCCCAGCGACCAGACCAGACCGGCCGCGATAAACGTGGCGCTACGGGACTTCTGAGCCGAAAGCAAACGCGTGGTCATACAGACTCCTAAACAGCACATCTGGTGATCGTTATCCGTCGCCCAGATCGTCTGGGCTGACACAGGCCAACTTCGTTTCAATCCGCCGACTTGTGTCGACTCAACCGGCCGGGATTACGGCGACTCGATCGGCTCATTCTCCCGATGAGTGCCTCCAGCGACACATCATGAATGACTCGTGGAATGCTCATTGAAAGGTTTGTCATCCACTTGCCAGCATTCATGGTGATTGCCGACCGCACTATCAATGCGGCGCAACACGATCTCGATGATTTACGATAACGATTGTCATAATAAAGAGCAAGCTAGGGTTAGCGCGAATAATCCGGCTCGGATCGGCCCCTTGCCCGAAGCGCCTCGACGCCTCGTCTTCAGGCACGGTCGCGCCTTCCAGGTCATCGCCGAAAACCTGGAAGCCGCGCGGAACATATGACGTTACGTCATGTGGGATGGCATGGGCGGTCAGGTCGCCGAGCGGCGACTGAATGCGCTGAGGCGCGCAAGGGACCGCAGTTCCGGCCGATTGATTGGTGTGACAAAATCGGCCGTACTTTCACTCGCTGAATTCGGCGCCGCGACCCGGGCGGATGTAACGCGGCATCCTCTGGCCTGTAGTCTTGGCCACTTCATGCAGCACGCGCTCGATCAAACCCGCGTCCTCGATGTAGAGATAGTTATCGTTTTCATCGAAGTTCACGTTTGAGCCTTCCACGACCATGAAACCCTCGGCTCCCTCTTTTGACGAAAACGTGTGAACAGATCCGCCCGGCTCGAACAGATACGAGCCTTCAGTCTGTACGTCGTCGGGATATTCCACATAGTTCCAGGAGCCAGCGGTCGTGTAGAAATGAACCGTCCCCGTATGAAAATGCTTGGGCAGCACGGTGCCAGCCTCAAAGCGTGCGTATATCACCCATATCCCCTTTTCCGCATCGAGGAAGCATGGCGTGATATGTACCCCTGGAACGACATCCTTGATCTCCCCCTCGCGGTGGCGATTGAACGTCAATAAAAATGGCTGGTGCGTGGCTGCGGTGAGCGCCATAGCGACTCCTGAATCGAACAAAAGTGTGGTGAATCTCGACGCCGGTTCGACCGGGCCGACGAAGCGCCGAAATTCCCCAGAAAAATATCAGCGCTGAATCGCCTTGATTTCCGTAAACTCGGCCAAGCCATGCACACCCAGTTCACGGCCATTGCCGGACTGCTTGTACCCACCGAACGCCTGCATCGGATTGAACGCGCCACCATTGATATCCACCATGCCGGTACGCATGCGGCGTGCGACGCGCTCGGCCCGCGCAGGATCGCGACTCCAAACGCCGCCCGATAGTCCGTAGATCGTGTCGTTCGCGATACGAATCGCCTCACCTTCGTCGTCGTACGGAATGATCGAAAGCACCGGCCCGAAAATCTCCTCCTGCTCGATCGTCATGCCGGGCGCGACGCCGGAGAACACAGTCGGCCTGGCAAACCATCCCTTGGCAAGCCCAGCCACCGGTTCGGGTCCGCCGCAGATCAGCTTGGCGCCTTCCTCGATCCCCTTGGCGATGTACCGGCGTACGGTCTCGAGATGCCCTTTGGTGACCATCGGGCCGAGCTCCGAGCCAGGCGCAAACGGGCTACCCAGCTTGAGAGCCTCCACGACCGACCTGGCAATCCCCTCTACCTGCGCCAGCAAATGACGGGGAACCAGCATGCGAGTGAACGCCGTGCATGTCTGACCGGAATTGACGAAGCACTTTTGTATGCCATCCACGACGGCAGCCGTTAGGTCCTCGCCGACATCATCCAGGATGATATTTGCCGATTTACCGCCCAGCTCGAGCGACACGCGCTTGATGGTCTGGGCGGCAAGCTCGCTCACTCGTCTGCCTGCGCGCGTCGAGCCGGTCAACGAAATCATGTCCACGTCCGTGTGACGCGCAAGCGCTTCGCCGACCACGGGCCCGGTCCCGGTCACCAGGTTGAACACACCCGCCGGCAAGCCAACCGAATCGATAACCTCGGCCAGTACGAACGACGAAAGCGGCGCGACTTCGCTCGGCTTCAGCACGATCGCGCAACCGGCGGCGATCGCCGGCGCGACTTTGGCGGCAATCTGATGCAGTGGGTAATTCCATGGCGTAATCGCCCCCACTACGCCGACCGGCTCGCGCACGATGAGGGAATTGCCGACCTCCTCCTCCCATGCAAACTCGTGAACCAGTTTGGCCATCGTCGCGAACGACCAGAGCGGAAGACCGGCCTGAAGCAACCCGGACACGGGCAGCGGCATGCCCATTTCGCTCGAGATCAATGCTGCGATTTCCTGGCTGCGTTCGGCGAGTTTGGCGTGAATCTCGGTGAGCGCTTCCGATCGCGTCCTCAGATCGGATTGAGACCATGTATCGAAGCCGCGCCGCGCCGCCGCCACCGCGCGATCGACATCCGCCGCGTCGCCGAGCGGAACGGTTGCGATGATCGCTTCCGTCGAAGCATCGATCACATGGTGCGTCTCACCGGGAACCGCAGGTTCGACCCACTTTCCACCGATGTAGAACCGATCGTGTACGGGAACCTTGATCGTTGATGCATCCATCGTTTGAGTCTCCATCTGTCTTATGCAGCGCCATGCGCGCTAGCGGCAATCATCGCTTCGGCAGTACGGTGCGCGAGCGCCATGGTAGAAAGCATCGGGTTGGTTCCAGAAGACGTGGGAAATGCGCTTGCATCGCCGAGCCACACGCCGGGTGTGTCATGCAGCTCACCGAAAGGATTTGCGACACTGGTCTTCGGGTCTTTGCCCATGCGGCAACTGCCCATCTGGTGAGCGGAAAACAGATTGAAACCGCCAAAACGGAATGGGATATTGGTCACTTTCGCCACATACGCCTCGAGATCACTCCCCCAGCGCCACTCCGGCGCGCCGGCGGCCAGCGAGGTAATTTTGACCGCGCCAGCCGCGTGGGCCATGCGGATCTGTGCTTCCACGCCTTGGCGTAAATTGGCGATATCGATCGGATCTGTGACGGAGTAGGTCAGCACGGCTTCGCCATTGGCATCGACTGTGATCCGGCCATGTCCATGGTCCCGTGTCAGACCAATCGTAGAGGCGGCATGGCCCAATTGACTCATCACCTGCTTATGGGCGGCCGCAGTCGTGAACGGCAGCGTAGCCGCCGACGTGCCGGATCCGTAAAACGGTGTCTGGATGAGAAAGCCGTACCCGTGCTCGGGCCGCTCGAATTCGTCGATCATGGCGGTCATCGGCGCACCCCACCACGGATCCTGGCGGGTCGGGTAAACGCTCGTCACGATCGCCACGGGATGCAGCCGCAGATAATTGCCGACGGCCGGGCCGCCGATACCGGAGCGCAGCAACAAGGCGGGCGATTCCAGCGACCCACCGGCCACCACCACGCGCGGCGCGCGGACGGTCACCCTGGTCGATGCTCCACTCACCGGGTCCCGATACGTCGCGAGAACGCCCGCCGCACGCCCATGCTCGACCAGGACCCGTTCGGCACGGCAACGGACAACGATATCTGCCCCGCCATCGAACGCGTCCTGCAAATACGTCTTCATCGTCCCGAGCTTGGAGCCGGATTGGTCGCCGAAGGCCATGAAGCCTGCGCTCTCCGGAGCGTAGGTGCGCTTGTCCGCGTTTCGCGAAAGCACCTTGAACGACCATCCCAGCTTGTCCGCACCGTCCTTGACGCGCTGGTTCGGACCATTCAAATCCGAACACTGATCGTTGACACCGATGCGCGCCGATACGGCATCGAGGTGACGGTCGAAGTCCGGGCCGTCGACGCCCTCCAAACCATATTCGCGCGCCCATTCGTCACGCACCCAAGGCCGGGTGCGCAGACAGTTACTCCAGTTGACCGTGCTCCCCCCGCCCAGGTTAGCGCCCGCCATCAGCGAAATATTCAAATCGGCGCTCGTCTGCGAGCCCCCGCGCCAGTAAAGATTCTGGAATGCCCAGGGTTCAATCTGATTGAAATCCGACTCGTTGAAATATCCCCCCGCTTCAAGTACGACGACTTTCAGCCCTGCCTGAGTCAACTTGCCGGCAATCACGCCGCCGCCGGAACCGGAGCCGACCACGACCACGTCTGCGTGCATCGTCACGTCACCCTTCGGGACGAGCGGGCGGATTGGCTTGGGAATATCCGGACAGGCATGAGCCGGGCGCGCGTAGCCCCAATGCCGCCAGAACGGATTCTGTCCCGAGGCATCCGGCAGGCCGTAGGCAAGAAAGCGGACCAGCGAGGTAAGCGAATTGACACCGAACGCCGCCGCCGGGCCCAGCAGCGCCGTACGCGCCAGAATTTGCTCACGAGACAGTTGCGACGCACTCACGATGCCTTGCGCGACAAGGCCGTCGATCAACCCCAATAGCCCCTCTCTCGCATCGGGAGGCAGCCCCGAGAGCACCTCGGCAAACGCCTGATCGGTACCGACATCGGTAGCGCAGCGCGCCCAAAATCCGTCCGCATCCCCGGCGCGTTGAATTGACGGAACGATTGCGTCGCAAATAGCGCGTATTCCGGCACGCCGGCTCTCATTTATCCATTCAGTCATGTCGGCTATTCCTCCTTGGTCATGCAATGTCGAGAAACGTTTTTCTTTGTACTGCTGCCGAGTACACGGTTCTCGCTCAGGCGCAGGCAAAGCTGCGATCTCCTTTCGAGCGCTCCCATCCAAAGCTGACGGCGCTCTTTTTGTTGGTTTCCATTCTGCGGTGACAGATCAGACTCAGGCTTGTCATTTTTTTACAGCGCGTTATCCTTTTCAGTCACGCCCCCGATATCGCGTGCGGATATGGCTCACCACCCGTGCATTTACGATGAAACACGCTGTTCGACCCCTCATTCCAGCCCGATACTGGTTGCTCCTTGCCGATTACCTGCGTAGCGCCGGCACTTCGCTGGAGGACCTGCTGCACGCGGCGGACATCGATTCCGCACATTTCGCGGACACGGATTTCGCGCTCGATACCCAACAGTACGAACGCCTGCTTTCGGCGGCAATGCGCACGACGGGACGCAGCGACCTTGGTTTCGAGTGGGGACGCCGCATCAGACAGAACTCCCACGGCATCCTTGGCTATGCGCTGCTGTCCTACGCGACGCTCGACCAGGGATTGCGGCAATGCGCTCGCTATTTCCGGCTTCTGACACCCATGTTCAGAATGACGTACCAGCGGACTGGCGATCACATGGAAATCGTCTATCGGCCAGCTCAAGCCATGGGACCGCAAACGCTGAACATGCTCATGGAACTCATGGTCGTGGCAACACACGTGCAGTGCACGCCTCTACTGCACAACCCTTCGTCGGTCTATGACATCTACCTGTCGATGGAGGAGCCGCCGCATAGCGAACGCTACCGGGAGCTCGCCCCGGCCCGCGTACATTTCCGCGCCTCCTCGCTGCCCGAGGCCCGGCTCGTGGCAAACACCTGGAGTCTCGACGCCCGGCTTCCGATGGCCAACGAACATGCGGTACGTATGGCAGAAGAGCGCTGCGAGGCGCTCCTGCGGCAGACCGGCGAGCAAGTTGGGTGGACCGAGTGGGTCCTTATGATGCTGAACGAAGCGGAAGAAGATCAGCCGACACTCGATGAATTGGCGAGGTTTCTGGGCGTTTCGCCGCGCACGCTCGATCGCAATCTGAAAAAGGAGGGCAGCAGCCTGCGCGACCTCTCCGTCGACGTACGGAATGGAAAAGCGCGCAGACTACTGCTCGAACAAACGCTGCCTATTTCTCAAATCGCGTACCAGTTGGGATTCACCGACGTCGCCAATTTCAGTCGCGCGTTTCGCCGGGCTCATGGCGTCAGCCCGTCAGACTATCGCCGCTCCGATGGAGCGGCTCAATAACCGCGTCGATCTTCGGCCAGATCGCGTCAAATAACACGCAGGCAGCCTGCCCCCCCCCCCCCGCCTCGTGGATGGCACCAAGCTCGGACTGTGTAAAGCCAGGGCGCGTCAATTTTACAAAATGATTGTTATGATATATATTGGCTGACGCCCGGCCGCGAGCCCCGTGCTTCGTCACCGGATCGCCATACTGTGGATACCGTTGGTCGACGCGATTCTGACCACAATAAGTACCTCTCATCCCGAAGCGGAAAAAGCGCCTGCAACCAGGCGCACCCGTGCCACCGCATGATCACGCGATCTTGCGTTCATCTCGAAGCACTCCGAAGCATGCGGACTCCATACGAGGGAAGCGGCAGCCCCGAGAAATATTGGCAGCTTCTTCTTTGCTTGGCGATTGAGTGGGGCATGGACGAGCATCGCACCGCAACCAAGGCTATTTTCAGATTCGGGTGCGCATCGCCGCACCTGAGTTCAATCGATCCTCGCCTGCCAGGCATCCACGACCGACACCCTCATAGACGCTCAATCCGAATTTCTCCCACATTAACATAACACGTGTTGCGTTAATTTTATTTGTTGTCTATAGTGATCGAACGTCGATTGATCAACAGAGCTTTCGCACATTCGCGAAAACGACGTCCAGCCATGCTCGCCGCATCGCACGCTCAAGACGACAGCCTCGCGTTGCCACGTGCGCTATATCAAACGTAGGAGAATCAGGATGCCGATCGTTTCCAATGTGAACGAAGTCGATGTGGTCGTGGTCGGGGCGGGTATCACCGGCCTTTCCACCGCTTATGCAGTGCAAAAGTCAGGATGCAGCGTGCTCGTGGTAGAGGCCGCGAACGATGTCGGCGGCCGGATCATGACGCGGGAAAGAAACGGCGACCTCGTCGAGGTCGGTCAACAATATTTCCTGTCGAGCTACAGCGAGTCGTTGAAATTGCTCGAGGAAATCGGGATGACCAGCCAGTTGGTCGAGGAGAATCCCGGTCCTACCCAATATATCGACAAAAAGGGAAGATCGCGCCTCGTCGAGAGCAAAGCCGATCTGCTTCGCGTTCTGGGCGTACGCGGTGTGATTGATCTGGCGCGTGCGACACTTCAATATTCGACGCTGGGGAAGCCGCTGGCGAAGTACGGCTTGGAGCCCTATGTCGAGGCCTATGACAATGCCGTGGCGGAAGAGGCTTTGTCCTGGGCCGGCGAGAATTTCATGAACTACGTCGTGCGGCCGATGGTCTATGGCAACGGAGGCACATCGCTGGAGCACAGTAGCCTCTTCCAGACCATTCGACTGTTTCGGGGTAATCTGGATGGGGCCACGCATTATGGCTTTCGCGGCGGGAACAGGGCGCTACCCCGAAAGCTGGCGGAGTATGTCCCCGTCATGTTGAACGCTGAAGTCAGCGAGTTGCTGACAGCGGGCGACGCGGTGACGGGAGTCAAGCTGGCGGATGGGCGGACCATCGAAGCCGGGCACGTCATTCTTTGCACCACGCCCAATGTGGCTGCGCGTCTCACGCCCAGCATGTTCGGGCGCGCCAAGGCATTCCTTTCCAATTTCAATCACACGCGTCTCGCGCTGGTTTTCTTCTACCTCGACCGCCCGGTGAAAAGCGCGGGAGTCAGCTTCGGCACCCCCTACCCCGGAAAGCGTTATTTCAACCTGTCGATCAACCATACGGTGATGCGGCCGTTCCAGGTGCCCAGCGGCAAGGCGATCATCTCGGCATGGTCTGCCTATCCCGACGCCGTGGGCTTGCTCGAAAAGTCGGATGACGAAATCCATGCGATGGCGTTCGAGGAAATGAAGCTCTTTTACCCCGGACTTTCAAAGGACTGGGTGGAGCATTCGGAGGTTGTTCGGCACAATTGGGGTTATGCGCGCCCGGCGGTGGGAGATGCTCGGCGCCTTCTGGATTTCCGAGCCGACGCCGAAACGTACAAGGGTCTGTCCTACGCCAACGCCGATTACAACCTCGTGGCCCTGGAATCGGGAGTCATCATGGGCAAGCAGGCAGCCGCACGCGCTGTCAAGAGCCTCCGCGAACCGGCCTGAAGGGCCTTTTCAACTGATTCCATCCCCATGCTGCGCTAGCGCTGTGAAGCTAGCGCAGCGCCGCATGCATCGCACGCCGGCTCCGGCGATGCTCATTTCGTCAAGTGCCCGCCATCGCCCGCTTCTCGCCCGCTTAGGGCCGATTCGGCTTACGCCAGCCGAAGATTCACTTTGCAAAAAAACCCGCACTCCGAAGAATGCGGGGTTCATCAGCTATCCTAAACCGCTGGGGAGCGTCGTCAGCAGACTTCGAACAAGCCTGCCGCGCCTTGCCCACCGCCAATGCACATGGTGACCACGACGTACTTGACGCCGCGCCGCTTACCCTCGATCAGCGCATGTCCAACCAGGCGTGAGCCACTGACGCCATATGGGTGCCCAACCGCGATAGCGCCGCCGTTGACATTCAATGCATCGTCGGGAATGCCAAGCTTATCGCGGCAATACAGCACCTGTACTGCGAATGCTTCGTTCAACTCCCACAGGCCGACGTCAGCAAGTTTGACCCCGGCGCGTTCGAGCAGGCGCGGGACCGCGAATACTGGCCCGATACCCATTTCATCAGGCTCGCAACCGGCAATCGCAAACCCGCGGAAAATCCCGAGCGGTTCCAATCCTCGCTGCTCGGCCAGCTTGCTGTTCATCACGACACAAGCCGAAGCGCCATCAGAGAACTGACTCGCGTTACCCGCGGTGATGACCCCGCCCGGCAGCGCGGAGCGAATTTTTGACACGCCCTCGAGCGTCGTGTCTGGCCGGATACCTTCGTCGGCCGAAATAGTCACTTCCCTGGTCGCGATACGTCCGGTCGCTTTATCCACGACAGCCATGGTCGTGGTCATCGGCACGATCTCGTCGTTGAACTTGCCGGCTGCCTGGCCTGCCGCGGCGCGCAGCTGGCTGCGCACACCATATTCGTCTTGTGCATCTTTCGAGATCGAATAGCGCTTCGCGACCGTCTCAGCGGTCTGCAGCATGCTCCAATACAGTTCCGGCTTGCGCTCGGCGAGCCACGGGTCGACCAGCATGTGCTGATTCGATTCATTCTGCACGCAAGAAATACTTTCGACGCCGCCGGCAACGATGGCGGGCGCACCTTCGAGTATCACGCGCTGCGCGGCCATGGCGATGGTTTGAAGGCCCGAGGAGCAGAAGCGATTGAGCGTCACCCCGCCCGTCGTCACCGGCAGTCCGGCGCGCAGTGCAATGGCGCGAGCGATATTGCCGCCTGTCGTCCCCTCGCCATACGTGCCGCCCATGATGACGTCTTCAATTTCGGTGGGGTCGATGCCCGCCCGCGCTACAGCGTGCTGTACCGCATGCGCGCCAAGCGTCGCGCCATGAGTCATGTTGAAAGCGCCCTTCCAGCTCTTTGCGAGGCCAGTGCGCGCCGTGGATACGATCACTGCGTCAGTCATGTCGAAGTCTCTGTCAATTGAAAGAACGGCCCGCTTCGGCGAGCTTCACCAGCAGCGGCGCCGGTTCCCACCAGGCTTCGGCGCCCGGCTCGGCAGCGAAGCGCCTCAGCGCGCGCACCACATTCGGGAGCCCCACCGTGTCCGCATACAGCATTGGGCCCCCGCGATGACGGGGGAAACCGTAACCAGACAGGTAGACGACATCGATATCAGAAGCCCGCGCCGCGATGCCGTCCTCGAGGATGCGGGCACCTTCGTTGACGAGCGCATAGATACAGCGTTCAATCACCTCCTGATCACTGATTTTCCGCACCGTGATTCCGTTTTCGCGGCGGAACTGTTCAATGATTGTGTCCACTACAGGATCCTGAATCGCATCGCGCTTGCCAGCCTCGTAGCGATACCAGCCCGAACCCGTCTTTTGACCGAGGCGTCCCATTTCACACAGCACGTCGGCTACTACGCGCCCTTGCGACGAAGGATCCGAGGCGGCCTTGCGCTTACGCGCCGCCGAGGCGATATCCAGACCGGCCAAATCGTTCATACGGAATGGCCCCATCGCAAGGCCAAAGCGCTGCAAGGCACCGTCGACCTGCTGCGGTGACGCGCCCTGTGCCATCAATAGATTCGAGGCTGCACCGTAGCGCTCGATCATTCGATTGCCGATGAAGCCTTCGCATACGCCCGCCACCACGGCGGTCTTGCGAATCCGCCGGGCAAGATTCATACACGTGGCGAGCACATCGGGGGCCGTCTTCGCGCCGCGCACGATTTCGAGCAAGCGCATGACGTTCGCGGGGCTGAAGAAATGCAGACCGATCACGTCCTGAGGACGCTTCGTATACGAAGCGATCTCATTCAAATCGAGCATCGACGTGTTCGATGCCAAAATGGCGCCTGGTTTGGCAATCGCGTCGAGACGCCCAAAAACCTCGCGTTTCACGCTCATTTCTTCAAAGACCGCTTCAATCACCAGGTCGACATCCGCTAGCGCAGCGTAATCGAGCGTCGGTTCGATCAGCGCGAGCCGTTGGTCGTATTGCGCCTGGGTAAGCTTCCCCTTCTTCATCGACGCTGCATAGTTGCGGCGGATGTTTTCGATACCGCGGTCAAGCGCCTCCTGCTTCGTCTCCAGCAGGACGACCGGAATGCCGGCATCGGCGAATGTCATCGTGATACCGCCACCCATCGTCCCCGCGCCGATCACACCGACACGACGGATGTCGCGCAGCGGGGTATCGGCGGGCACGTCCGGCAGCTTCGATACCGCGCGTTCGGCCGCGAAAATATGGCGCAAGGCTTTCGATTCCGGCGTCGCCATCAATCCCATGAAGATTTCGCGTTCGAGCCGCAAACCCTCGTCGAATCGCTTGCTCACTGCATGCCCCACCGCTTCGACGCATTGCAGCGGCGCCGGGAACTGTCGCGAAGCAGCCGCGACGGTGGTCCGCGCAAACTGCAAAAGCGGCTCCGCGTGCGGGTCGTCGATCTTGATGTCACGGGCACGCTTAGGAGCCAGCTTGCCGTCCACGACGCTGCGTGCGAATGCGACTGCCGCATCGAGCACGCTACCGTCCACCACTTCGTCAAGCAAGGCCGTGCCCGCAAAATTCTTCGCGCGCTCCGGCTCACCCGAAACGATCAAGTTCAGAGCACGCTCGACACCGAGCAGACGCGGTGCGCGCTGCGTGCCGCCTGCGCCCGGCAGCAACCCAAGCTTGACCTCGGGCAGCCCCAGCGAGGCGTCGCTTCTCGCGACACGGAAATGGCATCCCATCGCGAGTTCAAGGCCGCCGCCGAGACAAGCACCGGCGATCGCAGCAACCACCGGCTTGCTGCACGCTTCAACGACCTCGATCACGTCGTGCAGCGTGGGCGCCGACGCTTGCTTCTGTTCGCCGAATTCGCGGATATCCGCGCCGGCGCTGAAAATCTTTTCCCCGCCCGTCAACACGATCGCGCTAACTTGCGGATCTGCGAGGGCACGGTCGACCAGAGCGACAATCGCGCTTCTCAGCGCCAGTCCCAAGCCGTTAACGGGGGGATTGTTCATCGTAATGACGGCAATCGGACCGAATTGCTCGTACTCGGCTGCGCTATTCTCTGACATGAACACCTCATCCAAAATATCCGGAATCTGAACGCGTATCGATAACGTGACGCGCCTGGCGGTTTCGCCATGCGCATCGGAACTCAATAAGCGTCAGCAACAAAAGATAACTGGGGCGATGCCGAAAAAGCGGCCTGCCCAGTTCATCGGTCTATGCGTGGGAAAGCTCGAGCTTCGCGATGGCAGCCCGATGCACTTCGTCCGGACCATCGGCCAATCGCAGCGTGCGCTGATGTGCGTACGCCATAGCCAGGGGAAAGTCGTCGGACACGCCGGCTCCGCCGTGTGCTTGAATCGCCCAGTCGAGTATCTGGCAGGCCACGTTCGGAGCAGCGACCTTGATCATGGCGATCTCGGCCTTGGCCACTTTGTTACCCACGGTATCCATCATGTAGGCAGCCTTGAGGGTCAGCAACCGCGCCTGCTCGATCATGCAGCGCGCCTCGGCGATACGTTCGTGCCACACACTGTGCGTGGCGATGGGCTTGCCGAATGCGACTCGAGATTTCAGGCGCTTGCACATGAACTGCAGCGCACGCTCTGCGGCACCGATACTGCGCATACAGTGGTGAATGCGGCCCGGGCCCAGGCGGCCTTGGGCGATCTCGAAGCCACGCCCTTCGCCCAGCAAGATATTCGATGCCGGCACGCGCACGTTTTTCAGTTCGATTTCCATATGGCCGTGCGGCGCGTCGTCATAGCCGAAAACCGGCAAATGCCGAATCACAGTAATCCCCGGGGCGTCGGCCGGCACGACAATCATGGATTGCTGTACGTGGCGCTCCGCTTCGGGATTCGTTTTTCCCATCACGATATAGACCGCGCAACGCGGATCGCCTGCGCCAGACGACCACCACTTCCGGCCATTGATGACGTACTCGTCGCCCTGACGCTCAATACTGCATTCGATATTCGTAGCGTCGGACGAGGCGACTGCCGGTTCCGTCATCAAGAATGCAGAGCGAATTTCGCCTCGCAGCAAGGGCTCGAGCCAGCGTGTCTTCAGTTCTTCGGACGCATAGCGCTCGAGCGTCTCCATGTTGCCGGTGTCGGGAGCGCTGCAATTGAACACCTCCGCGGCCCAATGCACGCGCCCCATGATCTCGCAGAGCGGCGCGTACTCCAGATTCGATAAGCCTTGCGGCGCGCGCGATGAGCGCGGCAAGAACAAATTCCACAAGCCGGCTTCGCGCGCGAGCGGCTTGAGCTCCTCTATCAGCCTGGTCGGAACCCATGCATTGCCGGCACGCCGGTTGGCTTCGACCTCCTCATGGAAGCGGCGCTCGTTCGGATAGATATGGCGGTCGAAGAACTCGAGCAAGCGCGCTTGCATCTCTTTGACCGTGGGCGAATAGTCGAAATTCACGTGCCTCCTCCAGAATGGTAGGTGTGGTTATGCCCCCTGCCAGAGGATCAGACCTGCGCCGCAACGGTGCACTGACACCAATGACTCCAGGCAGTAGACGGACCCAGAATATGCGACGCCCAGAGATTACGGAAATCAACTTTCCCTATATCCGTGCATAAGCTCCGTGAATGGCATCAGCTTCGGTCCGATTGACTGATGCCTTTGATATCTGTCTTATTTAATTTATAGCCACTCGTTCGGGAGTTCGTACACCTCACGAGCGGGCTAGACGGTTGGCTGTCGCGCCGGGCCGTGACGAGCGTCGCAGGCCGGGCGATGGCCATGAACGACCACCGCGAAGGCCGGAGAGGAAAACATGCCCACCTCGCCGAGCACTCAATCGTAATCACCAGCGGTCCAATAGAGAACCTCCAGTGCGGCCGCAACATGCAAACGCTGCTGCGCCAGCGGACGAGGCAGAAGCGATTCGGCACGCTCCAGCCGCCGCAGCAGCGTATTGCGATGAACGTGCCCCTTTTCTGCGGCTTCAGTGGCATTGCAGCCTTCAGCGAGAAACAGGCGAAGCGCCTGGCGCAGCGACCTGTCTGCCGTGGCCAGATCACCCAAGGTGTGCGTGATGAACTGCTGAACGGACTCCATGTGCTGTGTCATCAGCGCGATCAGACTCATGCTGTCCGCGTGCACGACCCCAGCACCGGTGTGCAGCCGACCCAACAGGCGCTGCGTCGCAAGCGCGTCCAAGTGTCCGCGACGGAATCCTTCGATGCCCCGGCCAGCCGTCGCAACGGTCATATGCACATCGGGCAGTGACTTGATCATGCGCCGCAGGGATTCCATGTCGATCGGCTCGGCACCATGCGTCCACACCCACAGTGTCGCCGTGTTGGCGACGACGACCAGTAAATTGCGGGTGTCCGCACATCGGGACAGGGCCTCGGCGGCTTGTTCCAGAAGACCCGACTCGGTCTGCGCCTCCTCGCTCCAGATGACGGCCGCGTGGTGAGGCTGATCCAGCGAATAGCCTAGACGCCTGCTCGCCTCTTGAGCCCCAATCGTCGTCCCTTCCACGATGAACGTGACCAGTTCGCGCCGGTCGGCATGGGTGCCGCGCAGGTATGCCTCGCGCTCGGCTCGCAGGAACTCGCCCATGCCCTCCATATTTTCGTCGATGGATGCGGCGATGGAGCGCGACGAAACTGAAAGAAATTCCTGCAGTTCCTGGGGATCCTGGGTCAAGGTAAAAGCAAGTTCCATCCAGCGTTGCCACAAGATGCTCTGCGACGAACGGGCTGAGGCGAACGCCAGGTCGGTCAAACCACGTCGCACCAGTTCTCGCGCACTGCTCTGCATATCCACTGAAAGATAGCGAGACACGGGCGCGCCGGGGTTCTCAATGTTGGCGGTCGCCCAGTGAATCAGTCCATTGCGATTGATTCTTCGGACCGCCGCCGCAATCACGGGATCACTCATCACCTGACCAGCGGCCACGTTCACCTGATCCAGCTCCTGCAGCCACACCGCCTGCTCTTTCAGGGCGATTTCCGCGCCTTGACGCATCAATTCCTGAATGCGTGGCGAAGGTAGCGGCCACGTGTGCCGCCCGGATGGAATGAGATTCTGAGGCATGACGAGACCTTATAAATCGTGGTGCGTTTTGCACCAAATATACATAAATATGGTTCCATTTATATATTGCTTGACGGGATTCCGCCAATGAAAATACCTCCAACTTGCGAAATTTGACGCAGCGTGGAGACACGACATCCTCGCGCGGTCCCAACAGTGCGGCTCGATGCTTTGTCTATTACCAACCCGGATCCTGTTGTCTGCACTGCCCCTGTTCCATGTGACGGGCATGCAGAGTGGCCTGAACGCGCCACTCCTCAGCGGCGCGACCGTGGTGGTGCTGCCGCGATGGGAACGCGATGCGGCTGCTCGCACGATCGCCCATCACCGTGTGAAGGACTGGCACTCGATTTCAACCATGGCAGTCGACTTTCTCTCGAACCCGAAGCTAGACGACTACGACCTGTCGAGTCTACGCGTCATGGCCGGTGGTGGCGCGGCGATGCCGGACGCCGTCGCCAGGAAACTACAGGACAAGACCGGAATCGAGTACATCGAAGGCTACGGAATGTCCGAGACGATCGCCGCTACGCACATTAACCCGCCACTACGGCCAAAGTCGAATTGCCTCGGCATTCCCGTGTTCGATGTTGATGCCAGGATCATTGATCCGGAGACGCTCGGCGAGCTGCCGCAAGGTCAGGCCGGTGAGGTCGTGATACACGGCCACCAGTTGATGCAGGGTTACTGCCGCAATCCCCAAGCGACGCGCGAAGCGTTCATCGAGATCGACGGCAAGCGGTTCCTGCGCACCGGCGATCTTGCGAGAAAGGATGAGGATGGCTATTTTTTCATGACGGATCGCCTGAAGCGAATGATCAACGCGTCGGGGTACAAAGTATGACCAGCCGCGGTCGAGACCATGATGTAGCCCATCCCGCGATTCAGGAGATCTGCGTGATCGCCGCACGTGACCCACATCGCGGTGAAACCGTGAAAGCGATCATCCTTCGTAATGCGAATCATGTGAACACCGTGACCGAGGAAGAGATAATCACGTGGGCTCGCGAGAACATGGCGTCGCATAAGGCGCCGCGCATCGTTGAATTCGTTAAGTCACTGCCAAAATCGGGGACCGGCAAGATCATGTGGCGTCATCTTCAGGACAAGGAGGACGTGAAGGCTGACGCACTGACTCAGTGATGCGTCGTTCCACACCTGGCGAGCGAGAGTCGGGGCGATGGCTGTATCAGAGGCCCGCCGGGTCCCCCTTCATTTCAGGCGCCACACCATACGTCTGAAGCATGCGCGGCAATGTGACAACCATGCAGGCGACTGCGGTGCCGCGTCGGCAGCGCTCTGAGCCAACAACTGCATTCAACATCCCCATTCGTGGAGACCCATTATGCTCTACCTTCTCAACAAGTTGCTGCTGCTCGTGCTGTACGGTATCGCAGCCGGTAGTTACCTGACAGCACCGCCCATGTCGCCGGAAGTCATCCACTGGGTGCGCATCGTAGCGGCGGTGCTGCTGTTCGTGCATCTGCTCGAGGTGGCCGTATGCTTCAAGAAGGTGGCCCTGCACAAGGGGCCTCTATTCGATAGCGTACTACTGACTCTGCTGTTCGGCTTCCTCCATTGGAAGCCGATGGCAGAGGCGGCCCGCCGTCCGCGGTGAACATCGCCTCGATGTAGCCGTCCGCTCCGCGCATCGTTTTGGTCTCAGTGTTGTCCGTTTCCTTGCTTAAACGTTTACCGCTCCCGCTCCGATAACGACCGCGAGAGCTATTTCCGCGGCCTGTTAAAGGCCTACGCTTGACTTCAATGCATTTTTCGACAGCAGGCTGGTCTTGGCTAGATGCGGGTTATAGAGGCGGCCCCGTTAAAATAACTCACCAAAACAGGCACTTTCTGCCTCCCTGTCCGGCCCCTTCCCTTTTTGATCCGATCCGCCGACGTTTTTGCGGCGCATCGGCGCCGACGCATCTCGAAAGTATCAACCTGCGCGGAACGTTCGATTTCCCGATCGAACGCTTTGCGCATCATTTGTTGCCGAGCGCCGCCGACCTGAGTGTGAAGCAGCGACGGCTAGCTTGAAGCACGGTGATTCCCAACGGCGCGCCGCTACTTGCTGCAATTCGGCGCGCAATGCCGCATTGGTTACGTAGTCGATCAGTCAAAACGTGCGGAATTGCCGCTCAATGTGGACACCGCCATCGTATACCGGTTGTACGCGTGCAGCTGAACCGAAGCGCGAGAGCCCCCCAGCGCCGTACATTGGCCGGTCTGCACCGCGGTGGCGATCAGGACAAACTCGTTCAAGATGCGCTCAATCCGATCCATTCCTACGTCGCGATCGGTGGCGGCAATCATCTCGGCAGGGGCAAGCTGTGCAATATCATCGGCACCATCTTGACGAATCGCGCCCTCGATCGCTGCCCCGGCCCGCCGATCATGTCTGGCCGGATCAGGAGCATCGGCTGATTACACAACGCGAAGCTGTGATCAATGAAAACGGAGCCATTGCGCACCGCGGCGCGTAGCGATTTGAGATCGGCAGTCAGCGCTGCTGAACGCTGAAATACGCAGCGATGTTCACGATATCGCTGTCGCTCAAAGGTTTGGCCATCGAATTCATGATCACGTTCTGCCGCCCCTGGCCATCACGGTAGGCCCTGAGCGCGCTCTCCAGATACTCGCTGCGCTGCCCGGCAAGGTTCGGCACGCCCGGAATAACGGCCACGCCATTTGCATTGTGACAAGCGAAACACACGGCGGCACGCCGCTTTCCCGCACCCGCGTCGGGCGCCGGCCCCGACGACTGGGCGTGCGCCACGGCATGCAAGTTCAGGATCACGAAAAGGCCAACTCGACTGATCATGGTCATTTTTTTGCCCGCTTTGATGCTCGCTTTAACGCTCATTTCCCGCCTCAATTGAAACTGTCGCGTACCGAGATAACGAATCCGTACGCAAAAAAAGCCGCGATCCAGACACCCAGCACCGAAACCGCACCCGTGGCAAGACGCGCAACGTACCGGTCCGCGTCATAGCAACGCTCGTTCCGCCCGGCCTGGTAAAGCAGCGTCAGGTAGAACCCGCCGACGAGGCCGCCAATGCCCGCGAGCGTCAAAAAGAACAGCACGGTGGACGGCCAGTCGGGATTGACGTGATAGCTGCGGATGTCATAGCCGAAGGGCCGCAGGTAACGAATACGGACGATTTCCCGCCACAGCGCGAGCAGCGACAGCAGCAGCAGGCCCCCAGCGGCCGGCATATAACCGTTTGTCCTGTCGCTCAGTAAGCCAGACCATATCGCCATTAAAGCAAGGCCAGCCAGGATGAGCCATCCCACCGGCTGCGCCACGAGCCCCGTGCCCGCCGGCAGGTCGAGCTGCCACGCCAGCATCGGCAGCATCGAGAGCGCAAATCCCCATCTGGCGATCCGCTTGCCGAGGTTGCGCGCGAAGGCCAGGTAGCCCGCTTCGCGATCCGTGCGGGGCGCGAAGTAATGCGCGTAGGCAATCAGATACACCCCCACCGCAGGCACGGACAGGCCCATGATGAATACGTACCGCGGCCACTGGATGGCGTGCAGGGCGGCGCCACGCGTATCCACCACGCCACCGGGCGCGTACCAGCTCATCCACTTCGCGGGCAGCAAGGCCTGATACGACAGCGCGTGCATGATCAGTCCGTCGAGGCAGAAGAGCAGCAGCGCGACCCAGGCGTAGCATCCCACCTGCCGTTTCGTCTGCTCGCGATTCGCGTGGTAGAACGCAAACCAGCAGCAGTAGCCGACGATCAGCGTGAAAATGAACGCAATCGCCCAGCGCCCCGACAACACGTTCGACGTGTACCACTGCGGGTCGTAGATCACCTGCGTAAACAAGAGCGGCGCGACGCCCAGCACGATCAGCAGCGAAACGCAGACCTTCGCGACCTTCGTCATGGCCATCGAAAGCCGCGCCCAGTCCCCTCCTGCCGCGCGCCTGTGGAACGCGTAAATGGCCAGCCCCGCCGAGCCGAGCGCCAGATGCACGAAGGCGATGTGCAACACCCACGTCAACACCATCAAAACCTGAAAAATCACGGGCTGCGCGGGAATTCCCGCGGGATCGCGCATCGTGTTCATCACTGCACCAATGTCCATCTCTTGATCCCCAGGAAGGCTATTGGCCCTCTCCATGCTGTTGGGCGGCGATCAGCCGCTCCACGTTCTGCCCGCTGTCGACCACCGCGAGGTAATGGGCAATTGCCTCAATCTCGTCTTCGGGAAGGTCGATGCGAGGCATGTATGGCTGCGTTCCATGGCGCAGCGGACCGCGCAGGAACGCCGCGATCAGGTCTTCGTCGGTGGCTTCGTGCAGCTTGTCGGGCAGGCTGCGCAGCGGGCCCCCCGGCTCGAGCGAATGGCAGTTCGCGCAGGCGATCCTGGTGAGCAGCCGCCCCACTTCCAGCCGGTTTGCGTCGGTGGGTTTCCTCAGCCGGTCCGGAATGAAAGGATGCAGCGCGAGCAGGCCGTGGGCCGCGATCCTGTCGACCTCGCCGGTCACGCCCTTGCCGGGCACGTCGCGCGCGATGATCTGGTTCCCGTAGATGTACTGCCCCGCCACATAGGGCTTGCGCATCGATTCGCGCATGCGCTCCTCGGGCCACACCCCCGCCACGGCGATGAACACGAACAGCGCGACGGCCAGCGACGTGTACAGCCGCTGCGGGCAGACCCAGGCAAAGACCAGCCAAAGCGTGGCCACGGCGAACACCGCCACCATGCTCTTGCCATAGACGGGCAACAGATGCGCGTCGAGCATGACGAGTGCATTGGGCGGAAGCGTCTGCAGATAATAGAGAAACATCACCACGGCCAATGCGCCGCCTGCCAGCCCGACCGGTGCGATCAGGCCCACCACGCCGCGACGCTGCAGCGGATCCTTCACCCGGCTCGCCACCATCAGACCGACGAGCGCCGCCATGACCAGCATCCCGCCCGTTCGCGTACCGAGCTGGGCGAAGAAGTTGACGTTGAAGAACGCATCGCTGGCCGAGCCCGTCCGATACCAGGCGTCGTGGCCCGGCCACATCATGAACGACAGGACGCCAACGATCAGCAGCATCGTGGCCCACGAAGCGAGCGCGAACGACCATGTGAGCATGAGGTGCGTGCGACGGTCCACCTTGCCGATGAGGTAGACGAGCGCGTAGACGCCAATGACTTCGACCGTGAAGTACACCCACTCGCTGGCCCAGACCCAGACGAAGTTATGGATCAGGCCGCTCACGCCGCGTGGACTGGCCACGGTGATGGCGTACCAGATGCCGGGTCCCGTGATGGAACCGATGATGTACGAAAACACCAGCAGGAACGCGCCGTAGCGCTTGATGAATGCCATCAGCTCCGGCTTGTTCTCGCGATAAGCCCGCGTCTCGAGCAGTGCAAACAGGAACGACGCGCCAACCGATGTGTGTGATGCCACAACGTGAATCACGCCAATGATGCCCATCACCCAGGCCGTGCCGATGCCCGGGACGTAAAACGTCGGATACATGCCGAGCATGTCTAAGTGTTCTCCCCGAATATTTTTGTGTTCCAGCGGACCGACGGTGACCGTCGCCGCTCAGTTCGTTCTCGCGCTTGCCGGCGAATGGACCTCGAAAACCGCAATCGCGTGCCGCTGGGCGGCGACCTGCTCCCCCAGCGAGAACGCTGCTTGCGCTGCCTGCTCGACGACGGCGGCATTGTTACGGATCACCAGATCCATGCGGTTCACCGCCTCGTTGACCTGCCCGATTCCGCTGCGCTGCGCTTGCGAAGCTTCGAAGATGCTGTCGTTGATTTCGACCACGCGCTGGATCGCACGCCGCACGTCCCCCATGGCATGAGCCACCTGGTCCGCATGTGCGGCGCCACCCGAGATGGACTCCACCGAGTTGCGCACCAGCACCTTGATTTCCTTCGCTGCGCTGGCCGCCCGCTGCGCGAGGCTGCGCACCTCCCCGGCGACGACGGCAAACCCGCGGCCGTGCTCGCCGGCACGCGCCGCCTCGACAGCGGCATTCAACGCGAGGATATTGGTCTGAAACGCGATCCCTTCGATCAACGCCGTGATTTCCACGATCTTCGCCGAACTGGCGGAAATCACGCCCATCGTGCCGCGCATCTGCTCGACGGCAGCCACGCTCGTATCGGCCGCGAGTGACGTCGCATTGGCAAACTCCGCGGCCTGACTGACATGATCCGCATTGCGTTGAACCGACATGATCAGCTCGCTCAGGCTCGCCGCAGTTTCTTCGAGCGACTCGGCTTGTCGCCTTGCACCGGAGGACAAATCCGCGCTGCCTTCGGCTATCTGGATCGACGCGCACTGGATCGCATCGCTCGATCCCTTGATCGTGTGCACTGTCCCGGCGAGGTGCCGGTCCATCGTTTGCAGCGCATCGAGCAACTGAGCAAACTCGCCATGCAGGCTCATGCCCTCGGCGTTGCCCAGCCGGCCTTCGGCGATTTGCCGGGCAACACCGAGCGCCGCCTTCAGCGGCGTCGAAATCGCCCAAAGCAACCATGCCGAAGCAGCCGCGGCCAGGAGGATGCCAAGGCCGATTGCCCCTAGCACGGTCCATCGCAACGCATCGAACGTCGCGTCGCCGCGCTCCGCCAATTGCCACGCCTGCATGGCGCTCAGTGCGACGTCGCGGCCGATTGCGTCGGACAACGCATCGCCGGTTTCCGTCAGCTCGTCGATCGAGTAGCCCGCCATGTCCAGATTGCCGGAACGAAGCACCGCAGCGATATCGTCCGATTGCGTCCGGAAGGTGGCCAATACCTTCGCTACCCGGTCGGCCAGTCGGCGCTCATCTGCCGTCGCGATCTTCGCAGGATAATAGTCGTGCCAGGCCGCATCGAGCTTCTTTTGCTCCTTGCCGATATCGGTCACAAGTTCCTCGGCCTTGTCCTGTTCATGCAGTGCCTGGATGTAGCGCATCTGCAGACGGATCTTCAGCGCCGCCGCCTGCATCGCGGCGAGATCCTCGATCGGCACGGTACTCGCCGAGTACATGCTGCCCATGTCGGCACTGAGCCTCGCCAGACCGCGCAGGCCCATCATGCCGATCGCCACCATCAGCGCCACGCAGACGCCAAGCGTAAGCATGACCTTGAACCGGATCGTCCCCACAAAAGCGCTCATGCGGCCAGTCTTTTTATTTTCCATTACAAAATATAATGTTTCTTCGCTGGCCGCTTGCTACCACCGGTCGCCAACTCATGCTTCAGAGATCGCCAACACGCACCAATGCGTCAGCCTTTCCTGCTATACGCGCTGCACCAGCCCTTACCTGCAACCTGCTTGCCCCCGAACATCGGGCACGGCGCGAACGCGTCGCTCGGCTTGCCCTGATAGAACGTGCAGTTGCCGCAAACCTGGCCTGCGGCATACTTCGCGTACCTCGCCTTGTCGACCCTGGTTGCGTCGGATTTGTAGCCGAGGGCCTGCGCCGTCGGCTCGGTGTCGGATACCTTTGGGGAATCGGCGAACGCAAGACGCGTAAGCGCCAGACTCGAAGCCACACCGGCGGTCGTGATCATAAAAGTGCGGCGGGACTTTCTCATGCAAGGACTCCTTATTGTGGAATGGGCGTGCCGGTAAGGCACTGTGATATCAAAAAATGAATGGCTCACGAATTAACCGTGGATGGCGTGCGCGTCACCGTGTTCAGGCTGTCAGCGCGCCGAAAATCTCGCTCAACATCGCCTTCGCATCGCCGAACAACATGCGGTTGTTGTCCTTGTAGAAGAGCGGGTTGTCCACGCCGGCATAGCCGGAGGCCATGCTGCGTTTCATCACGATCGAGGTCTTCGCCTTCCAGACCTCGAGCACCGGCATCCCGGCGATCGGACTGGCCGGATCCTCCTGCGCCGCCGGGTTCACGATGTCGTTCGCGCCAATGACCATCGAAACGTCCGCTTCGGGAAAATCCGCGTTGATCTCGTCCATCTCCATCACGATGTTGTACGGCACCTTCGCTTCGGCCAGCAACACGTTCATATGGCCCGGCATGCGACCGGCCACCGGGTGGATCGCGAAACGCACATCGACGCCCTTCTCGCGCAGCACCTTGGTGAGTTCGTATACCGTGTGCTGGGCCTGCGCCACGGCCATGCCGTAGCCGGGCACGATGATCACGCTCTTCGCATCGCGCAGCAGTTCGGCGGTTTCGGCGGAACTCACCGCCACCACTTCGCCGGCGGGCTGTGCACCGCCGCCCGCTGCCGCAGGCGCGCCGCTGGCGGTGCCAAAGCCGCCGGCGATCACGCTGATGAAGTTGCGGTTCATCGCGCGGCACATGATGTACGAGAGAATCGCGCCCGATGAGCCTACCAGCGCGCCGACCACGATCAACAGGTCGTTGCCGAGCATGAAGCCCGTGGCCGCCGCCGCCCAGCCCGAGTAGCTGTTGAGCATCGACACCACCACGGGCATGTCGGCGCCGCCGATGGCCATCACCATATGCACGCCGAACAGCAGTGCAATCGCTGTCATCAGCACAAGCGGTGTCATGCCGTCCTGAATGCTGCCTGCGTGAAGAAACGCGCGGTCGGACACGATCACCACCAGCAGCGCGGCCAGGTTGAGCCAGTGCCGCGCCGGCAACAGTAGCGGCTTGCCGCCGATCTTGCCCGAGAGCTTGCCAAATGCGATGACCGAGCCCGCGAACGTCACCGCACCGATCAGGATGCCTACGTAAATCTCGACTTCGTGGATAGCCTTCTCCGCGCCGCTGAACTGCACGGACGTGTCGACGTAGCTGGCGAAGCCCACCAGGCACGCCGCCAGGCCGACCAGGCTGTGCATCAGCGCCACCAGCTCGGGCATCTGCGTCATCTGCACCTTCTTCGCAGCAACGATTCCCAGGGCACCTCCCACGACCAGCGCGCCGACGACGTACGGTATGCCCGCCGCCGACACGCGCGGCCCGAGCACGGTGGCCAGCACGGCCACGGTCATGCCGATCATGCCGAGCAGATTGCCGCGACGCGCAGTCTCGGGATTAGCGAGGCCGCCAAGGCTGAGGATGAAGAGTATCGCCGCACCGATGTAGGAGACGGTAGTCAGGTTTGAAGTCATGCTTCTTTCTCATTTACGGAACATCGCCAGCATGCGCCGCGTGACCGCGAAGCCGCCGAACATGTTGACGGCCGTGAGCGTCAGCGCGGCCACGGCGAGGCCCAGGATCAGGCTTGATGGCCGTTCACTGCTGCCTCCGGCCAGACCGCCCAGCGGCGGCGCGACCTGCACCAGCGCACCGATGGCGATAATCGACGAGATCGCGTTGGTCACGCTCATCAGCGGCGTGTGCAGCGACGGTGTGACGTTCCAGATCACCATGTAGCCGACAAAGCAGGCCAGCACAAACACCGTGAAGTGCGAGAGGAACGTGGTGGGCGCATACAGTCCCACCATCAGGAAGGCCAGCGCGCCGAGGCCGAACACGATGGCCAGCGACTTCGCCGACATCGGCTCGCCCTGGCCGTGGCCCTTCTTTGGCGCGGCTGCCGCCGCGGCAGCAGCCGGTTGGGGCCTGGGTGCAACGGCCGACTGCCTGATCGGCGGGGGCGGCCAGGTGATGTTGCCTTCCTTGATGACCGTGAGGCCGCGGATGGCATCGTCGTCGAAGTCGACGTTGATCGTGCCGTCCTTCGTCTTGCACAGCTCCTCGACCACGCGCAGCAGGTTGTTCGCATAGAGCGTGGACGACTGCCGCGACAGGCGCGACGCGAGATCCGTGTAGCCGATGATGGTCACACCGTGGCGCACCACGGCCTCGCCGGGCACCGTGAGCTCGCAGTTGCCGCCTTGCTCGGCCGCCATGTCCACGATCACGCTGCCCGGCTTCATCGACTGCACCATCTCGGCCGTGATGAGCTTCGGAGCCGGCTTGCCGGGAATCAGCGCGGTCGTGATGATGATGTCCGCGTCTCCGGCCTGCTGCGCGTACATCGCGCGCTGCGCTTGCTGGAAGCCCTCGCTCATGACTTTGGCGTAGCCGCCGCCGCCCGAGCCTTCCTCGTCGTAGTCCACCTTGACGAATTCGCCACCCAGCGACTTGACCTGGTCGGCCACCTCGGCGCGCGTGTCGTTGGCGCGCACGATCGCGCCCAGATTGGCCGCGGTGCCGATGGCAGCCAGCCCCGCCACGCCGGCTCCAGCGATGAAGACTTTGGCCGGTGGAACCTTGCCGGCGGCAGTCATCTGCCCGTTCAGAAATCGGCCAAACGCATGTGCGGCCTCGATCACCGCGCGATAGCCGCTAATGCCGGCCATCGACGTGAGCGCGTCCATCTTCTGCGCGCGCGAGAGCGTGCGCGGCAGCGAATCGATGGCCAGCACAGTGGTCCGTTTGGCGGCCAACTGCTGCATCAACTCGGGATTCTGCGCGGGCCAGACAAAACCCATGAGCATGGCGCCCTCGCGCATCAGCGCCACTTCGTCGCTGCTCGGGGCGCGCACCTTGAAAACGATGTCACTGCGGGCCCAAAGTTCGGCCGCCGATCCCACAACCTCGGCACCGGCCGCACGGTAGGCGTCATCGTCAAAGTTCGCGGCGGCGCCGGCACCGCTTTGCACAGCAACCGCGAAACCCAGCTTGATCAGTTTCTCGACCACCTCGGGCACGGTCGCTACGCGCCGTTCCGCGGTGGCCACTTCCAGAGGAATGCCAATCAGTAATGTCATAGGGAAAGTTGATTGTTCACATGGGTATCGGTCATCGCGAGGAGTGCAGGCCTGGCGGAAACGGTGAAGTCGGACTAGCGAGCGTTGCCTTAAGTGGTTGCGCCAGCGCCTTGCAAACGTGCCGGCAACGTTCGCGCGCGGCGCAGCAACTGCCAGCCGAACAATAACATCCATAACGGCAGAACCAGCACGACGACCATCTCGCTCGCATTCGACAATGCGCTGAGATCCGGGAAAAAGCCGAACAGGAAGAAGATCCCGAAACCCCACCCAACGATCTTCAACAAAATTCCCCCCTTCCATCCCGCCTTCTTGAGCACGTTAGCGGCAATCGGCGCCCAGAACAGCACAAGGGGACCCTCGATCCACCAGAGGCCGTTTTGCGTCCCATTGGCGATCGCCGTCCATACCGCCGCCGCGGCGTTTCTCGTGGCATCGTCGCCGCCGGCGTAAAGATGGGCCAGCGGGTGAAGGATTGCGAACTCCAAGACAGCGCCGGTCACGCCCACTACCACGTACAACACAACGACCATCACAATCATGTTGCCGAGCGCACCCAACTCGTCACGAAATTCGTGCACAAAGTACCCGCCGATGACGAGGAAGGGCAAATAGAACCCGAGCGTGTCGGCAACCATGCACCAGCGAAACAAGTCGCGTGTTTCCGGTGGCAATGCCAGCATCGATGCGCCGTGCAGCACCATATCCGCATCCGGGCCTGTTACCGCCACCGATAGCCCGACATTCGCATAGGCGAGAAGGCCGCCAATGATGGCGCTCCAAGCCGTGAAGCGCATTACCTTGCGCGAGGTCTGATTCATCAAGATCTCCAGGAAGACGTGTTCCGGCCGGGCCGCGTTAGTCTGGTCGTCAGGAAACGCGGCGCCAGCGACGTCGTTCGCTCAACCGCGGGAAGGAGCCGTACCGTTCGGCACCCGGACTCCGCTTTGTGCACGCTCCAGCGCGCAATAGCCGTAATAAAGCGCCGGCATCAGATAGGCCCACGTAGACAGCGCAAGCGTGTAGAAATTGAACACGACGTTGGTTTCCTCGCCAGGGATCTTGTAGAAATCGTAAATGGCGGCAATTGCGAACGTAGTGACCAACGCCACAACCATGCCCAGCGCCTCGAGCGTCGCCCCGATGTTCAGCAACCGCTTGGTGAAGTAAGCAAGATAGATCGACAGCCAGATTGCCATCACCAGATAGAAGTACGGCAAAACCCCAGCGATAAAGCCCGCTCCCACGAGTACGAATGCACCCGCAAACGTGGCGACGAACGCCACGACATCCAGGAGAATCGACGGCTTGTAGCCGTGCGTGATTGCCATCAGACCCGCAACGGCAATGACAGGCATACCGAACCCTCGGGAAAACGCATCGAAGAAATGCGCTACTTCATAGGAAATCGCATTCCCGGTGGCAAAGAATCCGATGGCGTTCGTCGCGGAGATGCCAACGATCCACATCTCCCCGCCCAGAAGATAATTGCGTTTCCTGACCATCTTCCATCCGTAGAAATAGCAACTCAAGGCCAACAAAGCGGCAGAGAGCATAAGAACTAAAGATCTGAGGTCCATGACTAAACTCCCGACTCCGGTTGCAACTGACTGGTTAATTTCTCTTGGGGTCAAGGCTTGCCAGATAAGTGGCAATGGCCTTGCGGTCTTCGGGCGAAAAACCTGTCGCAAGGTTTTTCATGACGCCTGTAGGCTCGCTGCGGGTGCCGGAAACGAACTCGTCGAACTGCGCGAGCAAATAGTCGTACCCCTGACCCGCGAGACGCGGAAACTGGTCGTGGCCCATCAATTTGGCACCGTGACATGCGGCACAGTTGCCCGCGGCCACGAGGCGCTGCCCTTTCTCGCGCAGTTGCGCATCCGGCGTGAAATAGCGATTCGCGACAGGGACTGCGCCAGCGAAATATTCGGCCAGCGATTTAATCTGCGAATCGCTCATCGTCTGGGCGAGAGGTCCCATGTTCGGATTGCGCCGGGCTTCGCTCGCGAAATTGCGTAGCTGCGTTTCCAAATATGGCGCGGGCTGCCCCGCGAGGCTCGGATACCCCTGATGGAGCGAATTGCCTTTGACTCCGTGGCAGCCCATGCAGACGTCGGTCACATGCGGCCAAGGGCCACCGTCAGCCTGGTAAGCCTCGGCGAACGTCGTGAGATAGCTCTGAAGCCGATAAAGACCGAGCAGATCGGAACCGAAGATGGCCAGCAGCAGAACAATAACAAGAGGAATGCCAATCAATGGAATTTTTTTCATCTTTTCCCTCTTATGCTCGACGCAGCGAATTCAGCGCCTGAAGCGCGCCATGATGGCCGGAGCGAACAGCGCCATCCATGTAGCCGGCCCAGATATTCGCCGTCTCCGTGCCCGACCAGATCAGCTTGCCGCACGACGGGCGCAACGCCTCGCCGTGGGTGCTCCAGAAGCCCGGCGGAATGGCGGAAACGCAGGTAATGGTCCACGGATCGACCCGGCCCCAGTCCTGATCGTGGTACGCGATGGGAGACAGCGCTTCATCGCCCCATGCCTGCGCGTAGAACTGCTTATGCATGGCCAGTGCTGCATCGCGCTCCGACGGCATCAACGCATTCTGGATGAACGCGTTAATGACCCCGATCTCCCCGGCGGGCGGAGAGTTGTCGTAGGCCCAGATGATGGGGCCATTGACCTGGAAGATGCTGCCGTTCATGCCCTTGTCGCGCCAGAATGGGCGGCGATAGACCACGGCCGTCTTTCGTGCCGGGGAATGCGCCGGCCAGGCGCGCTGCAGGGCCGCACGCTTTTCCGGCAAGGGCGGATCGAACTCCACCTGATGACACAAGGCCGGATGAATAGCCATGATGACGGTCCGCGCGCGCACTTCGCCATGGTCGGTATGCAGGGTGACGACGTCGCCGTCCCATCCGGAAATCCGGCGGACCGGAGAAGACAGGCGCACCTTGTTGCCCAGTTGCTGGGCCATCTTGATGCTGAGGATCTGCGAGCCGCCGATGAAGCGGGTTTCCTGGGCGCTGTGCTTGATGCTGTCGAGCTGGGAGAAATCGCAATCCGCCGAATTGATCATCGAAAGGTAGTGCAGCAACCCCATCTTCGCTGGCGCCGCACCGCCCGAAAGGGTGATGCTGCCATTCCATCCCATCCGGTCTTCAGGCTTGATATCCTGCTTCGCCAGCCAGTCGCCAACCGAGAGCTTGTCCAGTTCACCGGCGTTCGAGGACGTCCACGGCGCGCCACAAGGCACGTCGCGCGACAGCCTGCTGAGCTTTGCGCCGATCGCCTCGTCGGTACCGAAGGTGCCCTTCAGATCGACTGTCACGCGCCCCTCGCCGCCCAGAATGACCGTATCGCCGTCGTAGTAGGTCGGAAAGGTCCCAACGCCCAGCTCGCGCGCGAGATCGGCGACGGCGGTCTGGCCCGGTCCGATCCATTGCCCGCCGACTTCCGAAACGTACCCGCCGGGAATGTTGTAGTTGAACGTTCGCCCGCCCACGCGATCCCGGGCTTCGAGCACCAGAAAGGACTCGCAACCCGCCTGACGCAGATCCCGCGCAGCGGTCAGTCCGGCCAGCCCCGCTCCTATGATGGCGACGTCGAGAACATCGTCCGCGCCCGGGGCGCTCCTCGCGACTGCGGCATACGAATGTTGGGCGCCCAGAGCAAGCGTGCCCACGGCAGCCGAGGCACCGGCATATTTGAGCCATTGCCTGCGCTGCAGGTTAGCAGCGCCATCTGGAGAAGATTTTTTTGCCATAGTGCCTCTGTCTACGTGATAACGGGTCCTACCCTGCGCGGGTCACCAAAACTGCTCAGGCGACAAATTTCATAACTGATCGATACACCAAATCGCCCGAATTATTCGGATTCCTTTTCGATACCTTCGCGCTGCTCGTCCAGAACCTGGGATCCGCTGCACCATCGGTTCTGTTATTGTATATGTTACAAAAGATTTGCAATGATACCTACAAATGGAAAAAGAAAAAAATACAGGGTATTCCCCTGTATCTCAAATACGTCTCGCGACCTTCTAATTTCGGACGCCTCGCTGGTCACAAAAGCGTCGCGCCAGTGATCTTGACGATCCGGGAAAGTGAGCAGTGTCAGACCGGCATCCGCCCGGATATCACAGGCACAAGTCCAGACTGCGCGCTCAAATTGACGAAGCCAGCTCCGGCAAGACCGTGAACAGATCGCCCGGGAGGCCGTAGCAGGCCATGCGGAACATCGGCGCTTCTTCGTCCTTGTTGATCGCCACGATGACTTTGCGTCCTTCATGCCCGCCAGTGCTGGATCGCGCGCGATCGGCATCCACGACGCGCTTCACTGACAGCAACTAGTTCACTGCTCCTCCGCGTTCAATCCATTCGTGCTGCTCAAGCGCGTCGCCGGAATGATCCCTTCTGCCTTCCATACCTGTTCCACGCGCAGGAAGTTTTCGCGGTTGCGCGCCCTCGTCGCGGCACTGGGCGGATAATCCACCCAGCGCGGCGGAAGCATCCCCTCCTCGCCGGCCTGCAGCAGTTCGGCCCGGACTTGTGCCCGGGTCTTCCCCAGTGCCGGACTGACGTCCGCGACCGGCCGCACGGCTGGACAAGCCGCATCGCTCTGCGCACTCGACTCGTCCGGTGCTCCATTCGAGACGGACATGGAATGCGGAGTCGACTGCTCGGGGGGACAAACACCGCCGCCACTCGCATGAGCCGAAACGGCGATGGAAGTCAGCACAACCGCGAGCGCCGCACGGTTCAATATCGCAGCGGAATTCATGTCGTACTCCTTATAAATAAGTGAATTCGAATCTGAATCTACGACAGTTACCTCAAACACCAGCCGCTATCTGATAACCCGATATGGGTTCCATGGAGCGCCAACGCGAGGCCAATCCATCGGCACCGGCCGCCTGGTTATTCCTTCGTCCACCCGTTCTGATCAACCTTGTCGAGCGGGCTGCCCCGCAATCCAGCTGCCCATTTTTTAGATCGACATACAAAACATAGGCAATAGTACAAAACATGAGGTGAAAAAAAAAGACAGGGTATTCCCCTGTCCTTTTTCCTCGCGGGCACGACGCTGACGGCGCTAGGCCGTCTCGGCGTCCACCGTTTTCCCCCACACCAGACTACGCGCGGTCTCGAGGTACATCGCCTCGAACCCTCGCATGTACGCGCGCTTGCTGCGCGTGGTGGCCAGATGAAGTGTCATGCCGTCCGCCATCGAAATGAGCAGCACGGCAATATGTGCACTCTCGGCCGCCCCACGCTCCGGATTCGCGGCGCGAATGACCTTGGCAAATTCGCTCGTCAAGGTGTCGTACCAATCGTCCCGCATCTGCGCGCACTCGGGGTCGGTAGACGCAAGCGAAAAGAAGTGCCACCACAGCGGGATGTTCTTCGAGTCCTTCGCGTCCTGTAACCCCATATCGAGCATGGCTTCGATCGTCGCGCGCGGCGAGACATCGCTCTGGAGTGCCTGTTTTAGCGCATCGAGATAAGCGTCGATCACGGGCGCCATGACCGCCCGCAGGACGGCAGGCCGCGTGGGGAAGTAGTACTGGAGGTTGCTGACACTGATGCCCGCTTTCAGGGCGACGGCACGCAGCGAGAAGTCCATGGGACCGTTCTCGAGCAAGAGCTTCCTTGCCACACGAATAATGGCATTACGCGTACGTACGCCCTGAGCCCGCAGGCTGTCGGGTGCGGCTCCCGTCGAGGATGCGGCTCCCGCGGAGGGTGTGGCGCTCGACGTGCGCCGCTTACGGGTGCTTGACTCTTTTCGCTCTGTCATCGCTTTCCGCCTTGAGTGAGGTAGACGCCTCGCCGAGGAGAGGAGAGGCAACGCGGCCACACGAACCGCTTCCTAGGTAAACGTGACTATATCTTACACCGGGCTGAAACACCATCCGCATGGCGCGGGGGGCGCTGCGCTCGTCGCCGCCCATTGTCACCCCCATTCGCAGTAAGCAATCATCGAGCCGATCGTCCAATGCCTCAATCGGGCCTGGACGCGGCATGTTCGCCGCATGCCTCCTGTAATTTGGCGCGCGTTACGCCCGTAGCGCTTGCGCTGCCCGCGCCTTGTCGTTCGCGCGGTCGTGGAGTACGTTCGCCAGGCCCAGCGCACCATTGATGCCGTACCATCGCACCGGCTCGGGCAGCGTCGCCGGCGTCTTGTGGTCCGGCGCCGAAAGGAGCGGATTTTCGACGCCGCGGATCCACCCGGTAATCAGGTTCCCTGCCATGAACTGGGCGGCCACGCCATACCCGGAGCCACCCTGTGATGTAGAGGATGTTTCGATGTGCCCGTTGTTGACGGGCCGATGACCTTCCAGGTCCAGTGTGCCGTCACGAGGCCTTCGCGTCGCGGCCACCCCAACGTCTTGCGCTAAGCATCGGAAAGCGGCTCAGTCTCGATCGCCGAGATACGCGACGGCACGACCTCGTCCGCAAGCAGGCCGAGTTGACAGATATAGGCGTTGGTGGCCAGCATCAGAGTCGGGGCGCTCGCACTGCCGCGGGGTTTGCCCCTTGATAAGTGGCCCCTCCGTGTAAGACAGCAGCGACGTATTCTCGTAGATCGTCACACCTGGCCGCAGAGCCACGCGCCTGAGCCACCTCACGTACTTGCCGGGGTGGAGCGCGCCGCCGCGCGGCACATAGTTGCCAAACAGAAGTGCTGGCGGAATGCCGCGCGCGCATCTTGCCCTATCGAGAAACACGGATTGAAAGCCAAGCTTGGCGCCCGTCCGCATGCCCTCGCGAGCTTTATCTTCCTGAGCCGGATCGATACCCGCGCGACTCATCCCGGTGTGGTTCTAGTCGTAGTCGATCTCACACTCGTTGAGCCTTCTCTTCACGAAGGTGACGGCGTCCTCGTAGTAGCGGACGATGGCCGCTTTGCTTGCAGAACACAATACCAAACGTGGTCATTATTGGACATTTTGTGAAGCTGAAAAAAGACAGGGTATTTCCCTGCCTCTCCACTGCTTTTGCCCGTTACGGCATGGCCGCGATTACGTGCCTGCGCCGCTGCCACCCGGCGTCAGACTCGCTAGATAACTGGCCACCGCCTGGATGTCTGCGCCCGACAGGGAGGCCGCCATCGCGTTCATTGCGCCACTCGGGTCATGACGCTCACCGGTCTTGAAGGCTGCAAGCTGCTTCGCGAGATAGGCTGCACCCTGGCCCGACAAACGCGGCACCTGCTCCCGGCCCATAAACGACGCCCCGTGGCAGGCCTGGCAGCTTTTAGCCGCCACGAGTGCCATGCCGCGCTTTTCGAGTGCCGCCTCGGCGCGCACCGCTTCGCTTTGGGCCGGCGTCTGCCGCGCGAAATAAGCAGCCAGCGACTTGATCTGCTCGTCTGTCAGTTCCCGCGCAATCGCACCCATGTAGGGGTTGGGTCGCTGGCCGCCGGCGAATGCATGTAACTGGGCGATTACGTAGGCCTTCGGCTGGCCCGAAAGCGCCGGATACCACGAATTGAGGGACTGGCCGTGTGCGCCGTGGCAAAAGAAGCAGGTCTCCGGCGGCTGTGGCCAAGGGCCGGCGTCGGCCGCATTCGCCGCGCCGATCTGGCTCATGGCCTTTTCGAACCGCATGCCGTCCAGCAGATCGCGTCCGTACAGCCCCCCCGCCCCCGCGATGGCGGCGATTGCCACGACCGCACCGATCATCAATGCGCGCTTCATTTACGCCACCTCGCTGCGATTCGCCAGATTCCCCAGTGTCTGCAAAGCCGCCCGATGCCCCGAGCGCACAGCACCGTCCATCGAGCCCGCCCAGATGTCGGCGGTTTCGGTTCCCGACCAGATCAGGCGGCCCACCTCCGGATGGAGAAACTTGCCCCATGTGGTCCAGAAACCCGGCGGGATCGGATGGATGCACTGCAGCGTCCACGGATCGACCCTCCCCCAGTCGTAGTCGTGGAATTGCAGCGGATGCAGCGCCTTGTCTCCCCAGGCGCGAGCATAGACGGCGGAAAGCGTCTGCTCCGCGGTCCCGGGATTGTCGGGCAGCGCCCCCGGCGCCACGAAGGCGCTGATCACGCCGAGCGAAGCGTCAGGGGGCGAGTTGTCGTAAGCCAGGAAAACCGGGCCGCCCACCTGCATGATCTGGCCGCTATAGCCGTTGTTGCGCCAGAACGGCTTCTCGTAGACGTGCACGGTCTTGCGCATGGGCGCATTCGTGGGCCAGCGCTGCTGGAGTTGCGAACGGCCGTCGGGAAGCGGCGGATCGAAGACGATCTGGTTGCACAGCGCCGGGTTCAACGCGGCGATCACGTAGCGCGCGCGGATGATCCCCTGGTCGGTGTGCAACTCGACCACCTCGCGATCCCAGCCGACGATCCTGCGCACCGGGCACGACAGCCTGACTTTGTCGCCCAGTTCGTTCGCCATCTTGAAGCTGAGAACCTGCGAGCCGCCGACAAAGCGCGTTTCCTGTGCGCCTCCTTTGATCGATTCGAGCTGGGTATAGCTGCAGCCCGCGCTATTGATGACCGATAGATAGTGCAGAAGTCCTAACTGTGCCGGCGCGCCGCCGAGCGAGAGTTTCGCCGCGAGCGCGAGAAAATAGCCGTCCTCGTATTTCACGCCCTGTTTTTGAAGCCAGTCGCCATACGACAGCTTGTCGAGTTCCGCCCCATGCTGCGCCTTCCACGGAGCACCGGACGGCACGCCGCGCGACAGCTCACCCAGCTTGTTGCCGATCGTCTGGTCCTCGCCTACGCCGCCGTGGAAATCCTGGGCCACCCGGGCATCGCCCGCCAGCACCACGGTCTTGCCGGCGTAATACGTCGGGAAGGTGTCGATCCCGAGTTCCCGGGCCAGATCGGCGATCGCCGTCTGGCCCGGGCCGATCCACTGGCCGCCCGCCTCGGCCACCACGCCATGCCCCAGATCGTGGTTATAGGTGCGTCCGCCGACGCGATCGCGCGCCTCCAGCACGACGAACGAGTCGCAGCCGGCGAGCTTCAGGTCGCGGCCCGCAGTCAATCCAGCGAGACCGGCACCGATGATCGCGACGTCCAGAATGTCGCCATTCATGGACTTCGTTACGGCAGCCTGTGCCAGCGAGATGCCGCCGGCTGCCAGTGACGCCGCGCCCATCGCCGTAAAACGTAGCAGCTGGCGCCGGGTCTGTGTATCCGGCTTGCGTTTCCGATCCATCTTTGATGCCCAATTCAGTTTCATTACTTCTCCCCTTTCTCCCCTGCTAAGGAGAACTTTCTAATAAGGTAGCGTCCGGTGTTTCTCAACGGTCCGTCAGCACTCCGTCCTGCGAAAACAACACCGGCTTTCCAGCGCCATCGATCAATGCGGCCGTGAGCGTCGCGCGATCCTCGCGCTGCTGGACTTCGAACCATTTGGCGCCCGCGCCCTGCTTCAATATGAGGCCATCGAGGCCGACGCCAAAAAGGCCGTTTCCGGTTGCAACGAGATCAGTGATCGAACTCCTGGTGCCGGCGTTGAGTTGTGTCCACGTCGCCCCGCCGTCGCTGCTCTGGTACAGGCTGCCCAGCAGCCCGCCCACCACGATCCGACCGTCGCGCAGCGCCACGCCTGTCCACAAGGTGCCCTTGCCGCCCGTCGACAGATAGCTCCAGTTCGCGCCACCGTCCGTGGATTTGAGCACCAGGCCCTGTTCCGAGTCGATGTAGAGTGCACCCTTTTGATCCGCAAAAATGTGGTACAGGTTGCGGTCCGCCCTCGTGCCGCTTGGCGGCTTGGGCACCGTCACCTTCGTCCACGTCCTGCCGCCGTCGTGCGTCGCGAGCATCAGCGACCACAGACCCACCGCGATGCCGTCTTTCTCGCTCGTGAAGAGCACCGAGAACAATGGCTGGTCCACGGAAATGTCCATGCGCTGCTTCTGCCAGCTCTCACCGCCGTCTCCCGTCGCGAGAATCACACCCCACTGACCGACCGCCCAGCCGTGCTGTGCGTCGGTAAAGGTCACAGCCGAAAGCGTTGCCGAAACCGGCACCTCGCGCGCCTGGCGCCAGGTCTTTCCTTCGTCATCCGAAATGATGACGATTCCGTGCTCGCCCACCGCGACGATGCGCTTGCCCGCACGCGTGGCGTCCAGCAACATCATGTGGGCCGGTTCCGCCCACGCATGGGCGGGCTTTGCCGCCCAGTCCGCCACGGTGCCCGGCGGCAGAGCCCAGACTGCCGCGCTCGCGCACAGCGCGGCACAGGCAACAAACATCTTGATCATGACTGCGTCTCCCATGTTCAATGACTGAAGAGTCCGGGCGCACGCGCCGGCTTGCGTCGCGGAAACCAGCGCTCGAGCACCGAGGCCAGTGCAGGCAGCGCCGTCATCGCCATCAGCAGGTTCACGAGGAACATGAACGCCAGCAGCTTGCCCATATCCGCCTGGAACTTCAGCGCCGAGAAGCTCCACGTCGCCACGCCGATCGCCAGCGTGATGGCCGTAAAGATCGTCGCCACGCCCACTTCGAGCATCGCGTGCTGCACCGCCTTCACGATGTTCTGGCCGCCCGCGAGATGCACCTGCAACCGGTTGTAGATGTAGAACGCGTAATCCACGCCGATGCCCACGGCCAGCACCATGACGGGCAGCGTGGCCACCGTGAGCCCGATCTGCAGCTCCTTCATGAACCAGTAGCCGATGAAGGTCGCCACCGAGAGCGGCAGGCAGCACGCGAGCATCGCGCGCCAGTCGCGGTAGGCGAGGAACACGAGGACCAGGATCGCCGCGTAGACATAGAGCATCATCGGCAGTTCGCTTGCGGCCACTTCCTCGTTGGTCGCAGCCAGCACGCCCGCATTACCCGCCGCGAGCCGCACCGTAATGCCCGGGAACGGATGCGTTGCGCGATATGTCTTCACGTCGTCCAGAATCCGGTTGATCGTCGTGGCCTTGTGGTCGGTCAGGAACAGATGCACGGCCGTCATGCTGCAATCCGCCTTCATGAAGCCCTTCACGCGGCCCACGTCCACCGACACCGCACCGTAGTTCTCGGGGTCGATCGGCACGACATTCATCTTCGGATAGTCCTCGTTGTAGCCCTGGTTGTAGCGGCGCAGCATCGCCGAGTACGACTGGACCGACACCACACCCGGCTCCGTGCGCATCGCGCTCGTGAGATCGTCTTCATAGAGGCCGACTGCCGGGTTGTCACACGCCTTTCCCGTGGACTCGATCGCGACCGTGAGCCAGTCGAGGCCGATGTCGTAGCTCGAAGCGATTGACGTGGCATCACGGTTGAAACGCGCGTCCGCACGCAGCTCCGGCGCACCGGGCTGCAGTGTGCCGATCACGCGGTCCCGGCTTTGCCACGCGGCCAGTGCAAACACCACCAGCGTGAGCGCGACGGTGACACCTGCATACTTCGGCTGCGCTATGCGCGCGAGGCCGCGCAGCCATGCCGAGCGCCGCTCGCTGCGCTTGAGCGCGTTATCCGCATAGCTTTTCGTGAAGTTGAAGCACGAAGCCGCAACCGGCAGCAGCACAAGGTTCGTCACGATCTTGTAGGCCACCCCGAGCGATGCCGTAATGGCCAGCTCCCGCACCATCGGAATCGGAATCAGCAGCAGCGTGATGAACGATACGAATGCCGTTACGAGCGCCAGCACACCCGGAATCAGCAGGCCGCTGAAGCTATGGCGCGCCGCATCGAACGAACTGTTTCCGTGCGCGATCTCGCGCACGATGAAGTTGACCTGCTGCACGCCGTGCGAGACACCAATCGCGAACACGAGGAATGGCACCAGCACCGCGAGCGGGTCCAGACCGAAGCCCAGCAGCTTCAGCGTGCCGAACTGCCAGACGAGCGACGTGAGCGAGCACGAAATCAGCAGCACCGTGAAGCGCACCGAATGGCAGTACCAGTAGACCGCGAGCGCCGTGAGCAGCAGTGCAATGCCGCAGAAGCCGAGCACGGCGGTCGCGCCATCGGCGATATCGCCAATCTGCTTGGCAAAGCCGATGATCTGGATTTCGTAGCCCGCATCCTCGAACGGCTTGCGGATCTGCGCTTCGAGCAGATGGTTGAACGCCACGTAATCGAGCACCTTGCCGTTACGGTCGCGCTCGTTGAGCTCGGCCGTAATCATGGCGCTGTCTTCGTTATGCGAAACGAGCGTGCCGATATAGCCGCCCAGCGTGGTCGCGCGGCGGATCTTCGCGACAACATCGGGCGTGAGCTGGTCGGGCGTGATCGTGCCGGAGATGATCGGCTCGGCGCGAAAGCCCTCATCGGTGATCTCGTTGACGTAGGCGTTCGGCGTCCACAGCGACTGCACACCGATGCGGTCCACGTTCGGCAAATACGTGACCGCCTGGGTCACCTTGTACAGCCGCGTGAGCCCCTCCTTCGTCCAGATCGGTCCCTTGCGGGCGCGCACCACCACGGTGATCCGGTTCGCGCCGAGCAGGTCGGAACGGTACTTCTGGAAGGTCCGGATGTATTCGTGGCCGATCGGCATCTGCTTCTCGAAGCCCGCGTCCATGCGCAGTTGCACGGCAAAAAAGGCCATGAGTGCGGTGAACAGCCCGATGCTCACGAGCACCGCTGCACGGTGGCCGAAGAAGAATCGTTCCAGCGTTTTGACCAGGCGATTTAACACGGCATTATCCCTTCAGGTGATTCGATGGCATCGTCAGAAGTTGCGGGTGACGAACATCCCGACGAAATTACGGTCTGCGTACGGATTGCCCACGGTGTTGTGCCCGCCCCAGAACAGCGTGTAGTTGATGCCCGCCTGCCAGACCGTCGGGTTCTGGTTGAACAGCACATAGAGATTCAGCGACTTCGCGCCCTGCAGGTAGTTCGCAGTCAGCGTCGGCGTATAGCCGTAGAGTCCGTCGGCGAACGTCAAGCCGGGTGTCACCTGCCAGCCGTGGATCAGCGAGCCATCATAGGTCCAGTTAAAGTCGATGGTCGCGCCCACCGAACTCGGGGTGCCCTGCGCCATGCCGATCGGGTAGCCCAGGCCCGAGTTGTTGTTCAGCCACGGCAGATAGCCTGCCTGGGGCACTTGTGTGACCGTCTGGCCGTCGACCGTACGCGTGATGCCGCTCGTGTTCAGGCCCGGGTAGTAGATCCACGTGAGCTCCCAGGTCAGCGTCGCTTCGTCCGCGCCGAGCAGCTTGAGGAACGGGTACTCGCTGCGCGTGAGCGCAAGCAGACCGTTGATGTCGTACTGGAACTTCTTCTCGTCGGCCCACTGCTGGCAGTTGACCCCCTGCACGCCATTAGTGTTCAGGTCGAGCGGGCCGCCCGCACCATAGCAGCTCGAGAGCGCCACCGCATCATGCGGTCGGTACGAGAGCTCAGTGCCGATCGCCCAGTTGCCGATGCCGAAGTTCGCGCTGGCGCCGAAGAGCTGACGGTTCTGCAGATACGACCAGTCCAGCGTGCCGTTGGCCAGCGACGAGAGCACCGGCGACTTGTCGGTGTAGTTCTCGTAATAGACCGCGAAGTTCGCGTCGAAGCTGCGCGGCGAATAGTTGAACTTCATGCCGAACTGCGGATGGTACTTCGACGGCGCCTGCCAGTTGACGGGCAGGCCGATATCGTTAAAGGGCGGCCCGGCAAACGCACCGTTGACGAGGCCGGTGTTGATGCCGTTAAGCACGTTCTGGTTGCCGCTGCTGGCCCCGGCGATGGTGCCGGCACTGGGACCGGCCACGTTGAGATTCGTTGTGTTCACCGTATACGGGTCCGTGCCTCGGCCGAGGCTGTTGGACACGGACCAGAACGAGCCGACCGGTGGATAGCGGTTTCCGTTCCACTGAAACTGATAATAATCCTCGGTGCTGAAACCATGAGATAGATCTGCGGCGAAGCTGATCATCGGCGCGGGCAGCAGCGCCTGCTTCAGTTGCGAGCCGGGAATCAGCAGCTTCTGCACGTCGAGCGAATTGGTGGCGTTGATGCCGCCCTGCGCGAACATGCTCTCGCCCCAGTTGATCACCTGGTTGCCGAGCCGCACGTGCGCGTTCTGCCCGTTGATCGTGAAGTCCTTTTCGCCCCACAGGTCGAGCAACTGCGCGTTGTAGACGACCTGCGCCGCGGCGGTGCTCGAGAGCGGCGTGCGGTTCGTATCGCCGGCGAGGAAGTCATACATGCCCGTGCCGCGGATCATGAACTTCAGGCCCTCGCTCGGCATCTTCAATAGCAGCTCGCTGGTCGCGCTGATGTAGGTGCTGAAGGGCTGGCCCTTGCGGTAATTCAGGTCGCCGTCGTCGCCCACGCCCCACTGGTTGACATTGGCCGCAGCGCCGCAACCGAATGCGTTCGGGTCGCCCGTGAGCGAGCAGCTCGGGTTTTGGGTGCGGATACCCGCACCCGCCGTGAGGTTGGTCACCCACGAACCCGTGAGGTCGCCCAGACCCGTCGTGAATTCGTAGCCGTACGCACTGGTTGCAGCCGTGCCGAACATGGCCAGCGACGCCGCAACATATCTTCCGATGCTCTTCGTTTTCATGAGTCTCCCCTGCCGTCTCCCTCGATGCCGACGCACACCACCGGTACGCGTCGGTCCCCCTGGTCCTGCGCCAATCCTCAACGCTCGCTCACCGATCTCAAGGATTCGGCCGTGAAGAAATCGGTCTTGAAGCGGGGATCGTTGAGCTGCTCGTACCAGCGAATATCCTTGCCCTGGCCAATCGACGAAGCATCGAACACGTAGCGTCCGTTGTTGAGGTCGTACTGCGCCATCGGCTCGTTATCGCAGGTGCCACCCAGCTCCCACACCGGGATCGGATAGCTCTCGCGCACCTTCCAGAGCTTGCCCTGCGCGTCATAGTCCTCGCCGATGAGCGCCAGCCAGCTGTCCTCGTCCAGGTAGAAAACCTTCTTCGAAGCAACGTGGCGTGCCGTGGGCTTGAGCGTCGCCTCGACGACCCAGACGCGGTGCACCTCATATCGACGATGGTCGGACGCGATGCCATTGAGCGTGGCGACGTCGTGCAGCTTGTCCTTGAAGGCGTACATGCCGAAATCGTCGTAGGGGACGATCATTTCCTTCTTGCCCACCAGCTTCCAGTTGAAGCGATCGATGGGGCCATTGAACATGTTGGCTTCGTCGATCAGATACTGATTCTCGAAGCCGATCAGCGGTGCATCGTGCGTATAGGCCGGCATGCGCCTTACGCGCCGTTGGCCCGGAAAATAGTAGTACGTTTCGGAGTCTTTATCGAAATACTGACGCTGCACGAAGGCCTGCCCAGCCAGCGCCGCGGGCGAGTCGACCGAGAAATAGGCGCCCAGGTTGAACTGGTCGACGTCCTGCGGCGTGGTCTTGCCTTCCTTGCCTGCCGGGAAATAGAACACCTGCGGGCCGACGCCGTCGATCCAGTCCGTACTGCCCGGGCGCGGAGAGATGGCCGTGACAACCGGCGCCCACTCGATACCCTCGCCGCGATAGCGCGTCTCGTAGTTGAGGATCGCTTCGGCGCCGCTCTTCGGCTGCGGGAAGGCCACGCCCGGGAGCGTCGCCGCCTGGATCGTCTCGCCATCCGGAGCGAGTTTCGCCGTCGTGAGATTCGCAGTCGAATTCTGCTCAGCGAATTCCGGCAACTGGCACTCGCGGTGGGACGGATAGACGTCCATGCGGTAGCCCTTCAACTGCTTGACGAGCTGGATCTGCCCCGGCGACAGCTTGTCGGCGTATTTGTCGACGTTGGACGCATCGATCGTGTACAGCGGTTTCTCGCCCTTGTGCTTCCAGAAGTCGCCGCGGACCTTGCCCCATGCCCAGCCTGCGGGCGTGGCTTCCCTGCCAGCAAACGCCGGCACAAGCCCGTCCTTGCTGGCCGCGCGCTCGGCGCCTGACGGCGTGAGGTCCTCGGCAACGGCCGCGCCGGCCACAAGCAATAAGGCAGCCGCAATGGCCGACACGGCTCCGATGGTGTGCTTTCTCATCATGACTCTCCTTCCGACTCCACTCTGATTCGTAGTACGTATTGTTAAATTCTGTCCTGACGCGTCGGGTGCGAACTGATCAACCCTCCCCGCACCCTGCCACGGCCACCGCCCGAATCTCGATGCACAACTCGGGCAGCGCCAGTTGTGTTACGCCAACCGCCGTCCACGACGGATAGCGCGCCGGGAAGTACGCATCCTTGACCGCCGAAAAGGCCTCGATCTCACCGCGCAGGTCCGTGTGGAAAGTCGTCAGCTCCACCACATCAGAAAGGCTCGCGCCCGCTGCCTTGAGCACGGCCTTGAGGGACTCGAAGGCGATGCGGGCCTGCGCCTCGATGCCCTCGCCGGCTTTCATATCCGGGCCGATGCCGACCTGGCCGGAGACCCAGATCGTGTCGCCCACGCGAGTTGCAGGCGAAAAATGGTAAGCATCGTAGAACGCCTGAAACGGCGGCGGGACGATCGATTGGCGCTTGTTGGCCGTTGTCATGATCAGGGTTCCTTTGCTCAGACGAGTTGACGGAAGCACGGTGCGCGAAAGGCCTCGCCCTTCTTCAGCGACGCCAGTTCCTCCGTGAACAGAACGCCCGCCGGCGTGAAGCCCGAGACGCTCGGTTGCGGCAGCGGGCTGAAAACCGCGTCGTCGCCGAAGAAGCGCAGCACGAGCGTGTGGCGATCCGGAAACGCGGTGTCCACCGCGCCGCCGCCGTGTAACACGCCCGGATGCAGCAGCAGGACGTCGCCGGGCTCCGTCGCCCACGAAATAATGTCGTAGGCAGCCGGATTGACTCGGCGCTCAGCTTCGATATCTGGCAAGCGTGGCCAGACATCGCCGCCATGCAGAGGATCAGTCGGATCTTCAGCATTTTGAAAGGTCGTGCCGTCGTGACGCGGGCCTCGATGCGATCCCCGCACGACCTCGAGCGCATTTTGTCTGGGTACGGCCTCGAAACTGATCCAGGCATTGCCGAAGTGCATGCCTTCCCATGGCAGGTAGGACGTGTCCTGATGCCACGGCGAGCGACCGCTTGTGCCGCCACTCTTGAGGAACAGTTCCTCGGCGAAATACCAGACGTGATCCGAGCCCCACAGGTCCGCGAACAGTCGGCCGAATGGCAGTTCGCCGGCCAGTTCGTCCAGACGGCCCTTCGCAAACGGATTGGCGTTGTCGTTGTGCGTCTTGTGCACCGTGCCTTCGAACAGGCTGCCGGCCATGGGGCCGGGGTTCTCTATGCCCCAGTCGAAAACCTGCCGGCACCGAGCCAACTGTTGCTCGCTGAGCAGGCCTTTGACCAGAACGGCACCGTCCTCTGCGAATGCCTTGCGCGTGGCTGCATCCATGACTGAACTCCTGAATCGCTGATCGGCGACGTCGTTGCAAACGCTTCCCGCGGCGCCTTGTCTAGAAAATACTACCAAACGTAGGTCATGATACAAAACTTAGAAAAAATAAAAAGAGAGGGGATTCCCTGCCTTCACACGGCAGGTGTCGCTGGTTCGATCCCGGTACCGTCCACCCTATGTCCCGGAGCGTCTGGACGGACAAGGCTTTCCACGTTGAGTCCACGGCTTCGGAACGTTTCTTTGCACAGTGCATTGGAGCCTTCGAATATTTCGGTGAGGCGTGTTTCGTGCGTCGAGCGGCCCTGAAATTCGGCATTGATCGCTGCTGCGATCTCCGATTCATGAGCATCGATCCATGCCTCCAGCCGATCGAGACGGGACAAGCGCACGACAAGTGCCGGCAAGGGTTCGCGTGCGAAAGCACTGCGCAGGCGTTCGAATCGCACAGCCAGATCGGTCGGTTGACCTTGCGGTGTGAGGTCTCTTTTTATCTATCTATCGCTTCAAATAATTGATTTCGCAAGACAAATACTAAATAGTGCTAATTTAATCAGCTGGAAGCGCGCATGAATACACGAGTATCTCTCGTCACGACGTACGTCTTTCCCGGACACGCCGGTCTACTTGATCATCGAGTGTGTTCGTGATGCCCATTGCCCCCTTGATCCCACACCAGCGGAACGGCTCTGGGGGAAGCCATGGCGTCTCGTGATTCAATGCCGACAGCAACGGATCTTCAGTACCCAAGATTCGTTCCGCAAGCAAATGCCCCATCAGTGATTGGGTGCCGACGCCATGCCCTGAACACCCAGCGGAGTAGAAAATATTCTGTTGTGCGCCCATTGCCCCCACCACTGGCAATGCGTCGCCAGCCAGGCTGACATAGCCGCTCCAGCAGGCCCGAATCTCGAGCTCCGGCAGGGTCGGGAAGCGTTCGTGCAAAGCCACTCTCAGCGCTTGATAAGCCTCGCTATCGGGTACGTTGGGCGTTTTCGAACCGTAGACGTAGTTCAACCGCTTGGTGGTGACGATCAGTGTGTTGTTTACCGTCAGACGGTGGCTCTCCATCGTCCAGTGCGCAGTGATGATGCCTTCGCGCTTCGGCCAGCCCAAGGATGCACGCTGCTCTGCCGACAGAGGTTCTGTTTCGATGGCGGAAACGCGCAGCGGAGCCACTTTATCCGCAAGCAAGCCGATCTGGGGCGTGTAGGCATTGGTGGCAAAAATCAGAAATGGTGCGCTCGCGGATCCCTTACCGGTTTGTACCTTGACCGTAGCGCCCTCGGCAAAGGCCAGCAGGGCCGTATTCTCGTACAGCTTGACGCCGGCCTGGAGCGCCGCGCGCCGCAACCCCATCACGTACTTGCCAGGATGCAGCGTGCCACCACGCTCTGCATAGCTGCCGAACAGAAATGCGGGAGGAATTCCACGCGCGCGCATCGCCGCCTGATCCAGAAACTGAAATGAAAAGCCAAGTCCAGCCGCGGTTGCCATGTCATCGCGGATTCTCTTCTCTTGAGACGGATCGACCCCCGCGCGTATCACGCCGGTCGCGTTGTAGTCACACTCGATGGCATGCTCTTGCAGTTTTTTCTCGACGAAGTCGACCCCTGCTGCATAAAAACCGAGGATCCTGGCGGCCTGTTCATTACCCACCCGCTTCACGAACAGATCGTATTCGAGCGCCATGGGCCCACCGAGATAGCCGGCGTTACGGCCACTCGCACCGAAACCCGCGAACTCCCGCTCAAGGACGATGACCTTTTTCCCGGCTGCGGCCAGCCCCAAGGCTGCGTGCAAACCGACATAGCCAGCACCGACGATGACCACGTCAGCCGTTTGATCGCCCTCCAATTCCGGCTGGATATCGGCTGGCTTTTCCACCCAGGTGCCCAGCGTACGATATTTCTCGAGATCGGCAACCAGCTTGGCGTTCTCGATCGGAGCCGTGTCGGTACTGAGTTCCGCGGCGATGGCAGGCGCGATGACAGCCGTCGCCAGCGCACCCTTCAGAAAGCCGCGTCGAGTGACACCGCTCCGATCCGCTTGCGTCTCGGGTGAATCTGGTTCTTTATTCATCTCAGTCTCGATATGGAAAACGTCCCTGCACACTCACGGCAAATCCATTTAGAAAATATTGACAATATTAGTCAATATTACAAAACATAAAAACCAAAGCAAGAGCGATCAGCTTCCCTGATCGCTCTGCTCCGTCAACCGCTTGGCAAGTTCACTCGAACACTACGGCCCAATGTTCGTCGGCAAACTACAGCATTCCAATTTGATAGTAGCGTTCAGAAAACCCGAAATCAAGAAGGCAATGGTTCGGGAAAACGCCTAACGCTACGCATACGTCCCACAATGTCGCACGCTGCTGGCATCACAAAAGAGAGGAATCCAGGGAGCTCGTAACCATAAGCGCGGCCGCGAGCGTTGGCGACACCCAACTCGATACCGCGAACGGAGTGGCGAGCAGATTGCAGGCCGCCGAGACGCACAGATTCTGCTTCATGACCTGCGCCATGCGCCGCGCAATCGTCAGCGCACGCTCCAGGCTGGTGATCCCCGCTGAGTATGCCGACGGCGGCACCTGCTGCGCGCAGACGCGGCCGGGCAGCACCCGGCTCGGGCATCGAATGGCTGGGCGCCGACGGCATGCGTGTGCTGGTGGGTAGAGCACACCCGTATCCACCGCAACACGCCGCTGCGCAAGCTGAAACGTGCCAGGACCCGGTTGCCGAGGCGACTCTCGCAGCAGCGCTTGCATCTGGCGGCGGCGCTCGAAGTCCTATACTCGATCGAAGGCGACTGACCTTTATCCGACGAGCTTCGCTCGCGGCGCAAGCGTCTCGTCGTAGTCCGCCAGCGATGGCATGGCGAGCGTCGCCCGCGAATCGATATTCAGCAGCAGCGCCTTCCAATCCTCGAGCATTTTCTGGCGTGCGCTCTGCTCGACATAGGGAACGTGATAGGCAAAGAACGGTTCGAGGACTTCAAACCCCGCGTACCCCAGGGTGCCTTGCAGTAGCGGGCGCAACATGCCTTTCAAGTCGCCGTGTATGCCGCCCTCGGTGACCATGTGCTCGCGGCCTCCCAGCGTCGTGCATACCAGCGCCTTCTTGCCGACCATGCCGCCTTGATCGTAGATCCGACGTCCGCCATAGAAGACACCCGACACGAAGACCCGGTCGATCCAGCCCTTCAGGATGGCAGGCATGGAAAACCAGAACAGCGGAAAAGTCAGGATCAGAAGATCACACTGCTTGACCCTTTCGATCTCCCGTTCGATATCAGCAGACAAGGTATGCCTGGCTACCGCATTGCGCTGCTCGAGCGCATACACGAGGTACTCGGGATTGGTCCGATCGGCGAAATCGGACGCGCTGGCCGTTGCCACGAAATCGCTCGCGTAGAGATCGGAGATCTCCACCTGATGACCCAAGCCACGCAGCACCTCCACTGCTTCACTCTTGAGTGCAGAGGTAAACGACTTCAACTCCGGATGGGCGTGAACAATGAGGATGTTCATTTCAAACTGACTCCATAAGTAAAAGCTCTCCTGAAGCGCGGGTTCTGATTGCGCTGTGGGCTCATTGCGCTGCCTTTGCGGCCTCTTGATCCTGAAGCAGACGCCACATAATCTTGCCGGTGCTCGACTTCGGCAGTGACTCAACGAATTCCACGATGCGGGGTGCCTTGTACGCTGCCATGTTCTCCCGTGCCCACGTGATGATGTCGTTCTCGGTCACGGCTTGCGCGTGCCGTGCATTGCGTACGACGAACGCCTTCACCGTTTCACCGCGATGCGCGTCGCGTGCTGCAATCACGCAGACTTCCTGAATCGCGGGGTGGTCATACATCATGGTCTCGACTTCAGCCGGCCATACCTTGTAGCCAGACGCGTTGATCATCCGCTTCAGGCGGTCGGCCATGAAGAAATAGCCGTCCTCGTCCTTTCTCGCAAGATCGCCGGTACGCAGAAAGCGCTTGCCGTCGATCTCGATGAATGCATCACGCGTCGCATCGGGATTGCGCCAGTACCCTTGCATCAGCTGCGGGCCGTGGGTCACGATTTCACCGGTCTGCCCCTGCGGCAGCTCGCGGAGCGTCTCCGGGTCGACGATCCGCGCGTCGACGTCAAATATGGGAATGCCGAGGCAATTCGGCTTTGGCCGCTGCGGCGGGTTGATGTGCGTCGGAGCGATGGTCTCGGACAGTCCATAGCCTTCGATGTAATGGATGCCGGTCTTGTCATGCAGTTTCCTTGCGACGGCGTCCGGCATCGCCGCACCGCCACCGGCCATCACACGCAGGCTCGAGAGGTCATAGTCATCGAGCTTCGGGTTCGACAGGAAATCGACGGCCATTGTCGAAATGGACCACCAATCGGTCACACCGTGGTGCACGATCGCGCGGGCGGCCGCATCGCGGTCCCAGCGCGGCAGCACCACGACGGTTGCACCGCTGAAGAGCGGTGCATTCAGTCCGCTTTGCATGCCCGTCACGTGAAACAGTGGCAGTGCCGACAGCAGAATCGAGTTCTGCGTGCCGCGCAACCAGTTGACCAATCCAAGCGCGGTGCACATCACGCTGCGATGCGTGTGCATGCAGCCCTTCGGCTTGCCGGTCGTGCCCGACGTGTACGGCATCACGCAGAGATCGTCCGGCCCCACAGTCAAGGGACCTGGCGCAAGACGCGCATCCAGCACGTCGCGCCAGGGCATGACGCCAGCGCTGTCACCTCCGACGATGTGGCGTGGCGCACTGACGAATTCCGGCGGCGTGATGCTGGAGGGCTGTTTCAGGTAATCGCCGTACGTCGCGACGATGACTTGCGCAAGCTGCGCTTGCGCGTCTCCGACGAGCGGTACGACGCGCTCATACAGATCCTGCGCGACGAAAGCGGTGCGTGCACCGCTGTCCTCGATGTAGTGACGGAGCTCGTCGGTCATGTTCATCGGGTTGATGGGCACGACGACCGCGTTGGCGCGCAGGATGCCGTAGTAGGCGAGCATCCATTGCGGACTGTTCTGCATGTACAGCAGCACGCGGTCTCCAGCTTGCACGCCACAGCATTGCTGCAGATAGCCGGCGATCCGTTCGGTTTCCTCCTTGAATTCGGCAAACGTGATGGGCGTGTCATAGAAGACGATGAACGGCTTGTCTGGAAAGCGGGCCGCCGATACCTCTGCGGTGTAGTACAGATGGGTCGCGGGCAAAACCAGATGACGGGGGAGGTGCGCCGGCCAATGGGGTGAGGCTTCCGGGGGCATGTTTCGACTCCAAACTTCACGTGGTGATGAAAAGCACCCAGCCGTGTCGTCGCGGTCGCGTCCGGCTCGAAATAGGGATGGTGGCGTACGCCACCAGACCTCCAACGATGGAGCACCAGGCCGTGAACCGGGCAACGTTGCACGAATGCATGGGCGCTGTTCCCCATGCGGGCGAGTCAGATGCCTACATGGCTGGTTTTCTTGTGATGGAGCGTTGCTTGTGCGGCGGTGGCTTCGGCTTGCGCGCGCACGCCGGACGTGATACGGCTGATGCCGCGGATCAGATCGACCGCCTTCTCCCCGATCATGATGGTGGGCGCGTTGGTGTTGCCGCCAATCAGCGTCGGCATGACCGATGCATCCACGATGCGAAGCCCGTCCATGCCACGCACGCGCAGTTGCGGGTCGACGACCGCCATTTCGTCCTGCCCCATGCGGCAGGTGCCGACCGGGTGGTAGACGGTATCGGTGCGTTGCCGCAGCGCGGCGCGGATATCGTCATCGGTCTTCACGTGCGAGGTGAAGAGATCGCGCCTGGCCCACCTGGCGAGTGCGGGCATCTGCATGAGCCCCCGCGTGATCTTGAAGCCGGCCACCATGTCCTCGATATCGCGAGGGTCATCGAAGAAGGCCGGGTCGATCAGCGGAGCCGCGAGCGGATCGTTGCTGCGCAGCGTGACCGAGCCGCGGCTGCGCGGGCGCAGCAGACACACGTGGCACGAGAATCCGTGGCCAAGGCGCATGCGACGCGCGTGGTTGTCGACCAGCGCCACCACGAAATGCAGCTGGATGTCGGGTGCGTCCAGCCCGGGTTGCGTCTTCAGGAAGCCTCCGCCTTCCGCAAAGTTCGACGTCAACATGCCGCGCCGCTCGCGGCGAAAGCGCAGGATCTCGCCCAGCATGCGCATACTGCCGCCCAGCGAGACGCCCATCGTGTCGAAACTGCGAGTGCTGTAGCCGAAAACGAAGTCGGGATGGTCCTGCAGATTGCGGCCCACGCCCGGCAGATGCTGCACGGTTTGGATGCCGGCGCGTGCAAGCTCCTGCATCGGCCCGATTCCCGACAACATCAGCAACTGGGGCGTCTGCAGTGCACCGGCGGCCAGCACCACTTCGCGCCGCGCACGCATTGTACGTACCGTGCCGTGCTGCAGCACCTCGACGCCGACGGCGCGCTTGCCTTCAAAGAGGATGCGCCGGACTTGCGTGTGTGTTGCCACGGTGAGGTTGTCGCGTTGACCGATGTGGGGGTGCAAATACGCACGCGCTGCGCTCCATCGTTCGCCCTGCTTTTGCGTGACCTGGTAGATGCCAATGCCTTCCTGCTGAGCACCGTTGAAATCGTCCGTGAGCGGCAGGCCTGCCTGGCGGGCAGCTTCCAGATAGCGCGCCTGGAACGGATTGTCGGTGCGCAGATCGCTGACCCAGAGCGGGCCGCTGCGGCCGTGCCAGGCGTCGTCGAAGCGCTCGTTGTGTTCGCTCAGGCGGAAGTAAGGCAGCACATCGTCGTACGACCAACCGTTATTGCCGAGCGATGCCCAATGGTCGTAATCGCTGCGGTGGCCGCGGATGTAGACCATCGCGTTGATGGCGGACGAACCGCCCAGGGTCTTGCCGCGCGGCTGGTAGCCGATACGCCCGCCAAGCCCAGCCTGGGGCACGGTATCGAATGCCCAGTTGTTCAGACGTGTCGGCATCATGGCGACCGCGCCTGCCGGCACCTTCACGACCGTGCTGTTGCCATCGCCGCCCGCCTCGAGTACACAGACCTCGATGTTCGGATCTTCGGACAGACGCCCCGCGACCACGCAGCCGCCCGAACCGCCGCCGACGATGATGTAATCGAACTGTTGATTCATGATGTTTCTCACAACAAGCAAATACGGGGTCAGGCAATGCGCGACAGCACGCGCAGTAGCCAGTTGAAGGTATGACCGTAGGGTGGATGGAACAGCGTGGTGCCGTTCCAGCGGGTCTGATGGAAGATCGGCTTGAGCTTGCTGAAGGTGTCGAAGCCCCACTTGCCGTGGTAGGCGCCCATGCCGCTGGGCCCCACACCGCCGAATGGCTGGTTCTCTTGCGTCAGATGCCACAGGCAGTCATTGATCGTGACGCCGCCCGACACGGTTTCGCGCAGCGTGCGATGGCAGCGCGAGGCATCGTCGCCAAACCAGTACAGCGCGAGCGGGCGCGGATTGCTCTGGACGTACGCCAGAGCCTCGTCGACGTTCGCGTATTCGACGATGGGCAACACGGGGCCAAAGATCTCTTCACGCATCAGACGCGTGTCGGCCGGCGCGCCCATCACGAGCGTTGGCGGGAACTTGCGTGACGCCGCATTAAATGGCTCGCCGGCGGGGTTGACCTCGATCACGCGTGCGCCCGCAGCGCGCGCTTCGTCGACCATCTCCGCCAGGCGCGCGCGATGGCGTTCGCTGATGACGGCGGTGTAGTCGGAGTTGGAGACGAGTGTCGGATAGAGCTTGGCGATGGCCTGCACCAGATGCGCGGCGGTGTTCTCGGCGGTGCCGGCCGGCACGAGCAGGTAGTCCGGCGCGACGCAGGTCTGCCCAGCGTTCAGCAGCTTGCCGAATGCGATGCGTTGAGCCGCGAGCGCGACATTGCACGACACGTCGAGAATGGCCGGCGACTTGCCGCCGAGTTCCAGCGTCACCGGCGTCAGGTTGGCCGCGGCCGCTTGCGCCACATCGCGCCCGACCTGCGTCGAACCGGTGAAGAACAGATGGTCGAACGGCAGCCTGGCAAAGGCCTTGCCGAGTTCGACATCGCCGATGGCGACATCGAGTTCGTCCGGGTTGAACATCTCGCGCGCCATCGAGCCGAGCAACGCCGACAGCCGGGGCGTGAGTTCCGACGGCTTGATCAATACCCGGTTGCCCGCCGCAAGAGATGCCAGTGCGGGGCCAAGCGAGAGCTGCAGCGGATAGTTCCACGGCGCAATGATCCCCACTACGCCCAGCGGCTGCGGCATCAGCCGGTTATAGCCAGGGCGAAAATGCAACGCGGTCGGCACGCGTTGCGTGCGCATCCATTGTTTCAGGTGGCGCCGCGCATGGCGGATGCCCGCCCGCACGATGAACACCTCGGCAAGCCGGGTTTCGTGCGCCGAGCGCCCCTGGAAATCGGCGTCGATGGCGCGCACGATGTCCATCTCATGTGTGTCGATCCAGGCCGCCAATCGCTCGAGGCGGGACAGTCGGGTCGCCAGCGATGGGTATGGGTCCAGCGCAAACGCATGGCGCTGGCGTTCGAAGCTGGCGACGAGCTCGGTCGGGGAGCCTTGCTGCATGGTGTCTCCTATGCGTTCTCGATTGAGAGATCGCGGAACGGCTGTTTTTGTTTTGCTTGCCCGTGAGTTGTGGACCGACGCGGTGACCAACTCAGGCCACCGCGTGCCGAAATACGCTCAGGCGGAGTGTCTGCCGACGCTCGCCAGCTCCGCAGGGGAACGTGCCACGCTGCGTCTCGCATGTCCGTCAATCAGGTCGGTCAATAGCGGCACGACACCATCGGGGATGTCGTGGCCCATGCCGCGGATGGTGACCATTTCTGCGCCGGCAATGGCGGCAGCGGTCGCGACGCCGCCACTTGGCGCCACCATCAGATCCCGATCGCCGTGCACGACAAGCGTCGGCACCTGGATCCGTCGGATTGCCGCTGTCCTGTCTCCAGACTTGATGATCGCGCCGATCTGGCGCGCCATGCCTTCGTGATCGCGCGCCTGCTGGCCTCTGTCCCAGGCATCGGCGGCGTAGGCGCGCCGTGCCGCGTCGTTCACGGGGTACGTCTGCGTACCGATGTGGGCCATGATTTCGCTGTATCGTTGCACGGCTTCGTCGCGCGTATGCGCGGGCGGCCTGGTCAGCATCGACAGGCTGGACAAAGCCGGCTGGCCGACTTTTCGGGCACCGGTGGTGGAAAAAATCGACGTCAGCGACACCGTCCGCTGCGGATGCGTGGCCGCCATAATCTGGCCGATCATGCCGCCCATGGACATGCCCACGATGTGCGCGCGCGCCACATGCAGATAATCGAGCAAGCCGATTGTGTCAGCAGCCATGTCTTCCAGGTCATAGGCGGATGGGATGGGCCTTCGCAGCATTTGCCGGATCATCCCCGGCGGCGGCTGCGAGATGCGGGAAGAACGGCCCACGTCGCGGTTGTCGAAGACGATGACGCGAAAGCCGCGTTGAACCAGCCCGTCGGTCAGACTCGCTGGCCAGGAAGTCAACTGCAGGCTCAGGCCCGCAATCAGCAGCAAGGGCTCTCCGCTGTCGGGGCCATATGTGCGATAGCACATGCGCACGCCGGTGCGAACATCGCAGAACGCGTCGCGAACTTCATTCATTGCGTGGATCGACATGGTCAGGCTCCACCGGCGCGACGGGCCTGGGGGCGATCAACGCCAGTCGCTTGCTGTGCGTGCTGGAAGCGCAGGAACGGGTCTTCGACCGAACCGTCCCGCAGGTTCGCGACGTCGAGGTTGTAGTCCTGCGACATGACCCAGGGCGTATCCGGGCCCTGGCAAGGCAGGTTGTTGATGGCACGCTTCACGTAGCCGGCGCCGAAGTCGAGCAACGGACGCTTGGGCATGTCAGCGTCGGGAAATTGCGGCGAACAGATCGCGAAACCCGTGCGATCCATGTAGTCGAGCACGCGGCAGAAATGCTGCGCCAGCAACCCCACTTTGAGCGTCCACGACGAGTTCGTGTAACCAACGGAGAAGGCGAAGTTCGGAACGCCGCTAAGCATCATGCCCTTGAAGGTCACGGTGCGGTGCAAGTCGACAGGCTCGCCGTCGACCGTCAGCTTGATGCCACCGAACAGCCTGACATTGAGCCCGGTGGCCGTCACCACAATGTCGGCCGGTAGTTCTTGCCCGGATTCCAGCAGGATCCCCGTTTCCGTAAATGTCTTGATGCGGTCGGTGACCACCGAGGCGCGGCCATCGCGGATGGACTTGAAGAGATCGCCGTCGGGCACCGCGCACAGGCGTTGATCCCACGGGTCGTAGGGCGGATTGAAGTGGACGTCGATCGGATAGTCCTTGGGCAGTTGACGCTTGTTGAGGAAGCGGATGAGACGGCGTGCGGTTTTCGGCCGTGTACGGCACAGATGCCATATGCCGCGTGCAATGGCGATGTTCTTGCGACGAACGAGGGCGTAGGCCCACGCGTGCGGCATCACCTTGCGCAGCGTGTTGGCAATGATGTCTTCCGAGGGCAGGCTCACGACATAGGTCGGCGTGCGCTGGAGCATCGTCACGTGCCGGGCCTTGTCAGCCATGGACGGCAACAGCGTGACGGCGGTGGCGCCACTGCCGATCACCACGACGCGCTTGCCGGTGTAGTCGAGATCTTCAGGCCAATGCTGCGGATGGATCGTTTGACCCTGGAAGCGTTCGATCCCTTCCAGCTTCGGGGTGTAGCCCTGATCGTGGTGATAGTAGCCGGCGGCGCTGAAGAACCATCTGGCCAGCATCGTTCTGCGTTCGCCCGTATCCAGGCGCTCGACTTCAACCGTCCACAGCGCTTGCGTGCTGGACCACGATGCCTGAATCACCTTGTGGTTCACGCGGATATGGCGATCGATCCCATATTCGGCAGCGGTCTCCCGCAGGTAGGAAAGGATATCTGCCGCACCCGCAATCGACTTCTTGTGAGGCCACGGCTTGAACTCATAGCCGTAGGTGTGCATGTCCGAGTCGGAACGGATGCCAGGATAGCGGAACAAGTCCCACGTGCCGCCGGTGACCGCGCGCGCTTCAAGAATCACATAGGACGTGCCTGGGCGCTCCGTCTCCAGGTAACGAGCAACCCCGATGCCGGACAGGCCGGCGCCAGCGATCAGGACATCCACATGCTCTGGGGGCGGAAGGTGATGTACGGTCACAGCGTGTCTCCAGGTTGCGTCAAGTTGGAAATATTTTCATTGACGAAACCTTGCCAAACAAGGTGCAATAAGCTCCATAGTTATGTAATAGTGGTGCAAAATGCACCGCTATTCTTGTCTGCGGAAAGTCTCACCATGGCTCAGAAATCCATCCCATCCGGGCGGCAAACCTGGCCGTTACCCGGAGAAGGACTTTGCAGAGTTCGTTCGCACGACAAAGCGAGCTGTGAAAATGCTTGTCGGCGTGTCAGCACCGATGCTGGAAAACGACGGCGCTTTTCATGGTTCGCGTAATCGTCAGGCACGCGGCGGGATCAGCGAGCAGGTCGCCACCCTGGATTCTGAGGAGCACGAAGGGATCGCCCAGCTGAGGTTCCCCCGGTTTTTTGCCTTCCAGAGGCTCCGGGTTATGCAGCCATATTCTTTGTCCGCTGGGCCGCAAGCCAGTTTTGCATGAACTGTGCTGGCGACTTGAAGCCAAGCGATTGATGACGACGACTGCGGTTATAAAACACTTCGACGTACTCGAACAAGTCCGCGACGGCTTCGCGATGCGTGCGATACCTAGTGCCATGCACCCACTCGTTCTTCCGGCTGTCGAAGAAGCTTTCCGTCGGCGCGTTATCCCAGCAACTGCCTTTGCGGCTCATCGAGCATCGCATGCCGTACGAGTTTAGTCGGCGCTGGAAGTCGTGGCTGGCGTATTGACTGCCTCTATCCGAATGATGCAGCGCGCCGGGCGCGGGCCAGCGGCGGAACCATGCCATCGTCAGCGCGTCGGTCGCGAGTTCCGTCGTCATGCGCGGCTTGACGGACCAGCCCACGACCTCCCGGTTGAACAGGTCCAGCGTGACGGCCAGGTACAGCCAACCTTCGTCGGTCCAGATGTACGTAATGTCCGAGGTGAACACCTGATTGGGCTCGTCCGGCGTGAAGTTGCGGTTCAACAGGTTCGGCGCGACCGGCAGCTTGTGCCGGGAATCGGTTGTCACGCAGTAACGGCGCTTGTGGCGGCTTTCGAATGCCGTTGGCGCTCATCAACCGCTCTACCCGCGCCTTGTTCGCTGGGAAGCCGCGAGAGCGAACCTCTTCGGTCATGCACGGCGAGCCGTAGGCGCCTTTGACCTCGGCGTGACTCGTCCGAATCAACGTGAGCAACTGCGCATCGGTCAGCCGCTGACGCTCGGGTGTACCGCCGCGCTTCCACGCACGATAGCCGTTGACGCTCACGCAAAGGACCTCGCACAGCGCCACGAGTTCGAAATGATGTGCGAGGCTGAGCGGGGATACTGTAAAAGCTGCCGCCCGTGCCCCGTCACCTCCTCACTTTGGCGTAAAACGGTTCGCACCGCAAAGGCCTTCCAGCGACTCGCGTCAACGCCGCAGTCCGCGCTGTTCAACAGGGTCGCATTAAAGCGGTCGTGTAGCCCTACCGGGTCACACGACGAACCACGCCGAAAATGTGACGCAAAATGCAACTATTAAGATAAGTATTCTTATCACAATGCACCGATTCATGCAGTAAACTCTGTGTATGACAAATCGTCCTGACCGGCTGCCCGCCCCGCCTTCCCCCGAACCCGCCGGCTTTCCCGACGCCGATGAACTCGCCATGCTGCGCGCCTGGCATTCCGGCCTGTCCGTGCGCCAGGCCGTGGCGCGCTACCTGCCCGCGCGCCTGGGTGACGGCAAATCCGCGCGCGGCGTGCTGGGTACCCTCCGGCGCCGGCTGCAGGCCCTCGCGCGCGCGGCGCACCGCGACGACTGGGTGGCCCTGTTAGACCATCCCGCGGACGAACGCGAACGGCACGCGAAGGCCGTCGCCCAGGCCATTGACGCCCTGCGCACGGCGCGCCCGCCGGAGCCCCAGATCGCCGATGCCATCGCGCAGTGGTTCGCGCCGCGCGCGGTGCGGGTGCTGCACGTGCACGGCATCACGACGCTCGCGGATCTGACCGTGCGCATCCCCCGCCGCCGCCAGTGGTGGAAGGCCGTGCCGGGACTGGGCATCGCGAGCGCCCGCGCGATCGAGGCGTTCTTCGCAGCGTGGCCCGTGCTCACGGAGAAAGCCCGCGCGCTGGTGGTCGCGGACCGGCGCGGCCCGATGGACATGATGTGCGTGCCGTGGGAAGCGATCCGGGTGCCGCACGAGGTGGATGGCTCCGATGGGACCTTCCGCGCGCCGCCCGCCACCTGCACGCTCGACGCGTCCAACGACTACGAGGCCGTGCAGACCTGGCTCGCGCTGCACGAATCGCCCGCCACGCAGCGCACGTACCGCAAGGAAGCGGAGCGGCTGATCCTGTGGGCCATCGTCGAACGGGGCCGCGCACTGTCGTCGCTCACGACCGAAGACGCCATCGCCTACCGCACCTTCCTGCGCCACCCTTCGCCGCGTGGGCGCTGGGTCGGCCCCGTGCGGGCGCGCACCTCGCCGGACTGGCGGCCGTTCAACGGCAGTCTCTCGGCGCGCTCGGTCGCGCATGCGCTGTCGATCCTCGGCGCCCTGTTCCGCTGGCTCATCGAGCAGCGCTACGTACTCGCGAATCCGTTCGCGGGCGTGAAGGTGCGCGACGCGACCGGCACCCGGGTGCTCGATACCTCGCACGCGTTCAGCGAGGGCGAATGGGCGCTGGTGCGCACGATCGCCGACGGGCTCGAATGGTCGTCGAAGGGGTCACCGCGCTGGTCGGCGCCCGCGGCGCAGCGGCTGCGCTTCCTGCTGGATTTCGGCTACGCAACCGGCCTGCGCGCGAGCGAGCTCATCGGCGCGACGCTGGGACACGTCGAAACCGATCCGCGTGGCGACCACTGGCTGCGCGTGACGGGCAAGGGAAAGAAGCTGGCGCGCGTCGCACTGCCGCCGCTCGCGTGGGACGCGCTTGCGCACTACCTCGCCGCACGCGGCCTGCCCGTGCTGCCCGTGCGCTGGAATCCGGCCACGCCCATGATCGGCAGCCTTGACGTGGGCACCCCTGCGGGCAGCGACGCGGCGATCAGCAGCGTGCGCCTGTGGATGGTGATGCGGCGGTTCTTTGTGCTGGCCGCCGGCGCGATCGAGGCCGACCACGCACCGCTCGCCGAAAAACTGCGCCGTGCAAGCCCGCACTGGATGCGCCACACGCACGCGACGCACGCACTGGGACGCGGCGCGGAGCTCACCACCGTGCGCGACAACCTGCGGCACGCGTCGGTGTCGACGACCTCGATCTACCTGCACAGCGACGAGGTCAAGCGCGCGCGGCAGATTGCGGAGGCTTTCAGCAAAGCAAAATGAACATGAGGTCGCTCATATTCGGGCGCCCATGAGCAGGATGCGCCAAGGTATCGCCCGCTACGTGTGGGTGGCCTTTTCCGCGGCTAGACTCCAGGCCTCCCTCCTTCCATTTGCCCAGCATGAAACGCGTTTCCGTCCGGCGCTCCCCGATCCACGGCAAGGGCGTGTTCGCCCTTCGTCCGCTTTCCCGTGGTGAGCGCGTGTTCGAATATCGAGGACTGCTGACCACCTGGCGGGAAGCGTCGCGTCACTACGCGCGTTAATCTTCCTGCCTGTTGACGCCGATGTCGATTTGAACCACATGCCGAACTTACTGTGATCCGCCGTGCTGGATGTCAAATTCTTGCTATCGGAGCGGACCTGGTCGGAAGCGACGGTTCCGTGCGACCCCGGCGTGCGGGTCAATCAGACGTCGGCATTGACGGATGCACGAAAATTGCAAGTCCGCCGCGGCATACTCTATATTCGCTAATATCGTTTCAAGACCGCAAGGTGCGGAGCGCATATGAATGGCCGAATTCTCTCATTACGATGGCGAAAGCTGACCCGTATCGGGTTCGTTGTTGATTATCGGTTCATCGGCCTTCGGGGACTGGGAGCACGGTTGAATCGCCTTTTCTTGCATCCGGCGACCTTGGTCATTCTAGGCTTCGTATTGACCGGTTTAATTGGTAACTACCTAGCCTATCAACAGAGTGAACGCCAGCGGCAAAACGACGCGACGGTTAAGAGCATGGACGAGATACGCGCGTCCTTTGACGACTTGTCAGAAGCGTTCAGTGAGTTCCAATTTCGCGCCAGCCGCTTGATTAAACTAGAAGAAACTCAGGCTCCATCGGACGCAATTGCGGCTGCGCGCAAGCAATATGATGAAGCGGTGCAAAAATGGAAAGAGCACATCGCTGCGGACGGCCCCAAGATTGGCAGCCGTTACCGACAGATCTCCGGCAACGAATCCGTCAGTCTCTTGATGGGAGATCTCAACGCAGACACAGACTTTGTGGATGAATGCCTGATTAACAACATCCGTAAACAAGGTAGCGATCCTACGGAAATCTTACTGGCTTGCAAAAGAGAGTACGCCCGGACTCCTGACGCCACGATTGACGGCGTATCCGTGGAGTCTCGTATGTTCCTGTTGTTGCAATGCTTTATGGAAATTTCTAACGTCATGCGGCCCGATCCGCAATTCGACTTCCAGGCCAGCGGTCAAGTTTCCGACCGTGAAGTGAAGCTTATTGGGACGATGTGCTACCCCACCGTCATGGTCGAAAGTTTGGATAGGTATGAAGCAGATATCCATAAGGAACTTAATCCGCAACTTAAAATTCTCGAAGCCCCTGCATCGAATACGGCTGAATCCTCAGCGAAACGTGCGCGCTAATGGGGAACAGTAGACATGTTCTCCCCGTACTCGTAATTGGGAGACTGTGTCCGAATTTTTATGCGGCCGCCGTAGACCGCATTGAATCCGTCGCCGTTACGACAATAAAAGTGTCACCGGGCAGCGGGAGCGTTAAAAACATTCGACTCTGTGACCAAGTGCCAGCTCTCCAAAGAAGTAGGGCGTACTTGGACCCAACTGCCTTTTGATGCTTCAGGTTGAGCGACTGCTGAGCGGACGAACCCCTACCGATCGCGAAGCCCAGTGCGTGGCTTGATCTGACGACAGGTCGCTATTGCGACATTGAGGCGTTGGTTGTTCCGTCTGCCGGCATCTGCGGAAGCGGAACCGCCGTTGCAGTATCGTTCGCTCCGCTGCCCGTTGTCCCCGTTTGCCCTCGACGGCCTCTATGCGGACTGCGTGCCGCAGTCGGCGCGCTCGCGGCCACCGGACGCATTGGTGGATGCGCGATGAACTGAAAGTTTTCGTTGATCGCGCTATTGCCCGTATCGAACGAATGGTGGACGAACACGCTGCTAGTAACGGGTGCACTCGCCTGCGCGAAAGCCGTCGTTCCGAAAAACAGCATGGCTGCACATAAGGCAATAACGTGCATAAGCGGACGGGCACTTCGCTCTGTCGGACATGCTTTCATTTCGCGTCTCGTCTAATAGGTACGTGTGGTTCGCATCCGTCTGCGGCGCGGAGCTGACTTATCGCTGAGCACGAAGGCTGAAAAACTGAGCGGAATGGGACACGCGGATCAGATGGAGAAAACACCAGGCGCTGCAAGGAAAAAGATCGGAACGGCTTGGGCAGTCTAGCGGGAGTCGTGGAGAAGAATGTTTCGGATTCGATTACAGCTGTTACGCGGTATAACCGATCGATGAATCGCGCAACGAAAGCAAATCGAAAGGATGAATCGTCGATCGGGGCTATCCCAAACGACTACGAACTGGCGCTACCGGCCAATTGCAGCCGCTAGCTCCCCCCACAAATCCGTCATTCGAATGGCTGCTCCACTTCCGAAACTTGTCGGATGGACTGTGGAAGTAGGCTGCGCCGTTGATTCGGTGCGAAGGCGTCATGGCGATACGGTGCCGCTTCCATTGTTTGACCGGTATTGCCACTGTTTCCGATCGGTTTGGTGGTGTGTTGGAGGGACTAGGTAGAGCCGAATTAACAGGTTGAGCTGCGTGCGTTACCGCATACGGGCCGCGCATCGCGCCTTGAACTCCAGCCACGCCCCTGCTTCAATAACTGGAATCGAAGAAAAATGGCGACGATCGTCTCCTGTCGCGAAAGCTAATCCAATGCAGGGAACCAGGCATCATGCTGACGTTGCCCGCGAATTTCGGATCCCTTAACTGGGTGCAGATTATGCCACCCGTTGATTCTGGGCGGCGTGCCAGTCCTGCTCGAATTGCATCGGGCTGACGTAGTCCAACGTCGAGTGCAAGCGCGAATGATTGTAGAAGCTCAACCAGTCAATTACCTCGTCCATCGCTTCGCGACGCGTTGCAAAGCGCTGACCGAGGATGCGTGCACGCTTGAGCGATCCCCACAGGCTCTCGGTCGGCGCGTTGTCCCAGCAGTTTCCTCGACGGCTCATCGAGCTGCGCATACCGTAGCCTTTGAGCAGGTCCTGGAACTCCCGGCTGCAATACTGGCTACCCCTGTCACTGTGAACGATCAGGCCCGCTTGCGGCCGGCGGCGAAACCACGCCATACGCAGCGCTTCAGACACCAGTTCCGTGCGCATGTGCGGCTGCATCGACCAGCCTACTACCTGACGGCTGAACAGGTCGAGGATGACTGTCAGGTACAGCCAGCCCTCCTCAGTCAGAGGTAGGTGATGTCCGTACTCGGGCCTGATCAGGGCGGCCGGGCGAAGTCGCGTTGCAGCAGGTTCGGCGCGACCGGCAGGCTGTGGTTGCTGTCAGTGGTGGCCTTAAAGCGGCGTTTGGTCTTCGCCCTGATGCCGTGCAGCTTCATGAGCTGCTGGACACGATCCTTGCTAACACGAATGCCACGGGCAAGCAGCTTCTTCACACACGAGGCCAGCCGTACTCGCCTTTGGATTGCGCGTGCACGGCCTTGATGTGGACCAGCAGGGAGTCGTGGCTGATGCGCCGGCGCGGGCGCTCCGTATCGATATCCGGGCCTTGCGCGCGTGGTAACCACTGGGGCTGACGCCCAGCGCCTGACAGAGCAACGAAACCGGCCATTGTCGGCTGTGACGCTCAATCGGGCGTACTTCATGCCGACCCTTCGCGAAGTACGCCGCTGCTTTTTCCAATATGTCGCGCTCCATCTTCACGCGCGCCAACTCCGCGCGCAGCCGCGCAATCTCCATTTGCTCAGCAGAAACCTGTTTGCCCGCGCCGTTCAGCTTGCCAGCAGTATCGGCCTTGACCCAGTTGTGCAGCGTCTTAGGGCTGATACCCAATATCTTTGCCACCGCCGCCATGCTCTGGCCGCCCCGGACCATGCGCACGGCTTCTATCATGAATTCCTGCGTGTACCGTGCTCTCGGATTACCCATCTTTCCTTCCTCCTTGCGTGAGTCTTACACACTCAGCAAGGGATCCATTTTTTGCGGGCAAGCTCATAGCGCGCTTCGCCGTCCGTCGTATTACCCAGTTGACGACGCACCGCCTGCTCGCGATCCCGCACAGTAGGCTGTACGGGAGACCCGACGAGCTTCGCTGAAGTGGGGGACTCGATGTATTGAGACGTCGGGGACGTCCCGCATGACATGCCGAAGAGGCCCACCAGGATGAGCATAACCAAATTGAGCAGACAACGGCCGCGCATCTGCATGAGCTTGCCCGCAAAAAATGGATCCCTTGCTGAGTGTGTAAGACTCACGCAAGGAGGAAGGAAAGATGGGTAATCCGAGAGCACGGTACACGCAGGAATTCATGATAGAAGCCGTGCGCATGGTCCGGGGCGGCCAGAGCATGGCGGCGGTGGCAAAGATATTGGGTATCAGCCCTAAGACGCTGCACAACTGGGTCAAGGCCGATACTGCTGGCAAGCTGAACGGCGCGGGCAAACAGGTTTCTGCTGAGCAAATGGAGATTGCGCGGCTGCGCGCGGAGTTGGCGCGCGTGAAGATGGAGCGCGACATATTGGAAAAAGCAGCGGCGTACTTCGCGAAGGGTCGGCATGAAGTACGCCCGATTGAGCGTCACAGCCGACAATGGCCGGTTTCGTTGCTCTGTCAGGCGCTGGGCGTCAGCCCCAGTGGTTACCACGCGCGCAAGGCCCGGATATCGATACGGAGCGCCCGCGCCGGCGCATCAGCCACGACTCCCGCTGGTCCACATCAGGCCGTGCACGCGCAATCCAAAGGCGAGTACGGCTGGCCTCGTGTGTGGAAGAAGCTGCTTGCCCGTGGCATTCGTGTTAGCAAGGATCGTGTCCAGCAGCTCATGAAGCTGCACGGCATCAGGGCGAAGACCAAACGCCGCTTTAAGGCCACCACTGACAGCAACCACAGCCTGCCGGTCGCGCCGAACCTGCTGCAACGCGACTCGCCCGGCCGCCCTGATCAGGCCCGAGTACGGACATCACCTACCTCTGACTGAGGAGGGCTGGCTGTACCTGACAGTCATCCTCGACCTGTTCAGCCGTCAGGTAGTAGGCTGGTCGATGCAGCCGCACATGCGCACGGAACTGGTGTCTGAAGCGCTGCGTATGGCGTGGTTTCGCCGCCGCCGCAAGCGGGCCTGATCGTTCACAGTGACAGTAGCCAGTATTGCAGCCGGGAGTTCCGTGACCTGCTCAAAGGCTACGGTATGCGCAGCTCGATGAGCCGTCGAGGAAACTGCTGGGACAACGCGCCGACCGAGAGCCTGTGGGGATCGCTCAAGCGTGCACGCATCCTCGGTCAGCGCTTTGCAACGCGTCGCGAAGCGATGGACGAGGTAATTGACTGGTTGAGCTTCTACAATCATTCGCGCTTGCACTCGACGTTGGACTACGTCAGCCCGATGCAATTCGAGCAGGACTGGCACGCCGCCCAGAATCAACGGGTGGCATAATCTGCACCCAGTTAAGGGATCCGAAATTCGCGGGCAACGTCAGACCTTCCCCCACAAACATTCTTAACAAGCCATGATTTCACGGTAGACCCGTGGCAGCCCGTAGTTGAACAGTGTTGTCGGTCGGCGTAGTTGTGGTCTAGCCTGCAGCGCCGACGATTCCGACCAGTCGGCTCGCAAGGAGACCGCAACGTCGCTTGATGATGACCATGGGCTCATAGCCGCCATGTCATGCCAACATAACCGGTTCTGGCTTGGTACGCTTCAAAGTGACGGCCTGACACAACGGATGCCGACGACGGTCGACGGGATTCTTGAAGGCGTTCAGAACATCTCCTCTATCTACCTATCAAGTGCAAGTGATGATTACCGTGCAGGAGTTGCTCGATACCCAATCCCTGAAACTAACGGCTCTTGCTGGCTTGTCCGGACTGACGCGGACAATCACTTGGGCCCATGCCGTTGACCTTCCCGATCCCTGGAGATGGATTGCCGCCGGCAATCTGGTCATGACGACGGGTGTAGGCGTACCGCGCAACGCTTCGGACCAGATTGCGTGGCTGGAGAAGTTGGCGCGTAGCAATGCGAGTGCATTAGTCGTCGCACGCCAGGCCGATGCGCCGGAACTGTCACGCGAGATGCTCGATGCGGCAGATCGTCTTATGTTTCCGGTACTGGAAGGGAGCTTCGAGCTTGAATTCGTGCAGTTGTCGAAGCATGTGATCGAGAGTGTGCTACAAGCCCAGCGCGACCGCTTCAGAGCCAGCGAACAACTGTTCGAGACCTATGCGACCGCACTGCGCGAAGTGCCGGACATGGCCGGACGACTGACTGTTCTATCCGATCGGTTGCGACTCGGGCTGGCAATCGAGGATGCCCGCAGCGGCTCGATCATCGTTGCCTCGAATCCCCTGCCCACTTCTGTCGAGACGAAGCCGGTCTTTGTAGAACGCGTCGCTATCGGTGGCCGGGCGAAAGCCGACCTGATCATTCGCCGTCGAGACGCGCAAGCGCTGCAGGATCCGCTGCTGGTGCGCTCTCTTCTCGGCCTGCTCGAGATCGAGCTGGAGCGGATGATGATCGACCGCGACAACCTGCGAGAAGAAGGCGCGGCACTCTTGCGCAGCCTGTTGAAGGGCGAGGCCGAGTTTTCCTTTCGCCCCATGCTGGAGCGCCGCGGGTTGACGGGCACACTCGTCGTGCTCGCAATCTCTCCCGCAAAGCAAGGGCCATGGAGCGCAGCCGAGATCCACCATGCGCCACCTTTGCACGCCCGCACCCCCTTGCTGCTCGAAGATGACGTGCTGCTCGCGCTGGCTCAGGATCACGTCGACACGCTGCAATGCCTGCGGTTCGGCTTGGGCGAAGGCACCGTGGCCGGAATCAGCGGGCCCGTCACGGAGGCAGCCGGCTTTCGCGAGAGCGTGCGCCAGGCGCGCCTGGCGCTGGCACAGGCACACGAAGTCGGCAAGGATCTCGTGCGCTACGGAGAAGTCAAAACCGGCTACCTCACGACACCGAGGTCGCTTGCCGAGGCGAGCGCATTGGTTGGCCGCTATCTCGGTCCCGTGATCGAGTACGACCGCGTCCACGATACCGCCCTGCTCTCGACGCTCATGACGTTTCTCGAGAACGACGGCAACTGGAAATCCACCGCCTTCGACCTGACGATCCACCGCCAGACCCTGGTCTACCGCCTGAAACAAATCGAGCAGCTGACCGGCGTCAAACCGACCACAACCGACGGAATCACGCGGTTGTGGCTGGCCATTCAGGCTGGAAAGGCTGCCAATCTGTTGCCTGATGCCCCTTTGAAATCATCAGATGGATAGTCATACATTTGTACAAGCGCCGTCCCTCGAGACGACATTTTGCGCATAGCCCGGCCCGCGCGTTTTGCCTTTAATGGAGGTCACAACAGACAAATTTCCTTTCCAGGAGACACCCGATGCCCATCCAGACGGAGCTCGATCCGCGGCTGAAACACGCTCTGAAAACCCGGCACATCAGTATGCTGGCGCTCGGAGGTGTGATCGGAGCAGGCTTGTTCGTAGGCTCTAGCGCAGTTATTGCATCGACCGGACCCGGCGCGTTCATCACCTACGCCATCACCGGGTTGATCGTCGCCCTGATCATGCGCATGTTGGGCGAAATGGCGGCGGCTCACCCCATGAAGGGTTCCTTTGTCGACTACGCGCGGCTCGCCTACGGCGACGTCGCCGGCTATGCGATGGGATGGCTGTACTGGTACTTCTGGGTGATCGTGGTGGGGTTCGAGGCCGTCGTAGGCGGGCAAACCATCCATGCATGGTTGCCCACCCTGCCCGTCTGGATCATCTCGCTAGCGCTGATGGTGATGATGACGGCGCTCAATCTGTTGTCCGTCAAATCGTTCGGCGAAGCGGAATACTGGTTCGCTGGCGTCAAGATCGTCGCCATTGCCGCTTTCCTGATCATCGCGGGCGCCTACGTCTTCCATGTCTGGCCAGGATCGACAGCCACGTTCTCCAATCTGACCGCACACGGTGGCTTCTTTCCCAAAGGAGTGGGGAAACTGTTCACGGGCGTCGTGGTCGTGATCTTCTCCATGACAGGGGTGGAAGTCGCGACCATTGCGGCTGCCGAATCCGAGCATCCCGAGCGCAACGTTCGCCGTGCGGTCAACACGGTGATGGCCCGCATCCTGATCTTTTTCGTTCTTTCAGCGTTCTTCATTGTCGTTGCCCAGCCGTGGACCGACATCGTGCCAGGCAAATCCCCGTTCGTGGCGACACTCGAGAAGATCGGCATCCCGGGCGCCGCAACCGTATTGACAGCCGTCATCCTCGTGGCCGTGCTATCTGTGCTCAATGCTGGACTTTATACATCGTCGCGTCTGCTGCTGGTCCTCAGTTCGAACAACGAAGCACCGAAGTGGGTGGGACGTGTCAATGGACGTGGTGTACCTGCACGGGGAGTGATCGCTTCGACACTCGTCGGATATGGCTGCGTGGTGATCGCGGCGCTCTGGCCCGACACGGTCTTCCTGTTCCTGATTAACTCGTCGGGTGCGGTGTTTCTGTTCGTCTATCTGATGATCAGCCTGTCACAACTCAAGCTCAGAGGCGAATGGGAACGCCGCGGCGTGCTGAAGCTGCGCATGTGGGGCCATCCGTGGCTGCCGCTCCTCGTGACTGTCACCATCGTCGCCGTACTGGTCAGCATGGCGCTGGATCCGAAGACCCAGATCAGCCTTCTGCAAAGCATCATCGCATTGATCGTCATCCTGGTCTCCTACCCGGTATTCTGCGTAAAGAGCAAGGGCAAGCGAAAGCAGACGCAGACAACGACACCGTCGGCGGCAAATCGCACCTGACGTCGAAATCGACGAATCAACTTGCGCCTCGCGCCTGCAAGGTAATCGTCGCAGCGGGAAATGCCCCCCGAATTGCATGAACAAGAACCTGGATTGGTAGGAGAGACGGATGCCATCCGCACAAGAACTTACGCAACTTCCAAACCGCCCGCTGTGGCATGAACCCTCGCGCGCGCGGGCCATGCTGGACCGCGAAGAGCACGCCGATGTCGTGATCGTCGGCGCAGGTTATACAGCGCTATGGACTGCGTACTATTTGCTGAAGGCACAGCCATCGCTAAAGATCGTCCTGCTGGAGCGGGAAGCAGTCGGCTTCGGCGCTTCGGGCCGCAACGGAGGGTGGGCGTCGGCGATATTTCCGATCTCGCTCGAACGCGTGGCGCAAATGTATTCGCACGCCGCGGCATTGCATTTGCAGATCGCGATGAACGAGACCGTGAACGAAATTGGGCGCGTGCTCGATCTTGAAGGCATCGATGCCGACTATGCAAAACAAGGCTTTCTTTCCCTTGCACGCAGTCAGCCGCAGTTCGAGCGGATTCAGGCCTCGGTCGATGCGTCGGTTCGCTTTGGATTGCCGGATCAATGGCGCGCTCTCGATGCGAAGGAAGCTTCGACGCGGATCGGCGCTGAGCGTGTGCTGGGCGGCCTTTATACCGGGCACTGCGCGCTGATCCATCCCGGCAAGCTGGTGCGTGGACTGGCAGCCGTCGTGGAGGGAATGGGCGCGCGCATTTTCGAAAAGACGGCCGCCCTCCATATCGCGCCTGGGCAGGTGACGACCGCGCACGGTGGCGTCAAGGCGAGAACGGTTGTACGCGCAACGGAGGCGTTTTCCTGCCAGCTGCCTGAGAACGCCCGCTCTGTCATTCCGCTGTATTCCCTGGTACTGGCGACAGAGCCCCTGCCCCAGGCGCTTCGCCAGCGGCTGAGGCTCGATCATCGCCTGGCGTTCAATGACATGCGCCACCTGAGGGTGTACGGACAGGTGACAGCTGAAGGCCGACTGGTGTTTGGGGGTCGCGGCGCTCCGTACCGCTTCGGCTCACGAATTTCGCAGGAGGATGACCTGGTCGACAAAGTGCACGCCAACATCCACGCCGCGATGCTCGAGTTCTTCCCCGACCTGGCCGATGCCCGCATCACGCATCGCTGGGGCGGCGCGCTCGGCGTGTCGCGGGACTGGTGCCCGACTGTGAGCATGGACAAAGACGCACGCATGGCCTGGGCGGGAAATTACGTCGGCGATGGCGTCGCAACGAGTAACCTGGCCGGCCGAATCTTGCGCAACCTGATACTCGATCGCGATGACGAGATCAACCAGTTGCCTGTGGTCAACCATCGCTCACCGGTGTGGGAGCCGGAGCCTTTTCGCTGGATTGGCGTCAACGGCGGTCTCACAGCGGCGGGCTTCAGCGATTTTGAAGAACGTTTAACCAACCAGCCATCGCGTACGGCACGAGTCCTCGAAAAGTTGACGGGTGCCCATTGAAAAAGGAGTGGTACATGACGAAGTTCACCATTGTCAAAGCCGCTGATATTGCTTCGGCCCGACTCGCCTCAGCCGGTCAGCGCTCCGGGGCCGATAGCGGCGATCCCCAAATTGCTGTCAAGACGGTCGCGCCCGAGGCGGTTGGCAATCTGGGGATATGGGAATGTCAGCCAGGCGGCTGGCCAGTGATCAACCGCCCCGATACCGAATTTACGTACATCATTTCCGGCCGTGCCAGGCTCACCGATGACTCGACGGGTGAAGTGACCGAGATCGTCGGTGGAGACCTCGTGATCTTGCCGCCCGGTTGGACAGGGCGCTGGGATGTGCTGGAGCCCGTTCGCAAGATCTACGCGATTTATTGAACCTGAGCCGCGAGCATCGAAAAAAGCGGCGAGTTCGCGATGCCGACGGCCAGGTGACGTTTCACTTAGTTGAGAAGCACAGACGGCAGGGTATTGATAAAACCGACCCATTGTTTGGAGACGAAGCATGCATAAATTCATTATTCTTGGCGCGACAGCCTGCACAGCGGTGACGCTAACGCTGCCGGCAATGGCACAGGAAGTTGTCGTGATCGGACATTCGGCCCCGCTAACGGGACCTCAAGCGGCAAACGGCAAGGACAATGAATATGGCGCGCAGATGGCTGTCGACGAACTGAATAAACAAGGGGTGCTGATAGCCGGCAAGAAGGTGACTTTCAAGCTGGAGTCGGAAGACGACCAGGCGGACCCCAAAACCGGCGTTCAGGTTGCGCAGAACCTCGTCGACCGCAACGTCGTCGCCGTCCTGGGGCCATACAACTCGGGCGTGGCGATTCCTGCGTCACGCGTCTACAACAATGCTGGGATTCCTCTCCTGCCTGTCGCCTCAAACCCGGCGATTACCCAGCAAGGCTTCAAGAACATCTTCCGGATTGGCGCCAGTGACGCCCAACTCGGTGGGACGATGGGGGACTTTGCAGCCAGGGCGTTGAAAGCCAAAACGGTTGCCATCATCGACGACCGTTCTGCATATGGGCAGGGTATCGCGGAACAGTTTGAGGAATCGGCCAAGGCAAACGGCCTGAAAATCGTCGACAAGCAATTCACCAACGGCCAGGCAACCGATTTCCTTGGCATCCTCACGGCGCTCAAAGCGAAGAACCCCGATGTGATTTTCTTCGGCGGCTACGCCTCTCAAGCTGCGCCGATGGTTAAACAGATGCGGCAGCGCGGTCTGAAAGCGAAGTTACTTGGAGGAGACGCCATCTGTACAGCCGACATGGGGAAAGTGGCAGGTGACGCGGCCTCGATTGTTTACTGTTCCCAAGGCGGGACCGCCCTAGACCAGACTGAGGAAGGCAGGCAATTCATCAAGAAGTACAAGGACACCTACCATACGGACATGCAAGTCTATGCGGTCAACTACTACGACGGCGTCAAAATGTTGGCCGACGTCATGACGAAGGCAGCGACGACGAGTGACAAAAGCAAACTGATCGCACAGCTGGCGAACGAACACTACAAGGGGATAGCCGGCACGTACTCCTTTGATGCCGAAGGGAATCTAAAAGGCGCGCCGACAACCGTGTATGTCATTCGAAACGGCTTGCCCGTTCCTTACGTCAATTAAGCGAAGACTTCACGGACTTCTTTGATATGGCCGGGTACCTGGTCAAGCGTACCCGGTCGATACTCCTGACCGACGAAGGGCGCTTTGTGCAAGCGATGTGCAAGAACAATTGGTGAACTCCGTTGCTCAGTAACTCGCGGCTTACTGTGGAAGGAGCCCGCCCCAGCCTTGCCGCTATCGCCCGGATCGATAATCCGGAGACCAAAGAACGGGAAATTTCCTCGCGCTCCGCGAGCGTCAATGCTTGTCGCGCACGGTGCCTCTGCGGTGGCTGGATGCCGCCGGTCTCCGAAAGTATCCGCTGTATCGAAGAGTGGCCCCGATCAAACAGTTTTGCAATCTGATGGATCGTTTCGCCTTTGCGCCAGCGCTCCCACATCAGTCTTCGCTGGCTCTCGGAGTAATAGATCCTCGGTCGCTGTTTCATTCGCAACACCTCCGCTGCTCACGCAGGTTGTAGTGTGTTGCATCGACCGGTTGAATCCGCCGTCGATAAGACTCATTCAATTTTGTGCCGGAGCGACGCTCCCCTGCGCAACTGACTGCACCCGCCAACGTGATTCACATCCCGCTCGCCCACCAGAATGTTCGCCGTTCGCATTTTGACATTACGGCTCGACTGTCTCCGGCGGATCAGCAGCCGGCCACCACGCAAAACGGGCCTGCGCGCCGTGTTCGCAGCACGAAGACGGAACTATGCCGATCGCGCGAAGTGCCCCGTCTGGTGCATCATGTCATGAGCCCCTTCAGAGCAGGCGATCATGAATGGCGAGCAGCAAATCGAGGTGCTCATGGCTCGCCGACACCACTGCGGACTACGCTCCGGTCAGCGACCTGCTTCCACATGCTTGCTGCGACTGGGCATCTGTATCATGATCAAGTCGCCTCATCAGGAGCGAGCGACTCCCATGACAAACAACCCCGATCGCGATCCGGGGTCCGATCCCGACAAACTGATAGGCCCCGGCGGTATGACGCTGCGGCAGATCCACGAACAGGTGCAGAAGAGCGTCGAGCGCGACCGCGAAGCGCAGACTGTGCACAACTCACCCGCTCCGCCGCAAAGCCGGTGGCAGCGATGGGTGCGCTATGTCTGGGGCCGCAGCGGACGTCGCTAGTCACGGTTTGATAAGGGATGCCCCGGTCGCAAGCAGGTTTCTCAGGAATTGAGCCGTATCGCCACCCAGCGCCGTTTCCGCTCCGGCCAACCCGAAATTTGAACGCCGCGGGTCAGCAATGTTACCAGCGGCTAGTCTCCAACCCATGCGGTTGGCCGCGATTGCCCGCGTCACGCGGGAACGTCCATTGCTCCAGAAAGTTAGTTACCTCCGGCACCACCTGAGGTCGCCGTGGCTACGATTCTGCTCGTTGACGATGACGCGAAAACCCTGCGCCCGCTTCAGATACTTCTGGAAGCGGAAGGCTATCGTGTGCTGACTGTGCTCAACGGGATAGCCGCCGAGTCCGTCACGGCAGCCGACCGCCCCGACCTCATCGTGACCGACTGGATGATGCCAGGGGTGGATGGCGTCGCGCTATGCCGGTGGTTGAAGGCCGCCTCGGCAACAGCCGCCATTCCTGTCGTCATGCTCTCGGCTGCGCAGCCACCTCCTCCGGGGGAACGGTTGTGGGACGTCTTCTTAAGGAAGCCCACGCCGATTGCGCGTCTCGTTGACGTGATTCGTGACCTGCTGGAGACCCATCGGTCAATCACATCGCGCCAGCCGCACTCGCAATGAAGTGATTCGTCTGTCAACAACAGCACTCCGCAGGACGGCATCGAATTCATCCACCTCATTGGCGACCTTGCGGCTTTCGGTCTTTGCGGAGACGCGATCGGGTATGCTACTGACTGGACCGAGCCATGGCTGGAAAAACTTTGCGGCTTGTGTCGAGCCAAACACCGGCAACCCTCCCTGCGAACGACAGACAGTCCGCCGGGATTACCGCCGGGGACAGCACTCTGAAAGAGGTATCCGTGACGCCACCTGCAGGCTCGATACCGGTCACGGCGGAAGTGCTGCGACCGACTCCCTGTTTCCTCGTATTGCGGGCCGGACATGAATGTTACGTGCTCGACAGCGATCGCGATGTGATTCGTCGGGACGCAAGCAGCCTGCTCCTGTCATTTGCCCGCAGGCGCGGCATGCCACAGCCACTTGAGGGTGCAAGCCAGGAATGGGCGGTGTTCGCGCGAACGCATGAATTCTCGATCGAAGAACGAAAACGACCGTGCATGTATTCGCTGACTACCGGAAACGAAACACAGCGCCAACTCGACCTGCTCGCCTCGCTATGAGGCAAACCCGGAACAGCACATGATGTCAGACGATTGAGGCTCTGGCGGTACTCCCGAACATTCGCCGTCTGCCCTCTGGTCCCGCCCCCCCTTTCTCCGCGTGTCACCATGGCGATGCATGAGTCACTGCTAAGTCTGGCCGAATATCTTGAGCTCTCCCTGAACGCGGGAGAGAGTGTGATCATGATGCAGGAATGCAATGGCTCGTGCGCCATGTATATCGGTAACGCGGCCAAGTCCCAAAGCTCGCTGATTTTTCAAGGAACAATCACCGCATTGGTCGCTGAAGAAATCCTTCAACTTACCCGAACCGGGCGGAACCAGATGGAAATCGCCGGGCAGGTATATCGTTTCGTGCGCAGCGTGACCCATTTCGAAGATCGAGGCGCTGTTGTTTTCGCTCCAGCGTAATGCCCCACCCCTGTTTGCGGAATCCAAGATCAATCCTGAGGCCGCTGTCGATGTGCCCGGGCGTCTATCCAAGGGCCGCCGACTCGTTGGCAACAGGACTCGCGGACTCACTTGCCGCCACAACAGTCAACGGGGCGCAGTGAGTCTCTCCGGTGCGCTGGCTATCCGGGCGCCAGCCTCCCTGGCGAGGGGCCTCTTGGCCTTGTGGTGGTCGGGATCGTTACAGCTGAGGCCAGACTGGCATCTGTCCTTTGGATAACCCGCCCGGAAGGTCGGGAGTCGGGCGTCGACAGGGGCGTGCCACGCTTTTGCTCAGCGCTCGACAAACGGCCTCAACCTGTCAGCGCGAATGGGCTCCTTCAGCGTGCGCATCGCTTTGATCTCGATCTGACGGATTCGCTCACGAGTCACGCCAAACTGCTCGCCGACCTCTCCAAGCGTGTGCTCGGAGGTCGTATCGAGCCCGAACCGCAACCGCAGGACCTTGGCCTCCCGTGGCGACAATCCGTTGAGCGCCTCATCGATCGCGGCACGCATGTTCGTGTGAATGGCTGCCTCAGCCGGTGAACTCGCAGAGACATCTTCAATCATGTCGCCGAGCGTCGCGTCGGCATCGTCGCCCACAGGAGTCTCGAGCGACACCGGTTGCTTCGCAATTCTGAGCATACTGCGCACTTTTTCCTCTGATATCTCCATACGCTCGGCGAGGACGGCGGGGTGCGCCTCCTGTCCCGTCTGTTGCAGGATTTCACGCGAAACGCGGTTCAGCTTATTGATCGCCTCGATCATGTGCACCGGCACACGAATGGTTCGGGCCTGATCGGCAAGCGCACGCGTGACAGCCTGCCGGACCCACCAGGTGGCGTACGTCGAAAACTTCCAGCCGCGCCGGTATTCGAACTTGTCCACCGCCTTCATCAGGCCGATATTGCCTTCCTGGATCAGATCCAGGAACGGCATGCCGCGGTTCACGTATTTCTTGGCAATTGAGATAACAAGACGAAGATTCGCTTCGATCAGCTCCCGCTTGGCCTGCCGCATTCTCGACTCCGCAGCACTCATCTTGCGGTTAATCTCCTTGAGTTGCTGCAGCGGCAGCGAGACCCGGGCCTCAATGTTGGCGAGTTTCTGCTGTCCGGCCTGAATAGCCGGCAGGTGTCGCTCGAGCGCCGCGCCAATCTGCGGCGAAGTCGCCACCACGCGGCGGGTCCATTCAAGGTCAGTCTCCTGGCCCGGGAACGACTCGATAAACGACTCGCGTGGCATGGCGCAACGGTCGACGGCGATCTCCAGGATGCTGCGCTCGATCGAACGAACCTCCGTGATCTGTTCGTGCACACTGACACACAGGCGATCAATGGTTCTGGCCGTAAACCGGATCCGCGCCAGTTCACGCCGGATCTCCGGGCGCACTCGCGCAACGGCCGCAGAACGTGCCTTGCCTGTAGCACGCATATCCGTCAACTGCTCGAACAGCGCACGCACACGCGCGAATACCGCAAGACTGTCGGTCGTCAGTTGCTCCAGACGGGCTTACATCACCGCCTGCGCACGCTTTACGCCCAGTAATTCCGATTAACGCTCGCACCCTACGTATTACCGCGGCTGCTGGCACGTAGTTAGCCGGTGCTTATTCTTCCGGTACCGTCATCCCCCCTCGGTATTAACGAAGAGGATTTCTTTCCGGACAAAAGTGCTTTACAACCCGAAGGCCTTCTTCACACACGCGGCATTGCTGGATCAGGGTTTCCCCCATTGTCCAAAATTCCCCACTGCTGCCTCCCGTAGGAGTCTGGGCCGTGTCTCAGTCCCAGTGTGGCTGGTCGTCCTCTCAGACCAGCTACGGATCGTCGCCTTGGTAGGCCTTTACCCCACCAACTAGCTAATCCGCCATCGGCCGCCCCTATAGCGCGAGGTCTTTCGATCCCCCGCTTTCATCCGTAGATCGTATGCGGTATTAATCCGGCTTTCGCCGGGCTATCCCCCACTACAGGACACGTTCCGATGTATTACTCACCCGTTCGCCACTCGCCACCAGGTGCAAGCACCCGTGCTGCCGTTCGACTTGCATGTGTAAGGCATGCCGCCAGCGTTCAATCTGAGCCAGGATCAAACTCTTCAGTTTAAACCTGTTACTGTTTTCGGTTCGGTTAAGAACCGGTCGCTCACTCAAAGCTGACAGGAATTTGAATAAATTCAAAAACCTGACTTACTTTAGTGTGAGACTCTTGATACTTTCGCTACTCCTGTCCGGCTCAGAAGAACCAGTCAGGCCGCTGAAACTCATCAAGCGCCCACACTCATCGGCTGTAAATTTTTAAAGATCGATCGCTTAAAAACATCGCTTAATTTCGCTGTTTTTTCGCGCCCCTCATCAGAAGGGAGGCGAATTATGCAAGCCCGCGAACCTCCCGTCAAGAGTATTTAGAATAATTATTTCCGCGCTACTGCACGCTCCTGTTCGGGTGACCAGTGACTAAAGCCGCACAGACCACCACGCTGATTCAGGACAAGTGCAGCCCGCCATCATGCGCCCTGCTGCGCTGCAGCCTCGTTGAAGGGCAGCTCTCCAACGCGGAAAGGTCCGAGCCTTTTTTCTTGCGGCGGAAGCATCGACGACATGGCGCCCGTTGACGTGTGCGACAAACGATCAGGCGTCGCGCGTTATCGACCGATGGCTTCGTTTGACGTGATGCAGACGTGCAAGTACAATTCGCGCCGCGGGGTGGAGCAGTCTGGCAGCTCGTCGGGCTCATAACCCGAAGGTCGTAGGTTCAAATCCTACCCCCGCAACCAATATCGAAACCCGCTCAGCGAAAGCAAGCGGGTTTTTTGCTTTGGAGCGGCGGTGCGTGACCGCTGGCTGAGCTGGCCTACAAAGGTCGGTCCGCTGCTCACTGCATATCTCGGCAACAAGGCGGAAGCGGAGTAGCCACCAAGCGCCGACGCTTGGCCACCGGAGCTTTTCCGCAGCCAGAAAGAAACCGCGGAGCGAGTCTGAGGAAATCCACTGACCCTCACCTCAGCCTCACTCTTGTCTGCGTGCTGCGCCATAGAAATCCGTTGTGCCAATTAAATGCCCCCGGTTTTTTCTCTGTTTTCCGTAGTGCGCTACTAGCCTTCGTTGTCACGGCTACAATCGTTTTCCGAACGCAGCATTTCAAGCCGATCTCTACGTACGGGATGGAGAGGACCAAGGGTGTATGGATGTCAATTCCGATTCACGAACAATATAGCCCTCGATCCTGAACAACGCTTTATCGAAGTACACCCACTGGTTTTGCGACCGTTGAAGTGTGATGATGTGAACGGCACACCGGCCTGACGAAGAACCTGCGTGCAAAAGAGGCTTTCCGGAGCCGACCAACTGTTAAGGATCGTCAGGCGCGAATTTCATCGTGGCGCCGGAAGCAGTCCCTCATAAAGACGCCGAATAGATTTAGGCAAACCAACGCCATCGAAGATCAAGGTTGCAAAAATGGGGTGGACCATACATTTTGCACGCGCTCGTCTACGGCAGACATCAAGCGTTGCCGGCGACATCAAACAGGAGATGTCTGCCCCCGATGCGTCGAACTGCGTCGGACCTGTCAGCTTCTGCAGTATCTATCTCGGCTCTTGAGCCACAGTTCACAGTGCTTCGCCGGCTCCCCGACGAACCGGGAATGAAGATTGCTGGACCGGCCAGCCCAGAGCAATTGTATGTCCGGCCCACGAGAGCCTTCACCCACCCTTCAGCTTTCAATGCCTAAATCATTTCCCTAGACGCAGTCCCGGCACGACCTGTTCATCAATGGAGATTTCCATGAAAGAGACGAACATCGCGCTCGCAGCTTCCGCTCATTCGGCGCTCGCTGAATCCACGGGCTCCGGTGCGATTACGGCCGCACAACCCGAGATATTCAACCCATTGACTGGCGAGTACGACAAGGAACTGCTCGAATCGTCGAACTTGAACGTGAAACTGATCAAGGTCATTCCGTGATCCGGCCAAGCACCTGGCGCACCCCTGCGCTATTTCTCCGGGAGTGGTTCGGCCGCCCCGCTACAGTCGGGGCACTCTGCCCCAGTTCACCGCACCTCGCGCGCCGAGTGGCGACCGCAGTGCCGGCGGGCGAAGGATTGGTGATCGAGCTCGCCGGTGGAACGGGCGCGGTGACGCAGGCCCTGCTCGATCAAGGCGTTGCACGGGAGCGCCTCGTGGTGATCGAGCGCTCACCGGCTTTCGTGCGACATTTGCAGATGCGTTTTCCGGGTGTCGCTATCGTCCATGGCGACGCGGCACGGCTCGCGAGGCTGTTGCCGTCCGATGCCCGAGTCGACGCCATCGTTTCGTGCCTGCCGTTGCGCTCGCTGCCACAGCGAGACGTGATTGCCATCGTCGATCAATGGCACCAGTTGCTAGGCATACAAGGCGTCATGATTCAGTTCACTTACGACCTCCGTCCGCCAGGTCCCAATGCGATCGGACACACAGGTCTCGTTACCTCGGGGACATCCCTCGTCTGGGCCAACCTCCCGCCCGCGCGGATCGTGATTGCCAGCAGACGCCCGTAACCAAGTATAAAGTGGGTTATTCGCCGGCATGGGCGGTTCGGCTTGCATTCATGCGGCATGGTTGCCGGCTTGACTCATGATGTTCCCACCGTGAAGACGCTTATTGACGATATTACCGGCGACGCCAAGACACTGATCGGGGCAAGAATCCGATCGATACTCGACGCCATGAGCGTCGAGAAGCCGAACCAGAGCTGTAATGCGCAGTGATCCAGTGTGCAGACACAGGGCCGGGAGTAGATCGTTCGCGGTAGCCAGACCCGCTTCAGCGTCTCCAGCGGTCGCGACCCTGAAATCTTTCACGCGCAATATATGCCTCGATGCAACGATGATCGGGGGGTCGTCATCCACAATAAGCGTCCGCATGAGCGAGGAGGGATCGATTTGACTAATGAGATGCTACGCCGAGCCAGTGGATACGGCAAAAGCCCGCACAAGTTTCAGCTTCGGCCACTCGATGTCATGAATCTGAAGGTCCGTTGCGGGTCGACTACCGAAGTTCAAGGTCGCGGCGCCTCCGAAACTCGCATGATCGACCTCCTATTCCCGGGTTCGGCCAGGAGGCACCCTTCAACTGGAACGCAGCCCAGTCAATCCGGCGTCGGCTGCGCCCTTGGAAACGGCCAGTCAATTCTCTGATCGGATACAAATTTAGGGGGGCGGTGCGCAGCTCCGTCTGTTCGATCCCGTCGCACAAGGTGCGGTGCCGCCCCAGGCTTGTGCCTGGCTGCCACCGCTCTAACCTGCGCGTCATGCCAGGCAAGGGGGCACGGCCGCATCGCTTCGCCTGCAGAATATGCCGCCTGGTGAAACAGTTACAAGATAAGTATTGACGCTGGTCCACCCCGCGGGTACTGTGCCGTTCGAAGTTCAAGAAGTTCATTGCTGTTCATCAATTGCTCGCTCCTCTGCGGTATTCGTTGTCCTCTCCCTCCTTGAAGCTTCCCACACTCTTTAATAGAGCAAGTCTTCGTATTTTTCTTCAAGGATTCTTCATGGATACCGGCACCGTCAAGTGGTTCAACGACAGCAAAGGCTTTGGCTTCATCACCCCGGACAAGGGCGGCGACGACCTGTTCGCTCATTTCTCCGAAATCAGGGGCGACGGCTTTAAGACGCTGGCTGAAAATCAGAAGGTGAGCTTCGAAACGAAGCAAGGCCCGAAGGGGCTGCAAGCGGCTAACATCAAGCCGATGTAAAGTTGAAGGGCCCGGCCTCCCGCGACGGATGCCGGGTTGCAGCGACACCCTCGCGGAGCTTTGTCTCCCTCAGTTGGCGCGATCGCTCCTGGTTGGCATCTGTTTATTGAGCAGCTTGCCAAGCGCCATACGCCTCGTTGCGCGTCATTCTCCCTTCATGCTTCAACACCATTTTTCGCTTTTCGACTGCTTCAGAATTCGGCTCGAATGGCTTTGAATTGGCGCGCCCGTGCACTATTCACACGACACGTGTGCACTCAAATATCATTAAAATTAAAATGCAGAACAAACAAATTCAACAATATAACGGCTATGCCGTCCAACCCTCGACGCATCGTTTGCCCGACGGTAGCTTTTCATCCAACCTGCTGCTCGAACGCATCGATAGCGCGCGAGCCGAAGGCTGCTACTGGTTCTATTCGCTCGATTACTTCAAGAGTGAAGAGCAGGCGTTGCAGCACTCGACCCACTGGGCACGCAACTGGGTCGACACGCGCGGTTAAAGACGACGCCACGGTTCGAAACACCCAACGCATCTGAGGCACCAGGGCGGGTGCAACAAAGCGCGCCCAAACATCACGCGGGATCCCGAACTGCGCTTCGTAGGCACGCATGGCTGACAACACCCCTTCCTTCTGGCCCCGCCTATAGTGGCGGGGCAGATGGCGGCCTTCGGTTAGAATGCAGGACTAGTCCGCTTCGCACAGCACCGAAAAGACGCGTGTTGGTTAGTCGCGAATCTCCGTTTCATTGATAGGCCAGCGATGACAGTGCTCGCTGGACCGCACGCCCCGTCTCGCCTCGGACCGGTATTGCCAGTCGCCGCGTCCGGCCAATCCCCTCGCGTATTCGCCGCCCGGACAGGGCGGCGTCCATGACTTCCCCTGTAAATGGTCCGTGCATCGACCACGCCGATAATGGCATCCACATCACCATTCACACTGCCGGATCTCAACAAAGGAAAAATTTGACTACCGTAATTCTGAAACCCGACGAGCCCGTGGAAGTTGCATTACGCCGGTTCCGCCGCGCGATCGAGCGCACCGGCTTGATTCCGGAGCTTCGTACCCGGACAGCCTATGAAAAACCTACCGCAGAACGCAAACGCAAAAAGGCTGCCGCAGTGGCACGCCTGCGCAAGCAGATCAAACGATCGTTGCCGCCGAAAAAGCGGTACTGACCGGGAGCTGCCGGGCGGCCATGCTGAAGCGGCCGTCTAGTGCCCAGCCGGGTTTCTCGCGTAGACCTTTGGCAAGCAGTCAATCAGGTAGCAGAAGCGTAACGGCGATGAGGGATGAGCGGCTGTTGTCGGAGCGAGAGCCGCGAGTTCAGTGGCAGCGCAATGGTCGCTTATGGATCGACTGCCGCCAACTGAATTGGGCAAAGGTCGGCCACTAGCGGGCAGTCGACGTTGCCGTACAGATCGTCGGCAATGGTTTGGATCGATCAATCCGCGAGCCTGCGGCAGGGATGGCGGCACCGGCCGGCCAACGTCGCCTCGCAAGCGAATAACATGCGAATGGCGCAGAATACAATCTCGAGCACATTCAAGCGCCTGAAAGGACGTTGCGCCTGATTCCGGTCGTTAGGGCCCTGGCGTTAGCGACAACCTTGCTGCAGAGAGACAAAATGAAAAAAGGAAGGACGAAACTTACCCGGCATGATGCTGAGCGCCTTTTCGAGGGATTGCCCGCAGGGAAAGTGAGCGTATCGAGCCGGCCCGTGAACCCATTTGAGGCAGGGGTGTTCGACGTGGTCAAGCGCGTCGACGACGAAACCAAACTCTGGAAAGACAACCTCATTACTCTTCCGATGGCGATCGAATTGCCTGCTTGTTACGAGTCGGTGGCTCGCATGCGCGAGGCGATAGAGCAGGCGTGGCACGTGAAATGGGTGAGGGAAGGTAAAAACGAGGTTGTCACCGAGTTCCCTGAAGGATGGACGGCCGTTCGCCCGAAAAGCGGACCCATCGAGTTGCGGGATCCCTCCGGCGTTGTCCGCGCCTTATACGGGTGGGCCGAGGATGCTGAGCTCAGGATTCTGCCAAGGTATCTGGTTGAGTCGCAGGCGAACAGTTCAAACGGACTGGGCAGCTTGCTGGTCCGCGATCGCGGCAACGGTCAGATTCTTGAGAGGTCGTCGATCTGGTCCGCTCAAACAGGTGTCAATCATCCAGATTGGACGAGGCTGTCAAAGTGGCTCAGCCTACGCTATCCGGAACACCGCGACCCGCTTCGGTACTGGGAGGATTGCGAGGGCAACATCCAGAAATGAACTGGTTTTTTTGGCTGCTCTGCTTTCGCGTCTACTTAACCCCGCTTGACGGACCCAAAAGCAGGGCTCACCAGTTTGACTGGACTTCCGGGTTCGGTTACTGCCGAAGCGAGCGCGCTAATGCTCTCAATCGCGCGAGTGCTTTCGCTTGTCCGATTCCGTTCGACAAACCGAGATTGACGTGACATACGCGGACACCGGGTTGCGAATGTCGGGAAAACAATCGTAGCGGCGTCGCCGTAGCCTATATCTGAACAACCGCAATGGCCGAGGATTTTCTGCCGAGACGGCCGCTGGAATGGCCGTTCCAATTTGGAAGCTGACGTAGCGCCCGCACCGGCGCGGGGCGATGATCCTCGACAGCCGACTGAGTTCAGGCTGCTGCCGCCTGATGCGTCGCGTCGTGTTGATCGCCGCCCAAAATATCGACAAGATTGGTCAACATCCGCCCCAATTCACCCGTCATCAGCGTGACATCTGACTCGAAGCGTTCGTCGTCGTTTTGCGCAGTGGGATCCGCCGCCTCCTTGATCACGTCGAGCGGTGTGACACGCTTGATTGTCAGCGACGGCGTCAGTACGAAGGAGATCCGGTCGTCCCAGGTCATCGCGAGGCGCATGCATTGTTTGCCGGCTTCGATGTGCCGGCGCATGTCGTTCGCTTCGAGCGCGTGGCCGACGTATCGCACCGTGGCGCCGCCTTCGCCACTCGAGCGCAACTCGGCGTCCTGGTCCACGGTGAATCCCCCCGGCGCCTCGCCGGACATCAGCCAATCCGTCATCGCGGCGACCGGCGAAAGCGCCACGCGAACGCCGGCGAGCGGCAACTGATCGATCGATTTCAC